>NZ_JAALJH010000076.1 GCF_011064615.1 Aquisphaera insulae | reverse complement strand
AATTGGCCGTAACGCGTCTCGAGAGGTTCGAGGACGGGTGTGATTGCTGGCTGTCACGGATCGCGTAGAGTGGATGAGCAATACTCGGCTAGCGCCGCCTCGCTCCCTGGAGGATCGCCATGTCATCCGCGACCCGCGCCCCCGCGACGCTCGACGATCTCTATCGCGTTGAGGGCAAGGCGGAACTGATAGGCGGAAGGATCGTTCCCCTCATGCCCACGGGTCGGAAGCCGAATCGGGTGGCGTTGCGGATCGTCGTCAGCCTCAATGATTTCGCCGAGGTCCTGGGTGAGGGCGAGGTCGACACGGACAACATGGGATTCACGGTCCCGGAACTCTCCTCGGGCAGACGGTCGTTCTCGCCCGACGCCTCCTACTACCGAGGTGCGTTCCCCCGGAATGAGATGCGGTTCATCCTCGCGGCACCGACCTTCGCTGTCGAGGTCCGCGGTGAGGGCGATTATGGCGGCGCTGCCGAGGCCGAACTCGCGGCCAAGCGAGCCGACTACTTCGAGGCCGGGACCGAGGTCGTGTGGGACGTGGACACCGTGATGGAGGTCGTCCGCAAGTATCTCCCGGAAACGCCCGAGGTCCCGGTGACCTTCGGTCGCGGAGAGGTCGCCGATGCCGAGCCGGCCGTGCCGGGGGCGGCGGCTGGACGTGGATCGGATCTTCGGGTGAGTCTTGGCCTCCGCGGGAATTGTCCTCCAGGACCCGGAATTCTCCCGGTCATGCGTCTTGGCCCGGCGCAGGACCGATGATATACTCCGTAGTTCCTCCCGATTCAGGAAGCCAGCCTCATTGAAGCGGTCACGGATCGGCGAAGAGTCGTGCCATCACGGAAATCCCTGGGAAGGAAAGAGAGAACGCGACTGTGGTGAAGTTACGGGTTCGTGCCGGCGAGTCGATCCAGGAGGCGGTTCGTCGCTTCCGCAAGTTGTGTGAGCGTAGCGGGTTGCGGAAGGAAATGCGGCGCAAGGCGTACTACGAGAAGCCGAGCGAGCGTCGTCGTCGTGAGGAGCTCAAGCGGCTCCGCAAGGCGCGCCAGCATCAGACGTCGCGAGTCTGATCGAAGCCAACGACCGGCCGGGGACCATCCGCGGAGATGCCCCGGCGAGACGAAGGTAGGATGGCGGAAAATCGGCCGGGATGTGCCGGATTCCGCCCCGGGCAGGTCAGACCCGGAGCTCTTCCCGGGCGCCCTTCGCGGCGTCGGGATAGCGAGTCCGGATCGGCTCGACCTCCCTGCGCAGGAACTCCTCGACCTGCTCCGGTGACCGGCCCACGTAGCGGACGGCGTCGAGCACGTCGTCGAAGTTGAGCGGCGGGAACGCCGGGTCGTCGCGGAGCCGCGCGATCAGGTCATTGTCCGAGGCCCCTTGCTTGAGCCGCTCGGCGGCGGCCAGGGAGTGCTGGCGGATCCGCTCGTGGAGCGACTGACGGTCGCCGCCGGCCTGCACCGCGGACATCAGCAGGTTCTCGGTGGCCATGAACGGCAACTGCTCGGCGATGTGGCGATCGATGACGGCGGGGTGGACGACCATCCCGGGGACGATGTTCGCGTACAGGTTGAGGATCGCGTCGGCGGCGAGGAACCCCTGCGGGAGGGTCAGCCGGCGGACGGCGGAGTCGTCCAGGGTCCGCTCCAGCCATTGCGTGGCCGAGGTCTGAGAGGCCGCCGCCGGGAGGGCCATCAGGAACCTCGCGAGCGAGCACAACCGCTCGGCCCGCATCGGGTTCCGCTTGTAGGCCATGGCCGACGAGCCGACCTGTTCGGCCTCGAAGGGCTCCTCGACCTCGCGCTCGTGGGCGAGCAGGCGGAGGTCCATGCCGAAGCGGTGGGCGCTCTCGCCGAGGCCCGACAAGGTCCCCAGCACCTGGGAATCCACCTTGCGTGAATAGGTCTGGCCGGCGACCGCGTAGCTCCGTTCGAACCCGAAGGCGGCGGCCACCTTGCGGTCGAGCTCCTCGACCTTCGCGTGATCGCCTTCGAACAGGGCGAGGAAGCTCGCCTGGGTGCCGGTGGTCCCCTTCACGCCGAGGAACCGGAGGCCGGCCAGGCGATGCTCGACGTCCTGGAGGTCGAAGATCAGCTCCTGGCACCAGAGCGTCGCTCGCTTGCCCACGGTGACGAGCTGGGCCGGCTGGAAGTGGGTGTATCCCAGGCAGGGCAGGGACTTCCAGCGATCGGCGAAGCTCGCCAGGGCATCGATGACCGAAACCAGACGGTCGCGGACGCGGCGGAGCGACTCGCGGAGCAGGATGAGGTCGGTGTTATCGGTGACGTAGCAGCTCGTCGCGCCCAGGTGGATGATCGCCCGGGCCGCCGGGGCCGCGTCGCCGAAGGCGTGGATGTGGGCCATGACGTCGTGCCGGAAGCGCTTTTCATAGGCCTCCGCGGCGGGGAAGTCGATCGACTCGACGGCCCCCTTCATCGCCTCGATCTGCTCGGCGGAGATGTTCAGGCCCAGGGACTGTTCGGCCTCGGCGAGGGCGACCCAGAGCTTCCTCCAGGTGGAGAACTTCACCTGGGGCGACCAGGTCCGGGACATCGCCCGGCTGGCGTAGCGGCGGATCAGGGGGTTGTCGTAGATCTCGTACTCGTTCATCGGTCAGATCCCCCCCAGGGCATGCGCGCGGCTGACCCGGTTGATGGCGATATAAAAGGCGGCCGTCCGGAGCGGGACCTTGAGCTGCTCGGCCGTGTCGTAGACCTCGTGGAGCGCGGTGACCAGGCGAGACTCCTCCTCGCTCTGGATCCGCTCCAGCGACCAGCGGAAATACTGGAGGTTCTGCACCCACTCGAAGTAGCTGACGATGACGCCCCCCGCGTTGGCAAGGATGTCCGGGACGACGGGGATTCCCCGGGCGTTGAAGACCTCGTCCGCCTCCGGCCAGGTCGGGCTGTTGGCGGCCTCGACGATCATCTTCGCCTGCACCGCCCGGGCCAGCTCGCGGTCGAAGACGCCCCCCAGGGCGGCCGGGATGAGGACGTCCACGGGCATCTTCAGGAGCTGCTCGTTGGTGGTCGGCTCGCCCCCCTTGAAGCCGACGACCTTGCGCGCGACCGCGACGTGCTTGTCCAGCTCGGCGATGTCGATCCCGCCGGGGTTGGTGACGGCGCCGTAGGCGTCGGAGACGGCGACGATCTTCGCCCCCTGCCGCCAGAGGAACCGGGCGGTGTGGCTGCCGACGTTGCCGAAGCCCTGGATGGCGAAGGACGTCCCGGCGATCGACGCCTTGCGGCGGGCGAGCGCCTCGCGGGTGACGATCGCCACGCCGTAGCCGGTGGCGGCCTCGCGGCCGACCGAGCCGTGGAACTCCACCGGCTTGCCCGTGACGCAGGCCGGGGTGAAGCCCGCGAACTTGCCGTACTCGTTCATGATCCAGGCCATGACCTGGGCGTCGGTCCCCATGTCGGGCGCCGGGATGTCCTTGAGCGGGCCGATGACGTCGTGGATCTTCTCGGTGAACCGGCGGGTCAGCCGCTCGAGCTCGCCCCTCGAGAGCTTCGCCGGGTCGCAGTTGATCCCCCCCTTGGCGCCCCCGTAGGGGAGGTCCACGAGGGCCGTCTTCCAGGTCATCAGGCTGGCGAGCGAGCGGGCCTCGTCCTGGTCGACGAGCGGGTGATACCGGAGCCCCCCCTTGAAGGGGCCGCGGGCGTTGTCGTGCTGGACGCGGTAGCCGATGAAGTTGCCGATCTGGCCGGAGTCCATCTCGATGACGACCTCGACCCGCACCTCCCGATCGGGGGTGATCAGCAGCGTCCGAATGTTGTCCGTGAGGTCCAGGATCCGGGCGGCCTGGTCAAAATAGTGGCTGGTGGCCTCGAAGGCTTGCATCGCGAGCACGGTCCCGGGATAACGGAGGAGAGGAGGCCGGGGGCTGCTGACGCCTCCCGACGCGTCGGTGACCCGATCGTAACGCCCGCCCGCCCCCTCAGCAATGGCCCTGAGGCGGGCCTCCCCGCCCGCCGGGGCCGCGCCGGCCCGCCCCGGGCGGCGACTCGGCGCGTCCCCCCCCATGCCGAGACGCATGGCCAGACGCGTCTTACCACTTTGTCTCCCCTACCGGCCGAAAGGGACGGTCTCCATGCCCAACTGGCGACTCGCCGACATCACCTACGGACAGGTCAAGTCCTCCCCCCCCTTCGAGGTCGCCGTGCTCCCCATGGGGGCCACCGAGCCGCACAACCTCCACCTCCCCTATGGCACGGACACGTTCCAGGTCGACCTCATCGGGGACAGGGCCTGCGCCTACGCCACGGAGCGGGGGGCCCGGGTCGTGCTGCTGCCGGCGATCCCCTACGGGACCGAGACCAACCAGATGGAATTCCCGCTGGCCATGAACCTGAACCCGTCCACGCTCTGCCGGGTGATCACCGACCTGGTGGAATCGCTGGAGCATCACGGCATCCGCAAGCTCCTGCTGCTCAACGGCCACGGCGGCAACGACTTCAAGTGGATCCTCCGGGAGCTCCACCGGACCAGCCGGGTCAGGCTCTTCCTCTGCAACTGGTACAAGGTGGCCTTCGACGGCTACGAGTCGATCTTCGAGAAGAAGGACGACCACGCCGGGGAGATGGAAACGAGCATGGGCCTCGCCCATTTCGCCGACCGCGTGACCCTGGGCGCCGCGGACGCCGGTGCCGTCCGCCCCTCCCGGTTCGAGGCGGTCAACCGGGGATGGGTCGAGATCACCCGCCCCTGGCACCTGCTGACGACCAACTCCGGCTCCGGCGACCCCCATGCGGCGACGGCCGAGAAGGGCGAGGCGGTCACCCAACGGGTCGTCGAACGCATCGGGGCCTTCCTGACCGAGCTCGCCAAGAGCCCGCTCGACGGCGATTTTCCATTCTGACATGGCGCCCGCCTCGCAAGGCCGCGGCCGGGCGGGCGGGGGAGGCCGCTGCCCTCCGAGCCGGGCCGCTCTCCACCCCGGAATCCGCACAAATGCTCGGAAAAGAGAACCTGGCGCTGGCCCTGATCGCGGCGCCGATGATCCTGCTGGCGGCCGGCTGCGGGAGCCGGGAGGCGGCCCCCCCCGGCGCGGAGAAGGCCCCTCCGGCGGTGGCCGAGCCGGTCGCCGCCTACAAGCTGGTGGGCCGGGTCAAGGCGGTCGACCCGGGGGCCGGCGAGGTGACGATCCGCCACGAGGCGATCTCCGGCCTGATGCCGGCCATGTCCATGCCGTTCCGCGTCGATCCCGGCACGCTCGACGACATCCGCGAGGGGGACGAGGTGGAGGGGAAGCTGGAGGTCGTGCGCGAGGGGGGGGAGATCAAGGACTATCGACTCCGGGACCTCGAGGTGACGAGGCCCGCGCCCGCGGCGGCGATGGTGCTGGACCTCTCCAACGGGACGCCGGCGTTGCGGCCCGCCCCCAGGCGGCTCGAGCCCGGCGACCCGGTCCCCGACTTCGCGATGACCGGCCAGGACGGCAAGGTGTTCCGCCTCTCCGACTTGCGCGGGAAGGTCGTGGTCCTGACCTTCATCTATACGCGTTGCCCGCTGCCGGACTTCTGCCCCTACATGGACCGCAAGTTCGCGGACCTGGCCGCCGCGGTCTCCGCGTCCCCCCGGCGGGCCGAGGCGGTCCGACTCCTGTCGGTCTCGTTCGACCCGGAGCACGACACGCCGGACGTCCTGTCCCGGCACGCCCGGGCTCGCGGCGCGTCCCCGCCCCTCTGGTCGTTCGCGACGGCCCCGCACGAGGAGCTCGCGAAGGTCGCCGGCGCACTCGGGCTGATCTACGGCCCGGGGAAGAATGAAATCATTCACAATCTTTGCACGGCCGTCGTCGACCCGGCCGGCCGGCTGGCCCGCCTGGAAGTCGGCACCCAGAGTAACAAGTGGTCATCTGCCGACCTCCTGAAGACGGTCCAGTCCGCCCTCCCGACGGCCGCCCGGTGACCCGGCCGGCGACCGATCCGTGTCCGGGCTATTTCGTCCAAGTCCTTGAGAGATATCGACTTGAATGACGTCCTGGGGGCGCCGCCCGCCCGCCCCCCGGCACGCGGCAACAAATTCACGAATCCAAGATTTCAAAGATTGCAGATTGTGGTTGACATTCGTTAGAGTCGTTATAAGATGTCCACAACCACCCACGTTGAGATACGTTCGCGCAATCTCGTGAGCGCCTCGTTGTTGGATCACGGTTGTTCACGCTCGACCGCGCCGGGTTGTTTAGTTGGATGGATGTTCGTCCGGGGGTCCGCCGGGGAGGCGCGGCGGAGTCGACACGGGCGCGAGGGTCGGGCGGGGCGCGTGACGGGCCGGCTCCGCGGGCGGTGATGCGGTGAGCGGGAGGCCGCCGAGGCGTCGGCCTCGCCCCATGGTTGAGGGAAGAAGCACATTTTAAGAGTAAGGAGCACCGTCCATGGCAGTGAAGACGAGCACCCGAGCGGCCGTCGCGACTCGCACCCCCGCCCCCAAGGCCCGCGGCGCCAAGGCGGCCGACCTGCGCTTCCAGCAGGCCAAGCGGGCCTCCATCCTGCTCAAGCACGTCAGCGACCCCACCCGGCTCCAGGTCATCCTGATCCTCTCCGAGGGGGAGAGGCACGTGGGCGCCCTCTGCGAGCAGTTGAGCCAGAGCCAGCCCGCCGTCAGCCATCACCTGGCGCTGCTCCGCCACGGCAATATCATCGCCCCTCGCCGCCAGGGCAAGAACAACTTCTACAGCCTGACCGAGACCGGCTCCGACCTCGCCCGGGTCGTCAAGAACCTGATCGGCTGAGCGCGGCCCGCTCGCACGACCTCCGACCTCACCCCCGCCGATTCCCGAAGGGGGAAGAGGTCCTCGCATGTCGATGCTTCACCCACGATCGGTCGCGGGCCGGCGCACCCCTCACGGGAGGATGCGCTGGCCGACCGCCGTGTTCAGGTTGAGCATGCTCCGGCGGTGCCGGACGACGGTGTCCAGGTAGGCCTTCACGGTGTCGTTGTAGGTCTTCTGGGCCTGGAGGAACGACACGACGTTCGCCTCGCCCCCCTGGAAGAGCCGCAGCCGGTCGTCGAGCGACGACTGGGACGCGGGCAGGACCTGCGTCCGGATCTGCTCGACGATCCGCCCGCTCACCTCATACTCCCGCACGGCCTGCCTCACCTCCCCGGCCACCCGACGGGTGATCCCCTCGAGCTCGATCCGGGTCTGGGTCACGTTCTGCCGGGCCCGCTCGATGTTCCCCTGGTTGCGATTGTAGATCGGCAAGGGGACCGTGATCCCCAGCGTCCACGAGGTCGCGCTCTTGCGGTCGAACGGGGCGTTGTTCTGATAGGTGTACGGCTGGTAGAGGACATACGCATCCTGGTAGCGGTTGGCCATCGCCAGCCGCACGCCGGACTCGGCCGTCCGGACCCCGAGCCGATAGGCGACCATGTCCGGCCGGCAATCCACGGCCGCCCGCATCAGCTCCTCGACCGGCGGCGGGGCGGGGCCGCGGTCCTCGATGCTCCCCCGCACCTCCAGCGCCTCGGCCGCCTCGGCCTCCATCCCCAGCATCATCCCCAGGACGCGATTGGCCCTCCGGAGGCTCTCCCCCGCGTCCAGGACCCCGACCTCGGCGATGTGCTGCTGGCTCTTGATCTCATTCACGTCGGCACGCGAGGCGATATCCCGGTCGTAGAGGATCTGCGTCTTCTCGAGGAGGACCTTCACGCCGTCGACGCTCGCCTTCGCGTAGCGGACGGTCTGGCGTGCGGCCAGGACGTCCAGGAAGGCCGCGTGGAGGTTGGAGATCTCCAGGCGGACGGCGTCCTGGTACTGCGCCTCGGTCACCTTCATGGCCCGCGTGGCGTAGTCGATCCGGGCCAGTCGCTTCCGCGAGTAATCGATCGGATGGGAAACGTTCACGTCGTACTGGGTCGGGCCCCCCGGCCTCTGCTCGGAGAAGTTGCCATAGGGGATGAGCTGGGAATCCGCGTAGAAGATGGGGTTGGCCCGCAGGCTGGCGGTCAATACGTCCGCCCGCGCCTGGGGGATTTCCATGGCCTTGGACCGGAGGTCGAAGTTGTTGTGGATCAGCAGGTCGATCGCCTGGTCGAGCGTCAGGCCGTCGGGCGGTCCGTCGGATTCCTCGCCCTTCGGCAGGGCGAGCGTGCCGTAGAGGGACGCCCGGGGCACCGGCAGGGGCTCGGGGGCGGGGATGATGCGGGGCTTCGGGGTTTGGTCCCCCTGGCCGGGCGTCGCGATCGAGGTCGGGACGCGCGGGCTCGCCGGCCCGGGCTTGCCCAGCAGGAGGTCGTCACGCCCCGGCTGCGTGCCCAGGATCATGTCCCCCATCCCCGGCCCGGGACCGAGCCGGGACTGCGCCCCGCCCGGCTTCTGGGACATGTCCGAAAGCTGGGCCGACTCGATGGTCGGCGCCTGTCCCAGGACCAGGCCCGGAGTCTCGACCACGCCGAGGGCGATGATCGCCAGGGAGATTGCCGCGCGCGAGTGATTTCCCACAGACCTTCCTCCTCGGGACCCCGGCCCCCGGCTCCGCCGAAGACCCCCCCTGCGTCCTTATCGACCCGACCGAGCGATCGAATGAAACCGACATGGCCGGGCCATTCGGGCCGGGGCCTAGCGTCGATGCAGGGCGTAAAGTCGCCCTGGACCGCAAAGGCTGCCTCGCCTGACTGCCTTGTGTAGCTTGCATTGTCTTTGGGCCGCCTCTCGACGCTTCGGGGACGGACTGCCCCCTGTCGCCGGGCCTCCGGAGCCTGTACCTTGAACGGCGGGTGCCGGTCGGCGGGCCGGCTCGCATCTCCTGCGTGATGAGCGAGGGTCGCAGCAGCATGAGCACGATCGGCCGGGGGGCATCGAGGACGAGTTCCGGGATGAGCCGCCGCGACGTCCTCCGCGCGGGGACGGTCGGGCTGGGCTCGATGGGGCTGATGCTGCCGGAGCTGGCGGCACGGACGCCTTCGAGCGGCGGGGGGGATTCACGGTCGGTGATCCTCCTCCTGCTGGTCGGGGGGCCCAGCCAGCTCGAGACCTGGGACCCGAAGCCGGACGCGCCGGCCGAGGTCCGCGGGCCGTTCGGCTCGATCCCCACGAAGATCCCGGGCATCCGCATCAGCGAGTTCCTGCCCAAACTGGCCGCGCGGATGGATCGTCTGGCGCTGATTCGTTCGATGCATCATGACGCCGCTCCCATCCACGAGACGGGGCTTCAGCTCCTCCAGACCGGCCGGCTTTGCGTGAGGCGCGATTCCGAGAATCCCCACGTGGGCGCGGTCGCGGCCCGCCTGCTCGGGGGTCGCGGCCCGCTGCCGCCGTCGATGATCGTCCCGTCTCCGATCGGGAATACCGGCGTGCGGATCTCTCGGGGGCAGGCGAGCGGGTGGCTGGGCGAGGAGCCGGCCGCTTCGCCGGGGACGCCGGCCCGGCGCGCGTTCGACCTGGCCGACGAGCCCGCGCGGCTGCGCGAGGCCTACGGCCGCAGCGCCTTCGGCCGGGACTGCCTGCTGGCCCGCCGGCTGGTGGAGCGTGGGGCCCGCCTGGTCACGGTGAACATGTTCGACACCGTCTTCGACCGGACGACCTGGGACTGCCATGGCGCGGCCCCCTTCAGCACGCTGGACGACTACGCCGGGAACCTGCTGCCGACGCTCGATCGGGCCCTCTCGGCGTTGCTCGACGACCTGGGGGCGCGGGGTCTCCTCGACACGACGATGGTGGTCGCCACGGGCGAGTTCGGCCGCACGCCGCGGCTGAACGGGGCGGGAGGCCGCGACCACTGGCCGGGCGTCTGGAGCGCCCTGGCGGCCGGGGGCGGCATCCGCGGCGGCACCGTCGTCGGCGCCAGCGACGCGATCGCCTCGATGCCCGCGGACCGGCCGGTGGCCCCGCAGGAGCTGCTCGCGACGATCGGCCACGGCCTCGGCCTGGCCCGGGACGCCGCCCTGACGGACCCCGCCGGACGGCCCTACCGCCCGGCCGGGGACGCGGAGCCGATTCGAGAATTATTCGCGTGATCGTTCAATAATGCGTGTTCACTTGGCGCGGGGGAGGCCGGGGGCGGCGAGGATGGTCCGCGCCGGCTTGCCGTCGGCGACGTTCCAGAGGCGCACCTCGCCGTTCCAGCTCCCGGAGGCCAGGGTCTTGCCGTCGGGCGAAAACGCGATCGCGTAGACCCAGTCGGTGTGTCCCTTGAGCGTGTGCAGGGGCTTGCCGTCGTCGGCCTTGAATGTCCTCACGGTCCCATCCGCGGCGCAGGCGGCCAGGATCTTGCCGTCGGGCGAGGGGCGGACCTTGAAGACGGCGCCGCCGAAGCCGCCGATCTTGCGGACCTGCTTGGGCTCCTCGCCGACCGTCCAGACCAGGATCTCGTTGTCCTCCCCCGCGGAGGCGACCGTCTTGCCGTCGGGGGAGAAGGCGACCGAGTCGACCGGCTGGCCGTGGCCCGGGAACGTGGCCAGCGACTCCTTGCGGGCGATGTCGAAGACCTTGGCGGTCTTGTCGCGGCTGGCGGTCGCCAGGGCCTTGCCGTCGGGCGAGAAGGCGACGTCGAAGATCCAGTCGGCGTGGTCCTCGGCCTGCACCACGAGCCTGCCGGTGTCGACCTCGTGCACGCGGACGATCCGGTCGGCACCCGCGGTGGCCAGCGTCTTGCCGTCGGGAGAGAAGGCCGCCGCGAAGACCACGTCGGTCGCTTCCGACAGGTCGCGAACCGCCTTCAGGCCGCCGCCGGCCTCCACGGCCCAGAGCTTCGCGACCCCGTACTGGCCGGGGTCGCCCCCGGCCGTGGCCAGCCACTTGCCGTCGGGGCTGAAGGTGATCGCGTGGGTCCGTTCCGGCAGCCCAGGGATCCGCCGGTCCAGCGTCCCGTCCGCGGTCTTCCAGATGTTGATCTCGTGGTAGCCCGACGTGGCGATCCGCGTTCCGTCGGGGCTGAAGGCGAGCGCCGTGATCGGGACGGCGACGGGGTAGGCCGCGGGGACCTTGACGGCTCGGGTCTTGTGGAGGACGAAGGCCCAGTCCTCGGTCGGGCTCGACCCGTCATACTTCGCCCCCTCGGCGATCCAACGCCGCAGGAGGTCGATGTCCTTCTCGGGGAGCGGGTCGAGCTTGTAGGGCATCCGCGGGTCCGCGTCCGGCAGGAGGACGTCGATGAAGTTGCTGTCGTCCGGCTTGCCCGCGACGATCGTCGGCCCGTCGCCGGAGGTGCTCCCCTTCACGAGCTGGGCGAAGGAGGTCATCGCGTACTTGCCCTCGGCCTTCTTGGCGTTATGGCAGGCGATGCAGTCTCGGACCAGGATCGGCGCCACGTCGCGGAGGAAGCTGACGGGCTTGCCGGCATCCGGGCGAGGCGGGTCGTCGGCGTCGGCATCGGCCGCGAGGGCGATGGCGGGCACGCCCAGGAGAAGCAGGAGTCGTAGCGTCGCGTGGATGGTCGCGGTCCTGATGGCCACGGGGAAGCCCTCATGCTCAACGGCCCGCCGCGACCTTGATCGCGACGGGCGAGGATGGCGCGGGATAGTCCTTCTTGTTGACCTGGTAAGCCGGCGTCACCCGGGCCGTGACCGAAGCCGGGGCCGCATTCAGGCCCGCGGCCAGGTGGAACCGGAACTCCTCGGCGTCCGGCGCCACCGTGACGGCCCCGGCCGGCTCCGCCTTGATCCCGGCGGGGAGGCCGCTCAGGGTGACGGTGATGGGCTCGCGGAACGTGCCACGGCGTTGGACCTTGCCGCGGAGCTCGGCCGCGCCGCCGGCCTTGATCTCGACCGATGGGGTCTGCACCGAGACCTCGGCCGGGCGGACGACGTTCAGCGTGACCGCGGGGATGGCCATCGACTGTTCGCCGCGCTTGAACGTCCCCTTGGCCTCGAGGACGATCGAGGACGGGCCGATCGGCGCGTCGATACCTGCACTCAGCGTGACCGTGGCCTGATCGGCCTTCCCGGGCAGGCTCGCCGGGGCCATGGACACCCCCGCGGGCAGCGGGAGGGACGCGACCGAGAGTGCGGCGGCCGCATCCGCGCCGCGGACGGCCCGGATCGAGATCGACGCGCTCTGGCCCTGCGGCAGCTCGATGGGGCCGAGGGGCGCGTCGAAGGTCACCGGCGAGGGCAGGGCAGGGGCCGCGGGGAGGCCGTGCTGGACGGTGGCGCAGGTGGGCGTGATGCCGAGCCGCGAGAAGACGATCGGCCGCGCGGCCGGGACCTCGACGGGGCCGTCTGGCCCCTGGCGACGGCCGATCAGCCTGAGGACCACGGGGGCGATCTCCCGCTTCGATTCCGCGGAAATCGAGAAGGCCCCCCGATCCTGGCCCGCCGCGATGGTGCCCGGGCGGACCGTCAACCCGGCGGGGAGATCCGCGATGTCGAGGCCGATCGGCCCCGCATAGCCCTTGCGGACGATGGCCACCTCCACGGCGGCCGTGCCTCCCGCGGGGACGCTGATCTGATCGACGGTCGGCTGGATTTCGAAGGTCGGGGAAATCGGCGTGACCACGATCCGATACGGGAAGCCCGTGCCGCCGCGATTGTTCAGGTCGCGGAGCGAGAGGACGATCTCCGACGTCCCCTCCGGGACCGTCAGGTCGAGCGACGGATCGGGCAGGGCGAACTGGTTCTTGCCCTCGGGCTGGCCGGCGACCGTCACGGTCGTGTCGTCGCTCGTCGCGATCGAGGCGTCCCGGGCCTTGAGGATCGTCAGGACGCCGTCGAGCGCCGAGCCGATCTGCGAGGCCTCGACGGCGATCCGGAGCTGCTGGCCGGGGCTGACCGCCAGGCCGAATCGATCCTCGTCGCCGGCCGGATCGATCCGGCCGTTGAAGACGACGGGGGCCGCGGCGCGGACCCGGTGCGCGGCCGGGTCGAGGGGCTCGCGGAGTTCCGGAAGCTCGCTCGCGATCAGGGGATAGGACGGCTCCGGCTGGAGCGCGGCGGCGGGACGCATGGGACCGCACCCGAGCGGCGGGATGCACCAGGGGGTCCCGGCGATCGAGGCGACCTCGACCGCGGCGATCCGCCGGCCGGTGGGAAGCAGAGTCCCGCCGCGGAGCTCGAGCCCGATCGTCTCGCCGCGACGGCCGCCGAGCGGGTAGACCTCCTCGACGATGGGGACCTCCCCCACCGTGAGCCGATAGACGGGGCGGCCCGCACCCTGGTAACGAGTGTCCGAGAGCTCGACGACGTAGTCGGTGTCCTCGGGGAGCTCCGCGATCAGGCGGGCGTCCGTGAGCAGCCCCGGCGTGTCGTCCGCGGAGGCCACGAACCGCCGCGACGCCGCCGCGGTCGTCAGGCGAATCACGGGATCGATCCCCGAGCCGATCCGCGCGCAGCGGGCGTCCACCGCGATGAGCTGGCCCTTCCGCCCCGAGAACCGGAAGTAATCCACGTCGTTCCCGGCCACCTGGCCCTCCACGACCACCGGCGTCGCCGGCAGGGGCTGGGCGGCCTCGAATGCGCTGTTGTCTTCCTTCTCCATCACCTGGGGGAGCTGGCCCACCACGAAGAGGAACGGGCCGGACAGGCCTTCGTCGGTCTGGACCCGGACGGGATAGGCCCCCATCGCCGCATCCGCCGCGACGGTGATCCGAAAGGTCCAGGCACTCGCGTTGCTTCGCGAGGGCTCGAGGGCCTCCGACCGGAACGGGAACGGGGCGACCAGCCGCGGATGCCCCGCCAGCTTCGAGCCGGCGATCACCACCTCGGAGGCCACCCCTCGCTGCACGCCGCCGGGGCTGACCCTATCGACCTCCGGCGCAAAGCCCGGCCCCGCCCCGCGCACGATCGACGACACGGAGCTTGCGAGGGCGAATCCGAGGATCACGATCCGAATGGCGTTCGGAGCCGGCTCTTTTCGCGGCATCGAGGTCGGCTCCCGGTGATCTCGACGAGGTCCCCTCGCGGGACGTTGGAAACTTCTCCAACGAGGGTTTAACGTCGCATCGTCGCGGGGTGCTGTCAAGGAGCTTGCGGTCCGCCTCGGGACCCTGGCTGCCTCGAAAACGTCAGCAATTCATGTACTTCCAGTTCCGCGGCTTGCCCTCGGCCAGCCAGGAGATGGCCTGTTCGAGGCGTCGCGAGCGGGTAGGCTGGGTCTTCGCCTCGTTGATCCAGTCGACGTATTCGCGGCGATGGCTCGGCGGGAAGCCGTCGAAGGTGGCACTCGCCGGAGGATTTGCATCCAGGAGTGCGGCCAGGTCATCCGGGACGACGACTTCCTTCGCGGGCCCCTTGGGACGCGAGCGGGTGGGGGACTTGACCCCATCCTCGTTGAGCTTGACGGCCTGCTTGACGTACGAGGTCAGCACCTTCTTCGAGGGGAGATCGGAGATCTTCTTGAGGCGGCCGAACTGGCCCATGGCGGTCTTCTCGCCGGCCTCGGCCGTCGACTCGGCCCCCTCCGCGGTGCCGAGGATCAGCTTCTCCTTCCAGAAGCCGAACGCGCAGTGCTCCTTGAACGCGGCCATGCTGCAGAGGATCCCCTTCCGCTGGAAATGCGGGAACCCCCACTTGATGGTCTCCTCCACGTCCGGGCAGGCCGCGTGCACGACCTCTCGCAGGTGGGTGAGGATCGGGCGGGCGAATTCCGCCGATTTCGCGATATAGGCATCCACCCGGGCGTCGCGGTTCGACACGTCTTAACCCCCCCGATTCGACAGGACGGCACGATCTCGCCGCTACTGGAGTCCGACTCGGCTCGTGCGCCTGTTCTCGACCATCGGTCGGGAGGACTTGAGAACATCCCGCTCACATGCTCAGGAATGGCACGGGGAGCAGGAAGGCGTGCTGCTCGTAGAGGCTCCAGATCCCGCCCCAGGAGGTGAACTGGGAGAGGAAGACGACCAGCACGTAGAAGAGCGCGACGGGGATGATCAGCAGGCGGCCCAGGGTTCGGATCGTCCAGTGCCGAGGATAGAGGCGGCGGCCGGAACGGGCATACGCCCAGCCGACCAGGAGATGGGCCGGGGCCAGGAAGATCACGAAGACGAGGCTCTCCAGCCAGGCCGCCTCCCGGGGGATCATCTCGATCTTCAGCAGGTAGAGGGGCACGGATCCGACCAGGAGGACCATCAGGGCGAACGCGAAGGCCCAGGGTGCACGCCGGAACCGTTCTCGGATGGGCCGGAGCGAGAGGAGGGCGGAGGCATCCCCCTCGACCGCATAGCGAACCTGCAGGAACGGAAGCGAGGGGGCGACGATCGCCAGCAGGACAACCCCGAGAACCCCGAGCAACGGGAACCGGCCGGCCGCGGCGATCAGGCTGGCCGGCAAGAGCAGCCAGGCCGCGGTCCCGAGGAAGGCCATCAGCCCCAGCCGGAAGTAGTACGGCAGCGAGAGGCCCTCGACGAACGACCAGAAGCCGTCCCGGGTGCGCGTGTAGAGCCCCCCGGCCCGGAGCTGGCGGACGAGCCAGAACGGGCTTCCCGGCGGCCACAGGAAATAGCGGAGCTTTCCGCCGCGGGCCCACGCGCAGAAGACATGCCCCAGCGTCATCACGGCGAGGATCGCGACGATCCCGTGCCAGCCTCGAGCCGCCTTGCCTCCCGGATCGATCAGGTCCGCGGAGCTCGCATAGGAGCCCGCCAGCGCCAGCGGGAGGGTCGAGAGGAACGTCCCCAGCGCGAGCCGGCCGATCCGTCCCGCCTCGCGGATGCCGAGGAATCCATCACGCAATCGTCCCGTGAGCGCCACCCGGGCGGAGCATTCGAGCAGGTAGCCCAGGCTCACGAGCTGGACGACGGGGAGCGCCGCCAGGACCGCCAGGCCGACCGCCATCGAGGCGAGCCCGAACATCCAGCCGACCGCCGACGAGAACACCCGCCACGCCCCGCCGATGAGGCGAGCCGGCAGCCGTCGAGGCCGCCTCGTCGGGCGTTCCTCGGTCGCGGTGGTGGCGCCCGCGGCCTCCGGTTCCAGCAGCATCGAGGTTTCCATGACCTTCATTACTTGCCGGACAGGCCCTTTGTTTCAAGGTATGTCACGAGGGTCGGAGCGATCGGCCCGGAATCCTGAAACGGCCGGCCGATGTCGAGGGTAGTCCTGGTAAGATCGTCACGAGGGGACGGGGACCCTGGCGGGAGCATTTCCATGAGGTGGCGGGACCTGATCTTCGTTGTCGTGACGATCGGCGCCGGGCTGGCGCTGGTCCGGGGTGCCATACACTTGCCCGCCGCGTCGGGCTCGGGTCGTCCCGCGGGGGCATCGGCCTCGACGGCCGCGGCAGCCCGGGCCGCGGGCATTCGCCCCGTCGTCGCGGAACTCGACGCCGCCTACCGGTGGGACTGGTCCGCGCACGGCATCCAGCCGGCGCCCCCGGCGGACGAGCTGACGGTGATGCGGCGGCTCTCGCTGGCCCTCACCGGGACGATCCCGTCCCTCGAGGAGCTCCGCCGCTTCGAGGCGCGACCCGCCGGGACCCGCCTGGACGCCTGGCTGGACGACCTGCTCCACGACCGCCGGACGGCGGACTTCCTGGCGGAGCGGTTCGCGCGGGCGTTCGTCGGCACCGAGGACGGCCCCTTCATCGTCTTCCGCCGCCGCCGCTTCGCCTCCTGGCTGAGCGACGCGATCCTGGAGGACCGCGCGTATGATGCCATCGTCCGGGACATGGTCGCGGATCGGGGCCTCTGGACGGACCACCCGGCGACCAACTTCGTCTCCGTCACGTTCAATCCGGAGGTGGAACGGCCGGATCCCGAACGGCTCGCGGCCCGGGTCTCGCGGGCGTTCCTCGGCGTGCGGATCGACTGTGCCCAGTGCCACGACCACCCGTTCCAGCCCTGGAAGCAGGACGACTTCCGCGGGCTCGCCGCCTACTTCGGCGGCGTCTACTCGAGCCTGCGCGGCATCCGCGACCGCGAGAGCACCTACAAGCCGATCGATCGCAAGACGAAGGCGGAGCTGACCGTCGCGCCCCGGGTCCCGTTCCGCCCCGAGCTCGTCCCCGACGCCGGCACGCCCCGCGAACGGCTCGCGGCCTGGATCGTCAACCCCGCCAATCCCAACCTCGCCCGCGCCACGGTCAACCGCGTCTGGGCGATCCTCTTCGGCCGCCCGCTGGTCGATCCCGTCGACGACCTGCCGGTCGATGCCGCCCCGCCGCCGGCCCTGGACCTGCTCGCGGCCGATTTCTCGGGCCACGGCTACGATTTGCACCGGCTGATCCGGATCATTGCGTCATCCGAGGCCTTCCGCCTCGACAGCACCGACCCTCCTTCCGGCGACTCGAAGCCGGCCGCCCCCCGCGAGGAGACCTGGGCCGCGTTCCCCCTCGTCCGGCTCCGCCCGGAGCAGGTCGCCGGGGCCCTCTTCCAGGCCGCGTCCCTGCCGACGCTCGGGTCGCAGTCGCACTGGTTCGTCCGCCTGGCCACCTACACCGGTCGCAACGACTTCGTCCGCCGCTACGGCGACACCGGCGACGACGAGTTCAACGCCACCGGCGGCACGATCCCCCAGCGCCTGCTGCTCATGAACGGCGAGATCGTCAAGGAGAAGACGGGCCGCGGCCTCTTCAGCGCCTCCCAGCGGATCGCCGAGCTCGCCCCGGACGACCGCGCGGCCGTCGAGGTGGCCTACCTGACCGTCCTCACGCGCCGGCCCTCCCCCGAGGAATCGGCCCACTTCGCCGGCCGCCTGGCGAACACCAGCGGCGACGAGCGGAAAGATCGGCTCACGGACCTGTTCTGGACGCTCGTGAACTCGACCGAGTTCTCCTGGAATCACTGACGCCGCGTGCGGCGAAGATCACCTTTCCCTCAAGAGGCGGATCGATGAGAACGCTCAGTCGGCGAGGCTTCCTGGCGACGGCGGGCATGGGCCTGAGCTGGCTGACCCCCGTCGGCCAGCTCCTGGCCCGGCAGGCGGAGCAGAATCGCGAGCCGGCGCGGTCGGTGATCCTGCTCTGGCTGGCCGGAGGCCCGAGCCAGCTCGAGACGTTCGATCCCCATCCCAACACCGCGATCGCCGGCGGCACCCGGGCCATCGAGACCGCGGCGAAGGGCGTGCGGCTGGCCGAGGGCTTCGAGCAGCTCGCCGGCCAGATGGGCTCGGTCTGCCTGCTGCGATCGATGGTCAGCAAGGAGGGGGACCACGAGCGCGGGACGTACATGATGAAGACGGGCTACCGCCCCGACCCGTCGCTCGTCCACGCCTCCATCGGCGCCGTCTGCTGCCACGAGCTGCCGACCGGCGAGACGGATATCCCCCGTCACGTCTCGATCCTCCCGGGCCAGTGGCCGAGCCGCGGCGGCTACCTCGGCGCCGAGTTCGATGCGTTCCAGCTCGACGACCCCCGGGGCAAGCTCCCCGACGTCGCGTCGCCCGTGGATCTTCCCCGCGACCGATCGCGCGTGCTCGACCTGGACGTCGTGGACCGGGCCTTCGCCAAGGGGCGTGCCCAGGTCGCCCGGTCGACCCTCCACCGCGAGACTGTCACGCGGGCCCGCACCATGATGACCTCGGAGCAGCTCCGCGCCTTCGACATCTCGAAGGAGCCGGCCGAGGTCCTCGCCGAGTACGGCGACAGCCCATTCGGCCGCGGCTGCCTGGCCGCCCGCCGGCTCATCGAGGTCGGCGTCCGCTGCGTCGAGGTGACGCTCTCCGGGTGGGATACGCACGTGAACAACCACGAGATCCACCGCAAGCTGGTGACCCAGCTCGACCCGGCCTTCGCCGCGCTGCTGCGCGACCTGTCCCGGCGGAAGCTGCTCGATCGGACCGTCGTCGTCTGCGCCGGCGAGTTCGGCCGGTCGCCGAAGATCAACCCCCTCGGTGGCCGCGACCACTGGCCCACGGGCTTCAGCGTCGCCCTCGCCGGCGGCGGCCTCCGCGGCGGCCTCGCCCTGGGCGAGACCGACCCCGAGGGCCTGAAGGACCCGTCCCGCCCCATCCCCGCCCAGGACGTCCACGCGACGATCTTCCGGACGCTCGGCCTGGACCCCCTCAAGGAGAACACCGCCCCCGTCACCGGCCGCCCCGTCAAGCTCAGCGAGGGCACGCCGATCCGGGAGCTACTGACCTGAAGATGGACCAACCACAGAGGCACGGAGAACACCGAGAAGAGAATACGAAGAAGACTCCGGATGGAAGGAATGGGATGGTGTAGGAGCCGGCTCCGTCCGACGAAAGCGTGAGCCGGGTCAATCTCTCGGCTCCCAGCGATACCGAGGGCATCGGCCGGGGAGGAGATGATCCTCGTGGCAGCGTTGCCTGTCGTATCGGCCGCGATGCTCGATACTGGGGATCGATCCCCGCTCGGGCGATGCCTTCACGGGAACCCACAAGCTGACGGAGGCAACGGCCATGGCGACGGTCGAACAGGCCACGGCGGCACAGGGTCCGGCGAGACTGGGGCGGATCACCCTGCCGGATTACGAGGCGTGGATCGCTGCCGGCGATATTGAAGAGGGAGCGCCAATCGAGTTGTTCGAGGGGAGGATCGTCCGGAAGACGACGAAGGGGCGAGAGCATTCGCGGGCCTCGATCAACAGCCATCAGGCGATCACTCGGGCGCTTCTTCACGGCTGGCACGTTGGGGTTGAGACGCCCGTTCGGATGCCGGCGAGCCAGGGACTCCCGGAACCGGACCTGTCCGTAACGCGAGGACGCGCAGACGACTACAAGGTCAGGGACCCGGGGCCGGAGGACGTCGCCCTGGTCGTTGAGATCGGGGACACCTCGCTGGTCGAGGATCGGCGACGGGCGGCTGTTTACCTCGCCGAGGGCTACCCATTGTACTGGGTCATCAATGTCCGGCACCGCCAGCTCGAGGTATACCGGCCTGGAACCGACCCCAAGGTCCTCGCCGAGGGGGAAGCGGCCGAGCTCTTGCTTGATGACGTGGTCGTCGCCCTGATCGCCGTGGCGGACCTGCTCCCTGGGGAATGACCGTATCGAGCGATGCAAGCCCATGCTTTTCGAGCAGAGCCCGAAGGGGACATGGCAGCGGGGCAAGGCCCGACCGTGCACGGTGGGCCCCCCGATGGTCCGCTGATAAGCGTCCGGGCAAGTATCCGATTCTCTGCGGCCCTTCGCGTCCATGGATCGCGGTCGAGAGACGCGGATCCGATCGCCGGACGGAGTTGACGGCGGGACTGGCCGCTTCCTTGTCGCCCTGCCTATAATCCAAACTCGAGGCCGGCTCAGGCCAATTCGTCTTCCTCTCGCGCCGGCATGGTCATCGCACGAAGGAGCTGCCCCGTGTCGTCCGCCGATGCCGAGCTCCGGGTGGTCAAGAACATCTGCCCGCTCGACTGCCCGGACGCGTGCGGCATGCGGGTGACGGTCCGCGATGGCGTGGCGGTGGGGCTGAAGGGGGATCCGGACCACCCGTTCACGCGGGGTTTCCTCTGCCAGAAGATGGCGAAATACCTGGACCGGGTTTACAGCGAGGACCGGCTCATGCACCCGCTCCGTCGGGTCGGGCCGAAGGGCTCGGGGCGGTTCGAGCGGATTTCCTGGGATGAGGCGCTGAGCGCCATCGCCGCGCGGTTCGCGGAGATCGCGACGTCGCCGGACGGGCCCCAGGCGATCCTGCCTTACAGTTACTACGGGACGATGGGGAAGCTCCAGGCGAGCAGCCTGGACCGGCGGTTCTTCCACCGCCTGGGGGCGTCGAAGCTGGACCGGGCGATCTGCTCCGCGGCCGGGGGCGTGGGGTATGAATACACGGTCGGACGCGGCCGCCTCGGGGCCGACCCGCTGGCGACGCCTCGGTGCAAGCTCATCGTCAACTGGGGCTCGAACACCGTCCACACGAATAGCCATCACTGGAGCCTGATGGTCGAGGCCCGCAAGAAGAACGGGGCGACCATCGTCACCATCGACCCGTTCCGGAGCGCGACCGCCGCCCGATCCGATCTTCACATCGCCCCGCGGCCGGGGACCGACGCCGCGCTCGCGCTGGGGCTCATGCACGTGATCTGGCGAGAGAACCTGCAGGACGAGGACTACCTGGCGAGGGCCACCATCGGCGCCGAGCGACTGCGCCGTCGGGTGCTTGACGAATATCCGCCCGAGCGTGTTGCGACGATCACCGGCGTGGATGTGGAGGAGATCGAGGACCTCGCCCGCCGGCTGGCGACGACGCGGCCATCCTTGATCCGGGTGAACTACGGCATGCAGCGGCATCGCGGCGGCGGGATGGCCGTGCGGACGATCGCGTGCCTGCCGGCGATCTTCGGCTCGTGGCGGGATCACGGCGGCGGCGCCCTGCTCTCGACGAGCGGGACGTATGACTTCGCCATGGACCGCCTGACGCGGCCCGACCTCTCGCCGCCCGGCACCCGGACGATCAACATGAACGAGCTGGGCCGGGCCCTCGCCGGCGAGCTCGCCGGCCCGCCGGTGACGGCACTGTATGTCTATAACAGCAATCCGGCCGCCGTCACGCCCGACTCCCGCAAGGTCCTCGCCGGGCTCGGGCGTGAGGACCTCTTCACGGTGGTCCACGACCTCTTCCTGACCGACACGGCGGATTTCGCCGACATCATCCTGCCGGCCACGTCGCAGCTCGAGCACGAGGACATCCTGGGCTCGTACGGCCACCACGAGGTGA
Organism: Aquisphaera insulae; assembly: GCF_011064615.1. Lineage (GTDB taxonomy): Bacteria > Planctomycetota > Planctomycetia > Isosphaerales > Isosphaeraceae > Aquisphaera > Aquisphaera insulae. Next base: position 24,803 of record NZ_JAALJH010000076.1, on the reverse strand, counting down.
TGTACAACCCGCTGGCGATCGCGCCGCTGGGCGAGTGCCGGTCGAACAACGACGTCTTCCGGGCGCTGGCGGCGCGAATGGGCTTCGAGTCGGAGTACTTCCCGGACGACGCGACCCTGATCCGCGAGGCGCTCGACGGCGGCCCGACCGTCGCCGGGATCACCCCCGAACGCCTCAAGGCCGAGGGGACCGTCCGGCTGAACCTGCCGGCCGACTACGCCCCGTTCGCCGCCGGCGTCTTCCCCACGCCGTCGGGCAAGTGCGAGCTCTACTCGGAGCGGATGGCGGCCGACGGGCTCGATCCGCTGCCGGCCTACACGCCGCCGCTCGAGGACCCGCAGACCCGGCCGGACCTGGCGGCCCGATTCCCGCTCCAGTTGCTCAGCCCGCCCCGCGAGCAGTTCCTCAACTCGACGTTCGCCAACAACCCGAGGCACCGCGCCGGGGCGGGCGACCCGACCATCGAGCTGGCCGACCCGGACGCACGCGACCGGTCCCTGGTCGAGGGCCAGTGGGCCCTCGTCTTCAACGACCGGGGGGCCTTTCATGCCCGGGTAGCGCTCTCCCGGAGCGTCCGGCCCGGGGTGGCCGTCGCCACGGGGATCTACTGGAACAAGCTGTCGCCAGGCGGCTTCAACGCCAACAGCACGACCTCGGCCGCCCTCGCCGACATGGGGGGCGGAGCCACGTTCTTCGACAACCTGGTCGAGGTCCGCGCGACCGCGGCCCCTTCACCCCATCCGTCGGAAAGCTGAGGTCCTCATGACGTCGCTGCTGAGTCGGTTCCTCCGCCCACGCCGCCCCGAGGCCTCGCACCTGACCTTCACGGTCTACAGCCGCGAGCAATGTTGTTGCTGCCACAAGGCGATCGACATCCTCAGGGACCGTCAGGGGCGCTACGGATTCCAGATCGAGGAAGTCGACGTCGACGGCGATCCGGAGCTCGCCGCGAAGTACGGGAACGAGGTCCCCGTCGTGTCGCTCGGCGGCAAGCTCCGGTTCCGAGGAGTCGTCAATCCCGTCCTGCTCGATCGCCTGATCGAGGCCGAGCTCCGGGGCGCATGAAGCCCCGAGGAATCAACGGCGGGCCGTCCTGCTGGACGTCTTGCCGTTGGTGGCCTTGCTGATGCTCGCGAGCTCGAACCGGAACGAATTGTCGCCGTCTGGCTTGACGTCGACCTCGAGGGTGGTGTGGGCGTTGTAATCCGGCGGGATGATGTTCCGGGATTCCTCGATGGTCTCGCCCGGGATGTCGGGGCTCGGGATGGTCCTGCCGCTCGACTGGACGGAGACGATCTCGACCTTGTGGCGGCCCGGAGCGGGGCCGTCACTCTTGCCGAAGCGGTAGGTGCCGTCGGTGATCTCGCCGAAGGCACCGGGGCCGCCGTTGACCGGCGCGAAGGTGATGGTCCCCGTCGTCAGCGGCTTGCCGTCGAGCTCCACGGCACCCTCGACGGGGCGCCGGTGCGGACCGGGCTCGCTCCCGCATCCCTCCACCAGCCCGGAGGCGAGGGCCGCCCCCAGGGCCAGCGCCAGGCGTCCCGACAGCCACGGCTTGCGAGTGTCCACGGTGATCCTCATCAGTAAGAGTCCGCGCTGATGACCTCGCCGCCGGCCCGGCTGCTGAGGCCCCGCCAGGCGGGCTGGGAGATCGAGTCCTTGACGAATCGGACCGAGCCGTCGGCCAGCAGCGCGTTCACGCCGCCGGGGTGCGTCGACCGCGAGGCGATGTAGTGGTTGTTCGAGTCTCCGGTGTTCCGATTGCAGGGCGCGTTCGGCTCCGGCCAGCAGGCCCCATAATCCGGCAGCTTGCTGTTGGGGGCGAGCTTGGTGGAGACCTGATGCGACGACGGCTGGTCGCTCCAGATTCGTCCGCGGCGGTCGATGATCGAGACGCCCTGTCCCGGCGGATGCGGCGTCTGGATCAGCTCGGACATCAGCAGCGTGTTGCTGGTTCCGTCGGTGATCTCCGCCATCTTCGCCCCGTAATTCAGGCCGAATGGCGCGGGCAGCCCCTGGTCGGCGTAGACGTTCTGGCCCCAGTTCACGCCGTAATTCCCCTTCACGTCGGTGACCGTGCCGCCGTTGTTCACGAAGAGGATCTGCTGGTCCGAAGGGCAATCGAAGGTGTTGACGCGGCTGGCCCTCGTCGTGCTATTGGCGTCTTCCTGGAAGGACAGATTGAAATTGAAGCTGTTGGTCAGGTTCCCCTGCTCCAGGTACGGCAAGAGCGACGTGATGAACGGCTGGCGGTACGAATAGCCGCTCTTCGACGTGACCTGGATCGACCCCGGCGCGAACCGGCCGTGGACGTCATGATAGTTGTGCAACGCCAGACCGATCTGCTTGAAGTTGTTCACACACTGGACCCGCCGGGCCGCCTCCCGCGCCGACTGCACCGCCGGCAAGAGGAGCGCGATCAACACCGCGATGATGGCGATGACGACCAGCAGCTCGATCAGGGTGAAGGCGAGTCGGTCGCCTTTCGGCCTCGCCTGTGACCCCCCGAGGTCACCATCGTGGCCTCGCCCGCCCAAGTTCCCGAACATCTGGACTTTCTCCTCGAAAGGCAACTTTCGATCTCAGTCGGGCTCGCCGCCGCTCAACAGGGCGAGCCTTTCCGGCTGCTCCTGGTGGATCCTTGAGTATTCCTATCGGCTGTGTCAAGATTGGACTTCGAAATTTCTATGGGCAAAGTAGGGATTCGAAGTTGACCTGTCCCCGGGGATGGGGCGTCGGGTCAGCGTGGGGTTGGTCTCGAATCGAGACCCGGACATTGAAAAGGGGTGGAGTGGGATGAAGACGCGGTGGATGCTCCTGATGGTGTCTCTGTCGTGCGGAGTGGCCGGGGAGTCCCGGGGGGACGACCGGCCGAACGTGCTGTTCATCGCCGTGGACGACCTGAATCACTGGGTCGGCTATCTTGGCCGGAATGCGCAGACGATCACGCCGAACATCGACCGGCTGGCGGCTCGCGGCGTCCGATTCACGAGGAGCTACTGTGCGGCGCCGGTCTGCAATCCGTCGCGGGCGGCGGTGTTGTCGGGGATGCGGCCGTCCACGACCGGCGTCTACGACAACAACAACGACTGGCGGACGGCCATCCCGGCGGACCTGACGTTACCCACGGCCTTCCGCAAGGCCGGGTATCACGTGGCGGGCGCGGGCAAGATCTACCACGAGGCCTACGCGCGACGATCGGAGTGGGACGACTACCTGGCGAACCCCGGGAAGGACCCGCTGCCGACCGGCGACACCGGGGTCGGCGGGATCAAGTTCGCCCCGCTCGACTGCAAGGACGAGGACCTGCGCGAGTGGAAGATCGTGCAATACGGGCTCGATGAGCTCGGCAAGGCGCACGACAGGCCCTTCTTCCTGGCGATCGGCCTGCACAAGCCGCACATGCCCTGGAACGTGCCGAAGAAGTACTACGACCGGCATCCGCTGGATTCGATCCAGCTCCCGCCGCACCGCGGCGACGACCTCGCGGACGTGCCCCCGGCCGGCGTGAAGATGGCCAGGCCGGAGGGGGACCACAAGGCGATGCTCGATTCGGGCCGCTGGAAGGAAGCCGTGCAGGGGTATCTGGCCGCCATCTCCTACTGCGACGCGATGATCGGCCGCCTGCTCGACGGCCTCGACCGCTCCGCCTACGGCAAGAACACCATCGTGGTCTTCTGGGGGGACCACGGCTGGCATCTCGGGGAGAAGCAGCACTGGCGGAAGTTCGCCCTCTGGGAGGAGGCCACCCGCGCCCCGCTGATCTGGGTCGTCCCGGGAGTGACCCGCGCGGGATCGGTCTGCGACCGCACGGTGGATTTTATGAGCATCTATCCGACGCTCACGACCCTGTGCGGCCTGCCCGTCCCGTCGCACGTCGAGGGGACGAGCCTCGTGCCGCTCCTGAAGGACCCGGGCACCCCGTGGGACCGTCCCGCGCTCACGACGTATCGTCACAAGAACCACGCCGTCCGCTCGGAGGGTTGGCGTTACATCCGCTACGAGAACGGCGACGAGGAGCTGTACGACGAGACGTCCGATCCGTACGAATGGACGAACCTGGCCGCCGATCCGGCCTACGCCTCGCGGAAGGCGGAGCTGGCGAGATCGATGCCGGTGAGTAACCACGCCGACATCGGTCCGGCCCGGGAGAAGGGCGTCGCAAAGGGGGCGAGTGCCGCCGCGGCCGCGAAATGACGCAGGGAACTTCGTGAAGCCACTGTTCGCGCGGGGCTCGGCAGGAGCCTCGGCCTGGCGCGATGAAAGGTAGGTATTGACTGCCCCAGAGCCGGGACCTGGACGTGACGGTTTCTGTTGCGCCTGACGCGGCCCGCGATGCCGTTGGGAACCAGGCCCCGGCGCGATCGCCAGCCGGCGCCTGGCTCGGCAGGAGCCTCGCCCTCCCTTCCGGAGGAGAGCCGCTCCCAGCCCGGGAGGGCGAGGCTCCTGCCGAGCCAGGCTCAGGCCGAGGCTTGCCGACGGGCCTCGTTCCCGCGCAACAAATCCTGGACAAGACGCCAGGGTCGTCCAGGCCAACTTTTCATCGCGCCAGGGCGAGGCCACTGCCGAGCCCGGGTGGGGGCGCAGGTCGCCGTGTCGTGCTCACATCAGCACCGGCTTCCCCTCCTTCCGCCGGACGGCCACGAACTGGCCGGCGTGCATCATCGGGTGGTAGGACAGGGCGCCGAACAGGGCCCCTACGGTCGGGGCGAATGCGGGGAACTTCGGATCCGCCTCGTCGAGACGTGCCTCCGGGGTTCGTTCCAGGAGGGCGAGAGCGGCTTTCTGGCCGGCCTCCCAGAGCTCGACGTAGGTCGCCCTGGAGGTGAATTGCGACGGATCATCCGAGGCCGCCGCTTCCTTGTTATGGGCCGCTGCAAAGCCCTCCGGGAGCGCCGGCGCGGAACCCTCCTCGATCATGTTCATCATCCGGTTGCCGGACACGATGAGGTGTCCCATCTGCCAGGCGATGTGATTCATGCCGGGCACGGCGCGGACCAGGAGGTCGGCGTCGGAGAGGTCGCTCAGGTAGGAGGTGATGATCCGGTCGCTGCCCTTGATCGAGGTGCGGAGGACATCTTTCGGGCTCATGGCGGAATCCTGTCGGGGGGGAGGAATGCTCGTTCGGTCGTGCGCGATCACTTCGCCGCCGCCGCCGTCACCGGCGCGGGCGTGAGCTGGAAGTCGGCGAGGAAGAGCTGGCTGTTGCGATCGGTGCCGCGGGCGTTCGAGGTCCACATCAGTTGCTTGCCGTCGGGGCTGATGACGGGGAGCCCGTCGAAGCCGTCGTGGTAGGTGAGCCGCTCCTCGGCGCCGGTGTCCACGTTCATGAGGTAGAGCTCGTAATTCGAGTGGCCGTGGCGGCTCGTCGAGTAGACGATGTGGGTGCTGTCCGGGTGCCAGAACGGGCCCCAGTTCACGGCATCGTTGTTGGTGAGGGCCTTCTCGGCGGTGCCCTCGGTGTTATTCACGTAGACCTGGAGCAGGTCGTTCCCCTTGCGGTCGCTCCGGTAGATGATGCGCCTGCCGTCGGGCGAGAAGAACGGGCCGCCGTCGTAACCCTTCGACTTCACCACGGGCCGCACGTTCTTGCCGTCGGCATCCATGATGTAGATGTCGGCATCTCCGTCGCGGAACGAGGTGAAGATGATTTGCTTGCCGTCGGCTGAGTAGCTCCCCTCGGCGTCGTAGCCGTCGGCCGTGGTGAGCCGCGTCAGGTTCTTGCCGTCGGCATCGGCCCGGAAGATGTCCATCCCTTCGGGGAAGCTCCAGCGGTAGCGGCTCCCGGAGCGGGAGTAGGCCGTCTGGGGGCGGGACGGGCTGGGATTCAGGTGGGTCGAGCCGAACAGGATGGTCTTGCCGTCGGGATGGTAGAAGGAGCAGGTGCAGGCCCCCTTGCCTGTGCTCACGAGCAGCGGCTTCGCGCCGGGCGAGAGCTCGGCGGCGTAGATCTGGTATTCGTACTGGTTCTCCGCCGGGGCCAGGAAGACCGATTCCGGGAGCGCCGGCACGGCCTGGAAGATGATGCCCTTGCCGTCCGGCCGGAAGTAGCCCTCCCCCGCGCGGAAGAAGCCGAAGGTGACCTGGCGGATATTGGTGAGGTGCTTCGACTCGAGCTTCGCCACCTCCTCGGCCGAGGGCGGCCGGCCCGAGGGCGCCTGGGCCGCGAGCGCGGCGATCGTGACGAGGGCCGAGGAGAGCAGGGACGCGGGCATGAGGCGGGCTCCATGGGGGCGGGGCGCGGGCGTAGGAGGTGATTTCCGCGGCGAGGGCCGAGGCCCATGCCGGGCCCGGGCACCTTCCCCGGGAGGATCGATGAGCCTAGTATAGGGGCTGAGATATCGGCCGCCAAGCCGCCCATGGGGCACGAAGGGGAGCGAGCGGGACCTTGAAGATCTACACGAAGACCGGCGACCAGGGGATGACGGGACTCCTCGGCAAGGGCCGCGTGTTCAAGGATGACCTGCGTCTGGAGGCCTACGGCACGGTCGACGAGCTGAACTCCGTCCTGGGCCAGGTCCGTGCGGAGGGCCTCGACCCGGCGACCGAGGCGCTGGCGGCCCGGATCCAGAACGAGCTCTTCGTCCTGGGCTCGGCCATGGCCGACCCGGATCCGGCCGGGAAGTTCTACGACGCGATCGGCGACGAGCACGTCGGCGAGCTCGAAAAGGCCATCGACGCGATCGACGCCGAGCTCGCGCCGATGCGGTTCTTCATCCTGCCGGGCGGGACGAAGGCCGCCGCCGGCCTGCACCTCGCCCGCACCGTCTGCCGCCGCGCCGAGCGATCCGCCGTCAGCCTCTCGCGACAGCCGGGGGGCTCGGTCTCCGCCTCGGTCCTCGTCTACCTGAACCGGCTCAGCGACCTCCTCTTCGTCATGGCCCGGGTCGTCAACCATCGCGCGGGCGTCGAGGACATCCCGTGGAAGGGGATCTAGTGCTTTGTCACAGCTTGATTTTCGGGCTGACAGCAGGACAGGCAGGAATGCCTGTCCTCCGAAATCTCCAACCCACCTGGCTTTAAAACCGGGGGACCGACATTCCTGTCTGTCCTGAAACCCGAATTCTGAGTGTTGACGGACCACTCGTCACGACCGCGGAGGGCCGCACGGCATGACGGGGCCGCACGCTCTGCGAGGCAAGGTCGTCCTGATCACCGGCGGGCGCCGCGTCGGCTCCGAGCTGGCGCGGGACCTCGCCGACGCCGGCGCCCTCGTGGCGATGACCTATCACACCAGCCGCGCGGCCATCGAGCGGACGATCCGCGACGTCGAGGAGCGCGGCTCGTCGGGCCTGGCCGTCGCCGCGGACCTCTCGAGTGCCGAGGAGGCCGAGGCCGCCGTGGACGCGGTCGTCGGCCGATTCGGCCGGCTCGACGCCCTGGTCAACATGGCGAGCGTCTATCGACGGACTCCGTTCGACGCGCTCGTCCCGGCCGACTTCGACGCGATGATCGCGGCCAACCTCGCCGCTCCCTATCACACCTCCGTCGCCGCCGCGCGACGGATGCTTACGCAATCGGGCGATGATGGGATAAGCGGCCGGATCATCAGCCTCGGCGACTGGGCGAGCGAGCGGCCTTACAGGCATTATCTCCCCTACCTCGTGGCCAAAGGCGCCCTGACCACGATGACGCTGGCCCTGGCGAAGGAACTGGCCCCGCACATCGCGGTGGCGATGATCCAGCCGGCGATGATCGACCCGCCGCCGGACCTTTCGGAGGCCGACCGCGCCGAGGTCGTCGCCGCGACGCCCCTTCGCCGCTGCGGGACGCCCGGGGACGTCAATCGGCTTATCCTCTACCTCCTCTCCGGGACGAGCTTCGTCACCGGGGCGTGCTTCCGCGTCGACGGCGGGCGATTCCTGGGGACGGATTGATCCGTGGAGTCCCGAACGAGGCGGGTGCGTCCTTCCCCTGCGATCGTGGATCGGAAAGGCAGCGATGTGATGCCGGGATCGAAGTCGAGCGTCGCGTTCCTCCTCGCGGGCGTCCTGATCGGGATCGTCATCGCCTCCACGCCGAGGCTATCGGCCCAGGCGCCCGGGCCGCCCTCGGTCGAGGTCCCGCGGGCGATGGAGACCTATTTCGCCACGAAGCCGATCTATCGCGGCCTGGACGCGAACCTCTTCGTGCAGACCTCTGCCGAGTACCGGGCCTGCTGCTACCAGGCGTACAACCTGGCGAAGGCCGTCCTCGCCGAGAGGATCCGCGACCGGGCGCCGGGAGGGAAGCCACCGGCCGTGGTGCTGGACCTGGACGAGACGGTCTTCGACAACTCCGGATTCCAGGCCATGCTCGTCCGGAGCGGCCTGACGTTCGACATCCGCCTCTGGCGGACCTGGCAGAACAGCGTCAAGGGGCGGCTCGTCACGGTGCCCGGCGCGGTCGATTTCATCCAGGCCGCGCGAGCGGCCGGCGTGGAGGTCTTCTACGTCGGCAACACGAAGGAGGAGCACCGCGCGACCGTCAAGCAGTCGCTCCAGGACTTCGGCATCCCCGCCGCGGACGACGATCACCTCCGGCTCAGGGCCGACGGCGAGCCCAACCCCGACGACAAGACCTCGCGGAGGAAGTGGATCGCCGACCGCTTCGACATCCTCGTGATCGTGGGGGACAACCTCCGCGACTTCGACGAGACCTTCGCGTTCTCCTCCCCCATCACCCCGAAGGACTCGCCGCAGAAGGCCACCGGTCTGATCCGCGAGCGGAAGGACAAGGTGGATGCGCGGCGGAACTTCTTCGGCAGCCTCTATATCATGCTCCCCAATCCGACCTACGGCGAGTGGATGAGGCCCATGGTCTTCGGCGAGCACGACGAGGACATGCTGGCCGAGACCCGAAAATAGGGGCACGTGCCCCGCCGGCTCACGGCACCTCGTGACGCTCCGATGTCGTGTAAACGACCCCCACCCGAACGGGCTGACGTGCCCCGTCCTGCGAGCCGACGCGAACGGTGTACTCGCCCGCCGGGACGAAGAAATCCGGCGTGATCGCCGCCGATCGCTCCGGGCCGGCCAGCGGCAGGCCGTACCGGGTGATCGGCTCGCCAGGCGTCATCGCGAGGTATTGCCCGGCCTCGACCTCTCCGCGCCATGTCAGCCGACGGCCGCCGATCTCGACCCAGGGATCGGTGAGGACCTGGCGATCCAGGGATCGCAGGGCCTTCACGCCGTCGACCCCGCAGGACACCGCGGCCCCGGCGGGGAGGCCGTTGTAGTAGAACGAGAGGGACTTCACCGCGTGGTAGTCGATCGCGTCCGTCGCGGGCCTGCCCAGTTGCTGATAGCGCCAGCCGTGGAAATCGTTGGGCACGTAGTGGTCCATGGCACGGTCCGAGCCGTCGCGGAGCTGGAGCTTGAACAGGCCGCCGCGACCGTCGCCGCGGAGCCAGAGCCCCAGGCCCCGGTGCCAGGACAGGTCGAGCGGCTTCTCGAACGTCCGCGAGGCGTAAGTCCATCCATCGGGCATGGACCGGGTGCTGGTCGCGGCGAGGACCGCATAGCGACGCCCTTCGCGGGCGTCGTCCTCGCGGACCTCGAACTGCTGGGCGACATCGGGCGAGGTGCTCCTGGCCACGTAGGGGGAGACGTCGTCGAAGCCCTCGATCAGGAGCGCATCGGCGGCCGTGTAGGACGGGCCGGCCTTGAGCCATGGTCCCGGCTTGACGTGGATCCAGGCGCCCAGCCGAGCCGGGCCCTCGGCGACCTTCACCGTCCACGTCTTTTCGGCCTCGGAGGAAGTCGCAATCTCATGCCACGCGCCGTAGGTGATCCGCTGGAAGGCCTCGTGCCCCTCCTCGCCGACCAGGCGGTATTCGTGCCGCTCCGTCAGGAGGTCGTCGCGGCTCGCGTCGGGCTTCCGCCCGCGGAGGGCCGGAGGGATCCGGAGCCGCTCCTTCATCGCCGCGGGCACGCGGCCGGAGAGGCGCAATCGTTCGTAGCGGGCGATCAGGTCCAGTACCGGCTGCGTGAACGGATGGTCGGACGCCGCCGCGACCGAGACCTGGTAGGACAACGACGAGTCGTAGCCGATCGTCGCGCCGAGGATGTACTCGTACTGGTCCAGCGTGGCGTTCGGGTCGTAGCCGTAGTACCAGCCGATATCCAGCGGCATCCATTCGCGACCCGCCGGGTCGAAGCCCGGAGACCGCTCGTCCAGGTAGCCCTTCAGGTCGCCGTGGCCGTCGGCCGAGGCCGTGCGGCCCTGGATGTGCCAGGAGTAGGGGCTGTAGCTGCTGGCCTGGAGGAGGATGTTCTTGTTCCGGAGGGCGTCGAAGAAAGCCTTGTGCTCGATCGCGTTGTAATACCAGTGTTCGCCCTGGAGCGATTCCGAGCCGTCGAAGTAGACCATCTCGACGCCGCACGCGTCGGCCACCCTGGCGAAGTTCGTCGCGACCTCGGTACAAAGCGATGTGTCGAGGTCATACATGTGATAGCCGTACGCCCGCCTCAGGTTGGCGACCGTCGCACCGGCGGCGTGCGGGACGGCCCTCGTCCCGAGTGCCCCGCGCCGGCAGTTGACGAAGCCGAACGGCGCCGCGGTGGCGAGGGACTCATAGGCGATGATCTCGTCGTCGATCCGGAGCACGGTGCCGTTGCCCTCATAGCCGCCGTCCTTCGCCGGGAATCCTGACGGGGCCGTCAGCGAGGGGATGAAGCCGGCCTTCTCGTCGATGTCCGCGGCGAGCGTCGTCCGCGCCCCCAGCACGAGCCGCTTGTCGGGCACGGGCGTGATGTACGGGTCGGGGGGATAGATCGAAGACGACAGGAAGTGGAGTCCGACCTTGAAGCCCTCGGCGCGGAACCGCGCGATCGTCCGCTTCAGTCCGTCCAGGCCGTCGGGGAACCGCTCACGATTGATGGTGTAGTGACCCGTTCCGAGGGACCACGATTCCTGGCCCAGGAGGATGCGGTCGAAGCCCCCGCGCTTCGCCAGGGCAAGCCCCCGGTCGAACTGGGATTCGCGGAAGTCCGTGAGAAAGAGATATGATCGCCGGATGCCCGGCGAGACCTTGTTCCAGACGCCGTCGACGTGCGGGCTCGGGAGGCCCGCGGCCTCCTCGAACCTCCGGACGGCATCCAGGAATTCCGCGGTCGGCACGGCGACCACGCCGAATGCAGCCGGCGTGATGCCGAACCGCCGGGCCGTGGCGACCTCGAGGCCCCGGATCGGTCGTCCGTCCCGCGCCGGGGCGGCGTCCTGAGAGACCATCATGTTCGGCTCCGCGATCATCACGGCCGCCGACCGTCCCCCGGCGTGGGCCGCGTTGAGCGTGGCTCCGATGGTCGCGTCGGCTGGGACCGCCAGGCGGAAGAGCCGGAACCGCTCGACCGTCCGCCGCGATTCGAGCGTCTCGAGCCGGAAGACCGCCAGGCCGGGGCGGGCCTCCACGCGAAAGAGGGCCGTCGAGCCGTCCTCGAACGTGACCTTCAAGTTCCGGCCGTCGCGAGCGACGGACCGCGCCGGGACGTCGCCGGTCCCTGTCCCCAACAGGAAGGCGGGCACGTCGCCGATCGGCCAGTTCGTGCCGTCGGCGAAGGTCACCCGGGCGGCCGCGCCCGAATCGCGGATGGTGAGCGTCGCCTCGCCCAGGTCGAACACGGCGTCGCCCCGGCCGGGACTCGCGGGGCCGAAGATCAGGACGAGTCCGATCGTCGCGATGAGAGTTCGCATGATCCTTCCCCTCGAAGAGCGGTCCTCAACGCGTCCCGTGTCCACCGCCGATCGCCTTCTCGAGCGCCTCGCCCAGCTCGATGCGGACGCGCTCGAGCCCCCGGGGGTCGCTCTCATAGTCCGAGAGCGTGCGGGCGATGCGGCCGATGGCGCGGTCCGCGGCCGGCTTGCCGAGGGCCTTCTCCGCCAGGGTGAGGTAGTCGAAGTCGTCGATCCCGTCGCGGATGACCTCGAGCCGTTGCGAGCTGACCGGGCCATCGACGCCGACCTTCTTGCCCGGGTAGAAGAGCGAGCCGTCGCCGCGGATGTCCGGGTTGATCGATTTCACGGTCATCATGTTCGTCCAGGGATCCTCGGTGGACGACGGATCCCAGTAGCTCGCGCTCCAGTAGAGCAGCCCCTGCACGCCCTCCCGCTTCTGCTGCCAGAAGAGGACGCGGTGCGACATGGCCTTCATCTGGACGAAGAAGTTGTTGTAGGGCTCGCCGGGGCCGCAGCAAACGTACCACCAGACGCGTTCGCCCTGCGCCCGGCGGCGGGCCATCGTGGGGCGGGTGAGGGGCTCGGTGTCGAAGTAGTGGGAATTGGGGCACCAGAGATTGACGCGGCCTTCCATGAGCTGGAACGCCGAGACGTCCTTGCTCCAGTCGGGGGCGGTGAAGAAGGGCACGACCCAGCGATATCCCGGCGCCAGGGATTGGAGACGATGGCTGATCCGCTCCACCTCGTCGTACGCCGTCTTCTTGACGGGCTCGTCGATCGGATAGAAGAACCCCTTCCCGTAGCAGCCGAGCCGCTTCAACCGCGCGACCAGGGCCTGGAGCTCGCGATCGTCCGCTGGGTAGGGGATCTGGAAGGAGGTCATGCGAGGATCCCGCAGATACGCCTCGGCCCCCTCGGAGAAGAGATCCTCGGGGATGGCGTAGGCCGAGATCCGGTGATCGAGGAGGCTCTCGTAATACCGGGCGTACAGGGCCTTCGCGGCGGACGAGCCCGGCGCGACGCCGTGCTGGCGGGCGATGGAGCCGGGATCGATGCCGAAGGCCGTGTCCGTGGTGGGCGTCTCCGGGAGGGCGAAACCCCAGACGTGTAGCTTGACGGCAAGGCTCTTGCGAACGCTGCCCGCTTCCACGACCGCCTCGGCGGCGTAATCGCCCGGCCGGGCGTTCGTCGGGACCCGGACCGAGATCCAGACCGGCTGAGCCTCTCCCGGCTTCAGGTCGAGCGGGCCGAGCGGCGGGAGCGGGTCGGGATAGGGCGTCTTGCCGACGACGTTCGGCACGTACTCCACCTTGAAGAGGGTCGGCACCGGCCCCTCGGTCCCGTCGCCTTTCCGGAATCGCGAAACGTGGACGCGAACGCCCGGGACGGGATGATCGGCCGAGAGCACGAGCTGGCACGCTTCCGCCTCGTTGCGTGCGGCGGACAGGGACCAGGATTCGCTTCCCGCGGCGGGCTTCGCGTCCCGAAGGACCTTCAGGGCCGAGGGGGCGAACCAGGCGGAGACGGGTGCCGGCCCGTCGGCCTTGGCCGTCGAGGCGTACAGGACGAGGGCGGAGAAGACCGCCGCGAATGCCGTTCGCAGCATGGGAGGGCCTCCGGGTGGGATGAGGAAGGCGGGCGGGATCTCGGGTCGGCGCGGATGGCCCGGCGCTGAGCCTGGTCCGCTCGGCCGGTGCAAGGCCGCGGGCATCGACGCCGCCCCGAGCATAGCGGCGGCAGCAGGGCGAAGATATGGGTGGTCGCCCGCGCATCCGCGGGCCGGGCCTTGCCCGGTCGATCGTTGCGTCCCGCCCCTGGCGGTGGTATGTCGGGAAGAGGATGCCGCGGCCCTTTCCCCATCCGCGGCCGGGCGTCCGCACGAACGCCGCGTCCTCTCTCCGGCGAGGTTGCCATGAAGATCGGATTCCATACTGATGCGTTCAATTCGTCGAACTGGAGCTTCGAGAAGTGCCTGGACTGGGCCCGGGCGAATGACGTCCACTTCATCGAGTGCGGCCTCTTCGACGGCCCGAACTGGATCCACGGCCTGGGCTACTTCCCGCACGTCGCGCTCTACGAGGACCCGCTCCTGCTCCGGCGGAAGATGGAGACCTGCGGCGTGGCGTTCTCCCAGGTGGACGCGGCGTTCCCGCTCTCGGGCAAGGACGGGCCGCTCTACGGCGTGCCGTATGTCCTGAAGGCGATCCCCTGGGCGAAGCACGCGGGCTGCCCGAAGGTGGTCACCACCGACGGCCTGCACCGGCCCGAAGGACTCTCGGACGCCGAGGCCATGGAGGCCATGAAGCGGTCGTACGGCCTGGTCGTCGAGGTCGCCGAGGCGTACGAGATCACCGTGAACATCGAGGTCCACGGCTACTTCACCACGAAGCCCGATTTCCTGGCCCGGATGCTCGCCTTCGCGGACAGCCCGTTCCTGCGGCTCAACCTGGACACGGGCAACAGCTTCATCGCGGGCCTGGACCCGGTGGCCTTCGCCCGGCAATTCCAGGACAAGGTGAGTCATGTCCACGTGAAGGACGTGAGCGAGTCGCTGGCCCGGGCCATGCGCGGGCATGATACGGGCATCGCCATGAGCCACTGCTCGATCGGCGACGGCGTCAACGCCGACAACATCCGCCAGGTGCTGGCCCTGCTCCGAGATCGCGGCTACGACGGCGTCCTGAGCATGGAATGCGAGGGGGGCGGCGGGCCGATGATCGAGAAGTCGCTGGGGTGGCTGCGGAGGACGCTGGGGGAGTTGGGAATCCCGGCCTGATTTCGGCAGAATCATGAGGTGACAGGGCGGCGGCCGCTGGGATATCCTCAAGCCCCGAACCACGAATGACGATACGGTCCGGAACGACCACGATTCGAACCGGGCGGGGTGGCCCGATCGCAGAGGAGCCGAACGGAGCATGATGCCCTCGAGACGCCGCCTGCTCATGGCCCTGCCCGGGGTCTCGTGCGCGCTGGAGGGGCTGGCGCGGGCCGGCCAGCGGCCGGCTTCCTCGCCGGCCCGTGAGACGCGGCCGGGGCTCCAGTCGTTCGGGATCAAGGCTGTGGGGAGGACGTGGAACACGGTCGTCCACGTCCCGGCGAAGGATCCGGGCAAGCCGATGCCGGTCGTCCTGGTCCTGCACGGCTCGGGCGGCGACGGGGCCTCGATGCTGGAGCGGACCCGGTGGATCCGGAAGGCCGATGAGAACGGCTTCCTGGCCGTCGCGCCCGACGCCTATCCTCAGGATCCCGCGCGGGGGCCGGACTTCCTGACCAACCCGCGAATGTGGAACGCCGGCCAGTTCGACCCCGACTCGCCGCGGGCGGCGATCGACGACGTCGCCTTCTTCCGGGTGCTCCTCGATGAGTTGCCGAGGCACTACCGGATCGACGAGAGCCGAATCTACGTCGCGGGCCATTCCAACGGGGCGGGGATGACGTTCCGGCTGGCGACCGAGCTCTCCGAGCGGTTCGCGGCGATCGCGACGGTGGGGAGCATCTGCTGGATCAAGAACCCGAAGGTCCCGAAGCCGATGCCGACCATCTTCCTGTCCGGGATGATGGATCCCCTGGTGCCGGTGCGTGGGGGGATCTCGGTCCTGCCCTGGGGGAAGCGGACGACGGTCCCCGTGGCGGATACCCTGGATGACTGGGCCCGGGCACTCGGCTGTCCGCCGAAGCCGCGCGTGTCCGAACGCCGCGAGAACGGCATGTACTTCGAGTACGGCCCGGGCCGCGGCGGTTCCCTGCTCGCGGCCCATCTGATCGACGGCCAGGGCCACAACTGGCCGGGGGGCCGGTCGATCGTGCCGGGCATCCTCGGTCCGGACAATCGCCGGGTCGACGCCACGGACATGATCTGGGATTTCATCCGCCGCTACCGCCGCCGCGGGGCCGCGGAGAAGTCGCGGACTCCGGACGGCCGGACCCTGGAAGAGCCGGTCCTGCGGATCCGCTGATCGAGCGGTGCCGAGGCATCCCGCGACCGGTCAGGCTGTTGTGAATGGGCGGCGAGTCCGGCTAGACTCGAACCGTTGTGCCGGCCCCGCCGCAGTCTGCGCAGGCCCCGGGCTAAATCCGCGATTCATGCCGGCCGCACTCCCTCCATCCCTGAGAAGAACAACCATGAGAAGTGCATCGAGGATCATCCCGACGATCGCCATGGTCTGGCTTGTCGGACTCGCCGGCTTCCTGTCCCGAGTGCCGGCGGCTCGTGCCGACGGGCCGCCGTCGAAGGGCGTCGTGGGCTTCTGGAAGGTCGACTTCCTGGGCTTCGGGGACGACGAGCTCGCCATCATCCAGATCGAGGACAAGGACGGCAAACGCTCGGGCAAGACGGTCAGCGTCCAGAAGCAGGCCCTGGGAAATGCCGCGGAGCTCGTCATGGAGCCGGTCGGCTCCGACGCGGAGGCGGTCTCGTTCACGCTCAAGGGGCAGGGGCTGGAGCTTCGGTTCAGCGGCAAGCTCGCCCGGGACGGGGCCGGCGCCGGCAAGATCCTGGGGACCTTGACGCTCCGGGGCGAACCTTACCCGGCCCGCCTGGAGCCGACGAAGGATGAGGCCGTCGGCGAGCGGAAGGCCAGCACGCTGGTCCAGCAGTATCTCCTCGCCGCACGGGAGGCCGAACCGAAGGTCAAGGCCCAGAAGCTGAAGGACCTCATCAAGAAGAACGACGGCAATCCGACCGTCCACATCCCCTATACCGACCTGCTCGACTCGGCCGAGTCGGCGGGCCTGACGGCCGACGAGGTCAAGACGGCCATCGCCGACTGGCAGAAGGGGGCGGAGCCCTACGGCAGTGCCTGGACGAAGGCGGTCCGGCGCAAGGCCCTCAAGGCGATCAGCGGCCACAAGCCCTATGCGGGCATCGCCGTCGAGCTGGCACAGCAGGTCGACAGGGAGACCGATGGCCAGGCCAGCCTGGAGGACCGGGCCGCGGTCGTCGGGCTGCTCGCCCGGGCCGCGACGCTGGCCGGGAAGGCGGACCTCGCGAAGGAGGCCGGCGACCGTTCCGCGAAGCTGGAGGCCCAGCTCGACGAGGAGTATCACCGCAAGGTCCCGCCGTTCAAGCCGCAGGTCTTCAAGGGACGCAAGGACGGCAAGGCGGATCGCGTGGTCCTGATGGAGCTCTTCACCGGAGCCCAGTGCCCTCCCTGCGTCGCGGCCGACGTGGCCTTCGATGCGCTCCTCTCCACGTTCAAGCCCGCGGAATTCATCGGCCTCCAGTATCACCTCCACATCCCCGGCCCGGATCCGCTGACGAACGACGACTCCGTGGCCCGGAAGGACTACTACGGCTCGGCGATCCGCGGGACGCCCTCGACCTTCTTCAACGGCCATTCCCAGGCCGGCGGCGGCGGCCCGATGGCCTTCTCCGAGGGGAAGTTCAACGAGTTCCGCGAGGTGGTCGAGGAACAGCTCGAAGGACATCGTGGCGCCACCATCACCCTGACGGCGGACCGCATCGGCGACGTGGTGAACATCGCCGCGGCGGCGACCCTGGCGAAGAAGCCCGAGGTGGCCGAGACGAAGAAGGATGGCGAAACGAAGGAAGGCGAGAAGAAGGACGAGTCCAAGCCGCGATTGCGGCTGGCCCTGACGGAGGAGGTTATCCGCTACGTCGGCGGCAACAAGCTTCGCTATCACCATCACGTCGTCCGCGACTTCCCGGGCGGCGTCGAGGGCAAGGACATCGCGTCGGGCTCCGGCGAGGTGAAGGTCAAGCTGAATCTCGCCGACCTGAGGCGGGAGATCGAGGAGTATCTCAGCAAGAGCGCGAAGACCCGGCCGTTCCCGAACCCGCTCCCGGCCGTCGAGTTCAAGGACCTGTCGGTCGTGGCGTTCGTCCAGGACGACTCGGACAGGAAGATCCTCGGGGCCGCGTCCGTGCCGGTGAAGGTCGTGAACCCCTGAGCCGAATGAGGACCGCCTGACCCCCGCCGGCATCCGTCACCGCGGGGGCGGGATCACCGGCAGGACGATCGACGACGGGTGCTCCGCGTCGTGGAAGATCGTGTTATCGGCGAGGGCCGTCCGGCGATCCTCGCCGAGCGGCTCGCCGGTATTCGGGTTGACGTCGAACCGCGGGTAATTGCTGCTCGAGATGTCGACCCGGATCCGGTGCCCCTTCTTGAAGACATTCGAGGTCGGATAGAGCCTGATCGCGAGCGGCACGACCGCGCCCGGCTTCAGGGGCGGGGCCTGGTGGTCCAGGCCTTCCCGGTAGCGGGCGCGGAGGATCGAATCGCCGAGATTGAGGTCGAAGCCCAGCGGGTAGTCGGCATTGGGCGGGATCTCGTCGATCAGCTTGGCCGTGAAGTCGGTGTCGGGCGCATTGGAGCTGATCCAGAGCCTGACCTCGACGGTCCCGGTCACCTCCGTGTCCTCGGCGAGCGGCGCCGAGCGGAAGACGAGGACGTCCCGTCGCTCCGACAGCGGGAGCTGGTCCGTCGCGGCGTGGTTGTCCGGCCGGGCCCGCTGGTCATAGCCGCCGGCCGCCATCAGCCCCTGGTTGGACGAGATGTTGCCGCCGATCGTCGGGACCGGATGCCGCGGGTCGAACGTGTAGCTGGTCCGGCTCGGCGCCTCGGCCGGCGGCCTGGCGTCGAGGCTGCCGTCGGCGCGGAGGTAGTAGGGGGTGGGGCTGGTCCGCGCCAGGGGCCATTCGCGCTCGGCACGCCACGAGCCCCCATGGCGGAGGCGGCCCTCGGTCGATCGGCGATCGTCGCCGCTCCCCATGACGTAGATGAGGACCCGCGGATCCTCGTCCACGCCGTTGCGGATCCCGCGGAGCCATCGGTCATACCATCGCAGCCGGATGCGGTTGAGATCGACGGCCGCCTCGCGCGAGAACTCGACCTCGCCCGCCACATTCGAGCCCTGCCCGCCGTGGGTCCACGGGCCGATGATCAGGCGATGCGGGCCCGCCTTCGCCCGGGACAGGGCCTCGAAGTTCATCGCGACCTGGCGGGTCCACGAGTCGTACCAGCCGGTGAAGTGCAAGACCGGGACATCAGCATAGTCCTTCACGTGATCAACGACCGACATCCCCTTCGCGTGCCAGAATGGGTCCTCGGGCCCGCTCCGGAGGGCGCGGACAACCCAGCCCTCGTACTCCGGGACCAGGCGCAGGGGCGTGGTGCCGGGGCGGACCGGCAGGACGTCCGCATGCTGGCGGATCCGCTGCCCGCTCTCGACGAGCGCCCTCCGCAGTGCCGGGTCGGCGAGCGCGGCCTTGCTGTTGGGCGCGCCGGTCTGGAAGATCCAGTTCACGAACCGGAGCTCGAAGGCTCCGCCGTGACGCATGCCGGCGACGCCGCAGTTCGACAGGGCGTCGACGGGGACCATCGTCGTCAGGTGGGGCGGGGTCGTTTCCGCGAGGGCGTGCTGGGTGCCGCCGGGGTAGCTCGTGCCGAACGTGCCGACCTTGCCGTCGGACCAGGGCTGCGCCGCGATCCACTCGACGACGTCGTGGCCGTCCTCGGGATCGTTCGCCAGCCCGTTCCAGGTGCCCTCGCTGGCGTACCGGCCTCGCGTGTCGTTGGCGATGACCGCGTAACCCCGCTGGGCGTAGAAGTTCCCCTCGCCGCCGGCGCCTCCCTTGTCGTAGGGCGTCCGCGTGAGCAGGGCGGGGAAGCGGCCGGGCGCCGGCCCCCCGTCGCGAGCCGGCCGATAGACGTCGGCCGCGAGTCGCGTGCCGTCGCGGGCGGGGATCATGACGTTCCGCTCCACGACAACCTGGTATTCGGCCGCGCGATCCGCGACGGCCGGCGAGGGGGGCGCCTGGGCCAGGGCACCCGAGGCCGCGAACGCGAGCACGGCGGCGGAGAAGGCGAAGGCATGGCGCGGGCAAGGCGGCAGGTCGTTCATGTCGGGGCCTCCCGGGTCGGTTCGGGCCGCGCCGGTCCGGCGCGATGAACCGGCCAGGATAACGCCGCGGGAGCCGCGCCGCGACGACCCAGGCGTCCCTCCACGCGGCACGGGCTTGGTTGCAACCCGGAGCGGCTTCGGACTAGACTGTGGACTCGATTGAGAACCGTCCTCGATCCGCGCCGGACGCCGGAAGTCCCGGATCCCCAGGCGGAATCCCTCTCCAGACATGGATAATCTCGCATGCAACGTACGCTCATCATTTTCAAGCCGGACTGTGTTCACCGCAGGTTGGTGGGGCAGATCCTCGCCCGGATCGAGGCGAAGGGCCTCGCGGTCGTCGGCCTCAAGCTGATCCAGGTCGACCGCGCGCTCGCCGAGAAGCACTACGCCGAGCACCTCGGCAAGCCGTTCTTCGAGGGGCTGATCGGGTTCATCACGAGCGCGCCGGTGGTCGTGGGGGTGCTCGAGGGGAACGAGGCGATCGTGGTGCTCCGCACGCTCCTGGGCGCGACCAACGGCGTGGCGGCCGCGCCGGGGACGATCCGGGGGGACTTCTCCAGCAGCAAGCAGAACAACCTGGTCCACGGCAGCGACAGCCCGGAGTCGGCCGCTCGCGAGATCGCCCTCTGGTTCAAGCCCGAGGAGCTCGCGAGCTACACCCTGGCCGGCAGCGAGTGGGTCGTCGGCGGCTGAGGCTCGATTTCGAGGTTCGTTCATGGCCGGGAAGGCGCGGAAGAATCCCGTGCTCGCCAATCCATTCTTCATGGCCCTCCTGGCCGTGAGCACGCTCTTCGTGGTCACGGCCCTGGGCTACCTGGTGGCGCCGTACGCGGCGGGCAAGCGCCCCGTCGAGGCCGGCGCGACCTCGCATGCGCTGGCCGGGTGGCTGGACCGGCGCGGCCCCCTCTTGCTGGGCCTGGAGTTCGTCGTCATGCTGACGACCGGCGTCCTGGCGATGGCGACGGAAGACTGGTTCATGGGGCGTGGGGGCGGCGAGCCGCCTCGCGGCGGCTAGCCCGACTCAGCCCCCGGGCGGGAGGCTCGGCGATGGCGTCCAGGAAGGTGGAGAGCGAGATCAAGCATCTCCGCGACGAGCTGAACCGGCACAACCGGCTCTACTATGAGGAGGCCGCGCCGGAGATCAGCGACCGCGAATACGATCGGATGATGGAGCGACTGACGGAGCTCGAGGCCGAGCATCCCGAGCTCGCCAGCCCGGACAGCCCGACCCAGCGCGTCGGCGGCGCCCCGCTCACCGAGTTCCGCACCGTGACCCACGCGGTGCCGATGCTCTCCATCGACAACACCTACAACTACGACGAGGTCCGCGAGTGGGACGCCCGCGTCCGCCGCGGGCTCAACCCGGGCGAGGCGGTGCGGTACGTCGTCGAGCTGAAGGTGGACGGCGTGGCCTGCTCTCTCCGCTATGAGAAGGGCAGGCTCGTGCTGGGCGCCACCCGCGGCGACGGCGAGCGCGGGGACGACATCACGGCCAACCTGAAGACGGTCCGGGAGATCCCCCTGGTCCTCGCTGACGACCCGCCCGACCTCCTGGAGGTCCGCGGCGAGGTCTACATGACCAACGCCGAGCTCATCCGCCTCAACGAGACGCGCAAGGCCGACGGGGAGAAGCCCTTCGAGAATCCTCGGAACTCCACGGCCGGCTCGCTCAAGCTGCTCGACTCGCGGATCTGCGGCCAGCGAAGGCTCCGGTTCGTCTCGCACGGCCTGGGCGAGGCGAATGGGCTGACCGATCGCTCGTATTTCGCCCTCACCCAGCGGATGAAGACCTGGGGCATCCCCGTGAGCCCGCTGACGAGGTGCTACGACTCGATCGACGCCGTGATCGAGCACGCGACGACCTGGCAGGAGAAGCGGAACACGCTGGACTTCCAGACCGACGGCCTGGTGATCAAGGTGGACGACCTGGCCCAGCGCGAGCGGCTCGGCTACCGCAGCAAGAGCCCGCGGTGGACAATCGCCTTCAAGTACGAGGCCGAGCAGGCGATCACCAAGATCAAGAACATCACCGTCCAGGTCGGCAAGACGGGCAAGCTCACGCCGGTCGCCGACCTCGAGCCGGTCCGCCTGGCCGGCACGACCGTGAAGCGGGCCACCCTGCACAACGCCGACGAGATCGCCCGCAAGGACATCCGCGTCGGCGACACGGTGGTGATCCAGAAGGCCGGCGAGATCATCCCTCAGGTCGTCCGCGTGGAGCACGAAGCCCGCGACGGCTCCGAGGTCGCCTTCGTCTTCCCGACCCATTGCCCGAACTGCGGGGCGCCGGTCGTCCGCGACCCGCACGAGGTCGATTACCGGTGCTCGAATCCCCCCAGCAAGTGCACCGAGCAGCTCAAGGGGCGGCTCCGCTATTATGCCCACCGCGACGCGATGGACATCGACGGCCTGGGCGAGAAGCTCATCGAGCAGCTCGTGAACGGGGGCCTCGTGCGGAGCCTCGCCGACCTCTATCGGCTCGACGTGCCCACCCTGTCGGAACTCGACAGGATGGGCAAGAAATCGGCCGAGAATCTGGTCGCCGCGATCGAGGGCTCGAAGGGTCGCTCGCTCGACCGCTTCCTCTCCGGCCTGGCGATTCGCCACGTCGGCGTCAGGATGGGCGAGGTGCTGGCCGAGCGATATCACACGCTCGAGACGCTCCGCGCGGCGACGCTCGAGGAGCTGGAAGGCATCCCCGAAGTCGGCGCCGTGGTCGCGGCGAGCGTCCACGAGTTCTTCCACGACCCGGACCACGTCCAACTCCTCGAGGATCTCGCCGCCGTCGGCGTCGCCCCCACGCCCTTCAAGCCGCTGGCGCGGGCCGGCTCGCTGCCGTTCGCCGGCAAGACGTTCGTCCTCACCGGGACACTGCCGAAGCGGTCCCGGCCCGAGGCCGAGGAGATCATCAAGACCCTGGGCGGCAAGGTGAGCGGCTCGGTCTCGAAGGTCACGAGCTACGTCCTCGCCGGCACCGAGGCCGGGAGCAAGCTCGAGAAGGCGAAGGCGCTCGGGATCGCCATCATCGATGAGGCGGAGTTCGAGAAGCTGGCGGGGGTATGAGGGTTGCCCTAATCACCCTCGGCCGACTTCGAGGCCGTCCTGCTCGACCACCGCGGATACCTGCTCGATCGCCTCGGCGATCCAGGGGCGCCGGCTCGGTGTTGCGGTTTCGTGGGCGATCTTCAGGGCGAGCAGCGCTCGCGGCGAGGCGAGTGTGACCAGGCCGTCGAGGGCGCTCTGCCAGACCTCGGTCGACGAGTCGGCGATCGCCTGCGCGAGGAAGGGGATGGAGACCGGCTGACGGTGTCCCCAGATCGCCTTCACGAGGATCGACCGGACGCTCGTATCCGACTCGCGGCGAAACGCCGCTTCCAGCTCCGGCAAGGCCTCGTCTTCGAGCTCGAGCAAGCCATGGAACGCCACGTCGCGGCGGCCGGACCGTGCGAGAGCCATGTAATCTGCGACGGCTGTCATGGCGGCTTGCGCTCCACCAGGATCGTGCAGACGGTGGGGTCGGCTTCCTTGGAGTTAGGGCTTGCGACCTTCCGTTGCCTCGTGCAGATGGGAGCGAAACTGCTTCAGGCTGGTGCACTCCGCGGCAAGTTCTGTGAGGGCATCCAGGCGCGTGCTGTCGTCGATCGTGTCGAGATCCTTGCCCAATTCAAGGGCCTTCGGGCCGAAGCGGACCTTGAGAACGACGAGGATGGACTTGCGGGCGGTCGCATGGGTGGCCTCGCGGGCGGCATCGCGGGCGACGTCGCGGGTCCACTCGGCTTTGAGCTTTTCCAGGAGCGGCGACTCGATCAGGGCTTCACGTCCCCCGAACAGTTGGAAGAGCCTCTCATCAGTGTATCGCAGGCCGGCGAGGATTTGCGAGACGACCAGGAGGTTCTCGTGTTCCTCCGGGAGGGCCTCGTGGTCGATTCGCTCGCGGCAACGGCGGAAGATCGGCGCGGGAGGGCCGTCGAAGTGACAGAGCGGCACCCAGGGGATCACGCCGACGTCGCCGGCCTGGAGGAGTTCCTCGGCGGGGAGCTTCCAGAGCTCGATCGTCCGCCAGGTCATATGGAGGTGGGTCCAGCCCTGCTCGTTGCGGAGGTCGGCGGCCCGGGCGGGTCGTCGGGGCCGCTTGCGGCTGAGGATCACGACGAGGACCTCGGGGAGGATGCCGCGATCGAGATAGACGAGGCTGGCGTCGCGGACGGCCTGGTCGGCGACTCGGGGCTCGGCGTAGGTGGCCATCTCGAGGATGTAGGCACTCGGCTTGTCCTGGCCGGCGCGGCGGGCTTCGAGGAACGCGTCGGGATGGAAGCGGGGCTGCACGAGCTCGGCCGGCAAGGCGCGCCATTCGATGAGGTCGCGGATGCCGGCGAGCCAGAGGAGGGCGTTGCCGTGGTGCTCGATGAGCCACTTGCTGCTCTTGTCGTACTCGTGCATCGATCGCCCTCACGACTTCGTGAGTATCCGGCGCCGGATCGCTGGAATAGTCTATCATACCTTGAGGACGATCGGGTTCGTCAGGGACGAACCCGCGGCTTCTCCGGTTCGAGAGGAATCCGTTCCGCCGTGAGAAGGACCAGCCGCTTGCTTGGGGGTGTTCCCCTGCCGGCTTCCGGAAGGACATCTCCCAGGTAGACCAGCACGCACGAATCGGCGGAGATGTCCGTCGTGCCTCGGTAGCTGACCCTGGCCCGATCCGCGAAGTCCTTCGTCATCACCTCGGTGTGGATCGCCTTGAGGTCCATGTCCAGATCGCGACCTTGGCCGCGCGTGGTCAGGGGAGACAACTGGCTGCACACGTCGATGGCGAGCTGCATCCCGTTGGGGGTCAGCGTGCCGGTCAACTTGACGTGATCGACCTGTTCAGTCCGACCCTGGGTGATGAATGAGGCGTAGTCGCGATCGAAAGTCGTGACCTTGGGACACTGGAGATGACTCACACTGTGTTGCTCCATGAACGAGAGGAGATGGTGAGCCGGGTAGAGGCCATGGACGATCCATGCCTTGGAGCCGCGACCTTCCCCGACCTGTCTCATCCACTGGGTGTAATAGCCGCGCCAGGCGGTGGCGTCGACATCGAAGAGGTTGACCGAGTAGGCGATCTGAAGGTCTGGATCGGCGGGTTCGGTCGTAAACGGGTATGGGTTTCCGGTTTCGACGTCCGTCGAGATCCGCGGGGTTTCCCGGTCGGACGCCTCGGTTGGCTCCTGGGAGATGCCGACGGCGAAGGTGATGACCGCGAGTGCCGCGGCGAGGGGAAGGACGGCGAAGGGCCA
>NZ_JAALJH010000075.1 GCF_011064615.1 Aquisphaera insulae | reverse complement strand
CTAACTCACCTTTCAGGTGCGCATCGTTTCCCGGAGGCTTCCCTACTTTGAACAAGGGGATGAAAGAGATAATGTCAGACCACGTCTTGAGTTTGACGTTCTACTGACCGGCGCGCAGGTTGCGTTAAGTAGATTGCAGTAAAATCACGGGATGGATACGACTCACCCCATCCCACGAGAGTGTCTCGAGTGGCGGAGGTTTCGGGCGTTGTACCTCAAGGGCCGGGGTTGGTATCAGCGCGACATCGCCGAGGCCCTCGACGTCTCCGAGGTCTCCGTCAGCCGCTGGTTGACCGAAGCCGTGGCTCGAGGTCCCGAGTCGCTCCGGGCTCGCCTCTCGGCGGGCGCCTCGCCCAGGCTCTCCCCCGAGCAGAAGCAGTTGATCCCCGAGCTCCTCTGGCATGGGCCGGAATCCTATGGCTTTCGAGGCCGGGTCTGGACCCGCGCCCGGGTCGCCAAGGTCATCGAGTGGGAATTCGGCGTCCGCTACCACAAGGGCCACGTCGGCCGGCTCCTCGAAGGCCTGGGTTGGACCCCGCAGCAGCCGATCAAGCGCGCCATCCAGCGGGACGAGGATGCCATCCGGAGGTGGCGCGAAGGGGCCTGGCCGGAACTGAGGCGGCGCGCCATCCGGGAGCGTCGGGCCCTGGTCTTCGAGGACGAATCGGGCTTCTACTTGCTCCCGGGGGTGGTCAAGACATACGCCCCGGAGGGTCTCACGCCGGTGCTCCGCGAGAAGCAGACTCGGGATCACCTCTCGGTCATGGGCGGGATGACGCCGGAAGGCCGGGTCTACACCTTGATCCGGCCGGAGTCGCTCAACGGGCTGCACTGCGTCGAATTCCTGCTGCACCTGCTCCGCGTGGCGGGGGAGCGGCTCCTGGTGGTCTGGGACGGCTCGCCGATCCATCGGCGAGCGGCGGTCCTGGACTTCGTGTCCAGCACGCGCGGCCGCGTTGAGCTGGAGGCCCTGCCCGGTTACGCCCCGGATCTGAATCCCTGGGATGAGGGGGGGTGGCATCACTTGAAGAACGTCGAGATGCGGAACCTGGTGTGCCGCGACCTGGACGAATTGCATCAGGAACTGGACCTCGCCGTGGGGCGGTTGCGACAGAAAGCTCACCTTGTCCAATCCTTCTTTGCACAGGCCGGATTGGCAACCTGAAAACTTAACTCCACTTGCGCGCCGGTCAGTAGGTCAAAACAGGTTTCGTTCTCTTGATGCAGACATGAAGCATAGAATCGATTTGAGGCCAGAATCGGAAAGTTCTTCGAGTCCATTTGAGTTCAAGGACAAAGACATGACAAATTGTGCATTGGTGACATGGTGAATACATGAATAGGCTTGATGTGATCAGGAAGGCACCCCGGAGGAAGCAAGCAACCTGGGATGGCAAAGACGGTGAAAGGGGATGAAGCCATGTCGTTTCCCCGCGTGCGGTTTCGCCTGAGGTTCATGATGTTCGCGGTGGCGGTCCTCGCGATGTGCATGGGATTTGAACGGCTCGCGAGGAGACGAGCCTACTTCCTGGAGCGGGCCGCGGTCGAAGCGGATCGTGCGATTGACTTCGGCCCGGGGGGGATGGCCTGCCTTCGCCCAGAAGTCTATCGAGAAGGAATCTACGAGGAGTTGTATGCTTACCACGTGGCGCAGGCCGATCGATACCGCCTGGCCGCATCTCGCCCGTGGCTGCCGCTCGGGCCGGAGCCTCGGGATCCGATAGAGCGGAAGCGAATTTCCGCCACGGATGAACACAGATGAACACGGTCAGGGGGATCAGTGCGGGGACGAACGGGGTTCGAAGGAAACGTCGGCGCTCGATGATCCTGAGCCCGCCGGACGATCCCTGTCCGTCTCACGCCCCGCGTTCGAATCATCAGCGTGAATCGGTGCGAATCCGCGGCTAACACGTCTTGGCGGATCCCGACCGCGATTCCCGGGCCACGATGGCCGCCTCGTGCTCGAGCAGCCAGCGCTTGCGGTCGAGGCCGCCGCCATAGCCGCCGAGGCCGCCGCCGGTGGCGATGACGCGGTGGCAGGGGACGATGAGGCCGACCGGGTTGCGGCCGTTGGCCGAGCCGACGGCCCGGCTGGCCTGCGGGTTGCCGACCCGTTTCGCCAGCTCGGCGTACGAGATCGCCCGGCCGAAGGGGATCGACTGGAGCTCCTTCCAGACGCGTTGCTGGAACGGCGTACCGCCGAGGTCGAGGGGCACGGTGAAGCCCGCGGTGAGCGTGCCGTCGAAGTAGGCGTCGAGCTGTCGGACGGCTTCCCGGAACGGCGCGGGGTCCCGGACCCAGCCGGCCTCGGGCTCGACGACCGTCATGTGCAGGCCGGTGAGGGCCCCGCCACGCGAGGTCAGGAGCAGCGGGCCGATCGGGCTGCCGAGCAGGTGATAGTACGTCGTCAGGCTCATCGGTTCAGTCCTCTTGGGAGGGGTGGAGGTAGGAATGCCAGAGTGCGATGGCGGCGTAGCCCCGCCAGGGGCGCCACGCCTCGGCCATCCGCGCCAGATCGCGGGGGGACGAAGCACCCGCGGCGCGGACCAGGGCCAGGTCGGATGCGGGGAAGGCGTCGGTCCAGCGGAGGGCCCGCAGGGCGATCGACTGGGCCGTCCAGTCGCCGATGCCCGGCAGCTCACGCAGCCGGCGGATGGCGGCCTCGGGGTCGGTCGTCGGATCGAGACGGATCCGGCCCTCGACGACGGCCCGAGCCAGAGCGATGACGGCCCGGGCACGGGTCGGAGCGATCCCGAGGAGGGTCAGCGAGGTCTCCTCGGCCGCGGCGAGCCGATGTGGGGTTGGGCTGAGGCGATCGAGCCCCGGGAATGGGGACTGGATCGGCTCGCCGAAGGTCCGGGCCAGGCGGCCGGACAGCGTCGTGGCGGCCCGGACCGAGACAAGCTGGCCGAGAATCGTCCGGACGGCCAGCTCGAAGCCGTCGGTCGCGCCGGGGATCCGGAGCCCGGTCCGCGATGCGACGTGGGGGGCGAGATCCGGGTGGGCGCCGAGCTGATCGGCGATGGCCTTGGGATGAGCATCCAGGTCGAGGAGCCCGCGGACGGCGCCGAGCAGCGGCGGCAAGGCCGGCGCGAGCGTGGCGGGGAATTCAACGGCCAGGGCGGCCCGTCCGGCGACCGGGCTGACCCGGAACCAGCCCTGTTGCGGGCCGATGGCGACCGTCCTGAGGTAGCTGTTCCCCTCGACCTGTTCCACCCCGGGTGTGGAATGCGAGCCGAGGAATTCGAGGAGGAAGCTCCAGTCGAGGGGGGGGCGGTAGCCGAGGAGGAGCTTCAAGAGGCCGCCGGACGCGGCCCGGTTCGAGTCCTTCCGGAGTCGCGACGGGGCCATGCCGTAGTGCGAAAGGAAGAGGGCGTTGAACCGTCGGACGCTGGAGAAGCCGCTGGCCGACGCGACGCGGATCAACGGGAGGTCGGTCTCGGTGAGGAGCTGCTTGGCCAGGAGCAGCCTGCGGGTCTGGGCCAGGGCCACGGCCGTCACCCCGAATTCCTTGCGGATCGCCCGGCGGAGCTGGCGGGGGCTGATCCCCAGCTCGGCCGCCAGCTCGGGCAGGGTCCCGTCGTCATTGAGGGCGCCCGCGTCGATGCGATCCGCGGCGAGGCGGGCGATCCGGGCGGTCGAGTCCACGGGGGCCAGCCCGGGCGCGAGCTCCGGGCGGCACCGGAGGCAGGGGCGGAATCCCGCCGCCTCGGCCGCGGCGGGCCCGCCGAAGAAGCGGCAGCGATCCGCCCGGGGGGTCCGGGCCGGGCAGATCGGCCGGCAGTAGATGCCCGTCGTGGTGACGCCCACGAAGAAGACGCCGTCGTAGCGGGCATCTCGCGCGACCAGGGCCCGATAGCAGGATTCCCGATTCGTGTCCATGAGGGAAATGTACCCGGCCCCGGGGTGGAGGTCTCGCCGTTTTCGGCCGCCGGCACGGGTCGGGCTGAGATGACCGAAAATGGCGATTCCCCCCGTCCGCGGGGGCGTCCGCTTCGGGATCGCGGCGAATTCGCTTGCTTTCGGTGATGCGTGGACCTAGGCTACCTCCGTCACATTAAGCTCCTCCTTTATAAGTAAGCCTGGCATTCGGATGCGGTTCGCACGGAGAGCGGCGAGGGCGAGGCCCTCGCCGGGGCGCCCGGGGGTTCGGCGGCCGCCTCGCCCGCCCTCGACCGATTCCGAGAGCCGGATGGACTTCCGAGTTCCCCACTCCGATGCCTCATCAGCCGCTCGTGGATGTCGAATCCCTGCTCGGGCCCATCGAGGGGGAGGATCCCGCCGGTTCCCGCGACGTCTCGATCGTCCGCGGGCAGCTCGAGGAGCTGCGGAAGGAGGTGGATCCGGACCAGTTCGACAAGAACGATCCGGCCCGCCCCGACGCGCCCAAGCGGGCCGACTGGCGGGGGATCGTCGAGCTCACCTCGGATACGCTCCGGTACGGGACCAAGGACTATCTGATCGCCGTCCGCCTGGTGGAGGCGCTCACCAAGCTGCAGGGGTATGCGGGGCTCGTCGACGGCCTCCGGCTGCTGCGGCTGATGACGGAGGGCTGCTGGGACCGGATGCATCCGGAGATCGCGGAGGAGGACGACATCGACACCCGGGCCCGCCGGCTCGACTGGCTCGACGAGATCGACCGCGGGGCCTGGTTCCCGAGCAGCCTCCGGCTGATCCCCCTCCTCCCCCCGGAGCCTTCCGGACTGAACTGGCAGCAATGGAAGGACAGCCAGGGGGGGAAGGGCAAGGTCACCAAGGCCGACGTGGAGAAGGGGGTGCAGCTCACGGGCCGCGACGCCATCGAGGGCCAGGTGAACGACCTGCGGCGGGCGCTCCAGGAGCTCGACCTCCTCTCCGCCGCGCTCAACGCGAAGATGACGGCCGGCGGCAAGAACTACGCCCCCAGCCTCAACGGGATCCGCGGGGCGCTCCGGGATTGCCTGGTCCTCGCCGAGCAGGTGCTCGAGAAGAAGGGGGGCGGAAAGCCCAAGGAGAAGCCGGCCGCCGAGGCCGGAACGCCGGCGGAGGAAAGCAAGGCGGACGGACCGGCTCCCCCTCGCATGGAGACCCGCGCGGAGATCTATGCTCGGATCGGCGAGGCCGCGGACAAGCTGATGCAGATCGAGCCCCATAGCCCGATCCCCTACCTGCTCCACCGCGCCGTCGACCTCGGCAACCTGCCGTTCCCGGAGCTGATCCGGTCGCTGATCCTCAACGCCGACGTCCTGAAGCTCCTGAACCGGGAGCTCGGGATCAAGGAGACACCAGAAAAGAAATGATGTCCGCTGACACGACCTGCCGGCAATACGCGTATTGTGGGCGATTCGAGACGCGAGACGACTCACGAGCCCTCGATCGCAGGCGAGACGCACGGACAACGGCCGGCTTGGGGGCGACGGAGGGGGGATCGGATTCAGAGTCGATTTTCTTCGGTCTACGCGTCGGAATCTGATATAGTCGTTGACATTCCGCACTTTCGCCGTTCTGGCATGAGGCGGTCGCAACGACGGTGCATCGGGGCAGAGTTCCGCAGGGCGGCATCCCCGGGTTGAGATCCAGAGAAGGGCGAACGATCGGGCGCCGGCATGCGAGTGCGGCGCAGGCCAGGTCGCCGTCCACCTCCGGCAGGCTTCCGTTCCACGTCAGGGCTTCCGTTCCGCGTCTCGAGGCTTACTGCGAAGAGGGTGCCATGTCGAGTCTGCAGCACAAGCTGGACCGGGTCCGCCGCCCCCGGGTCCAGATCACCTACGATGTCGAGACCAACGGCGCGATGAGGGCGGTGGAATTGCCGTTCGTCGTCGGCGTGATCGCCGACCTCTCGGCCCAGTCCACCGAGCCGCTCAAGTCGCTGAAGGAGCGTCCGGTCGTCGACATCGACCGCGACAATTTCAACAACGTCATGCAGCGGGCCGCGCCGCGGGTCGCGACCAAGGTCCAGAACCGCCTGACCGACGAGGATACCAAGCTCGCGGTCGAGCTGAAGTTCAAGCACATCGACGACTTCGAGCCCGCCCGGATCGCCGAGCAGGTGCCGGCGCTCAAGGAGCTGCTCGAGATGCGGACGAAGCTGACCCAGTTGCTCAACAAGATGGAGGGGAACGACAAGCTCGACCAGTTGCTCGCCGACATCCTGAACAATCCGGACAAGGCCCAGGCCGTCGCCAAAGAGCTGGGGATCGATAGCGCCGCACCGAGCACGGAGACCAAGGAATGAGCAGCGCCGAACAAGTCCAGGCCGCCGCGCCGGCCGCGGGCACGACCGAGGCCCCGAGCCTACTCGACGAGGTCATCAAGGCCACCCGGCCGCAGACCGACAAGGAGACGGAACGGGCGCGGGATTACTTCCGCCAGTTCCTGGACCAGGCCGTCAAGCCCGGCCAGGTGGTCTCCAAGGACGTCGAGACGAACATCAAGACATGGATCGGCGAGATCGACAAGAAGCTGACCGCGCAGCTCAACGAGATCCTCCACGATCCCGCCGTCCAGAAGCTGGAATCGACCTGGCGTGGCCTCCACTACCTGGTCATGCAGACCGAGACGAGCACGACGCTGAAGATCCGGGTCCTGAACATCAAGAAGCAGGAGCTGGTGAAGGACCTGGAGAAGGCGATCGAGTTCGACCAGAGCAACCTCTACAAGAAGATCTACGAGGAGGAGTACGGCCAGCTCGGCGGGCATCCCTACGGCATGCTGGTGGGGGACATCGAGTTCGGCCGCAATGCGGAGGACCTGAGCCTCCTGAAGCACCTCTCGGGGATCGCGGCGGCGGCACATGCCCCGTTCGTGGCGGCGGCCAGCCCGAAGCTCTTCAATTTCGAGAGCTGGACGGAGCTGGCCAACCCCCGCGACCTCTCGAAGATCTTCGACACGGTCGAATACGCGACCTGGAAGTCGTTCCGGGACTCCGAGGATTCCCGATACGTGGCGCTGACGATGCCGCGGGTGCTGGGCCGCCTCCCCTACGGCGACAACTTCAAGCGGGTGACCGAGTTCAACTTCGAGGAGCAGGTCGACGGCAAGGAGCACAACAACTATCTCTGGATGAACGCGGCGTGGGCCTATGCGGCCCGGATCACCGACGCCTTCGCCCAGTTCGGCTGGCTGGCGCGGACCCGGGGCGTCGAGGGCGGGGGGAAGGTGGAGGGGCTGCCCGTCCACACCTTCCCGACCGACGAGGGGGGCGTGGCCATGAAGTGCCCCACCGAGATCGCCATCTCGGACCGCCGCGAGTTCGAGCTGTCCAACCTCGGCTTCATGCCGCTGCTCCACAGCAAGGGGAACGACTTCGCCGTCTTCATGGGGGCGCAGTCGTGCCAGAAGCCGAAGACCTACTTCGACGCCGCGGCCAACTCGAACGCGGAGCTGTCGGCCAAGTTCAACCTGATCCTCAACACCTCCCGCTTCGCCCATTACCTCAAGGTGATGGCGCGAGACAAGATCGGCTCCTTCATGGAGCTGAATCAGTGCAACGTCTGGTTGAACGAGTGGATAAACCAGTATGTGCTGGCCAATCCCGAACTCGTGGGCGATGACGAGAAGGCCAAGAGGCCCCTGGCCGAGGCGAAGGTGAATGTGCGGGCGGTCCCGGGCAAGCCGGGCTCCTACGAGGCGGTCGCCTATCTCCGCCCCCACTTCCAGCTCGAGACGCTATCCGCCTCGATGCGGCTGGTGGCGGAGGTCCCGAAGAAGGCCTGATCGGTGGCCCTCTAGTCGGCCGGTCGCGGGAGTCGCCGACTCCCGACCGGCGAGATCGCTGGCGCGGTGACGATCGGCGGAGGAAGGTGCGCGCCGGCGGGGCCCTCGTCCGTCCGGCCGCCGCACGAGATCAAGGGCGGCTTGGGTCGGCCTGATTGCCCTGAGCGTTGCAGGGCGGCCGGCCCCGGATCGCCGGTTCGAGGGGCGTTCAAGTCCACAGACTGTCAAGGAGAAACGACCATGGCATTCGATACCTATCTGAAGATCGACAGCGTCGATGGCGAGTCCCAGCAATCCAATCACGAGAAGTGGATCGAGATCTACTCCTTCTCGTGGGGGGCGTCCAATCCGACGACGGTGGGCCCGGGCTCGGGCGGCCTGTCCGCCGGCCGCGTCTCGGTGTCGAGCTTCAACGTCATGAAGAAGACCGAGGCGTCCTCGGCCACGCTCTTCGCCGCCTGCGCCACCGGCAAGCACTTCAAGGATGCCACGGTGGAGATGAGCAAGGCCACGGGCGACGGCGGCCAGAAGGTGTTCCTCAAGTACGTCTTCTCCGACGTCCTGATCGAGTCGATCCAGTGGTCCGGCTCGACGGGGGGCGACGACTCTCCGACGGAGTCGCTGAGCATCGCCTTCGCGAAGGTCGCGATCAACTACTTCAAGCAGGACGAGACGACCGGCGCCATGGCCCCGGCCGGCGATGCGACCTGGGACCTGACGAAGGTCGCGAAGTGAGGTCACGGCGCCGCCCCCCGAGTCTCGCGGGCGGGGCGGCGCGAGGGCCCATGCCCCGGCCTGGACGCGCGGAAGGGCGTCCGGGCCGTCTCGCGTTGGATCGGGTCGGACCGTCTCCGGCGGCTTCCGGTGGAAAGAGGAGCGGATGACCATGAATGCCGGCGAGCTGTACAGGGCGGGGAAGCTGTCGGAGGCGATCGAGGCCCAGGTCGCGGACGTGAAGGCCCATCCCCTGGACCAGTCCAAACGACTCTTCCTGTTCGAGCTGCTCCTCTTCTCGGGCGAGCTGGATCGGGCCCGCCGTCAGGCCGAGTCGCTCCACTTCGCGGACCCGGACCTGGAGCGGGCGGCCGCGAACTACCGCCGCCTGGTCGACTCCGAGCAGGCCCGCCGCGACGTCTTCGAGAAGGGGACGAGCCCGGCGTTCTTCGGGCCGCCATCGGACCATCTGAAGCTCCGCCTGGAGGCCGTGGGCTGCCTTCGGGGCGGCAAGATCCGGGAGGCGGGCGAGCTGCTCGCGCGGGCCGATGAGGCGACTCCGCCGGTCTCCGGGTCGCTCAACGACCAGCCGTTCCAGGTGCTGCGGGATGCCGACGACCTGTTCGGCGGGATCCTCGAGGTGATGGCCCAGGGCCGCTATTTCTGGGCCGGCCTGGAGCAGGTCCGGGTCGCGGCCATGAACCCGCCGAGCTTCCCCCGCGACCTGCTCTACATCCCGGCCCGCCTCGAGCTCGAGTCCGAGTCCGGCGAGGTCTTCCTGCCGGCCCTCTATCCCGGCTCGGCGTCCCATGCCGACGATCAGGTCAGGCTCGGCCGCCTGACCGACTGGAAGACGCTCGAGGGCGACGTTACCCTGGGTGTCGGCCTCCATACCTATCTCCGCGACGACGACGCGACCACGCTCCTGGACTGGCGCGAGTTCCGGGCCGGAGAGCCGTGAGGTGAGGTCATGCCCCGCGGGGGCCGGGCGAGGGACTCCGGGAAATGGCTCGAAACGAAATCCCGATCGGGCTCAATGCCTCGATCCTCGACCGCCTGATCGACCCGGAGTCCGACGGCACCGCGAGCCGGCCGGGCTGCACCATCGAGCAGATCATCGACTCGGTCCGCCGGGACCTGGAAGACCTCCTGAACACGCACTGCACCCGCGTCGACGTGCCCCCCCAGTACGCCGAGACCCGGCGGTCGATCGTGACCTTCGGGATGCCCGACCTGACCGCGTTCCAGTCCACCAAGGCCGGGGCGGCCTCCCGGGTCGCGGAGAAGATCGAGCAGGCCATCGCGCGGTTCGAACCCCGCCTCACCAACATCCGCGCCACCCTCATCGACGACCACGACGAGAAGCAGTTGAAGCTGAAGTTCCAGATCCAGGCGACGCTCCGCGTCGAGCCCTCTCCCGACGTCGCCTTCGTGACGGTGCTCAAGCTCTCGACCGGCGAGGCCTCGATTCAGCGGGTGGATTCGTGATATGAGCAAATCGCTTTATCATTACTACGAGCGGGAGCTGACGTTCATCCGCCAGCTCTCGCGGGAGTTCGCGGACCAGTATCCGGCCGCCGCCGCCAGGCTCCGCCTGGAGTCCAACCGGAGCACCGACCCGCACGTCGAGCGGCTGATCGAGGCGTTCGCGCTGCTCACCGGGCGGGTCCAGGCCAAGATCGACGACGAGTTCCCGGAGCTCACCGCGGCGATGCTGGGGGTGCTCTACCCCCACTACCTGGCGCCCCTGCCCTCGATGGCGATCGCCCAGTTCGTGCTGGACCCCGCGCGGGCCCAGATCCCCGACGGCTTCCTCATCGATCGGCTCAGCCGGCTGCGGACCATGCGGATCAACGATCAGCCCTGCCGGTTCCGCACCGGCTATCCGACGACCCTCTGGCCGGTGCAGGTCTCGGCCGCCCGATTCGCCCGCCCCCCCTACCCCGCCGGCCTGCGGCCGCCGCGGGGGACGGTCGCGGCGCTCCGGATCCAGCTCGACGCGATCGGCGGCCTGAGCTTCGCCGAGCTCTCCCTACGGTCGCTCCGCTTCTTCCTCCACGGCGAGGCGGAGACGACCGCCCTGCTCTACGAGCTGATCTTCAACCACGCCTTGCAGGTGGTCCTCCTGCCGGCCGACCGGGCGGCCGACGGCGACCCCGAGCCGATCCTCCTGACGCCCCGGGACGTCCTCCGCCCGGTGGGTTTCGACCTGGCCGACGGCCTCCTGCCCTATCCCGCGCCGTCGTTCCCGGGCTACCGCCTGCTGAGCGAGTTCTTCGCGTTCCCCGCCAAGTTCCTGTTCGTCGACGTCCACGGCCTCGAGGCGGCCTGCCGGGCCGGGTTCCGGAAGCGGCTGGAAGTGGTCGTCTTCCTCAATCGGGGATCGGAGAAGCTCGAGCAGGACGTGACGGCGACGACCTTCCAGCTCGGCTGCACGCCGATCGTGAACCTGTTCGAGAAAACGGCGGAGCCGATCATCCTCGACCAGTCCCGGTCGGAGTACCGGATCGTCCCCGACGTGGCCAGCCCGCTGGGGCTGGAGATCTACTCGGTGGACGAGGTGACCGGGGTGGACCCGATCTCGGGCAGGACGACCGGATATCAGCCCTTCTATTCGTATCGGCACGGCGTCGGCTCGGAGGCCCAGCGGACCTTCTGGTATGCGACGAGGCGCCCGTCCATGAGGGCGGATGACCGGGGCACCGAGGTGGAGCTGAGCCTCGTGGACCTCGGCTACGATCCGAGCATGCCGGCGGAATCGACCCTGGTCGTCCGGACGACCTGCACGAATCGTGACCTGCCCCTGACCCTCCAGGCGGCGGGCGAGCGGCTCACCCTGGAGCTGGAGGCCGCGGCTCCGCTGGCGGCCGTCCGCTGCGTGCGGTCCCCCTCGGCCCCGCAACGGCCGCCGCTCCGGCGCGGGCTCTACTGGAGGCTGCTGTCGCACCTGAGCCTCAATCACCTCTCGATCTCGCACGGGACGGAGGGCCGGGAGACGCTCCGCGAGATCCTCCGGCTCTACGACTTCTCGGACGCCGCGGTGGACCGCCAGGCGGCGGAGGTCATCCAGCACCTGATCGAGGGGATCGCCTCGGTCACCAGCCGCCGGATCATCGCCCGGCCGCCGTCGAACGACGGGGCGTTCTGCCGCGGGACGGAGGTTACCGTGGAGTTCGAGGAGGAGAAATACGTCGGCACCGGGGCCTACCTCTTCGCGTGCGTGCTCGAGCGATTCCTCGCGCTCTACTCAACGATCAACTCCTTCACGCAGCTCGTCGGCCGGACGACCGGAGGGGGCCCGCCGTTCCGCGTCTGGCCGCCTCGGGCCGGCGAGCGGCCGCTGGTCTAGGCCGCCGAGAGGAGACCGATGAGCATCCCCACGATCGACCCGGGCGAGGCCCGGGACGGCTCCGGCGATCCGGCGCGAGGGCTAGCCCCCACGGGGTTGGAACGGCGGCTCTACCGGGAAGGGTACGTCTTCGACTTCTTCCAGGCCGTCCGACTCCTCCAGCGACGGCGGGGGAGCGTGCGGGTCGGCGAGGCGGGCCCCCCCTCCGCGGAGGCGGTGAGGTTCCGGACCCACGTCTCGCTGGGCTTCCCGCCGAGCACCATCCACGAGGTGATCCGGCCCGCGCCCCAGGCCCCGCCGATCCTGGTGCACGCGTTCCTCGGGCTGATCGGGCCGAGCGGCGTCCTCCCCCACCACTACACCGAGATCGCCTATCGACTGGAGCGGGACCGCAGCTCGCAGAATCCCGAGAAGCTGGCGCTCCGCGACTGGCTGGACGTCTTCAACCACCGGCTCGTCTCGCTCTTCTATCGGGCCTGGGAGAAGTACCGCTTCCACATCCCGTTCGAACGCGAGCGAACCGCCGGGAGGCCCTCCCGGGGCGAGCTCGACCTTTTCACCGCCGGACTCTTCAGCCTCGTCGGGCAGCGTGAGGCGGGCTCGCGCGGGCGGATCCGGGTTGCGGTCCGCCTCCCCGGCGAGCACGAGGCCGGCGAGGCGGAGCGGCCGCTGGCGAGGGTGGAGGACATCGCGCTGCTCCGCTTTTCGGGGCTGTTCGCCAATCGGATTCGCTCCGCCGTCGGCCTCCAGGCGATCCTCCAGGACTATTTCCGCATCCCGGTGGAGATTCGCCAGTTCCAGGGGCAGTGGCTGGCGATCGAGCCGGCGAATCGGACCCGGCTCGAACCCGACGGCAACAACCAGCTCGGCTTCTCCGCCGTCATCGGCGACCGCGTGTGGGACATCCAGAGCCGGTTCCGGCTCCGGATCGGGCCCCTCACCTATGATCGGTTCCTCGACCTGCTCCCGGATCGCTCGCCCGTCGAGGAGCGGAAGACCCTCTTCCTGCTCACGCAGGTCGTCCGGCTGTACGTCGGCGCCGAGCTCGACTTCGACCATCAGCTCGTCCTCCGCCGATCGGAGGTCCCCGACTGCCGGCTGGAGGAGGGGGCCGGCTTCGGGGCCAGGCTGGGATGGAACACCTGGCTGCACGGCCTCCCGCTCGATCGCGACCCGGACGACGCCGTCTTCTTCGGCGAGGAAGTCATCCACCTGGGAGAGAGCTCGTAAGTCCAGGAGGAGTCGGCGAGAAGCGTGGATTACCCGTTCCGGTAAAGCGCGGAATGCGGATAAAATGATATCATGATTCTCGGGAGACAGGGGACGAGGCCGGCGACTGGCCGGACTCGTCTCCGGAAGACGGCCGATCCCCTCGCCGGGAGGCACCAGAATGAGACCCACGGACGAAGACAGCGGCGAGCAGTCGGACAACACCTGGCAGGGCTTGCCCGAGGGTGTCGCCGTGACGCCCGAATCCGACCTCAACAACCAGACGCTCCCGGCTGCAATCGGCCTGTCGACCCCTCCGCCCGATTCCGAGTATTCGGGCAGCGCCGACAGTGATCCCTCGGGCGAGGATTCCGCGTCGGCCGACGTGTCCGATTCCGGCGACGAGGGGAAGACCCTGAAGCGGCCGTCGGCGGACCGATCCGACGAGTGGGACCTCCTGCCGCCGCCGAAGATCGCCAAGGGGCAGATGATCTTCGGCAAGTATCGGCTCGTGGAGAAGCTCGGCGAGGGGGGAATGGGTGATGTCTGGCTGGTGGACAACGTGGAGCTGGGCCGGAAGTGCGCCCTCAAGCTCCTGAAGCCCCAGATCGCCCACAATGACAAGGGCTGGCGGCGGTTCCGCCGCGAGGCCCGGCTGATGGCGAAGCTCGAGCATCCCAACGCCATCGTCGTCCACGACTTCAAGCGGTCGCAGTCGATCGGCTACATCGAGATGGAGTACGTCCGCGGCCGGAGCCTGGACAAGCTGATCGACGAGCACAAGGAGAAGCCATTCCCGCTCGAGCAGATCGCGTCCATCCTGGACCAGCTCTGCGCCGTGCTCCACCAGGCGCACGGCCACCTCGATGAGGAGACCGGCAAGCCCAAGCCGATCATCCATCGCGATCTCAAGCCGTCCAACATCATGGTCCAGGACGGCAAGCCGCCCGGCCAGAACATCAAGGTCCTGGACTTCGGCATCGCCAAGATGGTCGAGGACGATTCGAACCAGGAGGCGACGCTGACGAACGTGGGGGACGTGCTGGGCACCCCGGCGTTCATGAGCCCGGAGCAGGTCCGCGGCGGGTGGGGCAAGCACGGGGAGAAGGAGCTCGACAGTCGCAGCGACCTTTATTCGGTCGGGGTGATCCTCTACCAGTTGCTGACCGCCAAGATCCCCTTCACCTCGCGCGATCCCCGCGGGATGATGGCCGCCCACCTGACCGAGACCCCCCGGACGATGAAGCAGGCCAACCCCGGCCGCGACGTCCCGCCGGCCATCGAGCGGCTGGTCATGCAGTGCCTCGAGAAGGACCCCAGCCGTCGGCCGTCGAGCGCCCAGGAAGTCGCACGCCGATTCCGCGAGGCGATTGGCGGAGCGCCCGCGCGGCCGGCCTGGATCGTCCCGGCGGCCGCGTGCGCGACGGTGCTCCTGCTGGTGGGCGGCCTCGGGTTCGCGTTCTGGCCCTCTCCCGGGCGGTCGGGACGAGACGAGGTGGATTCCCCGCCCGTCGCCGAACCGCCGACACCACCCACGCCCCCGCCGGTGAAGCCGGCGCCGCGATCGAGCCTGCCCGCCGGCTACCGAAACCTGCCCGGAAAGGCCGCCCCCGAGGATGGCGGCGAGCCCGCGCGGATCGAGCGAGTCGAGGGGGGCATCGTCTTCGAACGGATCGGGGAGGGCCTCTACCTGCCGGAGGGCTACGAGCCCGACAAGGTGGTCGACAACGTGGGCCGCTGGCCCCGGGTCGTGATCCGCAAGTCGGACGGGGTCCGGTTCATCCGGATCCACGGGCTGACCTACCGCCGGGGCGACCTGAAGACGCCGCCCGACACCGACGGCCTCGGGAATCCGATCAAGCCCCACTGGGTCCGCGTGAAATCGTTCTACATTCAGGAGAAGGAGGTCACGAACGCGGAGATCGAAGCCTATGTGATGGAGCACCCCGACCAGCGTGAGCTGTTCGCGGACTGGCGAGACCTGTACACCACCGACGGGCAGACCAGGATCAAGCCCGCGGCCGATGCCGCTCGCCTGCCGGCGGCCAAGATCGCCTATCACGCGGCGGCCCGGTTCGCGAGGACGATGAACGGCCTCTTGCCAACCGAGGCGCAGTGGGAGCTCGCGGCCAAGTCGGGGCAGGACGAGAACATCTATCCGTGGGGGAAAGAAGGAGCTCGACGCGTCGGCAATCGATCGAGGGCGAACGTGGGCATCCTTTCCGGGACCGCGTTCGTGGGGAGCTTCGAGAAGGATGTCACCGCCGATCACATCTTCGACATGGCCGGCAATGTCCGCGAACTCTGCCGCGACGGCTACAGGCCCTACTCGGAGTTCATCGTGTCCGAGAACACGAAGGAGAACCCCCTGGACGAACCTTGCTCGCCGCTGTCCAGCGACGGGGAAGGCGGCGCGGTCTCGGTGGCCGTCCGGGGGAGCTCGTTCCAGCAGTCGGCGACGATGTCCAGGACGTTCTTTCGCGACCGGTTCAAGGCGGACGAATCCTCGCCGGAGGTGGGCTTCCGCCTCGTCCTGGAATGCCCCCCCGATCCGACGTCGGGGGATTGACGGCCGGAGTCCTCTGAACCTTCTGGGCTCGCACGTTCCGGAGACCCGACCATGAAGACTCGCGTGGCCCTGGCGGGGTGGATGCTGGCGACGGCGATGCTCGCCACGGTCGCGACCCGGGCCCGGGCCGATGGACCGAAACGGACGCGTCCGCCGCAGGTCTGGGCGGTGATCGTCGGGGTGAGCAAGTACACGGATCCGGCCATCCCGGAAGGAGAGTCCGCCTACCGGCAATCGGCCCGGGTCCTCAAATGGTTCCGCGAGGCGGGCTGGGACGAGGAGCATCAGTTGCTCCTGCAGGACTTCGGGACCAGGGATCCCGGCTCCGTGGACCACCCGTCGGCGATCATCCTGCCGACCCGCAAGAACCTGGACTGGGCCATCGAGAAATGGCTCGACAAGCGGGCCGCGGCGGGTGACCTCGTGGTCCTCTACTTCGCGGGCCAGGCCGGGAGCGTGGTCTCGCGGCCGACGCCGCGATCGGAGCCGATCGTCGAGCATTTCCTCCTCCCCAACGATGCAGTCAAGGCGAGCCTGAACACCACCGGCTGGTCGCTCGACCGCGTGGTCGACCGCTGCGCCCTCAAGAAGATCCGGGTCGTCTGCTTCCTGGGGACCGGGGTCGGGGTCGATCCGGGGCAAGCCCAGGCCCCCGCGGACCCGCGCCAGCCCGGGGAGGCGGCCGGCAAGGCCTGGTTGCGACGCCTGACCCGTTGGCCGGGAGTCCAGGTCTGGCTGGCCTCCGACCGGCCGATGGGTTTCGGCCGGGCGGTCGAGCCCTCGGTGGCGTTCACCGACGCCCTGCTGAAGGGACTCGGCGACCCGAGTACCCGGCCGAACCTGGCCGAGGCCCTCCAGCAGCTCCGACAGGACGCCCGACTCTCGAACCAGGGATTCCAGTCCGCCGGCGCCGTGCCCGCGGACGTGAACCTCTGGCAGGTTGAGTTCGGCAAGGTGGCGAAGCCGCCCCGCCCCGAGATGCTCCTCCAGACGGGCCACGCGGATCGCATCACGGCCCTGGCCTGCGCCGGGGATCAGGGCATGGTGTTCAGCGCGAGCATGGACTCCACGGTCCGCGCCTGGTCGCTGGCCGACGGGTCGCTGCTCAACGTCTGGACCGGGATGTCCGTCGGAGCGACCGCGCTCGGGCTCGGCCGCGGGGATCGGCGGCTCGCGATGGCCGGAGGACGAGGGAGCCTGCACGTCGCCGAGCTGCCCTCGTTTCAGGTCGTCGACCCTGCCCGGCCGCCTCACGACCGGCGGGTCGAGGTCCTCGCCATGCTCCCCGACGGGGAGTCCGTGATTACCATCGATCGCGATGCGAACGCCATCCTGACCAAACTCACTACATCGCCCCTTGCGACAACGCCCTGGCCGGCCGAGGGTGTCCGCGTCCGCGACGTGGCCTGCGGCGGTGGCGGCACGGCTCCCGGCGTCGTGGCAGCCCTCCTGGAGGACGGTTCGATCCGTCTCTTCGACGCCCAGGGGGGCGAAGGAAGGCCGCTGGAAAAGGAGGGCAAGCCGCCGCTGGCCATCGCCGTCGATCCCGCGGGCAAGGTCCTAGCAACCGGCGACGCGGACGGTCGGATCGTACTGATCGAGGTCGCGAAGCGGAGCCGCTCCGAGGTCGCGACCGGGGCCGCGGCCCGGCGGATCCGCCTCGCCTCGACGGGCTGGCTGACGGTCGGCCATGACGCGGGGCTGCGGGCGATCGCTCCGCCGGCCGCGGACGGATCGCGCCGGGTCATCGATCTCCGCGACCGGCCCGCGGCCTGCACCTCCTTCTCCTCGAACGGGCGCTACCTGGCCGCCTGCGATGCGGGGACGGGGGCGCTCCACGTCTGGCGGCTGGACGGTGCCGATGCGCCTCGCGTCGTCCTCTCCGACCCGCTGGCCGGGGCGGCGTCCGTGGCCCTCTCCGGCGAGGGCGACCTCCTGGTCGTGGGGGGACTCACGGGCCGCGTCGCCGCCCGAGAGATCGAGCCCGCGAATCGCGGCGTCGCGCCACGGGGATGGACGGTGGAACGGAGCACCGGGAAGGTGACCCAGGTTTCCACGAGCGGCTCGCGGCGGTCCCTCCTCCTCGTCTCCGGGGCTGGGTGGGCGACGCTCTGGGACCTGAAGGAGCGGACCAGCCGGAGGCTCCCCGGGTCGTGGAAGTCGGGTGCCATGCTGTCCGATGACGAAATGGTCCTCGCGGCCGGCCCGGGCGAGCGGTCGACCGCGGGAAAGCTCGTCCGCGTCCGTCGCGATCGGGAGCGATCCCGCTTCCTGACCGACCCCGCGGCATTCTCGCGAACCCGAGGGAGCTTCACGATCCCGCCGCGGGTCCTGCTCGAGGGGATCGTCGTCAGCCCCGATGCGAAGCGGATCGCCGCGACGGCCAATCCGGCCCAGCGCCCGCTCGTCTGCGTCTGGGATGCGAGGTCCGGCGAGCTGACCCACTGGATCACCGGCCTCCAGGACGCCGCGGTCAGCCTGGACTTCTCGGCCGACGGCCTGCATCTGGCAACGGCCGGCAACTCGTCGGCCGCCAGGCTCTGGGACCTGACGGAGCCCGGCGAGAGGAAGACGCCGGAGGTCGTGTTCGAGGATCCCAACGCCGGCTCCGCGAGCGTGACGGCCGTCGCAATCCGGCCGGGGTCGCGCCAGCTCGTCACGGGACGTCAGGACGGCCAGGTGGACCTCTGGAGCTGGGAGGCCGGCAGGGCCCGCCTGGAGGTCCCCCGGCTCGTCGAGCTCTATTTCTCGGGCAAGGTCCACGCGCTGGCCTTTACCGAGAAGGGGACGCGGCTGGCGGCTGCCGGCGACGGGAACTCGATCTGGCTCGGGACGCTGGAGGGAGCACCCCGGGCCGTCGACGACCTGAATGCTCTCCGCCCGCACCACTTCGAGCAGATCAACGACCTGATCGCTTGGCCGGATACCTCGATCCTGATCAGCGCCAGCGACGACACGACGGTTCGGTTCTGGGACCTGAAGCAGAAGTCCCTCTGGGGGACCTTCACGGCGAGCGTGCCGGGTCCGGACGAAACGGGCAAGGACCTTCCCCGGGTGGAATGGGTCTTCTACACGCCCGACGGCTTCTTCGACGCGTCCACGAGCGGTCAGAAGCTCGTCCATTTCCGCCGGGGGGCGAGGGCCGACGCCATGGAGCGATACGAGGAGACGCTCTATCGGTTCGGGCTCGGCGAGTCCTTGCTGGTCGGCCAGGCTCCCCGGCCCAACCCGCTCGAGGAGGCGCCCCCGATCTCCATCCTGGAGCCGGCTCGACCGGACCCCTCGATCGAGCGGACGACCCTGCGGGTGACGCTCGGCGATGCGAACTGGAGCGAGCTGGCCCTCTACCACAACGATCGGCCCATCCCCACCGGCCTGGACCCGGCCAGGCGCCCGTTCCCCTCCGAGTTCCGGGTGGACGTGCGGCTCGTGAAGGGAGAGAACCGATTCAGCGTCATGGCGAGCCGCGACGGGTCTTACGCGAGCATCTCCGATCCGATCAAGGTCGTCTACGACGGGCCGATGGAGCCGGGCCGGGTTCATGTCGTGGCGCTGGGTGTGGGGGCGTATTCGAAGCGTCAGCTCAAGTACGCGAAGCCGGACGCGAGGAGTCTCGCGGACGTCCTCCAGAAGCGGGGCAAGGACGGCAAGGGGACGATGGGCGTCCGTGCCTACCTGCCGGACGCCGAGGTCAACGAAACGACGATCGAGGATGCCTTCGACCAGATCCGGAAGGTCGTGGCGGAGAGGCCGCAGGACAAGGTCGTCGTCTTCCTGGCCGGCCACACCGGCGTCTTCGACGATCGTTTCTGCCTGCTCCTGCCCAGGTATCCGTTCCCGGACGACGCGCCGGAGCTGGTCGCCATGCGGGGCGATGCCCCCCGGCCCGCGAGCGGTGCCGCACCCGATCCGGACTCCGTCCTCCCCTATGCTTTCCTGGCCCTCAACCTCGGGCGCCTCAATGCGCTGGACCGCCTGGTCATCGTGGACGCCTGCCAGGCGCAATCGATCCTCAACGACCCGCAGGTGCTCCAGATCCAGAAGTGGAGCGAGATCCAGAACCGCAAGACGCGGACCAGCTATCTGCTGGCGGCGAGGCGGAACGAGCCGGCCCTCGA
Source organism: Aquisphaera insulae (assembly GCF_011064615.1). Taxonomy (GTDB): domain Bacteria; phylum Planctomycetota; class Planctomycetia; order Isosphaerales; family Isosphaeraceae; genus Aquisphaera; species Aquisphaera insulae. The sequence continues at coordinate 27,529 of NZ_JAALJH010000075.1, read as the reverse complement.
GGTGGATCCGCTCGGCCACGGGTTGTTCACCTACACGCTGCTCCGAGGGCTCGGCGAGCTGGACACGGCCGACGATCCTGACGAGATCCGGAAGCTGAATCTGCCCGCCGATGCCGATCGAGACGGCGACCAGGTCCTCACGACCGCGGAGCTGATCGCGTTCGTGGACGATCACCTGAGGGAGATCTCCGGCGTCTTCCCGGAGATCGTCGCGACCCGCGAGGCTCGCGTGTCCGGCGGCCGCCCGCGGACGAGTCGCGATCGGCTGGTCCAGAACCCCCTGCTCCAGACATTCGGCAGCCCATTCGCCCTGGTGCCCGTGAACCGGCCGAACGCGTCTCGGGCCGGCGAGGATGCCCGTTAAGGCTTGCCGAGGACGTCCTGCGGGTCGACGGAGTCGGGATAGAATCCGTCGGCTTCCTGGACGCGCTCGCTCAGGTCCCTGACCTGCTGCACGAGGCGAAGCCGGAAATCCTCGAGCGAGTAGGACGCATTGCCCACGCCCTGGAGGCCGGCGACGACCCCCTGCGCGAAGACGCCCTGCCCGGACAGCCGGCTGGTGTCGCTGGGGCCCTCCTTGGAGGCCACGAAGCAGATGACGCCGCGATTCTCGCGGAGGTCGCGGATCCAGGCCTTCACGTCCGATCGGGGCGCCCCCTCGGGGAGCTGATGGACGCCGTCCACGAAGACCAGGACCCGGCAGCCGTAGTCGCTCAACCGGCCCAGGATGTCGGAGATCTCGGTCGCGGGGATGGAGGGCTGGATCGCTCCGCCGCCGTTGAGGGCGCTATCCGCGACGGCGACGTGCGTTTCGTTGCCGAAGCTCAGGACGTGGGAGGCGATCACCACGGCGATGACGTCTTCACGGCGTAGCTGCTTGGCGTTGATCCGTTGAAAGAGCCCCCGGAGCGACTGGTTGACCCGCCGGGAATCCGCATCGGCTCCCGCCAGGATGATCGAGTCCTCCGGTCGTCCGCGGTCGCACGGATCGCCATCCCGGGTGACGAGATGACCGGAGATCGCCCCGGCCATGGTCACGGCGTCCGAGTCCGCAAACGGGACGGCGGGGAGGAGGTCCGGGTTCCTCGTGAGCCCATTCCCGACCGCCAGGACGACGAGCCGGCCCGGCTTCGGGCGGGGCGGGGCCGGCGGCGGGACTGGGGGAGGCAGGTAGATCATGTCCACCCAGTCGGACCGCCGCGTCCGATCGACGCTGGTCGCCTCGACCGCCAGCCTGACCCGCCGCCGCGGCTGGAGCTGAAGCTTGACCGATTCCTGCACGACGGTCGCCGGGGCCGCGAGCGGCCGGAGGTTGATCGCCTCGCCGTCGACGATGATCCGCCTCGCCGTGACCTGCGACCAGGCCGGGGCCGCGATCCGGACCTCCACGCTCGGATCGGGCTGGCTCAACGTCCAGAGGATCCCCGGCGCGGGGAGCCGGACGCCGCCGCGGACGGGCGCGAATTCGATCGCGGGCGGCTGCCGCTCGAACGCCAGCAGGTCGAACGTCGGCAGGCCCGCGGGCATGCCGAGCGCGGCGGCCGCTCGATCGATGCTGCCCAGGCCCCAGACCTGCTCCAGCACCCTCGGCTGGAGCATCGTCGCGGCATAGGTGCCGATCGGGACGAAATCCGTCGACCGGCTCGCCCGATAGTCCGGGTTGATGTGCCAGCCGAGATGGCGCGCGTCGCCGGCGATCGACGTATCGTAGAAGCCCTGCGGAGTCCAGCAGACCCACTCACGATCCGTCCCCAGGATCAGCGAGAGGGCCGCGGAGTTCCGCTTGCTGGTGCCGCGCTGGGGCATCTCCACCTCGACCATCCCGAAGGGAGGAGGCAGGAGGATCCGTCGCCGGACCTTGAAGGCCACGACGTCCAGCGACGGCACGGCGAGCCTCGCCCGATCGAGGAACGCCTCGATCTGGTCCGGCTTGCTGATCTCCTCGGGCGCGGGGGGGCGCTGCACGCCGATTTCCTTGATGACGTCGCCGCGGAGGAGGCCGAAGGCGGCCGCAAAGCCGCGGGGCTGGACCTCGGTCGTCATCCAGGTCCCGTCGGGTCGCGGGACGAAGGTCGCACCAAGGGCCGGCCGGACGTCGCAGCCCTCCAGCGGATAGAACTGGATCGTCTGGTCGACGGAGCTGCTCGCCAGCCACTTCCCGTCCGGAGACGGGACGACGGAGACGACCGGGCTGCTATGGGCGGCGAAGTACCGCGTCCGTTCGCCGGTCGCCAGGTCGAAGACGGCGACCCCGGCCTCGCAGCCGACGGCCACCGTCGCCCGGGGATGACCGGGGCCGGCGGGGATCATGGTGGAGCACCACCAGTTCCGATCCGTGGCCCGGCTCATGATCAGGCGGTTCACGCGGCCGTCCTGATTCACGGCCTCGAGGACGAAGGTCCCGAGGTTGCCGCGGAGGCTCCAGCCCTCCACGGCCGGGATCGGACCGGAGAGCGGCTCGCGGGGATCCAGCCGGCGGGTGATCCGCCCGGCCAGGTCGAATGCGACCCGTTGGGCGGGAGCATTCGGGCCCCCCCGGTCGCGGACGAAGGTGATCGTCCGGCTATCCGCGGTGAAGGCCAGGTCGAAGGGGGTACTGCCCGTCCCCTTCAACTCGGCCGGGGCGGCATCAAGCCTGGTCATGTCGTGCACGAAGACCGACGCGGAGTGGCCGCCGGCGAACGCGAGCCGTCTCCCCGACGGGCTGAAGGCGCAGGCGAGGACCTGGCCGGGGACGGGAAAGCTCCGGAGGAGGTCTCCTGCCGGCATCTGGCGAATCTCGACGACCGACGCCATCCCGGGCGGATCGATGGGATCGGCCCGGTCGGACTTGAGGCAGATCGCCAGCCGCGTGCCGTCCGGACTGAACGCGAGGAACTCGATCGGCCCGCGTCCGGCCTGCATCGGAATCTGCCCGATCGGGAACTGCGTCAGGCCGCGGGCGTCGAATCGGAAGACCTCTCCGGCCTCGCGGCCGATGACGATGGACGACGGGCCGAAGGCCAGCGTGTTGATCGCGGACGGTCCCCGATCATTGGCGGGGTAACGGTCCAGGGCGGCTCCCGTCGCGGCGTCCCAGAGGCGGGTCGTGCCATCCGCGCCGGTCGTCGCCACGCGGCCGCCGTCCGGGCTGAACGCGACCGCCCGCACCTGCCCCTCGTGGCCGGCAAGGACCGCCCGGGGCGTGAAGGCCGGCACATCCCAGAGGATCGCCGTGCCGTCCGCGGCGCACGAGGCCATCGTCCGCCCCGCCGGATCGAAGGCCAGGCCGAGCACCGGCCTGGTATGACCCCGTGCCGCGGGGTTGCCCTCGGGCGGGGGCATGAGCCGCCGGAAGACCTCGCCCGTCGATTGCCTCGTGCCGCTACCCGGCTCGCCGCCGCCGTCGGAGCCGGGGAAGCGGAAGATCGTCATGTCGCCGCGGCGCGATTCGACGCCGATCCCGGCCACGGCCAGGAAGGACTGGCCCTGGGGATCGGGCCGGCTCAGCGCCATCGCGTAGATCGTCCCGGCAGCCCCGCGCCAGATCATCGGGCGGAGCGTCCGGGCCAGCCGAGGCCGGTCCTGAAGGTCCCAGACCTTGACCGTCTTGTCCTCGCCCCCGGAAAGGAGCGTCGCCTCACCTTGCCAGAGCAGGCTCCGGACCCGTGCGTGATGCCCCCCGGTTTCCACCACCAGGACCGGCTTCCGATAGTTCCTCACCTCATCCTGGCCGACCGCCGCGCCCGCCGCCAGCCCGAGGCCGAGGAGACCGATCGCCGCGATTCGAGGGATCGAGCCCCGGCCGGGATGCGGAGAGGACCTTCGCACGAGATCGACGCGGCGCATGGTCTTGCTCCTGGATGTCGACACGGATCGCCTTATCATGCCTCAGATTCACTCGTTCCGGAAGGAATTGTGACATCTTCCGGTCCAGAATCGAGGCCGACACGACCCGGCTCAGCCGCCGCCGACGGGGAGGGTCAGGAGCGGCCCACCCGGCTTCTCCTCGGATTCCTCGAGGGCGAAGAGCATCTCCAGGATCGCCAGCGAGGCCCGAGAGCTCACGTCGTTGGGGGCGATGTAGAACCAGTAGCCGCGGTACTGGATGGCCACCTCGGATCGCTTCGGCCGGTGCCGATCCGAATGGACGAAGAAGAAACCGCGGGTCACGACGGTCCAGTCGAACGGCATCCCGTCCGGCCCGCGCGTCGTGGGCGCGATCCCGCACTCGACGTGCTCCGCCGGCACGCAGACCCCCTTGGACAGGAACGTCAGGACCTGGAGGACGGACCGGAGGTTGATGTAAATCGTCGCGCCATCCTCACCGAGCGGGCCCGGCTCGCGCGCGGTGGCGTCGGCGCTCAGCTCGGACTTCACCTGATAGATCCGGCGGCCGGGCGCGAATCGGTAGATTTCCGCCAGCCGTCGCAGGTCCGGCGAATTGACGTAATTCGGGCGCACCTTGAGGATGAGGCCCCGCTCGCGCTTGACCAGCGTCACCTTGTTCTGGCCGCGAGAGCGGAAGACATAGCCGTCCTTGGCCGCGTTCAGCAGGTCGGTCCCGCGGACCGAGCTGGACGGGACCGCCTCCGAGGAGTCCTCGTCATCCTCGGTGGTGCCGATGAGCAGCTCCATCGCGTCCCGCTCGATGAGCGAGGCCAGCAGTTGGGCACCCTCGCGGAACCGGGCGTTGTCATCCGGGGTCCGCGGGGAGAGCACCGTCGCCTGGGTGGCGTTCCGGACGTCGTTGAAGTCGTTGATCGTCAGCATCAGGAGCTGCTCGATGTTCGCCCCGAGTGTGACCAGGCTGAAGAAGTCGGCCGAGAGGGGCGTCAGCAAGGCGCGGGCGATCTCGCGACCCTCGCGGGGGTGATAGCTGAGGGTGGGGGTGTCGCGCGCGGTCACTCCCCCGACACCGAGACTGGTACGTCCCGGGAACTGGAGGCCGTAGCCGCCCTGATAGTTCCCGCTGCCGGCGACCTCGAACTGGCTGGTGATGTTGGGCAGGTCGATGAAGACCGGCGAGTCGGCGTACCGAAGCCGGACGATGTTGAGCAGGAGCTGCTCGTCGTTCGTGTCCCGATAGGCCTCGTTGTAGCGGAGCCGGCTGAACTTGACGGCCCTGGGCCCGAGACAGCCACACGCACCCGCCGCCGCCAGCAGGACGATCAGCCCGCGCGCCCATCCGCCTCGTCGCCCTCTCCGACCCCGCCGCTCGACCATGCGTCCCCGCCGTTACAGTACGGGCCCGGCTCGACTCCGCGGGCGCGGGGCAAGAGCCCGGACATCCCTGCTTATCGGCGGAAAAATCGATACCCTTGATACAAATCGCACGATCCGGGCAAATTCGGGGGTCGGACTCATGCAAGCACTGGGTGTTGTGGTGGTCTGCATCGCCACGGCGGTCCTCTACGGGATTCTCCACGACCAGGTCACCGCGAGGATCTGCCTCGACTACTTCACGGTGGCCCACCCGCCGGTCTTCGCGACCGAGTCGCCCACCTGGCTCGGAGCCGGCTGGGGCATCGTCCGCGTCTGGCGTTCACGCTCGACCGCACCCTTCGAGGTTTCCCCCGCGAAGGCATGACGGTCCCGCGACCGAAATCCGGATATGACGTCAGGGGATTGGGTCGTCGCGGCCTCTGCATCGTCGGCTTCTTGATTGCATCGCTCGCGCCGTCCGTCTACGATCCTCAGGCATCACGTTCACTGGCAGGTCGCCCGGGATCATCGAGGAGCGTTCGCGATGGGTGTCGAGTCGTCGGCCCTGGTGAAGACTCTGAACAAGACGTGCCTCAACGCGCTCCAGGCCGCGGCGGGCCTCTGCCTCTCGCGGACCAATCCGAGCGTCGAGCCCGAGCACTGGCTGTTCAAGCTCGTCGAGCTGCCGGACACCGACGTCACGAGGATCCTCAAGCACTTCGAGGTGGATCCATCCCGGCTGACGGCCGAGTTGACGAATGCCCTCAACAAGCTGCGGACGGGCAATCAGCGGACGCCGTCGCTCTCGTACAAGATCGAGCAGTGGCTCCGCGCGGCCTGGGTGCTGGCCTCCGTCCAGTACCAGTCGCGTCAGATCCGCTCGGGGGTGCTCTTCCTGGCCCTGCTCGACGACGACGAGCTGGGACGGCTCGCCCGCGACTCCGCGCCCGAGCTGGCGAAGATCAAGACCGAACTCCTCCAGCCGAACCTCATCCGCCTGGTGCAGGGCTCGCCGGAGGACGAGGCCGGCGCGGTGGCCGCCCCGGCCGGCACGCCGGCCGGTCAGCCGGGCGCGGTCTCGAAGACGCCGTCGCTCGATCAGTTCACGGTGAACCTCACGGAGAAGGCGAAGAAGGGGCAGATCGATCCGGTCATCGGCCGCGAGCCGGAGGTCCGCCAGATGGTGGACATCCTCATCCGCCGCCGCCAGAACAATCCGATCCTCACCGGCGAGGCCGGCGTCGGCAAGACGGCCGTCGTCGAGGGCCTGGCCCGGCGGATCGCCGAGGGGGACGTGCCCCCGTCGCTCCGGAACGTCGTGCTCCGGACGCTCGACCTGGGGCTGCTCCAGGCGGGCGCGGGGGTGAAGGGCGAGTTCGAGAACCGCCTCAAGGAGGTCATCGCCGAGGTGAAGGCGTCCCCGGTCCCGATCATCCTCTTCATCGACGAGGCCCACACCATGATCGGCGCGGGGGGGGCCGCCGGGCAGAATGACGCCGCCAACCTCCTGAAGCCGGCGCTGGCGCGCGGCGAGCTCCGCACGATCGCCGCCACGACCTGGGCCGAATACAAGAAGTACTTCGAGAAGGACGCCGCCCTCACCCGCCGGTTCCAGGTCGTCAAGGTCGAGGAGCCGACGGAGGACGTCGCCGTCCGGATGATGCGCGGCCTGACGAAGATCCTCGAGAAGCACCACGGGGTCCGCATCCTCGACGAGGCCGTGGACAGCGCCGTCAAGCTCTCCCATCGGTACATCCCCGCCCGCCAGCTCCCGGACAAGTCGGTCAGCCTGCTGGACACGGCATGTGCCCGGGTGGCGATCGGCCAGAACGCCATCCCGCCGGCCGTAGAGGACAGCCGCCGCCAGATCGATCACCTCCAGGTGGAGATCGAGATCCTCGAGCGCGAACGGGCCACCGGCATCGCCAACCAGGACCGGATCGCCGAGCTGAAGCAGTCGCTCGAGGACGAGCGCTCTCGCCTGGCCGCCCTGGAGAAGCGCTGGGAGGATGAGAAGGCCCGGGTCAAGGAGATCCAGGAGCTGGCCGCGAAGATCGAGGCGGCCGATCAGGACGAGCGGGCCAAGCACGCTGGCAAGGACGCCCCCTTCGAGCCCTCTCCCGAGCTGGCCGCGATGCAGGCCGACCTCCAGGAAAAGATCGCCGCGCTCCGGGGATTGCAGGGTGAGACTCCCCTGCTCCAGGTCTCGGTCGATTCGCAGACCATCGCCGAGGTCATCGCCGGCTGGACGGGCATACCCGTCGGCAAGATGCTGGCGAACGAGATCCAGACCGTGCTGAACCTCGGCAAGAAGCTGGGCGAGCGCGTGATCGGCCAGTCGCACGCCCTGGACGCGATCGCCCAGCGGATCCGCACGGCGCGGGCCAACCTCACGGACCCGCGGCGGCCGATCGGCGTCTTCCTCTTCGTCGGCTCCAGCGGCGTCGGCAAGACCGAGACCGCCCTGGCCCTGGCCGACTCGCTCTACGGCGGCGAGCGGAACCTGATCACGATCAACATGTCGGAGTACCAGGAGGCCCACACGGTCTCGAGCCTGAAAGGCTCACCGCCGGGCTACGTCGGCTACGGCGAGGGCGGCGTGCTGACCGAAGCCGTCCGCCGACGGCCCTACAGCGTGGTGCTGCTGGACGAGGTCGAAAAGGCCCACCCGGACGTCCTGGAGCTCTTCTTCCAGGTCTTCGACAAGGGGACCCTGGAAGACGGCGAGGGCCGCGAGATCGACTTCAAGAACACCGTGATCCTGCTGACCTCGAACGTGGGGACCGAGACCCTGATCAAGCTCTGCAAGGACCCGGACACGACCCCCACGCCGGAGATCCTGGCGGAGGCCGTTCGCCCGGACCTGCTCGCCGCCAAGTCGGAGCGGGGCGTCCAGATCTTCAAGCAGGCCTTCCTGGGCCGCCTGATCGTGATCCCGTTCTACCCCATCACCGACGACGTCATGCGTCAGATCATCAAGCTTCAGCTCGGCCGGGTGGCGCGGCGGATGGCCGAGAACCACAACGCCCGGTTCAACTACTCCGACGCGCTCATCGACAGCATCGTCGGCCGCTGCCGTGAGGTCGAGACCGGCGCCCGCAATGTGGACCACATCCTGACCCGGACCCTCCTGCCGGAGATCTCGCAGGAGATCCTCGGCCGCATGGCCACCGGCCGGACCATCTCTCGCGTCGACGTCTCGGTCGACGACCAGGGGGCGTTCACCTACGCGATCGATTGAGGGCACCTCCCCGTCCGAGCGTCCCCCCGCCTCACGCAACCACCCAGGCCCGAAATCCTGGTTGGCTCGGACGTTTCGTCATGATCCGGCAATTCCCCGATATTGGTTTATTCCGGATCATGAGCGCGATGTGTTGATCCGATACTAGTTACGGAAACGGCATGGACGCGCCCTGGGGCAGCGGGGGACGATCCCCTCACCGCCCGTCCGGTCGTGGCGTGGGATGTCCGAACGCCCGGGAAGAGCCCGGGTCGGAGCCGGAATCGGATCGCCAGACGATCTCACCGGAGGGAAGACTCAGATGAGACAGGACCGGAAAGCACCCGCAGGGCTGGCGACGCTGGCCTGGGCGGCCTACTTCTGTGCCTCTGTTCATGCCCAGGACGGAGGGCCGGCATGGCCCAGCCCCCAGGCTCAGGGGCCAGCCCCGGCCGGCGGCCGGCCGGCCCGGTTACCGATCGGTGACCTGAAGAATCCGTTCCAGGAGGCCCCGGCCGCCAGACGCGGCGTGGTGGGATGGATCAGTCAGCGTCCTTCACCGCAGGTTCCCGCCGGCCCGGCCGGCCTGGCCGGCCAGGGGCTCACCGGTCAGCCCCCTGCGGCGGGTCCCTATTCCACGTCTCCCATCCCGGGCGAGTTGCCGCCGCAGGGCGTGGCGCCCGGGATGGCGGATGCCGGCGCCGCGGCGCCGCCGGCCGCCCCTCAGCCGGGATCGCCGACACCGGCACCGGGGCCGGCTCCCAATGCCGCGGCGGAGGCCTTCGCCTCGGCGGCCGGGATGGCCGGGCCTGGGTTCGGCGGCGGGAGCGAGGCCGCCGCTTCCTCGTTCCCGATGTTCGGCGACCGGGGCCCGCTCTTCGCGCGACAGGCCGCGCGGTTCCCGGGGATCCCGACGCCACTCCCTCCGGGCGTGCCGCGTGCCGGCGCCGGCCCGGGATTCCTGGCCGGTCGTTCCGTCGCCGCGATCGTCCCCGCCGTCCGCGCCTTCAAGATCGCCGACAACCAGTATCCGCGCCCCGTGGATCGCGTCTGGGTCAACTTCAACTACTTCGACGGGGTCAACTCGGGGCTGAACAGCATCCTCCAGGCGCCGATCAAGAACATGCAGGTCTACAACGAGACCTTCGGCTTCGAGAAGACGTTCCTGGACCAGCAGGCCTCGATCGGCTTCCGCCTCCCCGTGAACACGCTGACCATCCAGAGCGGGCTGCAGAATCTCCACGGGGCGCACACGTCGGTCGGCGATCTCAGCTCGTTCGTCAAGTACGCCTTCTATGCGGACGATCGGGGCAACTTGCTCTCCGGCGGGCTCGACCTGAGCTTCCCCACCGGGCCCAGGGCCTTCGCGGGCTATCCGTCGCTCGAGGGGATCAACGCCTTCGAGATCCAGCCCTTCCTCGGCTACATCTACACGATGGACCGGGCGTACGTGCAGGGCTTCACCTCGATCGCCGTGCCCGCCCACCAGAAGCTGGCGACGATGTACTACTTCGACATCTCGATCGGCTATTTCCTCTACCGCTCTCGGGATCCTCGGGCGCTGATCTCGGCCATCGTGCCGGCCTTCGAGACGCACCTCAACCAGCCGCTGAACTGGGCAGGCTTCCAGCCGCAATACGTCGGCAGCACCCCGACGGTCGTCGACCTCACCTTCGGCCTCAACGTCGGGATCGCCAACCGGGCCACGATCTCGACCGGCTACGTCCGTCCGGTCACCGGACCGACCCCCTTCGACGGCGAGTTCGCCCTGATGCTGAACATCCCGTTCGGTGCCCGGGGACGAACGCTGCCGATCACGCCGCCGGTCTTCTGATCGCTCAGCCTCGGTGCGGACGGGGGGCCGTCCGGTAAGAGCGGGCGAGCCGGCGGAACTTCCTGGCCGCGGGAGGAACCGCGGTGACCGCGACGCTGGCCGTCCGGCCCGTCGCCACCGCCCCCACGATCGGCGTCGCCTGGCCCGAGTTCGGCTCGCCGGAGTCTCGCCCGCCGATCGTGTTCGAGCGAACCGTCGTGTTCACGAAGATCCCGCCTCGACGATTCGGCAGGGTGGGACGCCCCGAAACGTTGAGCCCGAGGGCATTCCCCTGGACGATGTTGCCGGTTGCCCCGCTCCCGAAGAGCTGCACGCCGACAGAGCCGCTGGCCGCGATGAAGTTGCCGTCGCCCGAGGCGGGCCCGCCGATCAGGTTGCTGGGCGCGTTGTTGATGAAGATGCCGTCGAATCCGTTGCCGATGCCGGCCCCGCCGGTCGAGTCGAGTCCGATGAAGTTGCCCAGGATTCGGTTCGCCGAGGCGGTCGCGCCCGCGATCTCGACGCCGATGATCCGGTTCCCTGAGACCTGGTTCCCCCGGATCAGGTTGCTCGGCGAGCCGTTCACCAGCACGCCGATCACGGATCCCTGCAAGCCGTTGAGGCCGGAGGCATCGGTCCCGATCCGGTTGTTCAGGACCTGATTCCCGGTGGAGTTGGGGCCGTAGACGTAGACGCCGACCCCTTCATCGGTGCCGGCGCCGTTGCCGGTGATCACGTTCCCCGGCCCGATGATGTTGGAGACCGATCCATCGCCAAGGAAGACGCCGATCGAGGAGTTCCCCACCGCTCGCGTACCGGTCGCGTCCGTGCCGATGAGGTTGCCCTGGACGACGTTTCCCGATGCGCCGGAGCCCGTGATGTTCACGCCGGCCCCCTGCTCGCCGTTCGTGCCATTCCCGGAGATGATGTTCCCCGGGCCCACGGTCGTGTTCGAGGCACCACCGATCAGGATGCCGTCGAGATGATTCCCGAGGGCCGCGTCCCCGGCCAGGTTGAGCCCGATCCTGTTGTCGGTGATCGTCGTGCCCTGGACGTCGGCCCCGTCGACCTCGATGCCGTGTCGTCCGTTCCCCGAGATCAGGTTGCCGCTCAGTGTGTTCCCGACGGTCGCCCTCGTCAGGACGATGCCGTCATTGGCGTTCGGGATCGCCGCCTGGCCCGTGCCGTCGGTGCCGATGAAGTTGGATTCGATGAGATTCTTGGTCGAGCCGGAGCCCCGGATTCGGATGCCGTTCGCGGCCACGCTCGAGGTGCCGTTCCCCGAGATCAGGTTCCCGCGGACGATCGTCCCCGAGGAGTCGACGATTTCGATGCCCTGGACGGAATTCGGGACGGCCGACTTCCGGGCGGCGTCGGTGCCGATCGCGTTGTTCTGGATCGTGTTCTGGTTCGACGATTCGACGTCGATGCCCTGGGCCTGATTCCCGGAGATCACGTTTCCATCGCCCGCCCCCGTGCCGCCGATCAGGTTTCGGGACGGTTGGTCGAAGAGGAGCACTCCGGGCCCGCCATTGGCCACCGCCGCGGTCCCCGCCGGGTTGAGCCCGATCAGGTTCCCCTGCACCGCGTTCTGCTGGGCTCCGGAACCGACGATCGCGATCCCCGATCCTCCGTCCACCCCGTTGCCGGAGATGACGTTCCCTCGCACCGTGTTCGTCGCGGAATCCTGGAGAGTGATGCCGGAAAGGCCGTTCCCCAACCCCGTCGCGCCCGCGGCATTGGTGCCGATGAGGTTGCCCAGGAAGGTGTTCGCCCCCCCCTGGACGAAGGCCCCTTCCTTGCGGTTGGCCGCGATCAGGTTGCCCCCCCCGCTCCCCAGCCCGCCCACCGTGTTCGAGTCGGTCTGGACGCGTAGCCCGGCGACCGCGTTGCCCAGCGCCGCGGTGCCGGTGGCATTGGTGCCGACGAAATTCCCCAGCAACGTGTTATTCGTCGCCGAGTTCCCCCCGCTCCTCTGGATGGTGATCCCATCTCCTCCGTTGCCCGAGACAACGTTTCGCTGGCTCGCCGCGGTGCCGCCGATCGTGTTGCTGGACGACGCGACGAGGATGCCACTCTCCGCGTTGGGACGCGCGACGGTGCCCGTCACGTCGGTCCCGATGTAGTTCCCCGTGACGAGGTTCCCGTCCGCTCCCGACCCGCTCATGGAGAGGCCATGGCCGGAGAACTCGTTGAGGACGAGTCCGCGGATGACGTTGTGGCCGCCGATCAGCTTCAGGCCGTCGCCGGACGCCAGCGGACCCGGCGTGATCTCGATGGCCGGGTGGGTCGTGCTCGCCCCCGTCTGCGATTGCTGGCTGAGCCCGTCGATCGTCAGGAAGGATGTGAAGACGGTCGGGAGGGGCGTCAGGACCGTGATGGTCCAGGACTGAGTCGCGGGGTTGTAACCGTTGTCGTTGGTCGGGATTTGAAAGACGATCTCATCGCCCGATTCGCTGGTGCTCAGGGCATACCGGAGCGATCCGGGCTCCGCGAAGTCGGCGGTCGTGGTGACCGGGATGACGGCCAGGAGGAGGCGAGCCTCGCAATCGAGGACGAGCGGGCGATAGCCCCGGCGACGTGGCGCATGCCGGTGCGCCTGCGGTCTCGTTCCGAACACGGCCGTCCTCCCCCGGGAAGGTTTCTGCATCCGTGACCGCTCGCCGGCGAGACGAGCCCGCGCCTGATGGGTCACCCAAGGTTAGCCGATGCCCACTCAGAGTCAAATCATGAGCGGGTTTTATTCCGGAGATGGCCGGGGCAAGGATCGACGAGTGCCGGCCCGGCTAAACGTCCGACGGCCCGCCCGGGCGGATCCTGGCCGTTGCGAGGCGGGGCAAGCCGCCCGCGACGTCTTCCCAGCTATAGCCGTAGATCCCGATGTGCTGGAGGCGGATCGTGGTGTCGGCCATGATGCGGAAGCCGGATCGGCGGGCCCGCTCGCTGAAGGCGAAATCCTCGCCAAGGTAGACATGCCCCGACTCCGACGGGATCACCATCGGCAGGAAGTAGGGCACCGTGGTCGCCCCGTTCGCCTCCCGGCATCGGGGCAATCCCAGGCGTGCCTCCATCTCCGAGAAGACCTGCCTCCGGAGGTGCAGGAATCCCGCCGCCGCGTATCGCAACTCAACCAGACCGCCCCCCTGGCCGAACGTGATTGTGGCCCCTTCGTCGGCGAAATGGGACGACCAGGCCTTCTCGATCTTCTTGGGATAGACGCCGCAGCAGATCGGCAGGCCGTGGCCGCGCAGCCTTTCCACGGATGCAGGCTCGAAGGCGATGTCGGAATCGATCCACATCAGCTCCTCGAATCCGTCCGCCAGCGCCTCCGAGGCGAGCCGATTTCGGGCGACGTCGACCTGGGCGAAGCCGAAGAGCCGCCGGACGGCGTATCCGGCCCCCTCGAGCTGGCGGAGGGAATAATCGCAATGCGGCTCGATCGCCCGGCCGGCTGGGACCAGCACGACGCAACGGGAGTTGTCCATGGCTTGCGACTGCCTCCTTACGGGGTGCTCAGGGCGATTCGGGGCCGATCCGGATCCGAGCGATCCGGCCATCCTCGCCGACACCCCACCCGACGCACCGGTCTCGGCGGTCCCCCCGCGCCAGGCCGAGGGCGTGGAAACCGTCATCCGGGAGGGCATGCCACGACTCGCCATCGTCGAGGGAGATCTCGGAGCCCGACGGCCCCGCGGCGATCGCGGCGGGGGGACCCTCGCCCGGCAGATGGACCACCGCCGACCGGAATGCCCGCGGCCCCGGCCCCTTCGGCTCCGTCCAGGTGCCGCCGCCGTCGGCCGTGACCGCCACGACGTGCCCCCCCCGGTCCGTGGCCCGGTAGTCTCCCCCGACCGCGATCCCGTGACGCTCATCCCGGAAGGAGACGGAGAAGATGCCCGACGACGCGGTACCGGCGACGATCGGCGTTTCCGCCACGGTCCAGGTCCGCCCGCGGTCCGATGATCGGAAGACCCTTGCGACCCTGGCGCCACCGGTGCCGAACCAGGCGAGTCCCCCCGGACCGACGACCAGGCAGGTGCCGCTCGCGGCGAAGGCCCCCTCCCCTTCCATCGCCCTCGGCATCCCGTTCGGCGGGATGCCCGACCAGGTCCGGCCGCCGTCGTCGGTGATCAGGATCGTGAACCGGCCGTCGACGGGATCGCCCAGGGCGATGCCTCGTGCCTCATCCCAGAAGGCGATGGCGTCCAGGAAGACGCGAGGGTCCCTGTTCCCGTATGAGAGCGTCCACGTGGCTCCGCCGTCGGACGACTTCAGGATCCGCGAGAGCTCCCCGGGGCCGATCGAGAGCACGAACGCGGTCCGGTCGTCGATCGCGTGGAGGTCGCGAAAATCCAGCCCCTCGGAGTCCGGGACTCGTCGCGGCGTCCAGGTGGCCCCGGCGTCGAGCGTCCGGAGGATCGTCCCCTTCGCGCCGCTCGCCCAGGCGATCGACGGGCTGACGGCCGCGACCCCACGCAGCCTCGCCTGGGTGCCCGACCGCTGGGATTCCCAGCGGGGCTGGGCCCGCGCCACGGTCGTCGCGGCGAGGACCATGATCAGGCTCGCCGCGAATCGGATCGCGGAGGACTTGGGTTCGTCCACGTGAGATTCCCCGAGATCGGAGACGAGGGGACGCGACGCCTACGAGCTCGGCTTCGACTTCCAGGCGTCGGCGAGGGCCTTGAAGCACTCGACCTCGGATCCCCTCGGCCTGCGGGGCTTCTCGGTGGCGGCGGGTTTCTTCCGGCCGTAGAACTCGTCCAGGAAGCTGTCGCAGCCGTTCCAGGACGTCTGCATCACGCCCAGCAGGCGGTCGCGCGTCGGGGCGGGAGACTGGCCGCGAATGTCTTGCATGTCGCGAAGCTGGCGGAGCGCGACGTCGCTCTTCCGCCAGGGGCAGGCGACCACGCTCAGCCCCTTCAGTGCGAAGAGAGAGGGCGTGGGTGCCGCCTGCTCGTAGTGCCAGTCGCAGATGATGATGTCCTTCGGAACCAGGTCGATCGCGCGAGAGGTCTGATTGGTGCTGGCCTCCCACTCGCCCAGTCCCGTCGTGTCGCCGTCCAGCAGTCGGTCGCCCCAGATCCAGAGCTTCCGGTTCTTGCTGGCAAGCCGGTCGCGGATGGCCTTCACCTCGTCGGCGAACAGCTCCGCCTTGTCGGCCTTGCCGCACCGCGGGCATTTCTCCTCGCCGAGGTAGAAGACCTCGTCGAGCCCCGCGTGGAAGGCGTCGGACTCGAAGGCGTCGCAGATCTCGTCGATCAGCGGGAAGACGATCTCGTGAACCTGCGGATGGCGGGGGCAGTAGCTCTTGCAGTAGAGCCGGTCCGGATTGGGCCACTTGACGTTCGGGGCCAGCTTCACCCAGGGCGTCTCGTCGAGCTCCGGGTGGACCGAGAGGAGCCGGCCCAGGTGATCCGCCCAGGACTGGTGGCCCAGGAGGTTGATCTGGGGAATGAGATGGATCTTCGCCTTCCGGCAGCTCGCCACCAGCTTGGCGACGTCGCCCTTCGAGAGCCCGTGGGGATCGGCCATCTCGGATCGACTGGCGAACTGGTATTCGTAATTCACGCCCAGGATCAGCGTGTTCACGCCCCGCGGCGCAAGCTCCTCGTCGATGAACTTGACGAACTCATCGACCCGGCCCGGGCTCGGCGCCGCGATGAAGAGCCCCCGGACCGGCGGGCCCGACCCGGGTGTGTCCGCGGCCCGGGCACCGACCGCGGCGAGAAGGAAGAGCCCAAGGGCGAACGGGACTCGCGCCATTGCATTTCTCCGTCTAGTCATCCGGCTCAGTTCAATGGAGGAGGGAGATCCAGTGCGGGGTTGCCGTCGAAGAACCCGTCGGGCCTCAGCATGAATCCGATCGAGGCGACGGGCATGACCGGCCAGTCCTCGATCCGAGGCGCGTGGGTATGCCCGAAGGTATACCAGAGCACGACATCGGCGTCATCCAGGTTGCGGTCGGCCCGCGTCCAGCTCGAGAGCCCCTGGTCCTCGGCGTTCTGATTCGGGTAATCGCCGGCCGGATAGCGCTCGTCGCTCCGATAGGGGGTCGCCCAGAGGCTCCTCGTCAGGAAGCCCGCGCGCTTCAGGAGCGCCGAACCGGGCAGGCTGAAGGGCCGCGAATTCTCGCCCGGGCAGAGGCGATACCCGACCGGGCCGCCCAGCGCGTTGGTCCTGGTCGGGTTGATCACGCGCCAGAACCGTGCCGACGACGGGTCGGTGCCGCGCTGGGCCTGCGATTCGCGGGAGAGCGGGGCGACGTCGAGGAAGAACGCGCCCCCGTGGGGATTCTCCGGCCCCTCTGGCGCGGCCTTCATGTTGACCTCCTGGACGCGATTGGCCTGTCCGTCCACGTCGAGGTCCAGCCGGGCGCTGAAGAAATGCTGATGAGTCGGCGCGAGCACCCTGGGGGCCACCTCGGTCCCGAACCGGCTCGTCTCGCCCGGCCGGAGGGCCTGGGTGTTGACGATCCCGGTCAGCTTCACCTCCATCTGGATCGTGCCGTCGAGGTAGAAGTACCAGTAGAATCCGTAATCATAGTTTCCCACGTTGGCGATCATCGAGACCGCGAGCCGACGCGAGCGGCGGGCCTCGGATTGCCCCGTCCGCCAGTCGGTGTGCTTCCAGAGGAGCCCGTAATCCTCCTCGTGGATGCAGATGGCGTTCTTGATCGTCACGACGCGGCCATGATTGTCGGCCAGGTGTCCGTCCAGGTAGCGAATAGTGCCCAGGCAGTCGCAGCCCAGGGCCAGCGAGTTCGCCAGCATGCCGACGCCGTACTCGCCGATGTCGAAGACGTTCTTGCGGTAGGCGGTCTCCTTCGGGTCGCCGTAGGGCACGACCATCTCCGCGATCGAGGCCCGGTAGAGGATCGGCCTCGCGTCGTAGGAGACGCGGTGCAGCACCAGGCCCTCCCGCGCGTTGAATCCGACGCGCAGCCCCCACTTCTGCCAGCGGACCTCGCTCCCCTGGATGGTGAAGCTCGGCCCGTCCGGCTGGCGGATGTCCAGGGGCCTGAGGTCGCTCTTCGCCGGCTTGACGGCATCCCGCGCCCAGTAGGCGGGCTTCTGAGGGATCGGCACGACGCCGAGATCCTCGACCCGGACCACCTCCTTGCGGTTCAGGTCGATCACGGTGATGACCCCCTCGATCGGGTGGGCATATCCGTTGTCGAGCGGGCTGTTCCGGTTCCAGCTCAGCGCACGGACGAGGCGACGCCCCCTGTCCTCGGGCCGCTCGTTGCCGTAGTGGCCGGCCGACCAGGCGTCGACCATGACCAGGCTGACGTCCTCGATCCCGCGCTTTTTCATTGCCTCCCGGAAAGCGGGAGACTTCCTCGCGGCCTCCTCGCATTCGGAAAACTCGTCCATCATGATCGGCGGCTGGATCCCGGCCGGCAGCGTGCGGAACGACGCGACGCGGTCGGACGTCAGGTCGACCGTGGCCTCGTAGCCCTCCCCTTTCGCCCGGTCGAGGAGGACGATCCGGGCCTCCCTCGCCGGCATCTTCGCGGGGGTGGCTTCCAGGACCGCGGACTTCGCCGGCTCGGCCAGCATGATGCTCACGAAGCGGATCGACTCCGGCAGGTCCTTGTCCTTCCGGAGCCGCGCGACGGCCGCCCGGATCTCGTCCGGCGAGAGCGGGTCGAGGGGGTGCCTCGGCGACGCTTCGATGGACTTCTTGGATCCGTCCTTCCCGGTCGTCGGCTCGGCCGATGCCGACGGGGCCTGGGCCGATGCGACCGGGACCTCCAACGCGACGCTCGCAACCCAGACCGATGCGACCAGCAGGATTGCCGAGGGACTGGTCCTGAGCATTTCGATTCGTCCTGGAGTGGGAACGGCGAGCCGTCGCGCCGGGATTCGGATGACTCTCGGGAGGAACCGGGCGGAAGGGAGAGGCCCGACGAGAGAGCGCGAGTATAGCGGCTCTCCGCCGCCGAGGATTGCTCCTCGGCGTCAGGTTTTATGACGTGAGCGGCACGGATGCGGACCGGAACCTGGCGTCACGGCAAGATCGGGCCTGGCCCGCCCGCCGTCAATGGGCGATGAGGGACTCGAACCCCCGACATTCTGCGTGTAAAGCAGACGCTCTAACCAACTGAGCTAATCGCCCTACAGATCGAGTTACGCGGGGGATTGTACCGCGCGGATTCGCGAATGTCAGTGGTCGAGCTGGCCGGGCGACCTGGCCGCTTCGCCGGGGGAGACCGGCGGGGCGTCCGGGGGCATCCTGGCCTCGTCGCCTGGGAGAACGCGGCGGATCGACACGACGCGCCAGCCGGTGTCGATCCCCTCGAGGCGGAACCGGATCAGCGAAAGCTTCAAGGGCGTGGGCGGATCCCCGAGCGAGGACAGGCGATCCTCGCCGAGGGCCTCAACCTCGGCGCGGTCGAGGACGAATGGGCCGTCCGACTTGAGCGTCGAGAAGGGGCGCTTGAGCAGGGCGTCCCAGGTCTTCGGGTCGTCTCCGACCGCGGAGGCCAGCTCCTTCGCGTCGGCGGGGATCGGGGGCTTCGCGTCCTCGACGAGCATCTTGTAGGTGGGGAGGATCTTCTTCGGGGCGAGGGCACCGTCGGCCAGCTTGGTGAAGACCTTCCCCAGGCCCTCCGCCGCGTCGAAGATGTCGTCCGGATCGCCGCTGGCCATCTTGTCGTAGAGGCCGGACTTCTCCGCGTCCTCCCGAGCGGCCTGGACGGCGTCCAGCGTCTCGCCCGCGGCGCCCAGCGGGTTCTTCGGGGTGAACCGGCCGATCGCGGGATCGTATGCGTAACTGGACGCGATCTTCGCATGGAGCCGGCCGAGCGGGGCGAATGAGCCCTTGAGGGTCCGATCGCGCGAACGATTGCGCCGGAGATCGCGGTACGCGCGGATCGCGGGCGGATCTTCCACGACTCCGAGCCGCTGCTGCGCCGGCTCGTCGGACTTGGCGATCGCCCGGAGATAGGAGTCGGCCACGCGCTCGACGGCATCCAGCGGGCGCGGCTTGAGCCGGGGCCAGGCCACCAGGACCGCCGCGGCGATGGGGACGAGGATGGCCGGGATCAACAGCAGCAGGAGCCATCGCTTGCGGCTGGTCCGGCCCGTCGCCTCGGTCGACGGGACGAAAACGTTGGACATCTCCGCGGACGGGGGCGGCACCGGCGGCTGGACGGGGCGGGTCGGAGATGGCGCCGAGGTCCCCGGCAGTCGGTGGCGGGATCCGCATTTGGGGCATTCGACGACCCCGCCGGGCGGCTCGTCGGCCGCGAGAAAGGCGGTCTTGCAGGCGGTACAGCGGACACGCGTGCTCATGGTCGCTCCCGGCTCGTGCTCGAGCGTCTCGCCTGGGGGAAAGTCGCCCCGGCCGATCTCTCCTCGCCGCGACGCCTGAGCCCGGGGAGCGACTGGCGGAGCGGCATGGCCTCGGGCATGTCGCCGAAGCTATCGACCGCCCGCGCCACCCAGGCGGCGAGCTCGAGGTCCACGGAGTCCGCCCGGACCCTCGCCTCGACGAGCTTCAGCAGCCAGAGGGCGAGCTCCCGATCGAGCCGGTGCAAGCGCTCGCCCCGGAGGTGGCGCGTCAACGCGTCCCGGATCTCGATCGCCCGCCCTGCCCGGCCGGCCGCGCGGGCGGCCGCCAGCTCGGCCAGGAGCTGCTGCTCGGTGGTCGAATCGGCGGGGGTCTCACCCGATCGGTCGGCCATCCCCCGGGCTTCCTCCATGGCCAGCGCGATCCGTCCGAGGATCGGCACGAGGTTCTGCTCGATCAGGTCACCGGTCCGCCACGATGCCTCGGCCGTATCGGCGAGGACTTCGAGGAGACCCGAGACGGTGCGGAAAAGCCGGGCCAGGACCCAGCCCGCGAGCCCGCATCCGCCGAACGTCGCGATCGCGATGATCCCCATCACCCGCCGCTCGCCCGTCGTGAACTGGCCGTCGGAGACCAAGTCGCGCGCCTGGTCGAGGAACAGGCCGGCTCCGAGCAGGATGAACCCGACAGGCAGCCAGGCGGCCAGCCGCCCAAGCCCGGCGCCTCCCCGGCGAAGGTTTGCGTATCGATCGGAATCGAGGGCTCGATCATTCATAACGCGCTGGATTCTTCGCTCGGGTGTAAATAGGCTGTTGTCGTCGCATTGTACCGAGGACGACGAGAAGGATCTTCGTGCAAGTTGTCGAGGACGAGTCGATCGAAGACCCGTGCGCGTGTTCCACCCATCAGACGCTCGGAGCGCGAGCAATCGATGCCTTCATCTTTCCCCATCCCGGGAGTCGCCGGATGACACGTCCGATTTGCACCTGGCCCCTGACCCTCGTGGTCGGAGCGGCCGCCTGTTTGCTGGCCCCGCCCGGTCATTTCGCCGAGTTGTTCGCCCAGGAACACGAGGCGAGATCTCCCGAGGCGGCCACCCCGAAGATACTGCCTCGGCCCGATTTCCGATTCAGCGGGAAGGTCGGGAAGACCTACAAGGAGTCCGACCCGCCCCGGTTTCCGCAGCCGGTCGTCGCGCCGAAAGGGGCGCCGAACGTCGTGGTGATCCTGCTCGACGACACCGGGTTCGGGCAATACGCGACCTTCGGCGGTGGCGTGCCGTCGCCCACGCTCGAGAAACTCGCGAAGGAAGGGGTGAGGTACAACCGCTTCCACACGACCTCGCTGTGCAGCCCGACGAGAGCCGCCCTGATCACCGGCCGGAACCACCACACGGCCGCCACCGGCATCATCACCGAGGCGGCCACCGGTTACGACGGCTACACCTGCGTCCTGCCGCGAAGTTGCGGGACGATCGGCGAGGTGCTCCGGCAGAATGGCTACATGACCGCCTGGATCGGCAAGAATCACAACACGCCCGCCTGGGAAACGAGCTCGGTCGGGCCCTTCGATCGCTGGGCCAACGGGCTGGGGTTCGACTACTTCTACGGCTTCAATGCCGGCGACATGAACCACTGGGACCCGATCCTGTTCGAGAACCGCAACCTGGTCCCGAAGAGCCAAGATCCGAAATATCACCTGACGGAGGATCTGGCGGACCGGGCCATCGACTGGGTCCGACGGTCCACGAGCATCGCGCCGGACAAGCCGTTCTTCCTGTACGTCGCGCCGGGCGCGAATCACTCGCCGCACCACGCGCCGCAGGAGTGGATCGACCGGTTCAGGGGGAAGTTCGACGACGGCTGGGACGCCTATCGAGAGGCGACGCTCCGGCGTCAGATCGAGAAGGGCGTCGTCCCGCCGGGTACGAAGCTCACGGCCCGCAGCGAAGGGCTGCCCGCGTGGGATACGCTGAGCGACGGCCAGAAGAAGGTCTACGCCCGGATGATGGAGGTGTTCGCCGGATATGCGGCCCACGTCGACCACCACATGGGCCGCGTCGTCGATGCCGTCAAGCAACTGCCCGGCGCCGACAACACGATCATCATCTACATCGTGGGCGACAACGGAGCCAGCGCCGAGGGGGGACTCGAGGGGAGCCTGAACGAGAACATCTTCTTCAATGGGCTCGGCGAGAAGTGGGAGCAGAATCTCGCGCACATCGACGAGATCGGCGGGCCGAAGTGGTTCAACCACTTCCCCAGCGCGTGGGCCCACGCGATGAACACGCCGTTCCAGTGGACCAAGCAGGTCGCCAGCCATTTCGGCGGGACCCGGAACCCGATGATCATCTCATGGCCGGCGCGGATCAAGGACCGGGGCGGGTTGCGGTCCCAGTTCCTCCACGTCATCGACATCGTGCCGACGCTCTACGAGGCCATCGGGATCACTCCTCCGACGGTCCTCAACGGCATCGAGCAGAAGCCGATCGAGGGCACGAGCTTCCTCGGGACCTTCGCGGAGAAGGATGCCCCGGAGACTCGCACGACCCAGTACTTCGAGCTGCTGGTCAACCGGGGGATCTACCACGACGGCTGGATGGCGTCGAGCCGGAGCTTCGTCCCGTGGGCCCCCACTCGCGGCGAGTTCGACCCTCTGGCCGCGAAGTGGGAGCTCTACGACGTGTCGAGGGATTTCTCCCAGGCCGAGGACCTCGCCGATCAGCACCCCGAGAAGATCAAGGAGCTCGAGGCCTTGTTCTGGAAGGAAGCCGAGACGCACGACGTGCTGCCGCTCGACTGGCGCGCGGTGGAGAGGTTGAACGCCGAGCTTCAGGGCCGGCCCAGGCTGGCCGGCAAGCGGGATCGCTACGTCTATTACCCCGGCCAGATCGCGCTGCCCGACGGTGCCGCTCCGCCGGTGCTCAACAAGTCCTTCACGGTCACCATGCAGATCGACATCCCGGATCAAGGTGCCGAGGGGATGATCTTCACCCACGGCGGACTCACGGGGGGCTACGGCATCTACCTGAAGGACGGGAAGGCCCACTTCGTCTACAACATGCTGGCCCTCGAGCGGTACACGATCTCGACCCAGGACCTGCCGAAGGGGAAGCTCTCCCTGGTGATGCATCTGGCCTATGAAGGCAAGCCCGGCGAGCGCGGGAAGCCCGCGACGGTGACCCTCACGGCCAACGGTAAGCCGGTCGGAGAGGGCAAGTTGCCGAAGACGATCCCGCTCCAGTTCTCGCTCGGCGAGGGCGTGGACGTCGGGATGGACACCGGCTCGGCGATCGACTTCAACTACAAGCTCCCCTTCGCCTTCACCGGCGGGATCGGGAGGGTGGAGGTCGAACTCCGGTGATCGAACGGGACGCCCGGCTCCTCGTCCGTCAGGAGCCGGGCTTGCGACGGTCCAGGATGTAGTAGTCGTGACGGTCCGCCCCGTTGGTCTCGCGGAAGAAGCCCGACGCCTCGTAGCCGGCCTGGAATGAGGCGAGGAGTGCCTCGCGGACGGCGCCCCTCCACCGTTCGGCAAGCTCCGGGTGATCGCGTCGGAGCTCGCCGATTCGTCGGGGGATCTCCAGCAGGACCATCGGGGCGTGCGGCTCGGGCCGGAAGGCCCCGGGGACGCGGAGGCCATCCGGGCGGCGGGACGACTCGAGGACCCGCGGCAGGTGGGCGGCGACCGGGGCCGAGATCGGCTTGCGGGCCGGGGCGCTCGCGCCGATCTCCCATTCCGCGATCACGCGGTCCGTGGGGGCGCCGGCGTTGATCTCGTCGGTGCGGGGGCCGTACATGTTGTCGACGTAGCGCCGGATCCGCGCGCCGAGCCGCTCCAGGTTGAAGTGGGCGTTGCCGGCCTGAAGCGGGTCGAACGCCCAGGCGATCCGCTCGACGCCCTCGGCCAGGGCGATGTATTTCTGGACCATCTTGAGGGCGTAGCCCACCCCCTTCGACTGGTACTCGGGGATGACGCCCGTCAATTGCGAGTAGAGGGCGACGCGCTCGCCCACGATCCCGAGGAAGCCGAATGACATCCCCACGGCACGGCCGTCGGGGAGGAAGGCTCCCAGGACGATCCCCCCGTGCAGGTTGGCCCCGACCATCGTGGCGATCGGGACCAGGTAGCTGTCCTCCTTCACCCCCCAGGCCGCTCGCTGCGCGGCCTGGCATTCCCGGTAGTCCTCCGGGCTGGCCGCGCGCCGGATGGTGACGTCGGGCTCCAGCTCGATCTCCTGGACGAACTCTTCCGCCATCTTTCCGGACCAGGGCTGTGGCATGGTTTGTTCCCTCAGAGCTTCAAAAGCAGGGCCGCAAGGAGCGCGGCGCGTTCGGGCAGGGATGAAATGAGGATGTGCTCATGGTCTGCGTGGGCTCCGCCCCCGAATGCTCCCAGGCCATCCAGCGTCGGGAGGCCGATCGCGGCCGTGAAATTGCCGTCGCTCCCCCCGCCGGTGGACCCTTCCGTCAGCTTCAGGCCGAGCCCTAAGCCGATCTCCGCGGCCTGCTCGAAGAGGGCCGCGATCGCCGGCGTCCGCTCCATCGGCGGTCGGTTGAATCCCCCCTCGACGACCACCTTCGCGCCGGGCGTGATCGGTCGGAGCGAGAGCAGCGCCCGTTCGACGACCTTGGCCGCAGCGATCGTCGTCGCCCGGACGTCCACGACCGCTTCCGCCTCGGCGGGGACCACATTCGAGGTCGTGCCCCCGCGGACCACGCCGACGTTGACGGTCGTCCCGGCCGCCGCGTCGTTGAGATCGTGGGCCCGGATGACCTGGTGGGCCAGCTCCAGGATCGCACTCACGCCCTGTTCCGGGGCGACGCCCGCGTGCGCGGCCCTCCCCTCGACGCGGATCGTGAATCGGCCCACCCCCTTGCGAGCCGTCTTCAGGCCGCCGTCGGCGAGCGGCGGCTCGAGCACCAGGGCGTGGGCGGACTCGCGGGCCAGCGACTCGATCAGGCCGCGAGACGTGGGGCTGCCGATCTCCTCGTCCGCGGTGAAGAGCGCGGTGATCGGCCGGGGCGGCCGGATGGCCGACTCGCGGAGCCACTCGAGGGCGGCGTGGAGCATGGCGAGGCCGGCCTTCATGTCGTAGACGCCCGGGCCGCGGAGCTGGTCCCCATAGCCGACGACCGGCATCCTGGCGAGCGTGCCGAGTGGCCAGACGGTGTCGATGTGTCCCAGAACGAGCGCGGGGGGGGCGTCGGACTCGCCGAAGAACCTGCCAATGAGGTGGTCCCCGCCGCGTTCGTTGGGGACGATCTCGACGGCCCCCCCGAGTTCCGTCCAGCGGGCGGCGACCCTGCTTCCCATGTGATCGACGGCCGCCTTGTCGCCGCTGGGCGTCTCCCAGGAGGCGAAGGCTCGCAGCTCGGCGAGGATCGAGGTGCCTTTTCGTCGCATCGCCTCAAGGATCGTCGGGTCGTCCATCGGTCTTCAGCCCTTGGTTGGTCCGGCGTCCAGGATCGCCGTTCGCAGCGTCGCCTCGTCGATTCGTTCGAGGATCGGCTCGGCGCCGAGGCCCGGGACGTTGCGCACGGCGATCGCCCCGCGAGTCGCCAGGATGGGCGGCTCGACGAGGTCGCGTCGATAGTACTTGTCGGAGCCCGAGACGTCGCCCGGTAGGGTGAAGCCCGGCAGGCTGGCGATCGCGAGATTGGCCGCGCGGCCGATCCCGAATTCGTGCATCCCGCCGCACCAGACGGGGATCCCTCGCTCGAGGCAAAGGTCGTGGACCCGCCTCGCCTCGAGGAGTCCGCCCAGCCGGCTCACCTTGATGTTGATCACCTTGCAGGCTCCCAGCTCGATCGCCTTCCGCGCGTCGGCCGCGGAGTGGATGCTCTCGTCCAGGCAGACCGGCGTCTTCAGGGCTCGCTGCAACCGGGCGTGGTCGACGATGTCGTCGTGCGCCAGCGGCTGCTCGATCAGGAGCAGGTCGAAGTCGTCGAGCCGCCGGAGCGTCTCGACGTCGTCCAGCGTATAGGCCGAGTTGGCGTCCACCTGGAGCGGCAGCGAGGGATGCCGCTCCCGGACCTTCCGGACCACCTCCACGTCCCACCCCGGCCCGATCTTGAGCTTGACCCGGCGGTAGCCCTCGGCCACGAACTGGTCGATGCGATCGAAGAGGGTGGGCAGGTCCCGCTCGATACCCAGGCTGACCCCCGAGAGGATCTCGGCGCGGGTGCCCCCCAGCAGCTCGTGGAGCGGCCGGCCCTGGTCGCGGGAGAGCGCATCCCAGCAGGCCATCTCCAGGCCGGATCGCGCGAAGGCGTTCCCCTTCACGTTCCGGTAGAGGCCGACGAGCTCCTCGATCGAGGACCAGTCCCGCCACAGGCACATCGGAGCCAGGAAGTCGTGGAGGATGTGCCAGCAGGTCTCCACGGTCTCCGGGCAATAGAAGGGGTCGGATGGGCTGGCGCATTCACCCCATCCCTGCTGGCCGTCCGCCATGACCGCGCGGATCAGGATGTGGTCCAGGTGGGCCTTCCGGCTCGAGCTGGTCTGGAAGGGACGCACGAGGGGGAGCCGAACCAGTCGCAGCTCAATCCGATCGATTCGCATGGAGGGGACGTGTCCGAGGAGGAAGACGCGTGCAGGTCGATCCGTCGCCGACTGTCTCGATGCTAGGCTCGGCGGCGCTCGCCATCAAGAGCGCGGTTCGTGTTCGGCCGCGCCCACGTTGACCCCGGCTGCCGCGCCGATTACGCTCTGCGTTCCCTTCCCGGCGAAGTCCGCCGGCCGCCCGCGACATCACGAATCCTGCGATGAGGCGCCCACGAATGTCGGACGTCCCCGGTCCCCAGAAGTCGAGCCCGCGGATCGTCTCCATGGACCAGTTCCGGGGCTACACCGTCGCCGGGATGTTCGTGGTCAACTTCGTGGGCGGGCTGGCGGCGATGCCGGCCGTGCTCAAGCATCACGGCATCTATTTCAGCTATGCCGACACCATCATGCCGAGCTTCATGTTCGCGGCCGGCTTCTCCTATCGGCTGGCGGTGCTCCGGAGGCTCGACCGGGACGGCCCGGCGGCAACCTACCGGAAGTTCTTCATCCGCAGCCTGGCGCTGGTGCTCATCTCCCTGATCATGTACGGGCACGAGGACCTGGAGGTGAAGCACTGGGCGGACTTCGCCGACGGCGGCGTCTGGAGGTTCCTGCTGGTGACGCTCAAGTCCGACCTCTGGGAGACGCTGGCGATCATCGGCGTGACCCAGATCTTCCTCATGCCCGTGATCGCGAAGGGCACGAAGGTGCGGGTGGGGATGATCGCCGCCTGCCTGGTCGTGCACCTGGCAATCTCGTACTGGTTCAACTTCGCGTTCGTCTACGGCAAGCCGAACGGGCTCGACTCGCTGCTCGGCCTGACCGGCAAGTCGGCCTGGGACGGCGGCTTCTTCGGCATCATCGGCTGGGCCGTGCCCATGCTCTTCGGCACGCTCACCTACGACTGGATGACCGGCGAATCGGTCGGCCGAGCCGCCGGATTGCAGTTCGCCCTGGGCGTCGGCCTGATGCTCGCCGGCTACGGGCTGAACTGCCTGGCCACGCTCTACGACACGGACAAGGGGACGGTGGAGGTGCTGGGCAAGGACGTCGCGGCGAGCCCGGTCATCCCGCCGTTCCAGAACCTGGCCGGGCGGTCGATCGGCTCCCTCCTGGCCACCCCCCCGTTCATGGAGCCCCCGCCGCGCGAGATCCGGCCGGACAACTACTGGGAGATGAACAAGAAGGTGGTGAGCGTCCCGTTCTGCCTCTTCTCCTCGGGCTTCTCGCTGGCCCTCTACGCGTTCTTCATCCCGCTTTGCGACGTCAAGGGCTGGCAGCTCGGCCTCTTCCGGACCCTCGGCCAGAATCCGCTGGCGGCCTACATCCTGCATCACGCGGTCGAGGGCGCAGTGCTCGCCGTCGTGCCCAAGGACTCGCCGCTCTGGTACTGTCTGGTGGGGCTTGCCGTCTTCTTCGCGATCAGCTATTCGTTCGTCCGATACCTGGAAAAGCACAATTTCTACCTGAGG
>NZ_JAALJH010000074.1 GCF_011064615.1 Aquisphaera insulae | reverse complement strand
CCCTGGCCGGCACAAAGCACCCCCTCCAACTCCCCCTTCGTAAGGGGGAGAGCCGGATTTCGCGTCCCCGAGCGTGGGGGGATTCAGGAGGCCGTTCGATATCCGTGAGCTTGATCAACTTCCTTGCCGGGGTAATAACGCCTCGGCAACCCGGAGGATTCGGGCTGGAGGGCAGACGGTCTCGTCTGCCCCCGATGCCGCACCCGGCGGCGAGAGGGAGATTCGGGGGGACGGGGATCCTCGCCCGTCCTTCATCCAGCCCGAGGATTGAGGTCCGACGAACCACGAGCGCCGGGTCGCTCGCGTGGGCGGGGATCAGGCGGTGGCCAGGGTGGCCGCGCTCTTCTTCAGGGCCGCCAGGCACGCCTTGATGTCCTCGACCGGATCCTCGGGCTTCTCCTCGTATTCGAGGGCCAGGTTGAAGGCGTACTTGCGATCGGCCAGGGCCTTGAGGAGGGCGTCGGTGCGGAGGTCGCCCCGGCCCAGGATCGTGAACGTCTCGGCGTCCTTGACGTCCTTCAGGTGGACGCCGTAGATCCGATCGCCGAAGACCTCCACCGCGCGGACCGGATCTTCCTTCGATCGGAGGAAGTGGCCGGTGTCGATGCAGCAGCCGATCTTCGGGCTGTGGTCCTTGATCGCCTTGGCGATCGTGTCGATGAGGGCGAAGCGATGCCCCGGGCCGTGGTTGTGGATTCCGACGGGGATGTTGTACTCGTCCACCAGCTTGTCCACGAGCGCGAAGCCGTCGGGATCCGGGTCGGCGGAGATGTAGCTGATCCCCAGGGCCCTGGCGAACTCGAAGATCTTGCGGTCGGCCGCCTCGTCCTTGCCCAGGGGGACCACGCCGTAGCCGCCGAGGTGGATGCCGGCCGCCTCGAACTCCGACTTCATGGTCTTGATGACCGTCTCGTCCTGGGTCAGGGGGACATGGGCGGGGAAGGCCTCCCAGTGGTGCAGCCCGAGCTCCCGGGTGACCGCCAGGGCCTTGGCCCGATCGGCCTTCCCGCCGGTCTCGTACCCTCGCAGCGAGTAGCTCTGGAGGCCGACCTTGAACGGCCCGTAGTCGGCATCCCCCTCGCGGCGAGGGGCCGCCATCAGGCGGGATGTCCCGACGGCAAACACTCCCGAGGCGGCGGCCGCGGCCCCGGCTCCCAGCACCTGGCGACGGGTCCATCCCCGTTGATTTCCGGACGGCATGTCGTGTCTCCTTGTTGCCTGGATCTCGAGCAACCTCGAACGCCGTCAGGCTAACCCAGCGGAGGGGCCCGATCCAGGGACTGCCGGGCTCGCGGCGGCCGCGCTCCTCGATTCCGCCTCGGTTCTTGAGCGGCCCGAACGGGTTCTGATAGGATCGACCCGGTCGAATCGCGTCGTGGATGGGGGTCGAGAGTCGCCCGCGAGCGAGGAGTCGAGCATGCCGCAAGAGCCCAATCTGCTGGGGACCATGATGCCGGTGGGCGGGGGGGATCCGATCCCGCTCAAGAAGCCCGAGCTCCTCATCGGTCGGAGGCCGGGATGCGACATCCGCCTCGATTTCGAGAACGTCTCGGGCAAGCACTGCACCTTGCTGCTGGTCAACGGGGTCTGGACCGTCCGCGACATGGGCTCGACCAACGGCACGAGCGTCAACGGCGCGAGGCTGAACAGCTCCCACGCCCTGATGCCCGAGGATGAGCTCGCGATCGCCGATCACCTCTTCACCATCGACTACGTGCCGAGCGGCCCGGAGGCCTTCATCGCCACGCACAAGGTGCTGGATGAGGATGTCCAGGAGGACCGCAAGCGTCATTCGCTCATGGAGCTGGCCGGGCTCGACACCGACGGCGTCGCCGCGGTCCGGGCGCCGCGCCCCAAGAAGGCCCCCACGCTCATCGAGCGGGCATCCGCGGACGAGGCCGAATTCGACGACGTCGTGCCGGAGCATTTCAAGGCCCCCGCCAAGCCCAAGGTCAGGAAGAAGGAAGAGGAGGACGACTTCCTCAAGCTGATCGAGGAAGAAGTCAAGAAGCCCGAATGATGCGGCGGCTTTTCCTCGGGCGGCGCGCGAAAGCTCGGACGCCCCTGGGTCGGCTGTCGCCTAGTTCGATATCGCGCCTTCGATGGCTCGTCCCGTATCTCGACCGCGGGGAAGGCGGTCCCGGCTCGTGCGGCCTGGACCTCCCCCGGCGCGGGACGGAGCTCGGGCTCGCACCTGGGGATCGACGAGATGACAACCTTGAGCAAGACACTCGTGGCGTTCGGCCTGGTCGCCTTCCTGGCCGTCCCGGCGATGGCCCAGCCGCCCGGCGGCGGCCGCGGCTTCGGCTTCGGGGGCCCCGGCGGCGGCGGCCTGGGCATGCTCCTCTCCAACAAGAGCGTGCAGGAGGAGCTGAAGCTCGCCGGCGACCAGGTCGAGAAGGTCAAGGAACTGGCCGACAAGACCCGCGAGAAGATCGAGAAGGCGACCGAGGGCCTGGAGGGCCAGGAGCGGTTCGCCAAGGTGCGAGAGATTTCCAAGGAGCTGGAGGACGACGCCAAGGCCGCGATCAAGGACGTCCTGAAGCCCGAGCAGATCACCCGCCTGCACCAGATCCGCAATCAGACCCTCGGGTACCTGGCCTTCGCCAATGAGGAAGTCGCCAAGAAGCTCGAGCTGACCGACGCCCAGAAGGACGAAGTCAAGTCGATCTCGGAGGAAGCCGGCTCGAAGATGCGCGAGATCTTCCAGGAGTCGCAGGGCGATCGCCAGGCCGCGCGGACCAAGATCAACGAGCTCCGCAAGGAGACGCTCGCCAAGGTCGAGGCCAAGCTGACCGACGCCCAGAAGGCAACCTGGAAGGAGCTGACCGGCGCCCCGTTCGAGCTCAAGATGGAAGGCCGCCCGGGCGGCCCGGGCCGCTGAGGCCGGCCGCCTTCGGTTCGCGAGTTCTTCGCCATATCACCTGGGGCGGTCGGGAATTCTCTTCCCGGTCGCCCCGCTTCATTTCCTCGGCGATCCCTCAAGGCGTCACGGTTTGAGCGTGGAGACTGACGAATCGACGGCGTCAGTCGGGGCGGCTCTCGTTGTCGAGGAACTCGACAAAGTGCAGCACCCAGGCCCGAATTCGCGCGGTTCGGACATCGGCGTTGCGGCGCTGCTCCTCCTCGGCCATGCCGCCGATGTAAAACGGATGCCATCGGAATTCGGGCCGGGAGGCTTCTCTCAACCTTTGGGCGACGTCGCCACGGATCTTGCTCGGGACCGATCCCCGGAGGACAGGGATAATCTCGGGATAGACCTTCTCGACGGCGGCGAATTCTTCGAAGACCTTGTTTTAGAAGCCGTTGGGGCACGACACGAGAAGGTCCACGGAGGTCGAACAGAACCCCTAAGCGATCAGTTCATAGACCTGGCCATGCTGCTCGAGCCACGCCGCATCGCCTCGTTCGGCGTGTTCTGCGGCTTCTCGGATCAACTGGACGGTCTCGGATTCGTAGCAAGGCTCGCTCGGGTCGTCGATCGGGATGACCATCTCGAGGTCGAGCGCCACGACATAGCGACCGCCGCGCACCAGACGCGTGACCTTGACACGCTCGCCAGGGATTCGCATTGTTCACCTCCGATCAAAGAAGTGGACCGTCACCAGCTTCGCGACGCCCGATTGCGGTAGGATGGACCAGACGGCCTTGAACTCTGTGCCGTCGGGCAGGGTTTCGCGGACTTCGACTGCGGGATTGGGAGTCGCCTCCGGTCGCTCGACGATCAGGATTCCATCCTCAAGCCCCGCGACAGCCTGCCATTCGAGAATGCCTCGCTCCTCGAGTCGTTCCGCGGCGTGGCTGCCAACAAGATACTTGCCGTCATCGACAAGCTCGCGGAGAAGGTCGAAGAGTTGGCCCATTGGTTAGGCACTCGTATCATTCGAGAACCAGTCTGTATGTACAGGGGTCATCCTAACTTGGAAGGCGGAAACTCGGCAACAGGATCGCCACCGCCAGTGCCTTGAAGGATCGTAGCTCATCCCCCTGCCCCACCCTCATTCCACCGTCACGCTCTTGGCCAAGTTCCGGGGCTTGTCGATGTCGCAGCCGCGGCGGCGGGCGACGTGGTAGGCCAGGAGCTGCAAGGGGACGACGGCCAGCAGCGGTTGGATGACCTCGGGCGCCTCGGGGATCGGCAGGAAGACGTCCGAGAGCGCGGCGAGGGCCTCGTCGCCGGCCGTCCCCACGCTGACGATCACCCCGTGGCGGGCCTTGACCTCCTCCACATTGCTCAGCGTCTTGGCATGCAGGGAGCCCTTCGGGGCGACGAAGACGCACGGGGTCTCGCGATCGACGAGCGCGATCGGGCCGTGCTTCATCTCCGCCGTCGGATAGCCCTCGGCGTGGAGGTAGCTGATCTCCTTGAGCTTGAGGGCCCCTTCCAGGGCAACGGGGAAGTGGATATCGCGGCCCAGGTAGAGGGCGTTCCTCGCCTCGGTCATCAGGGCCGCGGCCTCGTCGATCCGGGGCTCGGTCCGCAGCACCTCGCCGATCAGGTCCGGGACCGACTGGATCGCCTCCAGGATCGCGGTGCCGTCCGCGAAGGAGAGGTGACGGAGCCTGGCGAGGTGGAGCGCCAGCATCGTCAGGACGGCGACCTGGGCGGAGAACGCCTTGGTGCTGGCCACGCCGACCTCGGGGCCGGCGTGGAGGTAGATGCCGCCGTCGGCCTCGCGGGCGATCGTGCTCCCCACCGTGTTGACGATCGCCAGCGTGGGATGGCCCCGCCGACGCGCCTCGCGGAGCGCCCCCAGGGTGTCGGCGGTCTCGCCGGACTGGCTCAGGACGAAGACGAGCGTGCGATCGTCGAGCGGGGCGTTGCGATAGCGGAACTCGCTGGCGTACTCGACCTCGACGGGCAGGTCGGCCAGCCGCTCAATGAGGTACTCGCCGACGAGCGCGGCGTGCCAGCTCGTGCCGCAGGCCGCGAAGACGATCCGGCGCACCCGGCGGAGCTGCCGGGCCGTGAGGTTCAGGCCGCCGAAGTGCGCGGTTGCCTCCGACCGGACGAGCCGGCCGCGGCAGGCGTCGGTCACGGTCTCCGGCTGCTCGCGGATCTCCTTGAGCATGTAGTGGGCATGTCCGCCGAGCTCGACGGCGTCCGGCTTCCAGTCGATGCGGTCGATCCGCGGCGTGATCGGCCCCTTTTCCAGATGTTGGATCTGGAAATCCAGCGGCGTCAGGCGGACGACCTCGCCGTCCTGGAGGTAGGCGACGCGCGCGGTGTGCGGTGCGATCGCCACGGCGTCGCTCGCCAGGAGGTGCTCGTCGTCCCCCACGCCCACCACCAGCGGGCTGCCGAAGCGGGCGCCGACGACCACGTCCGGATGGCCGGCGCAGACGACACCCAGGCCGTAGGTCCCCTCCAGCCGCGGCAGGGCCCGGCGGACGGCCAGGAACGGCTCGTCGACCGTCTCGAGCTCCCGGGCCACCAGGTGGGCGATCACCTCGGTGTCGGTCTGGCTCTGGAATTGGAAGCCCTCGGACTCGAGCTCCTTTCGCAGCGCGGCGTAATTCTCGATCACTCCGTTGTGGACCAGCGCGACGGTCATCCTGCCCCCCCGGCCGCCGAGGTGGGGATGGGCGTTGCGATCGGTCGCCGGCCCGTGGGTCGCCCAGCGGGTATGGCTGATCCCGCATCGGGCTCGCATCGGCCTCTCGTCGAGCAGCTCCTCGAGCGAGCGGACCCTCCCGGCTCGCTTACGGATCTCGATCCGGCCGTCGTCCACGCCCGCCAGTCCGGCGCTGTCGTAGCCGCGATATTCGAGGCGTCGCAGGCCCGACACCAGGATCGGGGAGGCCTCGTGTTGACCCGTGTAACCGACGATCCCGCACATGTTGGCTCCCTCCGCTCCGACGGGCCGAATCGCTTCCCTGGCTCGTGCCCAGAGTAGCCGAAGCAGTTCGCCCTCGTACAGTCCCCGGAGAAGCGACATGGGGCCATTGCCACCCCGCACCGGCATCGCCTAGCATATCCGTTGCAGGTCATCGCTCGGGGAGGCTCTCGATGCCGTCGCGGTTGCTGTCGTTGCTGCTCCTGGTCTACTGGTGCGTGGCGGCGTTCTGCCTCCTGACCTGGGAGATCCTCCCGGAGCTGAGCCTGGGTTATCCGCCTGACCTGAGGGCGATCGCGGCGGCGAGCGGGGACGACCGGCCGGTGCGCTGGAAGATCGGCGCGGTGGACGACCCGAAGACGCCGGAGCAGTATCGGACGGTGGGCAAGGCGGTGACCTCGTCGCGGCGGCTCCAGGACGGCTGGTTCGAGCTCGAGAGCCAGGTGGAGATCGATGCGGGGAACGTCATGAAGGCGACCCCGTTCGGAGGACGTGCCAACTTCCGGGTCGAGGTCCTCAGCACCTACCGGGTCGATCCCTCGGGGAACCTCAAGTCGTTCGACATCAAGGTGAATCCGAAGGACATCCGCGAGGATCTGTTCACGGTGACCGGGCGATTGAAGGGGGAGGAAATGGAGGTCGTCGCCAAGGGCCCGGTTCCCGTGCTCAACCAGACGCTGCACTTCCCCTACGAGCCCCGGAGCGTGGTCCAGGACGCCCTCGGCCCGCTCGATCGGCTGCCGGGATTGCACGTCGGCCAGCGGTGGGATTCTCGGGTGCTCAACCCGTTCTCCGGGCAGGTCGAGTCGCTCCGGGTGGAGGTCCAGAAGCGGACGCTCATCCACTGGGGCGGAGGGCCGGTCACGGTATTCGAGGTCACCCAACGGACCGGCTCGATGACCGCCAGGACCTGGGTGCGGACCGACGGCGTGATCGTCCGCCAGGAGGTCCCCTTCCCTCTCGTCCGCCTGGTCCTGGAGCGCGAGCCGGACGAGACCGATTCGGCCCAGGCCGGGGGGAAGCCGCGATGATCGAGCTGTCCGGCGTCACCAAACTGTTCGGGACCAAGCGGGCCGTGGACGGCCTGGACCTGACCGTCCGTCCCGGCGAGCTGTATGCCTTCCTGGGGCCCAACGGGGCGGGCAAGACCACGACGATCAAGATGATCTGCGGGCTCCTCAAGCCGACCGCCGGCACGGTGCGGGTGGGCGGCCACCCGGCCTCGTCGCCGGAGGCCCGCGGCCTGCTCGGCTACGTCCCGGACCAGCCGTTCCTCTACGACAAACTGACGGGGCGTGAGTTCCTCCGGTTCGTCGTCGAGATGTACGGGATCGGCCGGGCCGAGGCGAGCCGGCGGATCGGCGAGCTGATCGAGACCTTCGAGATGGGGGATTTCGTCGACGAGCTCTGCGAGAACTACTCGCAGGGGATGAAGCAGCGGGTGGTCTTCGCCTCGGCCCTAGTGCATTCCCCCCGGGTCCTGGTGGTGGATGAGCCCCTCGTCGGCCTCGACCCCAGGAGCGCCCGGATCGTCAAGAACATGTTCGTGTCCCAGGCGCGGGGAGGCGCGGCGGTCCTGATGTCGATCCACCTGCTGGCGATCGCGGAGGAGCTGGCGGACACGATCGGGATCGTGGACCACGGCCGGATGCTCACGGTCGGCACGCTCAGGGAGCTCCGCGAACGGGCCCAGCACGACGGGTCGCTCGAGGACCTCTTCCTGAAGCTGACCGGCAACGACGGCCTGGCGCCGGTCCCTCAGGGCGGCAATCCCGCCGGTATCCGGGAGTCCTGAGATGAGCCTGGCGATCCCCGACCCGATGTCGCTCCACGAGGCTCGCTCCGGCGACCCTGATTCCGCCCTGAGGCATCTCCGCGGCTGGCAGCTCCGCAACATCCTGCGCGGCCTCGCGCACGGGTCGCGGCTCAGGATCGGGATGATCCTCCTCTGCTCCGCCATCTTCTGGGCCGGCCTCTTCGGGCTATTCCTGGGGGGCTTCGAGTTCATCGGGATGTACGTGGACCTGGTGAACACGATCATCGAGTACCTCTTCAGCCTCTTCTTCCTGTCGCTGCTGGTGATGCTCCTGTTCTCCAACGGGATCATCGTCTACACGGCCCTCTTCCATTCCCGGGAGGCGGCCTACCTGCTGACCACGCCGGCCTCCGCCGACCGGGTCTTCGCGTACAAGTTCGTGGAGGCGATCGCGTTCTCGAGCTGGGCCTTCTTCCTGCTTGGGAGTCCGCTCCTGGTGGCCTACGGGCTGACGGTGAAGGCGCCCGCGGGCTTCTACCTGATGTTCATCCCGTTCCTCCTCTCGTTCGTGCTGATCCCGGGGAGCCTCGGGGCCGTGGCGGCGATCGTGGTGGCGAACGTCTTCCCGCGGCGGCAGAAGACGATCCTCACGATGGCGGCCGGCGGCCTCATCGCCGTCGCCGGCTGGCAGGCATACCGCGTCTGGCACACGAGCAGCACGCCGCTCTCCCCGGACTGGCTGGGCGTCGTGTTGAACCGCCTGGCCTTCTGCCAGAACCCGCTGCTGCCGAGCCGCTGGATGTCCGCCGGCCTGCTCGCCTCGGCGCGGGGAGAATGGGGCCGGGCCGGCTACGAGCTGATGTATCTCTCCGCGAACGCGGGGCTCGGATACCTGATCGCGGCGGTCGTGGCGCGGGACCTCTACCGGAGGGGCTACAGCCGGGTGCAGGGGGGGCGGTCGTCCCGGCGGAGGCGCGACCTCGGGTTCCTCGACGCGATCCTCCACCGGACCTTCTTCTTCCTGCCCCGGCCGATCCGGCTGCTGATCCTCAAGGACCTGCGGACGTTCCTCCGCGACCCGGCCCAGTGGTCGCAGTTCCTGATCTTCTTCGGGCTGCTGGCGTTCTACTTCCTCAACATCCCGCGACTGGGATACGCCGTGCAGACGCCGTACTGGAGGAACCTCGTCAGCTTCCTCAACCTCTCGGTCACCGCGCTGATCCTCTCCACGTTCACGAGCCGGTTCATCTTCCCGCTGCTCTCGCTGGAGGGGCGAAACTTCTGGGTGCTGGGGCTGTTGCCGCTCCGGCGGGCGGAGATCCTCTGGGGCAAGTTCGTCTTCTCGGCGAGCATCTCGCTGCCGGCGACCGAGCTCCTGATCGTCCTCAGCGACCTGATGCTGCGGATCACCCCGTGGATGATCGTGCTCCACGTCGGGATGATCGCCGTCCTCTGCCTGGGGCTCTCGGGTATCAGCGTGGGCCTGGGGGCACGGCTGCCGAACCTTCGCGAGTCCGACCCATCGCGGATCGCGGCGGGCTTCGGCGGGACGCTCAACCTGCTGGTGAGCCTGGTCTTCATCTTCGCGATCGTCACGTCCCTCGCCCTGCCCTGCCACCTCTACTACGCCGGCCAGGAGCGGCCGGACACGACCTCGTTCGTCCTCTCCCACGCGGGACTCAGGCGCTGGCTGACCGTCGCCATCGCGGGGAGCCTAGTCGTGGGGCTGATCGGGACGGTGGTCCCGCTCAGGATCGGCATCCGCGCCTTCCAGCGGATGGAGTTCTGATCGGATCAATCGGACTCTCCGGCCTTTGCGGGCTGGAACGCCCACCGGGCGAGGCATAGTATCTACTTGACACATCCCCGA
Organism: Aquisphaera insulae; assembly: GCF_011064615.1. Lineage (GTDB taxonomy): Bacteria > Planctomycetota > Planctomycetia > Isosphaerales > Isosphaeraceae > Aquisphaera > Aquisphaera insulae. Next base: position 38,698 of record NZ_JAALJH010000074.1, on the reverse strand, counting down.
CGGCCGGAATCGCCGTGCCGTCGCGTGACCATCCATTCCCGTTGAGGATCCAGGCATGAGAGAGACGACTGGGGGCCTCCTTACGAGGCTCGCGCTGGGCGCGACGATCGCGCTCGCGATGGCCACGACGGCCCGATCGCAGCAGGTCCAGACCAAGGAAGGCGCTTCCATCGTCGTCGAAGGGGCCGTCCGCGAGGTCTTCCGCAGCTCGCGGCAGTCGCGGGTCGACTACATCGTCCTGCTCGAGGTCGCCCGGGCGGAGTATGGCCGCAACCCGGCCGACAAGCGGCGGGTGCTCGCCCCCGCGCCTGGCGATCAGGTCTACGTCCACCTCTACCAGACCATCGGCAATCAGGGGGGCGGCTACAACGCCATCCCGGAGGAGCGGAGCACCATCCGCGCCTACCTCTATCCGCGGTCGGAGGCCGGCTGGGTGGGGGCCTTCCCGGACTGGTACGACCAGGTCGGCCCGGCCACGGCCGGCCGGGGCCAGAATGACCCCGAGCCCCCTGCCCCGACGACCGCCCCCGTGCCCACTCCGTCGCCGGCCCCAGCGCCAACCACCACCACGACCGCCGACCCGACGAAGGGCGGGATCCTCCAGCAGTTGGGCATCCGGGCGGAGCAGGTCAAGGTGAGTGGCCGGCTGGTCCTGAAGATCCTCGACGTCCTCCCCGAAAGCCCGGCCGGCCGGGCGGGCTTCGAGAAGGGCGACGCGATCATCGGCGTGAACGGGGGATTCATCACGGACCTGGACCATCTGGCCTCGGCGATCGCCAAGGGGGGCGACACCGCGACCCTCACGGCCCTGAACGTCCGCAACGGTCAGACGACGCCCGTGAAGGTGGACGTCAGCGAGATCATCGCCGCCAACGCCGCGGCGCCGAAGGCCGAGCCGAGCCCCGAGCCGACCCCGTCCGCTCCCGCCCGCAAGACGCTGGGCGTGAAGACCCAGCAGGTCCGCGCCGGCATCTTCGCCACGGCCCTCCGCGTGACCGAGGTGGCCGAAGGGAGCCCCGCCGCCAAGGCCGGCATCGAGCCGGGCGACGTGATCGTCTCGGCCGACGGCGAGAAGACCCCGGATTCGGCCCATCTCGAGGCCGCCGTCCAGAAAAGCGGCCCGGTCCTGACGCTCAACGTCCTGGACACGCGGACCCGCCGCGAAGTCCCCGTCAAGGTGGAGCTGGAAGCGACGGCCGCCGCACCGCAGCCCGCTCCCGCCCCGACCGGCAATCCGGCCCCTCAGCCGGCTCCGGCGGGGGGTGGCACCTCCTTGCGGTCCGTCGGACTGGTGGTCGAGGCCGGTACGGCCGACCTGCTGCCGGTCGTCAAGGTCGTCCAGGTCGTCCCGGGCAGCCCGGCGGAGAAGTCCGGCATCGAGCCCGGCGATTCGATCGTGGGGGTCAACGACAAGGTCGTCTTCGCGCCCGACCTCCTCGATCAGGCCCTCCGGTCCGTCGGCAACTCGTTCGTCCTCAATGTCATGGACGTGAAGACCGGCAAGAAGACGCCGGTGAAGGTCAACATCCCGTGAGCCTGTCGCCCGCCGATCGCGCCGCGTCGGTGCGATCGGCGGGCGGGCCATCACCCTCTCGCGTTCGATCCGAGACCGCCATGGACCATCAAGCTCGCGAGGCCCTTGCTCATCTCGTCCGATCCCAGCGCGTGGCCTCCCTGGGGACGCTCTTCCAGGGCGTGCCGCTCGTGACGATGGTGCCGTACTCCCCCACCCCGGCGCCGACGACCTTCGACATCCACGTCAGCCGGCTGGCCCAGCACACCCAGGGCCTCCTCGCCTCCTCGCGGGTCGGACTCCTCATCGCCGAGCCCGACCGGGAGACCCGCAATCCCCAGGCGATCCCGCGGCTCTCGCTCCAGGGAGAGGCCGTCATCCTCTCGCCGGGAGACTCCGGGTACCGGGAAGCCCGGGCGGCCTACCTGGGGAAGTTCCCGAGCGCCGCGATGAACTTCGACCTGGGCGACTTCCTCCTCGTTCGGATCACGCCCGAGTCCTCGCGGTTCGTGGCCGGCTTCGGCCGGATCTTCGATCTCGCGGCGGACGATCTCGATTCGATCTGGGACCCCCGGGAATAACCCGCCTGAAAGATCCCCGCGGCCGTCGCGACGGATCGCGGGTCGAACCTCCCTGCTCCGGAGTCGGTCGATCTGGTAGACTGCGCGTCCCCTGGCCGGCGAGGCCGCCGGCCCGAGGATCCGCCAGAAGCCTGTCTCCGGTCCGATTGATAGCGGGGAGGATTGATCCGTGCGCTGGTCGAATGCCCTGATACCGACGCTCAAGGAGACTCCGGCGGACGCCGTGGCTCCCAGCCATGTCCTCCTGGTCCGGGCGGGCATGATCCGCCAGCTTGGCGCGGGGACGTACACGTATCTCCCCCTGGGCCTGCGGGTCATCCACAAGGCCGCGCAGATCGTCCGCGAGGAGATGGACGCCGCCGGGGCGATCGAGCTCTTGATGCCCGCGCTCCAGCCGATCGAGCTCTGGAAGGAGTCCGGCCGGTTCGAGACGTTCGGCGACCTGCTGATGAAGCTGACCATCAGCGGCGGGCAGTCGATGTGCCTGGGCCCGACGCACGAGGAGGTCATCACCGACCTGGTCCGCGACCTGCTGAACTCCTACAAGCAGTTGCCGATCACGCTCTACCAGATCCAGACCAAGTTCCGCGACGAGCCCCGACCGCGGTTCGGCATCGTCCGGACCCGCGAGTTCCTGATGAAGGATGCCTACAGCTTCGACGCCGACGTCGCCCAGCTCAACAAGAGCTACGACGCCATGTACGAGGCCTATTGCCGGGTCTTCGACCGCTGCGGCCTGCCCTACGTCATCGTCGAGGCCGAGAGCGGCCCGATCGGCGGCGACGCGTCCCACGAGTTCATGGTCCCCTGCTCCACCGGCGAGGACCGCGTGATCCAGTGCCCGAAGTGCGGCTACGCCGCGAACCAGGAACGCGCCGAGATCGGCGCCGCGGAGGCCTCCGCGACTCAGGACCATTCGGCTCCCGCCTACGAGAAGGTGGAGACGCCGAACAAGCGGACGATCCGCGAGGTCTGCGAGTTCCTCAAGGTGGAGGAATCCGGCTCCGCCAAGCTGCTCGTCTTCCTGGGCGACGGCAAGCCCGTGGCCGCCCTGATCCGCGGCGACCACGAGGCCAACGAGCCCAAGGTCCGCCGCGCGTTCGGCGTCTCCACGCTCGTGCCGGCCGACGCCGAGACCATCCAGAAGGCGACCGGCGCCCCGATGGGGTTCCTCGGCCCGGTGAACATCAAGATCCCGATGATCATCGACCGGGCGGTGGCCGCGATGCCGACCGTCGTGGTCGGCGGCAACGAGGCCGACGTGCACCTGAAGGGGGTCGTCCCCGGGCGGGATTTCCCGCTCCAGAAGGTCCACGACCTCCGCAACGCCGACGCCGGCGACCCGTGCCCGCGCTGCGGGGCCGGCATGGAGAACCGCGCCGGGCTCGAGATCGGCCACGTCTTCAAGCTCGGGACGAAGTACTCCAAGGCCATGGGCGCGACCTACCTGGACGAGAAGGGCGCCGAGGTCCCGCTGATCATGGGTTGCTACGGCATCGGCATCAACCGGATCATGGCGGCGGCCGTCGAGGCGAGCCACGACGCCAACGGCATCGTCTGGCCGACGGCGATCGCGCCGTACACGGTCGTGATCGCCCCGCTCCAGGTCACCAGCGAGGCCGTCATGCAGGCCACCTCGGAGCTGGAGCGGGCGCTCGAGGCCGCCGGGGTGGACGTCCTGGTGGACGACCGCGACCTCCGCCCGGGGGTCAAGTTCAAGGACGTGGACCTGATCGGCGTGCCGCTGCGGGTGGTGATCGGCGACCGCGGGGTGAAGGAAGGTTCGATCGAGATCAAGTGGCGGAGCGAGTCGGCCTCGCGGAATATCCCGCTCGCCAATGCGGCGGAGGGCGTCCTCGCCGAGCTGAAGGACGCCCGGTCCCGCCACGACGCTGCGTGCCGGGAGCGGATCGCCGCCAGGGCCGGGGCGAAGCCCTCATGAAGACGACCGCGCCGCTCCCCTGGCTGCCGTACCTGCTCCTGATCGGGATGACGGTCGTCTCGTTCGCCGGCCCGTTCGCCATCCTGCTGGCGGTCCGAGGCGGGGAGAGTGCGAACTGGCCGCCGGATCGCCCCGTGGAATGGGTCGTGATCGGGGCGGTCCTCGCGCTCTTCCTGGCCTTCTTCACCGCGTGCGTGAGCATCCGGGCCTGGTATCGGCCGGTCTCCGGGAACATTCCGGCGGAACGGCCGAGCGACTGACGGGACGCATCCTTCGGCCTCGATCGAGTGGCATCCGCGACGACGCGACTGAGAGGCTCGGCCCGACCGGCCGCGAACCCGATGGCGAATCAAACGGGGACACTGGTGGCGGCCGGGCTTGGGCTTGTCGTCATGGCGTTCGTGCTCTCGTGGCTCTTCGGGCATCTCGCCCGCCGATACGCCCTGCGGCTCGGCTTCCTCGACCGGCCGGGGGGGCACAAGGGGCACAAGGCTCCGGTGCCGCTGGGCGGGGGCGTGGCGATCTGGCTCTCGATCATGCTGACCCTCGGCGTGTGCGGGCTCTGCACATTCGCCGCCCGCGATGCCCTGCCCTCCGCCCTGGCGAGGCATGCCGGGGGGGCCCTGGCCACGTCGTGGGAGCTGCTCCGGATCCTCGCGCTGGCGACGGTCATCATGATCATGGGCCTGATCGACGACCGGGTGAACCTGAAGTGGCCGATTCGGCTCGGGATCCAGATCCTCTGCGCCACGCTCCTGGTCGCCTCCGGAATCCGCGTGACGCTCTTCTGGCCGTTCACCCATCCGATCCTCGGCGGCGCGGTCACCGTCCTCTGGATCGTCGGCCTGACGAACTCGTTCAACATGCTCGACAACATGGACGGCCTGGCCGCCAGCGTCGGGCTGATCGCCGCGTTGCTCTTCGGTGCGGCCCAGGCGGCGGTCGGCAGCCTGTTCGCCCCGGCCGTGCTGCTGATCGTGGTCGGCGCGCTCGGAGGCTTCCTGGTCCACAATCTGGCCCCGGCGAGGCTCTACATGGGGGACGCCGGGAGCAACTTCCTCGGCTTCCTGCTGGGGGCGATGACCGTCGTCGGCACCTACCACATCTCGGGCTTCGACTCGCCGTTCAGCGTGCTCGCCCCCCTGCTGGTGATGGCGGTGCCGCTCTACGACACGACGTCCGTCATCCTGATCCGGCTCCACGAGGGTCGGAGTCCCTTCGAGGGCGACCAGAGGCACCTCTCGCATCGCCTCGTGGACCGAGGCTTGACGCGGCCGCAGGCGGTCTGGACCATTGACCTGATCACCCTGGCCTGCGGACTCGGGGCCCTGCTGCTCCATCGCCTGGACGGCCAGGGGGCGTGCGTGGTCGTCGCCCAGACGGCCTGCCTGCTCGGCGTCGTGGCGATCCTGGAAGTGGCCCAGGGCCGGACGGACCCTGGCTGATTCGAAAGGAACCCAGATGCCTCGGCGCGGACCGAATCCGTCCGGCTCACGTCAGCCCAGCGTGCCCTCCGGCGGGCGCCCATCCGGCGAGGCGACTCGACGGGGCCCGATCGCCGGCACGCACGACGACACCACATCGGCCGAGGTCCTTGGCGAGCGGCTCCGCCGCGGGGCGCTCGGCCTGTTCGTCGCGCTCGCCTCCTGCCGGGCCTACTGGCCGAGCGAGCCGGACCTGAGTCGAGGAGCCGGAGCCGGTCTCGCCTGGGTCCTGGCGATGCTCGTGGCCGTCGGGCTGGCGATCGCGGCGACCCTCATCGGCGGGCGATTCCGCTACCGCTGGTCCCTCGTCGATGCCGCGGTGGTGGCCCTCGCGGCGCTCGTGGGGCTGAGCGCGTCGCGCGGGCTCGATCACCGGCCCGCGATCAACATGGCCTGGGAATGGGGCGGCGTGGCGATGGCCTATCTGCTCGCTCGCAACCTGCCGCGGTCCGCCGGAGAAACGAGGGCGATCCTCGGCGTGCTCGTGGTCTCGGCCGTCGCGGTCTCCGCCTACGGGCTCTACCAAACGGCCGTGGAGATGCCCGCACTCCGCAGGGCCTACCAGAAGGACCGGGCGCCGTACCTTCGTGAGGCGAACGTCTCCGAGAACGATCCCCGGGCGGTCGAGGCCTTCGAGAATCGCCTCCTCGGCTCGAACGAGGTCTTCTCGACGTTCGGACTGGCGAACTCGCTCGCCGGCTACCTGATCGGGCCGGTCGCCCTGTCGCTGGCGATGGTCCTGGCGAACCTGCTCGATCGCAAGTCAGTCGGCTCGCGATGGTCGGCCCTGGGGATGGCCGCGATCCCGGTGCTGGGCCTGCTGATCTGCCTGATGCTCACCAAGAGCCGCAGCGCCTGGATCGGCACGGCCGCGGCGGTCGCCGTGCTGGCCTGGGGAATCCGCGGACGCGTGCCCGGCCGGCGACTTGTGGGTGCCTGCGTCGCCGGTGTCTTGGTCCTGGCGGGCCTCTTCGCGTTCGGGCTGGCGACCGCGCGCCTCGACATCCAGGTCCTGACGCAGTCGAGCCTCTCGATGCGCTATCGGACCGAGTACTGGCGCGGGACCTGGGGCGTGATCACCGAGGGGGCGTCGTCGATCGGCCGGGCCCTGGCCGCTCCGACGTTCTGGTCGGGCGTCGGCCCGGCCAACTTCGGGCACAGCTACCTCCTCCACAAGTTGCCGTGGTCCAGCGAAGAGATCCAGGATCCCCACAACCTGTTCCTGGAAGCCTGGGCGACGGCCGGCGTATGGGCGCTGCTCGCGCTGGTCGTGGCGCTCGGCCTCGGCCTCTGGAATCTGCTCCGCCCGGCTCGCCAAGACGGACCCGTTTCACGGGAAACCCCGGCCGATTCGGCGATCGCGACGACGAAGGCGATGGCCGCGGGAGGACGAGGCGGATCGCCGTCGTCCCAGGCGTGGATCGCATGGGCCGGCGCGGGGGGATTGCTCGCGGTCTTCCTGGTGGGCCATTTCAACCTCTTCCTGAGCGACATGCTGGCTCGATGGCTGGTCCTCCTGGCCGCGTGGCTCCTCGCCGCCTGGTCGGTCCGACTGCTTTGGGGTCGCACCCCCCTGCCCGCCTTCGCGTGCGGCGCGGCGGTCCTGGGGATGGTGGTCAACCTGCTGGCCGCCGGCGGGATCGGATTCGCGAGCGTCTCGCTCCAGCTCTGGCTCTTCCTGGCACTCGGGCTCAACCTCCGCGAGGACCTGGGCTGCGGCAGGTTGAGGGAAGCCGAGACCCGGATACCGGGCCTGGCGCTGGCGCTCGGCTGGTCGGCCCTCGTCGGCATCTTCGCCGGCGCGGTGCTCCCGTACTGGCGGTCCGAGGCGGCCGTCGCCGCGGCCGATGACGCCCTCGCCCGCATGCCGCCGCAGCTCGAGCGGGCCGAGGCCGCGTATGAGTCCGCCAGGCTCGCGGACATGTACAGCCCTCGCCCGTGGCTGGGAGATGCCTATCTCCAGTTCCTCATCTGGAAATCGCGAGGCGGTCGGCCCGAGGATCAGCGCTGGCGGAAGGTCCCGGCCCTGCTCCTCAAGGCGGCCACGCCCCCGAGGAACCCGGCGAACTGGTCCCTCCACCACGAGCGCGCCAGGACGACGAGGGATCTGCTCGGCATGGTCGGCGGCAGCCTGTCACCGCGCGAGATCATCGTCCTGGAGGGGAGCATCGTCGAGGCCCTGCGAACGGCCTCTCGTCTCTACCCGACCAACCCGGTGCTCCACGCGGAGCTCGCCCAGGCCAGCGCCACGATCCAGATGTTCCAGGACGCGGCGGACGAGGCGAAGGAGGCCCTGCGGCTCGACGAGATCCTGACGGTCCAGCCCGGCAAGCAGCTCCCCGCGGCCCTCCGCAACGACCTGAAGTCCAGGCTCGCGGAATGGGAGAAGAAGGCCGCGGAGCTTCCGATCGGAACGACGCCCGGACCTTCCGCCCCCTGAATACCTCACCGCCCCGCGTCTCCTCCCGCAGGCCGAGTCTGATAGTCGCGGAGATAGCTCTCGAAGGCCGGGGATGAAGACCGCCTGACATCGCCCGCGAACGGAAACGCGGGCATCCCCTTCCACGGCAGCGGCTCGACGGAATCGCTCCCCGCGGTGAACGGATCGGCGTCCTTGCAGTAGCCATAGGTGCGCAGGACGTACGACCGCGACCAGCCCGCGGGCAGCGGCGGCAACCCGTCGGCGGGGAACTCGAGCCGGGCCTCATCCCCCGGGCCGATCACGCACAGCAGGTCGTCGTCGGCCCGCAGCAGCGGCACGACGTCACCATGCCGCGTCAGCTTGCCGGAGAGCCGCGCCAGGGGCGCGGGGTCGACATACTGATAGTCGTAGAGCAGGGGCAACCGGCCGTGCGGAGAGACCTCGCGGGTGTATCCCCGGTGGGAGAGATCCGCGCGAGCAACCTCCAGCGGCGTGACGCGCAGGGCCTTCTCGGCATCACGATCCCGCACGGCGATGAAGGCCTGATCGTAGTAGCATTCCATGTTGGTCCGGATCCGAAGCACGCAGTCGGGGCCCGAGAGCTTGCCCCTCAGGTCGAGCGTGGTCATCCGCGGAAGGCCGGCCGGGTAGCCGGCGTCCGGCTCGATCGTCTCCCAGGTCCCGTCGGCGCGTCGCTTCTCGACGGTCGGTGGCATCAGGCTCACGCCGGCGGTCGCCGCGGCGTAGTTGGTCTGCGAGTAGGGATACTCGACCCAGCCCGCCAGGCAGAGGACCAGTGAGTCGGCGGGGCCGAAGCCGGCGAGCCGGTCGCCGAACTCGAGGATGATCCCGTGCTCCTCGGCGTAGCCGACCCAGCCATCAAGCTTGCGGAACGAATCCGCGGTGGAGCGGTCGAAGTGGCTCAGGGTCGCGGTGAGATCCCGACCGGCCAGGTCCGTCGCCAGGACGGGTTCGATCGACCGCCGCCAGGCGATGACCTCGCCGGACGGACGTTTTCCGGTCGGCGCGAATCGCTCGTCGAGTGCGGTGGAGACGCCGGGGGGCCGGTCGACGACGTCGAGGCGGACGTGATCGACGTAGGCGATCTCGTCCATGGGCTCGGTAATCGAGAGTCGGAAGCTCCCCTGCTCCGCCTGAAGCTGCGAGGACTCGATGGCCACCGACTCGTCGCGATCCGGCTGGCCGTACACTCCAGGAGCGACGAGGTAGCCGAGCCCGCCGCCGCCGAGGAAGTCGCCGAGGCAGACGAACCGCTCGCCGTTCCACGTGAAAAGGACCGGGCAGGATCCGGTCTTGCGATTGTTCTCGCCGATCGCGCGCTTCTGGTCGGCGGCGACGTTCAGCTCGCATTGCATCACGCCGTCGGGCCATCGGAGGTGGAGCAGCTCGGCGGCATCCCGCTTGCCGATCCCGAGCACGACGGGGCCGATCGACTGGGCGAGCCCGGTGTCCGGCGTCGTGTGCTCATGGGCGACGTGGACCCCCTGCCCCTCGACGAGGATGCGCGTGCCGAGCCCGTGGGAGTTGGTCCGCATCAGCTCCGGCTTCACCCGCCAGTGGCCGGCCAGATCGAGGGCCAGCCAGTGGTGTCCGTTTCCCATGTTGGCGGCGACCGCGGGGGGCTCTCCGTGGCGGGCGAGGATCAGGTCGGGCAGCGGATCGCCGGCCAGGTCCGCCAGCAGCAGGCCCGCGGCCCCGGGCGTCTCCTGGGCGACGGGCCACTCCATGTTCGTGAGGCGGTCCCCGTCGTTCCGCGCCCAGGCGGGCGAGGGCGCGTGGCCTGGCTTCTCCGGGCCGACAAACAGCCCGACCACATCCGGAAGGCCGTCGAGGTCGAGATCGGCGGTCGCCGCGGCGTTCCAGGACCGGGCGTTGGCGGCGAACTTCTCGAATCGGACAAGGGCGTCGCCCTGGGCCTTGCGCTCGGTCGAATTCCTCAGGCCATGGACCGGCCCGGCGGCGGAGATCGAAACGAGGTCCGAGCGTCCATCCTGATCGAGGTCGATCACGAGCAGCCCCGAGCCCGGCTCGTGCGTCGTGGGCCAATCGATCGGGGACTGGTGAAACCTGCCGAGCCGATCGTTCAGGAGTGCGACCGTCCCGCCGTCGTCCGCCGCGATGATGAGATCCAGGTCGCGGTCCCCATCCACGTCCAGCGCGGCGACGCCGGTATGGGGCGCGGAACCCGCGGCGAGCGCCGGCGCGTCCGGCCAGGGCGACAACGCCAGCTTGAGCCCCGACTTGACCCGCGACGTGTCCCAGGCGGTCGCGAGCGGAGCGTGAGCGGGCGGCGGGGTGCCGGGGATGGACTCCGGCGTGCCGTCATTTCGATACGCGAGGCAGGCCAGCCCCGGCGGGGACTTCTGCCCGGGCACGAGGGCCTTCTCCGCCTGGTCGGCCGCGCAGTGATTCACGACGAAGAGGTCGAGATCCCCGTCCTGATCGAGGTCGAGCCAGCGGGCCTGGAGGGCCAACGCCGGCGTCGCGGAGGGCTTCAGGAGGGCGCTCCGATCCTCGAACGCCTTGCCGTCAAGGTTCCGCAACAGGAGGTTCTTGCCGACCCCCGTGAGGAACAGGTCGACCCGGCGGTCGGCATCGAAGTCGGCCGCGGCGATGCCCAGGCTGGCCCGGTCCATCGGGAGCCCGAAGCGGGCCGTGGCATCCTCGAAGTTCCCCTCACCGCGGTTCAGCAGGAGGACGTCTCGAAGGCCCTTCGGCCCGACCACGGCGGCCGTCAGGTAAAGATCGGTCTTGCCGTCACCATCGGCGTCGAGCGCCGCCACCGCCGCCCCGAACCGGGCCCGGGCCCGGCCGATCACCGCGTCCTTGCCGCGGAAGTCCTCGGGCTTCGCCCACCGGTCGCCCTCCGCGAGCTTCACGGCCAGCGGCCGGGCGGGGTCGAATTTCGGCGGCACGGGAGTCGGCCGGTCACGGCGATCCGGCCGGGGCGGCCCGATCACGGTCGCGTACTTCCCCATCTCGCCGTAGACCTTGGCGGCCGAATTGCCCGGGCCCGGCACCGGCTGAGAGCGGTCCGGGTTGATCTGGCCCCACAGGTCCAGCAGGGCCTTCTGCCGGCCCGGCTCGCCGGCAAGCCGCGAGACGACCGAGAGCTTGTAGATGGCCGGGGTGAGATAGGGATCGAGCTCCAGGGCCTTCTTGTAGAAGACCGCCTGCTCCTTCGCGAGTGCCGGGCTCGCCGACGCCTGGGGATTCGCCGGGTCCGTGAGCGTGCTCGCGGCCCAGTACCAGGCCGCGGGATCCAGCGGGTCGATCTCGGTCACCCTGAGGAAGTGCCGGTGGGCCTCGAGGAGGCTCCCCTCCTGCTGCAGGATGATCCCCGAGCAGAAGTGCGCGTGGGGGTGATCGGGGACCCGATCCAGGACCTCCTTCAGCAGCTCCAGGGCCTCGTCGAAATTCCCCTTCGAGCCACCGCCCGGCGCCTTGGCGGCCTCAGCCTCCTCGCCCGACATGTTCAGGAGCGCGATGGCCAGGTTGATCGAGCCGGGGATCCAGCCCGGGACTCGCTGTCGAACCTCGCGAAACGCCTTCGCGGCCTTGGCGTACTCGTACTGCTCCATGAGTCCGGCGCCGAGGAAATTGGCCGCCAGGACGGCATCAAGCTCCGCGGGCGGGATCTCATCCCTGAGGGGGGCGACGGCGGGCTCTTCGTTCTTCGTGACCGGGGGGGGAGCACCCGGCTGAGAGTCCGTGCGGGAATGGCATCCCGGGCCCGAAGCGAAGAGGCAGCCGACGATCGAGAGCCAGAAACAACGAACCGGTCGCGGGAGAGGGCGCATCAAGGGCCTCGCACGGGGACGATGATCGAAGGGCGATGAGGCGAAGCCTCGGTCGGCCGGATCCCAGGACCGGAGCCCGCGAGGTTTCACGGGAAACGGCGAGTCGATCGATGGATCGGCCGGGCGTAGAGGCCAGTATAGGACTCGGTCCGGAGATGGGAAAGCAGATGATGGCCGCGCCGCCTGGCTCGCTCGGCCCGCAGCGACGCGAGGTCGATCGGGCCGACGACGATCTTCTCGCCGGGGCCGGGGTCCGCCTGGGAGAGGATCCGGCCGTCGTAGTCCACGATCATGCTCCCCCCGGGCCAGGAGAAGGGCGGATAGTTGGACGCGCTCGCCCCCTGGTTGGCGGCGACCACGAAGGCGAAGTTCTCCGCGGCCCGGGCCCGATTGAAGAGCGTCCACCAGTCCAGGGGCGGCGTCGCTCCCCACGGATCCATGTAGGCGGAGACGCGGATCAGGACCTCCGCCCCCGCCAGGGCGAGCGCCCGGATCGCCTCCGGGAAGAGCCAGTCGTAGCAGATCGCGGCACCGAGGCGTCCGATCTCGGTCTCCACCACCGGGAACAGGGGATCCTCGTAGCCGGGCAGGTCGTGGGGACTGGTGTGGACCTCCCAGGGGATCCACGGATTGACCTTCCGGTAGCGGCTCAGGAGCCCGTCGGGTCCGATCAGGCAGGTCGTGTTGAAGACGGCCCCGGGCCACCTGCGGTCGACTTCCAGGAAGGTCCCGGTCTGGATGTAGACCCCGCGCTCGCGGGCCTTGGCGGCGTAGCGGTCGGTCTGCTCGTTCGGGATCGGCACGGCGAGCTTCTCGGCGAGCTCCTCGACCGTCTCGTAGATGGGGGCGGCGTGGGCGAACTCCGGGAAGACCACGAGCCGGACGTCGAAGAAGGGCTCATAGCCGACGACGGCGCGATCCACCATCGTCAGGAGCTGGCCGACGCGCGCGGGGATTTCATCCCGATGGCGGGGGCACGGCAGGTCGGTCTGGCAGGCGGCGGCGTAGTAGCGTTCGATTCGGGGCATGGCCTCAGCGCTGGTTCGTGGCCTCGAGGAACGCCGCGAGGGCGATGTCCGGCTTGCGATGGGGGTCATGGAGCCGGGCGAAGACATCGGCCGCACGGGCCGTCCGACCGGAGAGGTAGCATTGCGCCCCGAGCACGAGCCACGCGTCCTGGTCGTCGGGATGGGCCTGGAGGTGCGACTCGAGCCGATTCAGGTGGCGGGCGAAATCCGCCGGCTCTCCGTAGAGGGACTGGATGTCCGGAGCGGCGAGGATCCAGCCGGGCTGGGCGATCTCGGCATCGCGCAGCCGGTGCGCCGCCTCCGTGTATCTCAGTCGGACGAGCGCGATCTGCGCCATTCGGAGCTGGATGGCGGCCGAGCTGGGGTCGAGCTTCTCGGCCTGCGCGTACCGCTCCTCGGCGCGCTTGAGGTTGTCGGCGCGAAAGTGCCGGTCCCCCAGGACCACGAGCTGGGCCGCGCGGGCCGAATCTCTCCTCGGGTTCGGACGGGCCGGCGGCCGGATCGGGTCCGCGGCCGGGGCGGGTGCCGGCGGGGCCGACGTCAGCGGACCGCGGCGGATGGAGACCGGGATGGGGTGCAGCATCGGGCTCGGCGTCACGATCGGCCCGGCCGGCGTGTAGAGCACGAACGGCGGCGTGTAGTAGCTCACCTCGCCATTGGGCCAGCCGACGGCATAATAGGGGATCCAGTAGCCTCGGTAGCCGCCGGCCGCGACGCCGGCGGCTCCGCCGGGCTTCGCCTCTCCGCTCGATTTCGCCTCGACCGGGGCAACCGTCCGCGGCACGTCCTCGCCGGCCCGGGCCGGGATCGGCCCGATCGCGGCAAGGATGACGAAACAGGCACCCGATCCGAGCTTCCGCCGGGGTACGTTCACGACCGGATCCTCCTCTCCGCGGCCCCTTGATCCTCCGCTGAATTATCGCGTCCCGATCGCCGCCCGTAAATGAGTGTTCCGGGCCGTCAGTAACGCCGGGCCGTCCCGGCGGGCCTGGCATGGATCCCCTGGCGGCCGAGATCGGCCCCGAAGTCGAAGTGGAGCCGGTCGGGGTGGTAGCTGGCGTCCAGGATCAGGCCGGCGGGGTCGACTCGCCCCGGCTTGAGGCGCTCGAGGAGCCGCGAGCTCGGCCGGTTCGATCCGGCCCTGGGGCCCGTCACCTGCGCGATGTGGTTGCCGCCCCAGAGCGAGACCCACTGGAATCCGACGTCCCGGATCCCGAGCGACGGCGTCTCCGTGCCGGCCGCGGTGAAGCAGTCCACGTCGAGGGCGTCGCCGCGGGCCTGCCAGAAGAGGGCCCCGCCGGCCATGGCGACCTCGTCCGCCCGGAGCAGGGATGTGTCCGACACGCGACGGTCGTAGCTCCCCAGGAAGGCGTTGAAATGGGACGTGATGAGCCATGGGCGATCCGGCCCGGGGTTGCTCCCCGGCCAGGCACCGAGTCGGACGATGTTCGACTCGGAGCTGATCGTGCAGCGATCCAGGACGAGGTCGGCCGCGAATCGGTCGCGGGCGACTCGCGACGGGTTGAGCTCGATCGCGTCGGTGGCCGCCGCGATGGCCGTCCCCGCGATGGCGACCTGTCCGCGGCCCAGCTCCAGCCGGATCGCCGAGGAGCCGCTGATCAGCGTGCTGTCGGCGATGACGCAGGTGGGGCGGTCGGGTTCCTGGACGAAGAGGCCGGTTGCGGAGGGGCCGACCCCGGGTCGCGTCGTCGCCGCTCGGAAGGTGACGAGCCGGCGCACCCCGGCGTCCGCCCTCGGCGGCGTCACGACCTGGCAGCGATGGAGGATCAGGTGCCCGTCCTCGACGTGGATGATCGACTCGAGCGACGCCGCCGGCTCGGTCTGGAAGCGGAGCTGGCTGAGGACGAGTGCCCCGCCTTTGAGCTCGATGAGTGCCTTGCCGTGGGTCGCGGGGTCGGGCTGCCAGGCGAGCCAGGGGGCGTCGGGGCTGGCCGGCGCGTCGACCCTGATCTCGAGCCGGACGCCGTCGGGAAGGACCACGGGCGAGCAACGGACAAGGCCCGATCCGGTGACCCGGACCCGTGCCCGCTTCCGCTCCGGACCGATCGACTCCCGGAGGAACAGGCCGAGGTCCCCGTGCCAGCGGGGGTCGGCCGCGTCGAGGTGCAGGTCGTCCCCGTCGCCGGCCGGGGCCCCGATGCCCGCCAGATCCTGGACCGCATCGGGCTGGCGCTGAAGGAGTGGAAGCTTGCCGGAGCTTCCCTGCCGGGGCGCCCCGCCGGGCGGGATGGCGACCTCGCGGGCCACCACGGCCGGCATCGGGATCAGCGGCTCGGCGAACGTGGAGAGCGTCTTGGCCTCCAGGTAGGGGCGGGCGATCGCCGGACCGTCGAGCAGGGTTTCGAAGCCCGGGACGAACGGGCTCAGGTTCGACGGGACGGCCGACGTCGGCGACTCCAGATCCGGCCACGCGGCGAGGATCTCACGGCTCTCGCGACCGGCCCCGTTCCACGTGGAACGAACTCCCTCGAGGCCGTTCACGATCACCGTGGCCTCGGCGCCCTGGGCGAAGAAGCCCTTCCAGCCGACGTACAGGTTGCGATCGCCCGTCCAGGCGACGGCCTGGGTCGCACCCATCGGGCTCCCGGCGGCGATCACGCTGGCGATCCCGGCCCCCTGGAATCGCCCGAACACCGTCCGGTAGGCCCGGATCGACAGGGGCCGTCCGCCGCCCGCGGGCAGCTCCCCCTCGATCGCGGCGGAAGGTCCGCGGCTTCCCAGGACGCTCGCCACGATCGAGACGCGATGGCCCGCGGAGCGGTCGAGATCGCGGATCAACGGCCCCTGGGCGCCGATCAGCATCGAGTCCCGGACAGCGACGTCGATCGAGCCCTTGCCGAGCGTGAAGGCGGATGTATAAGGGCCCCGAAACAGGGAGCCCTCGATCCGGATCCGAGTCCCCTTCGACGGGTCGCCATCCGCCGCGAAGAGCGTGAATGGGACGTTCCTGGGGTTGAACAGCGTGATCGTGCAATTGCGGATGGTCAGGCTGGCATCGGTGCAGCGGAAGAGGGCGACCTGCGGCGGTGGCGCGTCCCGCAGGTTGACCACGATGTCCAGCGAGTCGAGGACCAATCCCCGGGACTCGATGGAGAGGAGTGCCGGGAGCTGACGGGCGGCCGGCAGCACGGACTGCTCCACGCGGACTACCGGCCGGTATCCCGGCCGGGCCCGGAGCATCCGATGCTCACTCGACGACAGGGGGGCGACGAGCAGGAATGGGCCCTCGTCGGCGATCTCGGTCGTCCCCCGGGTCTTCTCGAGTCCCGCACGAAGCGTGGCGACGACGGACGGATCCCGAGAGCCGGGCACGCGGCGGACGACGGTGACCGGGCCTTCGAGCCGGCTGGGGACCGGCGAGAGCGCCCACTCGGGGAGATAGGCGCGCAGGATCTCGTCGGGGATCGGTTCCCGCCTCGGGCTGACCTCGACGTCCTCCGGCTCCGCCCAGGCGTCGCGGGTGACCGACGGACGGACGGGCGCGCGCACGTCCGCGCGCGGTGCCGGCGCCGGGGGGCGTGCCGCCACCGACTCGGGGCCGGGCAGGGGATGGTTCGGGAGCGGCGGCGCCGCCAGTGCCGCGTCTTCATCCGGGTTGAATCGACGATCGGCGCTCGGGATGCTTTCCGGCGCGACGCGGACCAGTCGATCGATGAGGATCACGGCGAGGATGAAGGCCACCCCGATCGACGTGAAGAGTGCGATCCAGGCCCCGAGGGCGAGGGGGCGCCGCTCCTCGCCGGGGAGCGGCGCCGGCTCGATCGGGGCGGGCAATCGCGGCAGCGGTGCGGGGAGGGCCGCCACGCCGGCGCCGCCACCGCCGAGGGGGAGCCCTCGGATCGGCCGGACGAGACTCGCGATCTCGTCGTCGGGCAGGCTCGCGAGCGAGATCTCGGGGAGCGAGGAGGGGGGCCGATCCGCCTCTCCGAGCGCGACGACGGGTATCCGCGGACGTCCGTCCCCGTTCGAGGCTACCGCGTCCTCGCCGATGGGGACCAGCGAGACGTCCGGGCCTCCGTCCTCGGCCGGCAGCGGAAGGCCGTCGAGCGCCTCGATCAGGTCCTCGAACGTGGCGAAGCGATCCTCGGGACGCTTGGCCATCAGCTTCTGGATCAATCTCGAGAACTCGACCGGCACGTCGGGGCGCAGGTCCCGGACGTCCGGCGGCGCGGACCGGGCGTGACGCGTGAGCTTGTCGGTGATGTCGCCCCCCGGGAACGGGGGGATCCCCGCGAGCAGGTAGTAGCAGGTGCAGCCCAGCGAATACATGTCGCTCCGCTCGCTGGCGGCGCGGCTGTCTCGCGCCTGCTCCGGGGCCATGTAGTCGACGGTCCCGACGGTCGTGCCCTCGCGGGTCACCCGCTCGTCTTCCTTGTCGGCCTGGAGCGCGAGCCCCAGGTCCGTGATCTTGATCTCGCCGGACTCGCTGCGGAGGATGTTCGAGGGCTTGATGTCGCGATGGATGAGACCCCGGACCGCGGCGAATTGCAGGCCCTCCGCCACGACGCGGAGGGTCCTCACGGCCTCCCGCACGGCGAGCGGCCCGTGGACCTGGACGAAGGCGTGCAGGTCGGACCCGTCGATGTATTCGAGGACGATGTAGTTCCTGCCTCGATCCAACCCTCGGTCGTAGATCGAGACGATGGCGGGATGCTCAAGACGCTCTGCGCTGCGGGCCTCTCGGAGGAACCGCTGGAGGGCGATCGAGTTCCGGGCCAGGTCCGGAGGCAGGACCTTCAGGGCCACGACGTGCCCCGTGTCCTCGTGCACCGCGCGATACACCGAGCTCATCCCGCCCGAGCCCAGCGGATGGAGGACGCGATAGCTCCCGTACTGGTGACGCGTCAGCTCGGAACTGGGAGGATCGCTTTCGGGCATCGCATCGCGCGTCCATCAATGATGCCAGGCGTGTTGTCGACGGCATCGGGGAAGAGCCGCGTTGAGGCGGACCATCTGCAATAATTGTACGCGGCGAATCCAGTTTCGGGCCAATCTCCGAGGGGAGGAGCGGCCGGCCGGCCCGAAGCTCGCGGGAAACCCCGATCTTTTACTTCGGACGAGAGGGGATGTGACGCCCGGCGGGTGGCAGGCCGTTCTCCCACGACGCCGGCGCGGGGGCTGCGTCGGTGAAGGGCCTCAGAGCGTTCGGAGGTGAAGTCCTCCGTCGACATGAATGACCTCGCCCGTGGAGAAGGGGAGGGAGTCGGATGCGATGGCGGCGACGGCCCGGCCCACGTCCCTGGGGGTCCCCCATCGGCGGATCGGCGAGAGGCCGGCGGCGATCCGTTCGGAGTACTGCTCATGAACCGCGCGGGTCATGTCGGTGTCGATGATCCCGGGCCGGACCTCGTAGACGCGGATGCCCCGGGGAGCCAGGGCGACGGCGAAGAGCTGGGCGACCATGCTCAGGCCGGCCTTGGCGACGCAGTATTCCGCCCGATTGATACTGGCATGGGTGCTCGAGATGGACGTGATGAAGACGATCTGCGGCTCGCGGACCAGGCCCTGCTCCTGGAGCCGGATCAGCGCCCCGGACACGGACTGGGTGAGGAAGAAGGGACCTCGGAGATTGGTCCCCACGACGTGGTCCCAGCTCTCGGGAGTCACCTCGAGCAGGTCCCTTCGGACCCGGGGGGCGACGCCGGCGTTGTTCACCCACAGGTCGATCCGCCCGAGCTGCCCGATCGTCTCGTCGATCAGGCGCCGCCCCTGGACGAGGTCCGAGACGTCCGCCCGGATCGGGATGGCCGTCGGCGAGCCGAGCGATTCGGCCTGCCGGCAGCACGCCGCCGCCGACTCGAGATCGTCCCGATAGTTCACGACCAGCGAGAAGCGGGCGGCGGCAAGCTCCTCGACGATCCCACGACCGATCCCGCGTCCTCCACCCGTGACCACGGCCACCCGGGACCTGTCATCTCGCGGAGCCGCCGTCGACATCAGCAGGTCTCCCTCTCGCTTGGACTTCGATCGATCCGCTCCGGCCGACGCTCGGTTGACAGCATACCGGCGGTTGGAGGAGAATCGCAAAGCGTCCCCCCCGCGCTCGTAGCTCAGGCGGATAGAGCGGCGGTTTCCTAAACCGCAGGCCGCAGGTTCGAGTCCTGCCGAGCGCATCCCGGTATCAGGATCGACGAGAACTCGCCTCGTCGTGGACGCGACCGGTGTAGCGCCCGTAGCTCAGCCGGATAGAGCAACGGTTTTCTAAACCGTCGGTCGCAGGTTCGAGTCCTGCCGGGCGTATTCGATGAGGTCCACCTCGAGGGAGGGCAGCCCGCGGCGTGCCGGCCGCGTATCCGGCGCGACTTCGGACTTCGCTCGTGGTGGCCTTGCCACTCCTTTCCTGGACTCTATTGAGTCGGCCGCGCTCTATGATGATAGGATGAAGCAGTCACCCGCGGAGGTTTCACGTGGAACCGCTGCGCCGACCCTCGAACGCAACGGCCCCGCGTTCTTGCGACATCCGGAAGTCCTCGACCTTTCCGTGGATGGGTGCGATGAGCGAAGAGCGACTGACCCAGATTCCGACCAACTGGACGACCATCAGCAGCGCTCACGCTCCCGGTCCCGAGAGTCAGAAGGCGATGAACGAGCTGGTCGGCCGTTACCACGATGCGGTGACGCGCTACATCCACCTCAAGGTCCGCGACGATCATCTCGCCGACGAGGTCTTGCAGGAGTTCTGGACGAAGCTCCTCACCGGGAAGCTCGCCGGCGCGGATCGCACCAAGGGGCGGTTTCGCGACTACCTTCGCACGGTCCTCCACCGGCTGATCATCGATCACTTTCGCAACCGGAAGCTCCAGCCGCTGCCCCCCGGCGAGCTCCTCGATACGTCCCAGCCGGATGAGGACTTCGATCGGGTCTGGCGAGACGCCGTCCTCAGCCGTGTCTGGTCGCGGCTCGAGACGTTCCAGGCGTCCACCCCCAAGAACCGCTACGCGAGCGTCCTCCAGATCCGCCGCGATTACCCGACGGCCTCGATCGATGAGATCGCGGACCACCTCGCCAGGGTGACCGGCGTTGTGATGACCCCGGAGGCCTTCCGCAAGAACCTCCAGCGTGCCCGCGCCAAGTTCGTCGAGCTCCTGATCCAGGAGCTCAAGGACACGATCCACTCCAGCAGCAACGAAGATGTCGAGGCGGAGATCTTCGACCTCGGCCTCGGTTATCTCTATCACCGCTACACGCCGCCACGCGATCGGTAGGAAGTCTCCGGGCCCGGCGGGGTGCGGAATCCAGCGACTTTGCGAAGTCGGTGTGAAAAAAATGCGCGGAGGCTTGACCGACCCATTCCGTCCTATACAGTTACGAATAAGGGCAAGGTGCGCGGACTGGATGGTCCGGGACGCCCTCGGGCCCTTGCGGAAGCCCGCGAAGCTCCAGGTTGTACAACGGACGAACTGAGCTTGTTGATCACCAGAGAGGAGCGGTGATGCTGGTTCTCTCCCGCAAGAAAAATGAGTGCATAGTCATCAACGACAACATCACGGTGACGGTGATCGAGATTCGGGGCGACAAGGTCCGGCTGGGTATCGAGGCGCCGAAGGACGTTGCCGTTCACCGTCGTGAGGTCTACGAGGCCATTCAGAATCAGGCTCGATCACTCGATACCGCAAGGCCGATCTCCACGCCTGAGCTCTGAGTTCCAACGACTCGATGCCTTCCTGAAATCGACCGGGCTGTCCCGGTCCTGACCCCGGTTGCGCGCTGCGTATGCCAGGGCGGAGCCTTCATCGCGAGTCGATCGCGCGGAGGATCTTCACGAATTCTCGCATCCAGGGCCCATTGTCGGGCCAACCGCGGACGGTGACGAGCGGACCGTCAACCACGACATCCCGATTCACGAACTCGGCCCCGGCCGCCCGCAGGTCCGGCTCGAGCTCCGGGTAGCTCGTCATCCGTCGTCCCTTGACCGACCCCGCGGTCAGGAGGAGCAGGGGACCGTGGCAGTTCGCGGCGATCGGCTTCCCGGTGTCGAGGAAGTGGCGGACGATCGCCACGGCCCCGGGCCGATTCCTCAGGTATTCGGGCGCACGGCCGCCGGGCAGGACGAGCGCCTGGTAGTCGTCGGGCTTCACGTCGTTGACGCCGACATCGGCCTGGACCAGATACCCGGGCCTCTCCACGTAGGTGTCGTACCCGGGTTCGAAGTCATGGACGACCGACAGGAACGTCCGCTTCTCCAGGGAGGCGATGTCGACCTTCCAGCCTTCTTCCTCGAGGCGGTACTTGGCGTAATAGATCTCCTGCGCCTCGCCGGCATCGCCCGTCAGGAGGAGGATCTTCAGCATGGCCTCACCTCGAATGCGTCCGCTGGGCACTGGGAGCCAATCCGCGATACGATAGCGAGCCTTCAGGTGGCTTGCAACGGCCTCCTGAAATCCGCGGCGATCGGCCACCGTGCCATCGCGGGCTTTCCTTCGAGCATGGGGCAGGGGCGTCCGTCTTGACCCATCTCGCGTGTGGCGATTAAAGTGGCCCTTGCAAGGGACGGTTGGCCCCGTCGTCTAGCCTGGTCCAGGACACATGCCTTTCACGCATGCAACACGGGTTCGAATCCCGTCGGGGTCACTTTCGGGCCGCATTTCCAATCCCGGGGCCCGTCCGTCCTGATCCTCCCAGCGCGATCACGGATGTCCCGGTTCCGCCCCCAGTGCCTTGAGGTGGGTCTCCACGCAACCCGCCAGGATCGGCACGTTGTAGCCGCCCTCGAGGACGCTGACGATCCGCCCCTGGGCGTGGGCCTCGGCCACCTCGACCAGGTCCTCGGTCATGATCTCGAAGTCCTCGAAGTCCAGGCCGAGGTCGCCGACGGGATCCTCGGCGTGGGCGTCGAACCCGGCGCTGATGAGCACGAGCTCCGGACGGATCCGATCCGCCAGGTCGTGGAGCGCGGCGCGGTAGGCGGACAGGTAATCGCGGCGAGACGTACCGTAGGTGATCGGCACGTTGACCGTGTGGCCCAGGCCCGGTCCGGTCCCCGTCTCCGAGCGAGTGCCGGTGCCGGGGTAGAAGGGGAATCGGTGAATCGAGAGGAAGGCGACGCGCTCCGACGCGTAGAAGACGTCCTGGGTCCCGTTGCCGTGATGGACGTCGAAGTCGACGATCAGCACCCTGCGGATGTCGAACGTCGTGGTGGCTTCCATGGCGGCCAGGGCGACGTTGGAGAAGATGCAGAAGCCCATGCCGCCGTCGGGCAGGGCGTGGTGCCCGGGCGGGCGGACGAGGCAGAGGGCCCGGCGATCCGGGTCCTTCATGACGTGGCCGACGGCCTCGATCGCCGCCCCGGCCGCGAGCCTGGCTGCGAGAGGCGTGCCCGCATAGAGCCACGTATCCGGATCGAGCGAGCCCCCGCCGCGAGATTCCAGGGCATCCACCTCGCGAAGATAGGCCGCGCCGTGGACGCGAAGGAGCTCATCCACCGTGGCCTCCCGGACGGTCCCCGAAGGGCAAGTCTCCGTGAATCCCTTCCGCTCGAGGTGCCGGAGGATCGCCTGGAGTCGTTCCGGCCGTTCCGGATGGTGCGACGGGACCCGGTGGTTGATCATCCTGCGATCGGTGTACAACGTGACGGCCATTGTCACCTCGATTCGCGACTCGGCGGGAGCCGATCAGGGGAATGGGTCCGGGTTTCGCTCCGACCTCGTCGGACTGGCTCTGGATCGCGGACGAGGTGCGTCTCTCACTCTAGCAGAGTCCGCCAGGCGCGACACGTCCAGGCGGGCGGTTTCACGTGGAACGGCACGTCGATTCGGCGGCGACTCTCGCACGCGTCCCTTTGCCCCCGTCACGCCGTCTCATAGAATCGATCGCCATGCGCCCAAGAGACCTAGACGCAGCGACGGCGATCGGCAACCGGCGAGAGGCCCTGGTCATCGCGGGAGCAACGCTCCTGGGCATGCTGCTGCGGCTCTACAATCTGCCGCGGCTGGGGCTCGTCCACTTCGACGAGGGGATCTACGCAATCGCCGGCCTCTGGCCGTTCCGACCGGCTGGACTGGCCGGGATCGACCTCTCGGTCATCCCGTATGCCCCGATCGGCTTCCCATTCCTGGTGGGCGCTAGCAACCTGGCCCTGGGCCCCAGCGACGTCTCGGCGATCCTGGTCTCGATTGCGGCGGGGACGCTCACGATCCCGGCGGCGGCCTGGCTCGCCCGCCGGACGTATGGCCTCGGGGCAGGGGGGGCGACCGCCTGGATCGTGGCCCTCTCCTGCTTCCACATCGCTTTCTCCCGGATGGCGTTGACGGATGCGTCCTTCCTGCTCGCGTGGGTCGTGGGCCTGGGCCTTGCCGGCCGGTTCCTGGACGATCCCGGGATCATCAGCGCGATCGGGCTCGGGGTGGCGGTCGGGGTCGCGCAGCTCATCAAGTACAACGGCTGGCTGCTGGGAGCGGCCGTGATCGCGGTGGCGATCGGCGAGCTGGTCGACCCTCGATCGAGGTCGAATCGCCTTCGAGCGGGGCGGCTCTGGGGTTATGGAGTTGCGGCCGCGGTCGTGGCGGCCCTGATCTACGCGCCCTGGTTCCGGTTCGTTGCCGCGCATGGCGGCTACGGGGCGCTCCTGGCCCATCATCGGTCATACATAGGTGGGCCGGGCACGTGGCTGGACCATCTCGGGATCCAGTTCGAGCAGGCCGACGCCCTCTCCGGCGGCCGGGGCTGGCAGCTCGCGGGCTGCCTTGCGGCGGTGGCTTCGGCCTGTTTCGTCTCGCCGCCGTCATCCCGCGCGGAGGCCCGAAAAGCACTCGGGATCGGCCTGCTTGTTCCTCCGGCCGTCCTCTTGCCTCGTTTCCTGTGGGCGGCGTCCGCGGTCTCGCTCCCGGCCGCATGGGGCGGCCGGCCGTCGTCACGCCTTCTTGGAGTCGCCTGGCTGATCCTGTCGCTCCTGACGCCGTTCTATCATCCGTATGCGAGGCTCTGGCTGCCGTTGCAGCTCCTGATCTGGGTGCAGGTCTCGGGCCTGATGGCGGCGGTCCTTTCGCGATCCAGGTCGCACGCGCCCGAGCTTGCCGCCAGCCTGTCGCGATACTCGCGGGGGATGCGACTTGATGTCGCATTGCACTGGCTGCTGCTGACGGTCCTGCTGGCCCCGTGTCTGGTCCGTGGTCCGATCACGGCAGCGAGGTCGGCCGGCCCGGGCCCATGGGAGTCCACGGACTCCTTGAAGCGAGCGGTCCGGAAATCGCTGGAAGTCATCCCCTCGGGCGTGCCCGGCCTCCGCGTCCTCGCCCGGCCCGCGATCATCTACTATCTGGCCGGCAAGGTGCCCGTCCGGGTTGAGCCGGGCCTGGCCGGATTGCTCGAGGCCGATCGGACGGGGGAGTGGGCGCTGGTGGACGCGGCGCAGTTGGACCAGGAAGGGGACCGCAAGAAGGCGGCGGCATCGCTCCTCGAGCGATGGGAGCTCGTCCGCGAATTCCCGAGCTCCCTCAGCCTCCCGGCCCTGCTGGACCGTGATCCGCTCGCGTCCCGACGGGAGTCAATCGAGTCGATGATCTCCGTGCCGCTCCGGCTGCTCCGCCCTCGAAGTCCAGGATCCTCATGATGGAACCGATTCCGCCGGTCTCGCTCTGGCCCGATCCCCATGCGTTGGGGCCGGTCACCGATCTCTATCAGCTCACCATGATGGCGGGCTACCGGGCGCTCGGGATGGCGGACGTCCGGGCGAGCTTCGAGGTCTTCGTCCGGCGGCTGCCCCCGGGGCGCTCGTATCTCGTCTTCGCCGGGCTGGAGCAGGCGGTCGGGGATCTCCTCAACCTGCGCTTCTCGCCCGATCAGGTGGACGGGCTCCGCGCCTTCCCGGCCTTCGCGGGGGTCTCCCCGGAGTTCTTCGAGCATCTCGCCTCGCTTCGATTCGAGGGCGACGTCTGGTCGGTGCGCGAGGGGACGGTGGTCTTCCCCGGCGAGACCCTGCTGCGCGTCTCGGCGCCGCTGGCCCAGGCACAATGGGTGGAGACGTTCCTGCTGGCGTCACTCTCGTACACGACCCTGGTCGCCTCCAAGGCCGCTCGCATCGTCACGGCCGCCCGCGGGCGGACGCTCCTGGAGTTCGGCGCCCGCCGCGGCCACGGGCCGCAGACCGGCTTCCTCGCGGCCCGTGCGGCCTACCTGGCCGGATTCCACGGCACGAGCCACGTGGAGGCGGCCAGGCGGCTCAAGATCCCGGCCTCCGGGACCATGGCGCATTCGTGGGTCCAGTCTTTCCCGACCGAGGAAGCGGCCTTCGAAGCCTATGCTCGCGTCTTCCCGGAGTCGACCACGCTCCTCATCGACACGTACGACACGCTCGCGGCCGCCCGGAAAGCCGCGCTCATCGAGCCTCGCATCAGGGCCGTCCGACTGGACAGCGGCGATCTGGACGCCCTCTCTCGCGGGGTCCGCGCGATCCTCGACGAATCCGGCCGCCCCGACATCCGGATCGTCGCGTCGGGGGATCTCGACGAGTACCAGATCGAGCGCCTGATCGCCTCCGGGGCGCCGATCGACGCCTTCGGAGTGGGGACCGAGCTGATCACCTCGCGCGACGCCCCTGCGCTTTCGATGGTCTACAAGCTCGTGGAGTCGGACGGCCAGGGACGGATCAAGCTGAGCGCGGGGAAGAAGACCTATCCCATGGCCAAGCAGGTCTTTCGCCGCCGCGATCGGGACGGCCGATTCGCGGGAGACCTCGTCGCCCGGGCTGACGAATTGCAGGAAGGGGAGCGGCTCCTCTCTCCCGTCGTCCTCGGCGGCCGTCTCGTCGCTCCGCTCCCCAGGATGGAAGCGATCCGCACGCACTGCGCGGACCAGCTCGCGAGCTTGCCGCCTGGGCTGACACAGCTTGATGGCCCCGCCGATTACCCTGTCACGTACAGCGACCTACTGGAAGAAGACGCCCGCCGATTGATGGAGCAGGGGGGGTGAGGTGGCCGCGGACGCACCGTGAACGATCAGGCGTGTCCGCCCTGCTTGCGGAGGAATGCGCGGAATTGCTCCAGGGTAGGGCAGGAGACCGCCATATCCAGGAATCGATCCAGGAGGCTCCCATCTCGGGTTGCGTTGAGCTTGGATTGGATGGCACGAGGACACGACCCGAACCGGGAGTTCAAGATCCTGGTGATGTACTGAACACGAGCCTCGTGAGCGGCCTTGCTCGCGGCTTCCTCGGTCCATTCCTTCTTCAGCTTCTGGAGCACCGGCGACTCGATCATGGCTTTTCTCCCGCCGAGAAGATGAATCAGGCTCTCATCATCATAGCGTAGCCCGGCGAGGACCTGCGAGACGGCGAACAGGTTTGCTCGTTCCGCGTCGTCGGCTTCGCGGTCGATCCGGTCGCGGCAGATGCGGAAGAGGGGCTCTGGCGGGCCGTCGAACTGACTGAGCGGGACCCAGGGGAGAAGTCCCACGTCGCCGGCTTCAAGCAGGCTCGACGCCGGGACGTTCCACAGCTCGATGATCCGCCACGTGACCTGGAACCGGGTCCAGCCGGCCGGGCTCCGCAAGTCGGCGGCGTCGGCGGCGGCGAGGGAGCCCCTCGGGCGGAGCACCAGGACGAGGACCTCGGGCAGGCTGCCCCGGTCGAGGTAGACGAGGGCGGCGTCGCGGACGGCCTGCTCGCAGATCCTCCGCTCGGGATAGGTGGCGAGCTCGAGGATGAAGAGCAGGGATCGGGGCGGCCCTCGAGCCAGGCCTCGATCAGGCCGTCGGGATAGCGCCTGGGCTGGACGAGCTCGGCCTGGAGCGGACGCCAGCGTGCGATGCCTCTCAGGCCGGCGATTCGGAGGATCGAATCGCCGTGATGCTGGATCAGCCACTTGCTGCTCTTGTCATACTCTTGCATCGGGCCGCCTCGGCTGCGAGGGGCTTCTCGACGGGAGCCGCGTCGATCCCGTCGTCACGGGGTTAGCTCAGGCGGCGGTGGCATCGGCCCCCGATGAGCCGGCCCGGTCCTTCTCGTCGTCCACCCAGATGGCGGCCGGGGCGCGGCCCTGGATCTCGGCGGCCAGCGAGGCGTAATCCTCGGCTCCCCGGCTGCTCGGGGCATACTGGAAGATCGACTGGCCGAAGCTCGGGCACTCGGCCAGGCGGATGTTCCGCCGGATCCGGGTGTGGAAGAGCTTGGCATTCGCCCACGGGGCCGCGTTGGAGCGGCGGTTCACGAAGAAGCTCTCCAGGTCCTCGATGATCTCGCCGCCATGCCGCGTCCCCGCGTCGTAGAGGCAGAGGATGATGCCGCCGACCTTCAGGTCGCGATTCACTCGCTTGGAGACCAGGTGCACGGTCTCCAGGAGTTTCGAGAGACCGTGCAGGGCCAGGAAGTGGGCCTGGAGCGGGATGAACACCTCGGTCGCCGCGCAGAGGGCGTTGAGCGTCAGGACGCTCAGCGACGGCGGGCAATCCATCAGGACGTACTCGAACTGATCGACGTCGGCCTCCAGCAGGTCGCGGAGGATGACCTCGCGGCCGACGGTGCCCAGCAGCTCGAGCTCGGCGCCGGCCAGGTCGATGTGGCTGCCGCAGACGTAGAGATTCGGAGCGACCTGGCGGCGGACGCTCGCCAGGCTCTTCGACTGGGTCAGGACCTCGTAGAGCGACGGGCCGGACCGCCCCGGCAGGAGTCCGAGGTGGAGCGTGGCATGGGCCTGGGGATCCAGGTCGATGACCAGGGTCTTGCGGCCTTCCATCGCCAGCGCCGCGGCCAGGTTGACCGTCGTGGTCGTCTTGCCGACTCCGCCCTTCTGATTCAGCACCGCGATCCGCCGCATGGTTGGTTCCCTCCGTGGAAGTCCGCGACCGGGGCCCGGGACGCGACGAGCCGTCAAGGCCCGTCGTCCGGCGCTGTCGAGGCGATCCCCGCCCTTCCTGGCGCAGGATCGCGACGGAGACTCCCCGGGATGATGTGATCTATATCGGATCTCGCGGCGCGGGATCCGCGGAAAACCGTCTCCGAAG
Organism: Aquisphaera insulae; assembly: GCF_011064615.1. Taxonomy (GTDB): domain Bacteria; phylum Planctomycetota; class Planctomycetia; order Isosphaerales; family Isosphaeraceae; genus Aquisphaera; species Aquisphaera insulae. The sequence goes on along the minus strand of NZ_JAALJH010000074.1, from coordinate 10,952 downwards.
GCGCGGGATTTCGCCCGGCCCGGCGCCGCGACCCGGATCAGGGCTGCTCCCCGGTCGATTTCGCGGCGGCGAGGTTGTGCGGGCCGAAGGCGAAGGGGAGCAGTTGGTCCAGGGTCGTCTCGATCGCGTCCGGACCGTCGCACTCGCAGAAGACCTGGGCGTTCGGGCCGAACTCGTTGAGGACCTGGCGGCAGGCCCCGCACGGGGCCGTGGGGGTATCGGTGGGGGTGTACACGAGCACGGCGCGGACCTTGAGGGGGCCCTCGGCCTGGCAGGCCGCGTGGAAGACCGCGTTCCGCTCCGCGCAGATGGTCAGGCCGTAGGACGCGTTCTCCACGTTGCAGCCGGCGTGGATGACTCCCCGGTCCGTCAGGATCGCCGCGCCGACCCGAAACTTGCTATACGGCGCATACGCCCGGGCCGCGGCCTGACGGGCGGCCAGGCGCATCGCCGCGCGGTCGGCGTTGGCGATCATGGAGCGTCGGCCTCCTCCTTCGCGTCCTCGCCGCCCAGGGCCTTCGTCCCGAGCCGACCGCAGTAGTCGCCGAAGCTCTCCCCGGGCTGCCTCTCGGCCTTGAACCGAGTGAAGACCTCGACCAGCTCTGGCACGAGGCGGTCGTAGGGGACGTAGTCCTTGAACGGGACGTTGAGCCGATCGCCGATCGTCCGCCCCCCCAGGAAGACCGTGTACTTGCCGGGGCCCGGCCGGCCGTCCGGGCCGACCTGGGCGGATCGACCGACCAGGCCGATGTCCGCGTTATACGGCCGGGCACAGCCGTTCGGGCAGCCGGTCATTCGAACCGTCAGACGCTCGCCCCCGAGCCCCAGGCGGTCGAGCTCGCGCTCCAGGCCGTCCAGGACCGAGGGGAGGGCCCGCTCGGACTCGGTGACGGCCAGGCCGCAGGTCGGCAGGGCGACGCAGGCCATGGCCCAGCGACGGACCGTCGAGATCCGATCCACGGAGGCGATGCCGTACTCCTCGAGCCAGCGCTCGATCTCGGGCCTCCAGGCCGGCTCGATATCGGCCAGCAGGATCGATTGCTGACAGGTCAGCCGCGCCGGGGTGCCGTACTTCTCGAAGAACGCCTTCAGGCCGCTGAACAGTCGAAGCTTGCCCTCATCCTTGATCCGGCCGTTCTCGACCGGGATGCCGAGGTAGAGCTTCCCGTCTCCCTGCTCGCGCCAGCCCAGGTGATCGTCGACGTCCGTCACGGTGACGGGCTTCGGGTCGTCGAGCCGGCGGCCCAGGTATTCCTCGACCTTCGCCCGGAAGGCCGGCAATCCCCAGTCGTGGATCACGTATTTCAGCCGGGCCCGCTTGCGATCCGACCGGTTCCCGAAATCGCGAAAGACCTTGAGCACGGCCTCGCCGATCTCCAGGACTCCCTCCCTCGGGACGTAGCAGAGCGGGACGGCGAGCATCGGGAACGTCTTCTGGGCGCTCGGCGTGGTTCCCAGTCCCCCTCCGACCGTGACGTTGTAGCCGACGATCCGGCCCCCCTCCACGATCGCCAGATAGCCCAGGTCGTTGGCGAGGAGGTCGGTGCAGTTGTCCTCGGGGAACGCGAAGGCGGTCTTGAACTTCCTCGGCAGGTAAGCCTTGCCCAGGATCGGCTCCACCGGGTCGTCGCCCGCGGTGGGGACGAGCGACGGGCCCGCGGGGGGCAGGGTCTCGATCTTCTCGCCGTCGAGCCAGATGTCCCAGTAGGTGGAGCTCCGGGGGGCGGCATGCGAGGCCCATCGGTGGGCATCGTCCTGGAGCTGATCGCGGAGCTGATCCTTCACCGGCGCCGGGCAGCAGAGGACGTTCCGCTCGACGTCGCCGCAGGCGGCCAGGGTCGAGAGCAGGACCTCGTTGATCGTGCGGATCGTGGACGGGAGATCCTGCTTGAGCACGCCGTGGAGCTGGAGCTCCTGGCGGGTGGTGATCCGAAGGTTCCCGGCCCCGACCGTGGAGGCCAGCTCGTGGCAGGCGAGATACTGGCCGGCGGTCATCACGCCGCCGACGACCCGCACCCGGACCATGAACTGGAAGGCCTTCTCCTTCTTCTCCCTGGCGAGCTGCTTGCGGAGGTCGCGGTCGTCCTGCTGATACGAGCCGTGGAACTTGAGGATCAATCCGGCATCTTCGGAGAGATGGCTGGAACCGTTGTGGATCTCGTCGGCCACGAACGACCTGAGATAGTCGCTGGCGACCTTCAGAGCTTCCGCCTTGCTCGGCTTGGGAGGGCCGCCGGGCGCGGGGGAGTCCGTGCTCATCGTCCTGAACCTGCTTTCGTGACTAGCGGGGGGTCGGCTCCGAGGGAGGCGTGGGAATCTCGAGAGACTGGTTGAGCACCGGACCGTCCTGCTGGACCGCCTGGGCTCGCTTCACCATCGCCTGGGCCTGGATCGTGCGGTCGAGCACGTTGAGGATGGTGTCGGTATCGTCCTCGACGCTGGCGTTGGGCGGGGCCTGCCAGGCGAACATGCTGGCGGGGATCGAGGCATCGAGCTTGACGTCCGAGTAGACCAGGTCCATCTTGCTGGGCTCGATGTTCTCGGTCAGGTTCTTCGGCAAGGGGCGGCCGTCGGGACCGAAACGCGGCCGCTGGAGGAGCGTCGGCACGGTGCCAACCAGGTTGATCTTGTAGGGCCAGCCGTCGTCCTTGCCCAGGTAAAGGATGGCCTGGCTGGGGATGATGGGGGGCAGGGGGCCGGTCGCGGGGATGGGCCGAGAGTCCGGGCCGGTGAGCCCGGCGCGACTCCGCCACGTCCCCCGGAGGATGTACACGGGCCTGCCGTCGAGCGTCCCTTCTTCCTTCTGACTGAACTTGACCGCCTTCCGCAGCCCCAGCAGCAGGGTCTCGGGGCCGGCGAAGCCGAGCTGGGTCATGACCTGATCGCGGGTCTTCGCGTCCATGTCCGGGGAGTTCAGCCGCTCGAGGATCGGCTTGATGCTCCGCTTGCGGTACAACTGGGCGTCGAGGATCTGCTGATACTCCCAGAGGGTCTCCCCGTCGCAGACCTGGAGCTGGGTGCCGGTCGAGTCGGCCAGGCCGTCGATGGTGAGCCGGAGGTAGATGCGCGAGGAGGGCGCCTTGCGATACTCTCCCTTGACGGCGAACTTCTGCTTGAGCATGTCGACGTTCTGGACCATCGTCGCCGTCACCGACTTGATCCCCGCCAGCCGCTTGATGGCGGAGTCGATGACGCGCTCGGCGTCCGTCGGCGGCTCCGACGCCGGCTCGGCGGGCTTGCCGGGGATGGCAGCCGTGGCCGCGGGTGGGGCCGCGCCGGGTGGGGCCGCGGGCGTTGGCCCCGCGGGCAGCGGAGCCTGGGCCCGGACGGCCGTCCATTGCGTCGAGAGGCCGAAGAGGAGACCCGCGGAGATCGCCGCCGCGACGCGGAATCCGGTCCGTTTATGCTGCATGGTTTGGATATACGGCAATTTCTCAAGGAAGTAGGGAGAATGCCCGATCATAATCGCCAGGCGTCGAAAGACGCAAGTCCGGCAGGCGGTCCCCAGGCGGTGCCTCTCCGAGGCCGCTCGCGGCCCGAAAAACCATGCGGAGCATGGCGGACCGGGTTGCGGACCGTGCCCCGGTCCCGGATGACGGATCCCGACTCGATCGGGCGGCTCCGGGCCCGTGGCGGCCCGACCGCGGGCGGGTCCTCGACTCGACCGTTGCCGAGTCGGTCGCTGTGAATGTCAGGAAGACACGCGTTCTCCCCGATCGGCGGATCGGATGCGATCGGCCCCGGGCCGGCCGGCTTCGGTCGAGGGAGTGGGAGGATTTCCATGCAAACGATCGGAGTGCTGCTGCTGGCGGCAGCCACCGCTGGCGACGGATTCGGATATACCAAGCCGGGCGTCGGTCTCAAGAAGTGGCTGCGCCCCCACGTCGTCCAGGGGGATCACGCCGGCCCGCCGGGCCCCCCGCCGTTCACCGCCGCGACCATGGGCGGGGGCGGACCGGGCGGCGCGGACATGGGCGCCAACGGGCGGCGGTTCGTCAACACCCGCAGCCAGGTCTACTTCATCGACCCCGACGGGATGAACATCGGCTGGCAGAACGGCACCGGCCCCGGCGGCGAGCGGACCTACATGGGTAGCCAGCTCGTCGTCCCGGCCCGCTACAACTTCAACCAGGGCTACATCTACCGCCTCAAGCTCTCGAACATCCCGGGACGCCAGGGGGTGACCCTCTATCCCACGGTCGAGGTCGCGCCGACCACGCCGCTGACCGACGCCTACCTCGCCCACAACGCCATCCCGGTGCAGTTCACGCCCGAGGACTTCGACCAGGTCGTCGACGGCGGGAACTTCGTCACCAAGGTCATCTACCTGCCCGATCCCAAGTATCAGGAGCTGGCCGTCTCGAGCGCGGAGACCCTGGTCTCCACCCGGCTGGAGCCGGGCGTCGACCCGATCCTCGAGGCCGACAAGCGCGGGACCATCCTCCTGATCGTCCGGCTCGGTGCGATCGACCTGGAGATGCCCACGGCCGCGGCCGGGGTCGTCAACGGTCCGGTCTCGGGCGTGCCGGTCTCCGGCCCCGTCGTCGGCGAGCCGGCTCCCGGACCGGTCACCGCGCCGGTCACCGAGGTGCCCCCGGGCAGCCTGCCTCCGGGCGTCTCGCCGACCCCGCCGGCCGCCGTCGAGTCGGTCCCGGTGGACCACGCCACCCCGGCGGCTCCGGCCCCGGGCGTGACCCCTCCGACCGCGCCCGCCCCCGGCCTGGCCCCGCCGGCCGCCCCGGCGACCCCCGCCCCGCCGGCCGTCGGAGTGCCCAGCCCCGCCCCGGCGCTGGCGCCCAAGTGATGTACGGTGATCCCCGCGGCTGATCGCCGCGGCACCAGGCGATCGGATGCCGGAGCAGCTTGCTCCGGCATCCCGGCAACCCGACGGGACCGCGTCCGTGACGTGTTCCGCCGGGTTTCTTCGCGGACCCTCACTCGCCGCGGGCCGTCTCGCGCCCGCGTCCCCTTCGCGACGATCCCCCCGGCCGAGCATGGATGCGCGGCCTCCCCCCGTTCGAGAGCAGGACCAGTGACGATGAGCCGACACGGTCGATATCGCGGCGCCGAGGCGGGACGACGCATCGCCCCGGCCGCCTTCCTGGGTCTCTCCCTCGTCGCCGCCCTCTGCCCGAACCGGGCCGCGGCCCAGGATCCCGCCGTCACGCCCCCCACGCCCACGCCACCGCAGGCCCCGGTCGTGACCTCGGCACCGGCCGCCCCGAACATCACGCCCGGCGTGCCGCTCGCGCCGGCACCGGCGGCCGCGACGAATCCTCCGGGCACCGCGCTCGTCACCCCCGAAGGCCACGGCCCCGAGGAGGCATCCCAGGCCCTCAGCCCGACGACCCAGGTCGTCCGCTTCGACGGTCCCGCCGGGCTCGCCGTCGAGGTGCTCGCGCCGACGGCCACGCCGGTCCCCATCGGCGACGGCGCGGGGATCGCGACCGTCGGCCTCGAGCGAGGGACCGGCTACCGCCTCCGCATCTCCAACATCACCGAGCGGCCCGGGGCGGAGCTCTTCCCGGTCATCGAGGTCGTCGGGCACCTGCATCGTCCCCGCGAGATCGACCCGGCCAGGTACCCGATCCGCGTCGTCTTCACGGATGAAGAGCTCTGGGGGGTCATCGACGGCGGCCGGCTCCTGACCAAGGTGATCTACCTGGAAGAGCCGGAACAGGCCATCCCGATCAAGCTCCCGAAGGACCGGATCCCGGTCGTCACGCTCAATCCCACCGAGAACCCGATCAAGGTCGCCCAGGCCCTCGGCCGCGTCATGGCGATCGTCCGGATCGGCGGCCGGAGGCCCTCGGTCGAGGAGATCCAGGCCGGCGCGACCGGCGACGCGGGGCTCGATGCCATCGCCGCGGTCGGGTCGACCCGCTGCCCGTTCTCGTCCCCGGCAGGCGATCCCTGCCAGTTGCCCTGCGGCCCGGTCTGCGGCACGCCGCCGCCCCCCGGCCGCCCGTGGCTTCCCCGCGATGAATACCTCTGCGACGGCGGCGACGGCGGTGCCCCGGCGGGCGTGGGCGGCGACGGCAACCTCCAGGGGATCGATCCCCGCGACGCCGTCATGAAGTTCGACATCGGGCTCGGCGATCGCTCCAAGCACCGCGTCCTCCCCACCAATCGCGTCTGCGTCTACGCCCCGCGATTCGCGGAGATCCAGGTGGCCACCGGCGCCAACCAGGCCATCGAGATCCACAGCGCCAACGTCAACCGCAAGGTCGAGAAGTTCGAGCAGGCCGACAGCCGATCGCACGCCAACCGCCTGGTCCAGAAGCAGGCCGCGGAGCTCGCCCGCGAACGCCGCCGGGCCCAGGACCTGGAGGCGAAGAATCACGTCGGCGAGAGCTCCGAGATGCGTGCCCTCGACGGCTACCTGAACGTCCAGCATGCCACGGTCGGCTCCCAGAACCAGCCCGCCTCGCAGGCCCTGGCAAGGGTCCAGCCCGCAATGATGAAGGAGCGGCTCAGGCTCGACGGCATCAAGACCGCGGAGTCGGCCGTGATGAAGGGCCTGGTCGTCGGCGCCATGCAGGACGTCATGACCTGGCAGGCCCATTCCATGACCGGCATCGAGACGCCACCGCCCCGCCCCGGCATGGCCATCATCAAGCGCGTCAGCGCCACCGAGGCCGAGCCCGGCGACACCATCACCTTCACCATCACCTATCGGAACATGGGCAACACGCCCATCCGATCGGCCTCGATCGTCGACAGCCTCCTCCCGCGTCTCGAGTACGTGAAGGGGACCGCCCGCGGGCCGAAGGGGACGAGCTTCTCCTCGGGCGACAACAAGGTCGGCTCGACCGAGCTCAAGTGGGATCTCCCCGGCGTGATCGCCCCCGGGGCCTCCGGCGAGGTCTCGTTCCAGGCCGTCGTTCGCTAGCCCGACCCAGGCCGCCGCTTTGGGACGGCCGCCCAGCAAGAACCGCTCCGCCACACCGGCCGCCGATACTGGCCGGTCCTCCTCATCCCCTCCCCGGCGGTCCGGCAAGACTCTCTCCCTCTCCCGCTCGGCGGGAGAGGGTTGGGGTGAGGGGCCTCGATCGCCCTGGCCTTCTCGGAAGATCCTCGGCTCCGGACACAACGCCGGCGAGCCGCCCTCGCCCTCGAATTGGCTCCGTTCGTCGCATGGCGTATCCCGAATGCGTGTCGGATCTCCTTCGCGACAAGCATCTTTCGCCGAATCAGCCGGGAGGTTCACCGTCGTGTTTTCCCCATTTTCGGTGGCGACGATCGACGACTCCGGCTCAAGCGGTCGCCGGACGGAGCCGGCTCCAACCGAAGCGGCCTCCTTCCCCTTGCGGAGCCGGCAGAGCTCGTCGAGGACCTCCATCAACTCCCGGCTCATCGCCGCGATTTCCCGCCGCGGCCCCTCGAGCTCGGCTTCGGCGAGGAACGCCGCGGCCTCGTCACCACCGGATTCTTCCGCACGACCGTCCAGGGCCTCGATCCGCCCGAGCTCGTCATCGATGACCCGCAGCAGGAACGTCCGGGCCGCATCCACCGACTTCGGCGGCGGCCCCAGCTCGCGCCAGGAGAGCGACTCGATCAGGAAGTCCGGGCATCCTGTCAAGGGGCTTCTGCGAGGGGCTTCGGAAAGGGGCGAGGGGCGAGGGGCGAGGGACGAGGAGGAAGGGGGGAATGGCTGACATCGGCCCGTGCCGTCAATCACCGCGCTTCCGTCCCGAGCCTGGCAACCGATGATCTCTCCCCGTCCCTCCGTCTGCTCCTCCTCGCCCCTCGCCCCTCGCCCTTCGCCCCTTCTCGCATTCGCACGCGCGGCGGCGAAGTACGCCTCGCAGCCCGCCATGCCATTGGGATCGAGTGCATTGCAGGCCCGGAAGACGGCATTGATCAGCGGGTCGATCGTCACATCCCAGGAGTCACCGCCGAGGAATCGCACGAACTGATGCCGCTCGGGGAGTCCGATCTCGCCCCCCAGCCGGATCCAGTCGCGGAGCGTCCGCCAGTGGCCGCGGAGCGTCAGCCGGCCCGCCTCGGTCGTCTGAAGCTCGGCGATGATCGCCCCGGCCCGCTCCCGGGGATCGTCCACCCAGCCGGTCCACGCCAGGAGCTTTTTGGTGAGGACCTCGACCCGATCGCGATTGGCTTCGATCGTCGCGGGCGTCGGCTTCCTCGGCTCCTTCGCTTTCGCCGTAACTTTCGCCAGGAAGGCGGATTCCGCCTTCTCGGCCTGCTCGATCTTCCAGGAGAGCTCGGCGGCTTTTGCCAGCAGCGATCGCTCGTGATCGCTGGTGCCGAGGCCGGCGTCCCTGAGGTAGTCCGCCGTCCTCCGCTCCATGCCCCGGGGATCGGCGCCCCGGCCCTTCGGCCGCGCCGCCACCGCATTCCGACTCTTCCTCGAAGCCCGGACCCTGGTCTTCATCGCCGGCCGCCTTCGCGTTGGGTGCACTGAGTGGAGCGCGCAGCATCGCGCGATCGCCTATTCAGTACAGTCCAGAAAATGCACCGGCCAGTTTCACCAAAATCGGAAATCGTGGAAGGATGGGGCACCGACCCGAGACGGCTAGCTCGAGGGTCCGACGAGCCTGGCAGTTGGCACGGAGCTGCGGGCGGGTGGCCGTGTTGGTGGGAGGTTTGGTGGCCAGGCACTCAAAGGAGGAAGTCTGAAGGATTTTGGGAGGGGATTGATGACCCGGAGGACATTGGGGACGTTGGTGGCCAGGCACCCAGAGGTGGATGAGGAATCGTCGAGCCGTTCAGACTGTGCCTTCCCCCGCTCCCCTGTCTTCTCTATCTTGGATGCGTGGCCAAGATGCGCGTACTCGTGGCCATGATGCGCGTACTCACGGGTCATCCACTTCGGTCGGGATCAGGAACAGAAGTACGTCCTGGCGAGGAGTTGGGCACACTTCCTGAAGGACGTGGCTGACGAGTTGGAGGCCGGGAACTTCGTACTCACGGATGACGAGGGCAGCAAGACGTTTGGCCTGAAGGCGCGCCATCGGGGCGAGCTTTGGCTCAACCTCAAGGATTGGTCGGAGGCCAAGCTGAACCCGGACTTCGGGCGTCCTGGGTGAGGCGAGCGACGATGGCCGGTTTCACAGTGGCTCATGCAAGCTCGTCAGCGCTCCCTTCGTGTGCGAGAAGAGAATGGCATCCCCCGCAGACGAAAATATAGCGCTCTATCAGCGCCATGCGAAGGAGTGGGACCAGGGTCGGGGGCGGGATCTGCGTGAGAAAACGTGGCTCGATCGGTTCCTGGGCCTGCTCCCGCCGAACGCTTCCGTCCTCGACATCGGATGCGGCGGCGGTGAGCCGATCGACCGATACTTCATCGAGGCGGGCCACGGCGTGACCGGCATCGACTCGTCGCCTGCCCTGATCGGCATCTGCCGGGAACGGTTTCCCGACCATGCCTGGGTCGTGTCGGACATGCGGACCCTGGCCCTGGACCGCGAGTTCGACGGCCTGCTGGCCTGGGACAGCTTCTTCCACCTCGGCCCCGAAGACCAGCGTGGGATGTTCGAGGTCTTCCGCAGCCATGCCGCCCCGAAGGCAGCCCTGATGTTCACCAGCGGCCCCGCCCACGGTGAGTCGATCGGGATGTTCATGGGCGAGCCGCTCTACCACGGGAGCCTGGGCGAAGCGGACTATCGACTTCTGCTGAACCGAAGCGGATTCGACGTGATATCCCACGTCATCGAAGACCCGGCGTGCGGGCACCGCACGGTTTGGCTCGCTCGGTCCAGCTAGGATGACCGGGATGGCCCGCAACATGGGCGGTCTTGGACCAACTTCACGACTTGGGGACGTGGCCCACCTCAATGGGCAGAGGCTCCGGTTGTAAGCCAACTGAAGGAGCCAGGGACGGGGGAGTTTCACACATGGGTTGGAAGGCGTCTTGCATCTTGGTCAGCGAGCGGAGCCCTCGCCATCTCAGCGCCATGCCGACGCACGACCCGGAGCGGGCACGGCGGCTGATCTCCGTCCTGGGCCTCGGGCCATGCCGCAGCCGGGAGATGACGACCCTCGACGTGGGCGTCTACCCCGACGCCCTGGTCATCGGTGCGTACGAGGGCGCTGCGATCATCGGTCACCCCGACATCGTGAACGCCTGCCTGGAACCCAGGGCCGACCCGATGACGGCACGGATCTTGGCTGCATTCCCACAAGCGGCGGTGTTGCGGGTTGGTCTGCATAGCGTCGTCAACCTCTGGGGCTACGCCTACTTCGAGCGGGGGAATCTGGTCCGAGCCTTCGGGGGCACTGCCGACGACGGGGTGGTGCTGGATGAAGGCGACCTGTTGGACGAGGAGAGGCCCCACTTCGAGAGGTCGGTCGTCCGTGACGGACGGCGGTTCTTCTTTGCCGACATCGACGGGCAGATGGAGGAGTTCGACACCTCGGCGTTCGGTGAAGAACTGACCTTCGAGATCATGGGGCGGTGGCTGGGTTGCAGACCTGACCGGACGAGCGATGAGATCGACCCGATCGAGTTGCCGATGGAGTCGTTCGAGAGGATAACAGTCAAGCGTTGGTGGTGGCCCTTTACAACGGGCTGAGGACGAAGGAAGCGAGGCCGGTACAGCACGCCGAGTACCCCGAGCGTGCGGGATGCTGGCAGCCGAAGCCGGTCACTGTCACCTACCGATTGAGGATGCCGAGGACGAGTCGATGACCCAGGATTACGACGTCGCCCAACTGCCGTAACCATCGACCACCCGCGACAGAAAAGCCACCATCATTCCAGGACACCGGTCGCAGACCAGGATGACCCCGTCAGGCCCCTCCCGCAGACCAGAATGCCCCCTTCAGGCCCCTCCCAGGTTGCGGTGCTCTTCCCGAATGCACGATTGTTCAGATAGCCCTATCGATGGATGCTCGGTTCCGCTTCTTCGGATTCGTGTAAACAAACAACGTCGAGGTATCCCACTGCTGCCCTCGGTCTTTGGGATATCGTAGGTTCATCCGGCGGAAGA
>NZ_JAALJH010000073.1 GCF_011064615.1 Aquisphaera insulae | reverse complement strand
GGCTCCCCACGCGCCAGCTTCGCGGGCCATTGGGAGGCCGGGCACCGGCCCGTTTTTTGTGGCGGAGCCGCAGGCAACACCACGGGATCAGCGTGGCACGAAGCCGGCCTGTGCGGGCAGCGAAGGCCCGCTGGCCGTGGGGTCGCTTCGCTCCACCACAGCCACCCGGGGCCAGCACCGGAGGTGAACTTGCGGAGTCGATCCGTCGAGAAGGCAGGTCTGTTGAAGACGCTGTCTTGAGAGGATAGCTAAGGCAGGGAGGGCGGGGGAAATGCCAGGGCGAGGCTCCTCGCACGACGGAGCGAAACCTGTCAGAAACAAAAACAGCCCCGGGTCACGATTGACCCGGGGAACTGAGACGAGCTTGCCGGAGTGTCACTTTGCCTGCTTGGTCTTGCCCTCGAATTCCCGGTTCAACTTACGGATGACCTCCCCGGTAAGGTCATTCGCGGGATCGGCGTAGAGGATCGAGCGATTGGTGGCTTCCTGGACCTGGGCGGGGTCGGAGGCGTTTGCGGGACCGGGCGTGACTTTCAGGACGTAGTTCAGGCCCTTCGCTTTTGCAACCTCCGCCACCGCTCGTTCGATCTCCTCCAGGAAGGATGCCAGGATTCGGGCCTCTTGCACGGCGAAATCGTGCTCGAGCTTCTCACGGCCGGCGTCGAGCTTGGCTTTCAGCTCGGCGACCCGGTTCTCATGCGTCTTGAAGTCGACGGTGCCGGGGACAAGCTTGGTCAGCAACACCTCTTCGCCTTGCGTCTCGACCTTGAGTTTCATGAGCTCGGCCTTGCGGTCGGTCGCGGCGGACTTGAGCTCGTCGGACTTGATCTTGACCTTTTCATAGCCTCGGAGGATCGCATAGATTTCGACCGAGCCGATGCGTGGTGCCGGCGCCGGGGGGGTGAGGACTTCGGACTTCGGTTCGACCCGAGGTGAGGCGACTGGTTCTCTGGCCGCCTCCGCCTTTGCGGCCTCGAGCCGTTGTTTGCGGACCTTGGCGAGCTGGCGACGCCCGGACGCCATCGTGACGCAGTGCGTCTGGATGGTCTCGCACAGCGACCGGTAGCGATCGCTGGCCTTCGACGCCTTCTCCGGGTCGGAGTCGAATGTGTGCTGAAACTCCGCACGGGCGAGCCTGCGATACTCCTGCGCCTCGTCGGCCATCCGTTCGATGTCCATCCGCAGCCGGACCTCCTCATCCGACTCCAGCTCATCCGACGCGGCCAGGGGCGTTTCTTGCGGGAGGCTGGGCCTCGGGTCGTCCCGGGCCACGGCGGCCACGACGGGGATCCTCGGCTGCGGCTCACGCGTTGGACCCTGGCCCGATGGCCGGGCCAGGGCGAAGGTCCCGGCCACGAGGCCCGAACAGGCGATCGCGGCGAGTTTGATTCGGGTCACGAGCATGGCGTTCTGCGCTCCCTCGACGAGGACCAACACTGACGGTGGGACCATCCCAGCCGTCTTCCATGGGGAGGTTGCCCGGACGGCCGCGGCGCGGGCCGTGGCGACGACGAGCGAGGGGACGACCGCGGCGGCGATGGCCTGATCCGCGGCCCAGACCCCGGCAATTGCCGGCGCGACGCCCCGCCGGACGAGGCGGCCGCGGAGCTGGTCGCGGCCGCGAGAAAGGCGACTGCGGACGGTGCCGACCGGCCACGACAGGGCCTCGGCGGCCTGCTCGTGGGAGAGGCCCTCCAGGTGGCAGAGGAGGATCGGAGCGCGGAGCCGCTCGGGAAGCCGTTCAAGCTCCTCGTGGAGGACGCCGGCCCTGTCGTTGGCCGGTTCGTAAACGACCTCGATCTCCGCCCGCTCGGCCGCAGCCTGTTCGTGCCGCCTTCGCCTGGCCGCGGCGGCCCGGGCGCAGCCGGCGGTCCGGGCCGCCGCGCCGTGGAGCCAGCTCGCGAGCGATCCCCGCTTGCGGATCGAGCCGGCCCGGCGGGCGAGGACCAGGAACGTGGCCTGGAACGCGTCCTCGGCGTCGTGCGGTTCGTTCAGGACCGACCGGCAGACGCGAAGGACCATCGGCCCGTGCCGCTCCACCAGGGCCGTGAACGCGATCTCCGCCGCCTCGCGCGGCCCGGCCAGGAATCGCTCCAGCAGGACGCCGTCCGGGATGCCGATCGCCGAGCCGGCCTCGAAGAGTGTGCGAATCGGTCCCAGGACGTCGCTGCTCGCGCTCGACACAGGCATGGCCTCCGAGTGCCCTGGATTGGGTCCTCGCCAGTAGTGTAACGAGGGCGAAGTTCCAATCCGACTTCTTCGGAGACCGGGAGCGGAATCATCCAGGAAGCGGAAAAGTTCCAGGAAGCGATATCGCAATATTGCGGTTCGCCGTGGCCGTTTCGGCTCCCTGCGTCGCTCGCCGCAACGGCCACGGCATGGGTTGCCCTTCTGGCCCACGCGCCGCTTCAATTCACCGGGAGCTGCACCAGCTTGATCGACAACGGAGCAACCTCGATGGAGCCGTCGAATGTGAGTCCTTGCTCCGCGATCGCCAGCAATCCGGGCTTTCCGGGGCTGTTCTTGAGGCCAGCATCGTTCCCCGAGATGACCCAGGACTTCCCGGCCGAGGACGGATTGGCGCCCGCCACTTCGAGCCTGATGGTCCGCGGCTGCTTGGAGGCGTTCACCACCCCGATCGTCAGTGCCCGGCGATCGGCGGTCCAGGCGGCGGCGACGTCGAGGCCCTCGGACTCGGGCACGCCACTCACGGCGACGGGGATCGTGCCGAACCGGCGGCGGTAGAGCATCAGGGGGAGGGCCGTGGCGTCGAGGAAGGCGGTGGTCTTCGTGGTCTTGATGCAGCCGAGGACGTTGACGGTCTGGGCGTAGTGGGCCATGGAGATGATGTCGGAATTGCGGAAGAACTCGTGCAGGCCCGCGGCGATCCCCAGGGCGTCGGCGAGATCATACGTGCAGCCCGCCTCGCCGTAGGCGGCATCACCGCCCCAGTAGTTCCACTCGTCCATGGCGATCGGGATCCGCTTCTCGCCCGCCAGGCCGAGCCGCTCCTGCGCCCGACGCTCGCCCTCGGCCTTCTTCCGGATCTCGACGGCGATCTGGCGGGTATGCTCGACGAGATCGGGCTTCTTGTCGCAGTAGAAGTGCTCGGAGATGAGGTTCATCCGCGAGGAACATTCGGCGAGCATGCCCTCGGACCAGCCGCGCTTCTCATCCGGGTCGTACTTCGGATTCTTGTGGCCGAGCTGGCCGCTGCCGATGAGCTTCAACGACGGATCGACTCGCCACATCGCATCGGCCACGAGGTTGTGTTTCTGGGTGTAGTGCGAGAGCTGCATGAACCCGAGCTGCCAGGGGCCCCACATCTCGTTCCCGACGCACCAGTATCGCACGCCGAATGGTCTCTCCACGCCGTTCTTCGCCCGCATGGCCCCCCCCGCGGTGTCGGATCCGCGGTTGCAGTATTCGACTTCGAGGGCCGCGGAGTGTTCGTCGCCGAAGCCGGTATTTACCGCGATGACCGGCTCGGCGCCGACCTCCCGGCAGAAGTCGAGGAACTCATGCAGGCCGAAGTCGTTGTGCTCGACGCCGGTCCAGGCCGGATTCTTGCGCGGGGGGCGGCGATCGCGGTCGCCAAGGCCGTCCCGCCAGTCGTAGCCGCTCACGAAGTTGCCGCCGGGCCAGCGGTACATCGTGCCGCCGAGCTGCTTCAACAGGGCCAGCGTGTCGGCCCGCAGGCCGCGGACGTTGTCGGCCGGCATGAGCGAGACCGTGCCGAGCCTCACGGGATGACCCGTGGCGATCACCTCGAAGCGGGCGCTATCCACCGTATCGCCCGCGCGGAACGAGAACGCGTACTTCGCGTACTCCGGCCCGACGTCCTTGATCTCGACCGACTGCATCCCCGCGTGGGGATCGCCACCCCAGGAGAGTGTCACGTGGATGGTGGCCGGCCCGCCCTCGGACCTCGCCCAGAGATATCCCACGTACTCGCGATTCGCCACCACACCCAGGTCGTTCTGGACGATTGCGGCTCCCGGCTGGATCCGCGGGGTGTGGCGGCCGACGAACGGATGATCCGTGACCATCGTCACCTGGTCCGTGGCGCCGGCGATCTCCCAGGGCGAAGAACCCACGACCGGGAACCTCGTGTTCTGCAAGCTCGTGTAGGGCGCGTAGCGACCGGTCACCGGGTAGTAGAACTTGCGGTCCTCGAGCATCTCGGCCCAGATCCCGCCGTAGATGCAGCGCCCGAGGTGCTCGATGAACTGCCCGTAGATGAAGGGGTTGATTTCCGCCCCCGTGCGAGAGGCCTCGACCTTCACCACAAGGGGGGCGGGCTGATCAGCCCCGACCCCCCGGGAGGCGAGCCCCAGCACGAAAGCCAGGGAAAGGATGAATCGGACCCTCGGATGTTGATGGTGCATCGTTCCCTCCCTTCGACGGGACTCGTGTCGATCGAGCGATCCATCCGCCGAGTATAGCGCCGACCGTCGGCGAAGCAACCCGGTGGGAAGCCACCGAGAGGGAAGGAAGGGGAATTTAGCCACAGATTAAAACAGATAAACACGGATGAGATAGGAAGAGTTGGGTTGGGCCTCTCCGATTGCGCCGGCCGCGGACTCCGCCGTGGCCATCCTCGAGGCGAAGAATCGGGAGGGGAGTGCTTCCGCCACCGGACTCGCCTCACCCTTCTTCCTTTTCTGAATTCCTGCCCGAACTCAATTCGCCGAATTTATCTATCTGTGTTTATAAGTGTTTATATGTGGCTAAATTTCTCTTCTTGCTTTCTGTGGCTAAATTTGCCTTCATGCTCTCCGCATGTCGGCCAGGTCGCGGGCGTAGCCCTGGAGTCGGTTCCCGCTCAGGGTGATGTCGCGGGCGGAGGTGCCGATCCGGATGCCGGTGCGGGTCATCGGGCCGCGGGTCTCGCGGATCTCGTTGGCGGCGATCGTGATGCCCTGGGTCTGGCCCTGGATGTCGACGCCGATGCCGTCGGCCGGCCCGCTGTCGACGATCCGATTGTTCTCGATCCGGTTGCGGTGGGCGGCGAATTCGAGGCTCTCGTCGCGGAAGAGGACGCCGACCCGGCCGCTGCGGACGATCTGGTTGTCCCGGACGAGATTGTCGGTGTCGCGGTGCCCGAGCGAGACGCCGGCGGTGCGGATGTCCTCGATCGTGTTCCGCTCGGCGAGGCCGTGGCGGACGCCCCAGCAGAAGAAGACGCCGATCTCGCAGCGGCGGACGGTATTGCCGCGGATGATCGGCCGCTGGGAGCCGGAGCCGGGATGGAGGCCGAGGCCGGCGTGGTCCTCGCTCGTGCAGTCCTCCGCGATGACGTCGTGGCAGATCTGCCACGAGAGGCCGTCGCCGTTGTTGTTGCGTGCCAGGACGCGGCGGAAGGTCAGCCGCGCGCAGTCCTGGGCGAAGATGCAGCCCGCATAGTTGCCGTCCAGGTTTTCGTTCGACGTGCGGTTGCCGTCGAGCGTGAGGCCCTCGATCACGATGTCCGAGGCGTTCTCCAGCGAGAGCAGCGGAAAGAGCGTGGCGGCGGTGGGATCGCCCTTCTCGAGCCAGAGGTTCTCGCGGAGGGCACGGTCGAGCTTGAAGCGGTTGCCGGATCGCGCGACGAGGGTTCGCTTGATGACCACGGGCCCGCCCGTGCTGGGGTTCCTGGCTCGAAGGCAGATGCCGTCGCCAACCTGGAATCCGCGCGGGTCGCGGAGCGTGATCTCCTGGTCGTACCAGTCGGCACTCGCGGCCAGGCCGGTCCTGACGCTCGGTTCCTTGATCAGGATCGAATCGGGACCGGAGCCGACCAGGCGGATTCGCGAGGGGACGTAGACGGAGTTCCGCAGTCGGTAGGTCCCGGGGAGGATGCGGACCGTCCCTCCGCCCCGCGCGGCGACCCGGTCCACGGCGGCCTGGAGGACCTTCTCGCCGGCCCCGATCAGGTCCCCCTTCGTGTTGCCGACCGAGATGGAATCGAGCTCCCGCCAGTCGGGCTCGACCCGATCGCCGGCGATGGCCCGCGGGCCGGCCGGGAGGGCCGGAGGGACCTCATCGGCCCCGGCGAGGACTCTCCCGGCCGCCGGGAGCCCCGCGCCGGCCAGGATGGAACGCACGAATCGACGTCGGCTCAGGGGCTGCCGCTTTGGCTCGAGAATTCCCATCGGGATCGTCCTCGCGAGGGTTCCGGTCAGTCTCCGCCGTCCCGGCCGAGGTGACATTTCTTGTACTTCTTGCCGCTCCCGCACCAGCATGGGTCGTTGCGGCCGACGCGGGGGCCGGTATTCCGGATCGGGGCGACGGGATCGAGCCGAGGTTGCGGCTCGGGGGTCGTCCCTTCGAGCGGCGGGGCCGTCCAGACTGGCTTCTTCACCGGCGCCGATTTCTTCAACGCCTCGACCTTCTCCCGGAGTTGATATTCCGTGGAGTAATCGCCGAGCCACCGATTCGGGTCGGGAAGAACGGGCGGATGGGGCTCCTCGTCGAGGAGCTCGGGCTCGGCCAGGTCCAGGTCGACGAGCCCCTCGTCGAAGGCCGCCTTCAGCAGCGGTCGCGCCGCGGCGCCGAGATGGTTGTGCAGGGAACCGACGAGGTATCCGAGCTCCTCGGCGGGGAGGAGCTCGTTCGCTGCCTCGTCGTCGGGCTCCAGGCCGGCGGCGGAGGTCGCCTCGGCGGGGTCGGAGGGCTGGAGGATGTCGTCGTCGTCGATCTCCTCGATGGGTTGATCGTGGAGGTCGGTGGCGTGATCGGCCCGGCCGGCCTTCTCCGCGTCGGAGAGGAGCTCGTCGTCGAATTGCCTGTCGGCGCGGGCCTCGTCGGCGACCTGGCGGAAGATCGCGCGGACCGCGTCGCCCACCTGGGCCAGCAGGTTCGAATCGGTCCCGGCCGCGAGGAACGCGCCCTGGATCAAGGCGACTCGTCGGTATCCGCGAGCGGCCGGGTCCCGGACGGCGTCGAGCAGGGGCTGGAAGGCGTCCTTGCCGTAGGCGGCGGCGGCGACGGCGGCCTCGTTGCAGAGGTCGTCCCAGCACGTCCTCGCGAGCTCGAGGAAGGCGGCCAGCGCCTCGGGCGGATGGAGCATGCCCAGGAGTCCCATCGCGTACCAGACGGACGGGCAATCGTGATCGCCGTCCGGCGGGTTCCTCAGGAGGTCGAGGAGCGGCCCGACGGCGCGGTCGCCCGACTCGAGGAGCCTCCGGAGCAGGGCGGGGGCGGGCCATGCGCCCGCCTCGATCATGTCCGCGACGAGACCCGAGGGATGGTCCTCCGCGGGGATTTCCGGGGCCGGAGGGAGGATCGCGTGGTCCTCGTGGCTCGGTCGATTTTCGTTCGTCTCGGGTGGCATTCGAGGCTCGTCGGCTCCATGGTCAAGGGGATCCGGATACGAATGTTACCGGATCCGGGGCCGGAGGGACATCCACCGGGGGCGCGGGAGGGCCACGGTGGGATCGCTCGCGGTCGGCGGACGAGAGTCAGAAGATGCCGTGCAGCGGACCCCCGGGCGCGGCGAGAGCGTCCACCTTCCGCTCGACGTCGGGATCCTCGACGAGCGGGGGGGCATGGTGCGGCTTGGACCGTGCGTCGATGACGAGCGGGCCGCGGCAGCCCCAGTGTTTCTGCTCGGTGAAGGCGTCGATGCCGTCGATGTCGGCGGCGGGATTGGACCGGGTGAACGTGACCCAGAGGAAGTTCCGGAGGTTCCGCGCGGTGAACTCGCTGTCGTCCGCGATCACGATCAGGGGGAAGCGACGGATCGGGTCGTCCGGGTCATGCTCCCGGCAGAAGGTGCGAACGTGATCGTTCGTTGGGGTGAAGGCCGGGCCCCCGACGACCAGGACGCCGGGCAGGGCGACGCGTGGTCCGCCGAAGCCGTCGGGCAATCGCAGCGACGGTGGGAGTTCACCGGGTAGCTCCCGGCGCCGCGGCCCGGCGGCGGCCATCACGACCTTCGAGCCGGCGTTGAGGCCGTGGCCCGAGTAATCGAGCGTGTCGATGGTCGTTCGGGTCTGGAAGTGCAGGTCCTCGGCCCAGTCGATCCGCTCGAGGAGATGCCGCAAGAATGCCGCGATGTCGTGGATGGCGAGCGTCGGGTCATCCTCCTCCGCGGCGATCAGGAGGTATTTCGCCAGGGAGAGCTGGCCCTGGCCGAGGATGGCGTTGGCGACGGTAAGGATCTCCTGGGGCCGGCGGACCGCGGCGTAGGGGACGTATCGTTCGCTGGCGATCGCCAGGAGCAGAGGGTGCACGCCGGCGTCGTCGACCGCGTGGACGGCGCGGGCCCCGGGGACGACCGTGGGGATGATCGGGCCCGTCAGCTCGTGGATGAGCGCCCCGAAGGTCGTGTCTTCCTGGGGAGGGCGCCCGACCGTCGTGAACGGCCAGACGGCGCCTCGGCGGTGGTGGACCGCCTCGACGCGGACGAAGGGGAAGTCATGGGCCAGGCTGTAATACCCCAGGTGGTCGCCGAAGGGACCTTCCGGCTTCCGGGCGTCCGGATCGATCGTGCCGCGGATGACGAAGTCGGCCTCGGCCGGCATCGGCAGGCCGCCTGGGACCCGGACCATCGCGGGCCGGCGTCCGCCGAGCGCACCGGCGAACATCAGCTCGGAGAGCCCCTCGGGCAGGGGCATCACGGCGGCGACCGCCAGGGCCGGAGGGCCGCCGACGATGATGTTCACCTGCAGCGGCTCTCCCCGGCGGATCGCGGCGGCGTGATGGATGCCGATCCCCCTGTGGATCTGGTAGTGGAGACCAACCTCCCGGCCCGGCTCGTAGCGATTGCCGGAGAGCTGAACTCGATACATGCCGAGGTTCGCATGAGAAAGTCCCGGGCGGTCGGGGTCCTCGGTGTAGACCTGGGGCAGGGTGACGAAAGGGCCGCCGTCGCCGGGCCAGGACTTGACCGCCGGGAGGTCGAGGACCGTCGTGAGGCCGTCGAGGATCGGGCCATGTTTCACGATTCGCGGGCGGAGGCTCCAGAGAGTCCGCGGGACTGCGCGGAACTTCCAGGGGGAGCGGGCCGCCGCGGCCGGATCCGCCTTCAGCTCGACGAGCTGGCGGACGGCATCCAGGGTGTCTCGGAAGAGGAATCGGGCCCGGTCCATCGTGCCGAAGAGGTTGCTCACGGCGGGGAACGGCGAGCCCCGGACGCGACGATGGAGGATCGCGGGCCCCCCCGCCTGATACACTCGCCGTTGGATGGCCGCGAGCACCAGGCAGGGGTCGACCTCTTCCTCGATCACGACGAGCTGCCCGGCCCGTCTCAGATCCTGAAGGCACTCGGCGAGCGACCGATATCCCATATCAAGAGACACCCTCGGGTGAGCAAACTCCGCCCGGCCGCCGCAAGCCTCAACCGAAGAAGAGGCCGCCGATGACGGCGTTGGGCCCGGCGGTGCGAGTGACCCGGAACTGGACGTGGCCGGAGACCTTCCAGGTCAGGTAGACCCCGTTCTGGAACCCGGAGATGGTGCGGGTGTCGAGGACCGAGCCGGTGGTCGGGTCGACGACCTGGACCTGCTCGGCGCGACCCGCCTTGTCCCAGTCGAGGGCGTAGAGGCTGACGGAATGGGCCAGGCCGTCGGAGATCGAGACGTCGAGGGTGAACGAAGTCGGGCTGTACCAGGTGGCGGCGACGCGATTGTTCGAGCCCGGCATGAGCGGGGCCCTGGTGTCGGTCGTCGAGGCGGCCCAGGTGTAGATGTATGCAGAGGCGACGCCGGCCGTGGTATAGGACGGGAGAGAGAGCACCCCGTTCGGGAAGGAGTAGCCGTCCTTGCCGTAGGTCCCCTGCCAGCTCCCGGATGTCGTCGCATCCGTTGATGAGAATGCGGCGGCGGTGCCTCCCGAACCGAAGAAGAGGCCGCCGATGACGGCGTTGGGCCCGGCGGTGCGAATGACCCGGAACTGGACGTGGCCGGAGACTTTCCAGGTCAGGTAGACCCCGTTCTGGAACCCGGAGATGGTGCGGGTGTCGAGGACCGAGCCGGTGGTCGGGTCGACGACCTGGACCTGCTCGGCGCGACCCGCCTTGTCCCAGTCGAGGGCGTAGAGGCTGACGGAATGGGCCAGGCCGTCGGAGATCGAGACGTCGAGGGTGAACGAAGTCGGGCTGTACCAGGTGGCGGCGACGCGATTGTTCGAGCCCGGCATGAGCGGGGCCCTGGCGTCGGTCGTCGAGCTGGCCCAGGTGTAGAGGTAAGTGCCGGCGACGCTGGCCGTGGCATAGGTCGGCAGGGCGGAGACACCGTTCGGGAAGGAGTAACCGTCCTGCCCGAAGCTCCCCTGCCAGTTCCCCGATGTCGTCGCGTCCGAGGAGGAGAATGCGGCGCTGCCTCCCCCCTTGGGCACGTATCCGAAGAAGAGGCCGCCGATGACGGCGTTGGATCCCGCCGTGCGAGTGACCCGGAACTGGACGTGGCCGGAGACCTTCCAGGTCAGGTAGACCCCGTTCTGGAACCCGGAGATGGTGCGGGTGTCGAGGACCTTGCCGCTGTTCACGTCGACGACCTGGATCTGCTCGGCGCGGCCGAGTCCATCCCAGTCGAGGGCGTAGAGGCTGATGGGATGGAGGAGTCCATCGCTGATGGTCACGTCGAAGCTGAATGTGGTGGGGCTGTACCAGGTCGACGCCTTGCGGTTCGTCGAGCCGGGTAGGAGTGGGGCCCTGGTGTCGGTCGTCGAGCCGGCCCAGGTGTAGAGGTAAGAGCCCGGGACGCTCACCGTGGCGTACGACGGGTAGGAGGTCGAGCCGGCGGGGAACGAGTAGCCATCCTGGCCGTAGGTCCCCTGCCAGTTCCCGCTCGTCGTCGTGTCGGTGGACGTATACGTGGCCCTGCCGGCGGACGGGTCGGTCAGGGCCGCCCCTGCATTGAGGATCCCCCCGGTCACGGTCTTGCCGACGACGGCGGAGTCGGCCGTCGTCGTGGTGAGGATTCGCTGGATGATCTGGGAGTACGTCCAGGTCGGATGGAGGGCCAGCAGGAGCGCCGCGGTGCCCGCGACGTGCGGAGTCGCCATGGACGTGCCGCTCATGCTGGCGTAGCGAGAATTCGGGTAGGTGCTGAGGATGCCGACTCCCGGGGCGGCGATGTCGACGCTCGTCGCGCCATAGTTCGAGAAGCTCGCGAGCGTGCCGTCGCTCCCGATCGCGGCCACGGAGATGATGTTGTCGTTGGAGTAGCCCGACGGGTAGTTCGGCGTGACGTCGGTATTCGCGCCGGAATTCCCGGCGGCGGCCACGAAGACGTCCCCCTTGCCGGCGGCGTACGTGATCGCCGTGCTCAGGATGGAACCCCCATCGCCGCCGCCGTAGCTGTTGTTCGAGATCCTGGCCCCATGGTCGGCGGCATACTGGAGGGCCGACGCGGCGGCGAAGTCCGACCCGTTGCCGGTGGAGTCCAGGAACTTGAGGGGCATGATCTGGACCCGCCAGTTGATCCCGGTCACGCCCGTGCCGTTATTCCCGATCGCACCGATGGTCCCCGCCGTGTGCGTGCCGTGGCCGTTGTCGTCGAAGGGATCGTTGGTGTTGTTCACGAAGTTCCAGCCGACGAGGTCGTCGAGGTGGCTGGTGTCTCCGTCCTGCGAGACGCCGTCGGCCCACCCCCCCAGGCCCTTGTCGGTTCCGTCGGCATTCTTCTGCATCGGCGCCAGGATGTCGGATGCGTCGATCCGGCCGTCGCCGTTGATGTCCGTGATCTTGCCGGCTCCCTGGTCCGGGTGCGACCCGTCCGCGGCCGTGTAATTCAGGTCGTAGAAGGTGATCAGCCCATCGCCGTCGAAGTCCTTCAGGTTCGCGAGTCGAGTCGCGGGGATCTCCTGCTGGTTGATCCAGATATTCTGATAGAGGTCGGGATGATTGTAATCCGCCCCGGTGTCGAGGTCGGCGACGACGACCGACGTGGCCCCGGTGGTCGTATCCCAGGCCGTGGTCGCGCCGATGCCATAGGTGCCGCTGAGCCCCCACATCGAGCCATTGGCGAAGGACGGGTCGTTGGCCGACTGATCGATGCTCAGCGCACTCGCCCGTTCCACGTACCCGAGGCCCCGGGTCCCGGCAAGCCAGGATGACATCCGAGTCAGGACGTCATCAGGGCCCGTCACCTTCATGACCTGCGGCAGGCCGGACTGGGACACGGAGACGTCCTTGTCCGCCAGCCACGCCGTGAGGGTCGCGGCCGGCAGGGTGTCGAGCTGCACGAGCAGCGGATACGCCGAGCTGGAGCTTGCGGTCAGCAGCTCCCGCCGCTCCAGGGCATCGAGGTTCAGGATGAGGGATCTCGCGACAGGGCGATCAGACGACGACCGCCATCCTCTCCTGCAAGTGCGATCGATGACGAGCCGTCGTGGCAGGCGCATGAAAGACCTCTTCGGTGTCGACCGTTTCCGGCCGAGGCTCGACCGGAGCCGCTCATCGTTGGTGGTGCGTGGTCTTGAATTCTGGTGGATTCGGGGTTGAGACGAGGCGATCAGGACCAGCCATGTTCGCCTGCGCTGGCCGTACTTTCAACCCGATTCCACCAAATTGCCGTCGCTCCGCGACGGCCTTCTCGCACCGACTCGTGGCCGGGAGGGGAGGCGGATGAGATGCACCGAAGGACATGCAAGCAAATCTATCCTTTGGAAGCGGCGACTCCAGTTATCTATGGCCGAGCGCAGATCATGCGATTGCGGTCGAGCTCGGATCGGTCAACCGGCTTTTCGAACGGGCATGCGGTACGCGTCGGAAAGCTCCATGCGAAGGCGCTGCATGATCGCCGAGAAGGTCTCTCGTTCCTGCTCGGTTCGCATCCTCTGGATCGTGAGATTGGCGACGTTGCCGATCTGACCCCAGACCGTACCGAAGGGAATCCCTGCGCGTCGGGCCCTCACCGCCAGCCGCCAGCAGCTCCTGATCAGAAAACGCTCTCGGCTACGGGTCAGGCCCGGAAGATCGACGACGAAGACTCGTGCCCGGATCCGGTCCAGCAGCCAGAAATCGGTCATCCCATCGGCTCCCAAGTCTCGATGCGATGTAACGAGAGGCCCGACGCGTCACTTCTGTCGCCTGCCCGCCGCACGGGGACGCAACGAAGCCCGTGGTGAGTCCATCCCGCGGCCCTGCAAACGCCCGGGATCGGTGGCGGGGGATAGCGTTTAAATGCGGAACCGGACCGGGAGGGAAGGCCGAGTCCCGGGGATCTGGGAGGGAAGAGCCCTTCACTGACCCGACCCGGGCAATGAGGTGTGCGCCGGGACGAGCATGAGGCGAATCATAAGAACTCTTCATGATTCCGTCTACAGGAATTCAGAGTCCGTCGCGAATTGACGAGATTTCGACCGTGCGGCTCCCCGCCGTCATGGCCGTTTCGTGCCGGTCGTGTTTCGTATCCAGTCCAGGATCGACCCGGAAATCGACTCGTCCTCGCCGTCCCAGCGACGGCCGCCCGCATGCGTCATGCCCGTCGGGCTGGCCGAATCCGGGAGCCCGACACCGGCGGGACTTCGCGGCTTGCGGACGAACAGGCTGGATTCCGGCCGGCCCGGATTGATCACCTTGAGCACGGAACGATAGTTGATCATCAGCCCTTCCGCGTCCGGTCCCCCCCCGTCCCTGGGCGGCACGATCCGAAGCACGGCGTGGCTGCCGTGGCAGCTTGCACAGGACTGGCCGTCCGCCGACGGCCGGTAGAGCAGGGGATTGATCCGGAGGCGAAAGGTCTCCAGGTCCGGAGGGGGGCTCGCCGCGAGATTGACGTCCGCCTCGATGCGGGCGGGATCGGCGCCGGCTGCGCGAAGCATCGAGAGCGCCCTGTCCGCGAGCGCCGGGTCGGCCGAGACGGCCTTCACGCGGCGGGCGATGGCCGGGAACCGAGCGGCGAGGCGATGGTGCCGGGCCAGGTCGAGCGCATCGGACCGGACCATCGCATCGGGATCGAGGAGCAGGCGGCAAAGGTGCTCCTGCGCGTCGGGGAGGTCCCAGAACGCGGTGGAGGACGACGTCAGCACCAGGCCCAACCGTCGGATTTCCGGCGTATCGTCGGCCAGCGCCCCGAGCATGAGCCGCGTCCCCGCCGGCCCTCCCCTGAGCGTCCGGAGGCGGCCCACGGCCTCCAGGGCGTGCTCCCGGACCTCGGGGGACGCGTCGACCGAGGCGCGGCGGAGGATCGACAGCCCCATCGCCTCGGGCTCGGCACGGTCCGGCGGGTCCGGCTGGCTGAAGAGGACATCGAGCGAGTCGAGCCTCTGCTGTTTCGAGGCCCGGGGCCAGGCCCGATCGATGATCCCCAGTCGTTCGTCGCGGCTGAAATCCGCTCGCCCGATCATCGGCAGCAGATCGGCGGCGACCGACGGATCGTTCGCCATCGCGCGGATCGCGTCTCGAATCTCCGGGAGACTCCCCAATCGCAAGTTCCGTCCGATGGCGGCGATCACCGCGGCGCGAGACTCGGCGGAGT
Organism: Aquisphaera insulae; assembly: GCF_011064615.1. Classification (GTDB taxonomy): domain Bacteria; phylum Planctomycetota; class Planctomycetia; order Isosphaerales; family Isosphaeraceae; genus Aquisphaera; species Aquisphaera insulae. The sequence continues at coordinate 34,287 of NZ_JAALJH010000073.1, read as the reverse complement.
TCCCCGACTTCAGGAACGCCAGGAGCCTGGCCATCCGCTTCGCATCGTCCTCCGCGCCGGTGAGGGCGAGGTCGCGTGAGACGACTCCGCGCGCGGCCTCGCGAACCGAGGAGTCCTCGTCCTCGAGGGTGTCGAGGATCCGAGTCTGGATCACTCCATCGGTCGTCCTCGCGGGGAGCTTGAAGAACGCCGACAGCTCGATGCGCCGCCGCCTCGAGACCGGATCCAGCCCCGGATCGGCGAGCAGGGCCTGGAAAGCCCGATCGAGCTCCCGGGCCGGGATCTCGTACAGGAATCCGAACTCCCGGTCGTTGCCGATGTCGAGCGCGGATTCGGGCTGCCGTGCGTAGCCGCGGCCGCCCAGGAACGACCCGTCGAACGCCGCGAGGAGGGCGGATCGCTGCCGCGCGTCGCCCCCCTCGAGTGCCGCCAGGATCGGCGTCAGGAGGGCCTCTCGCTCGACCTCGACCCTGGCCGCCAGGATCCGGTTGCGAAATTCGGGGGGGAGGACCGCGATGCTCCGCTGGAGGCTGATCCCTCCGCCCAGGTTCTCGTCGAGCACGATGTAGAGTCCCTCCACCAGGTTCTTGCGCGTGACCGGATCGAGGGCCTCTCCCATCCGGGCGAGGAAGGTCGCGACGATCCGGCGCCGGAGCCGGTCGTCGTTCGTGCGATAGAACCACTGGCGGAGGGACTTGACGGCGTGGAGACGCGTCAGGAGGTCGCCGTCGCCGGTCCGATCGAGCAGCGTCGTTCCGAGGTCCACGCGCTCATCGAGCCCGGCGAGCTGGTAGGCGAAGATCCTCGCCGCCCCGCGGCGAGTCGCCGGGTCGGGCGAGGTCAACGCGGCGCGGATGGCGTCGATCCCTCCGCCCCGGTTGCCGATCCGGCGGATCGCCCAGGCGGCGGCACGCCAGACCAGCTTGGAAGGATCGCCCAGCGACCGGGCCAGCGGCGCGGACGACTCGGCGCACCCGAGCCGGCCCAGGCAGGCGGCCGCGGAAGCTCGGACCATCGGATCGGGATGGTCGAGGGACCTCGCGATCTCTCGGGCGAACCTGGCTCGCTCTTCCGTGGGCACGTCCCAGAGATCTTCCAGTGCATCGAGCGTCCCGACGACCGAGGCGTCTCGCGGAAGCCGCGCGGCCCCGCCGCTGCGGTTCCCCCACGACTTGCCGGGACCGCCCGCGGCGGGAAATCCCCGCGCCAGGGCCGTCACGGCGTAGAGCGTCTCTCGCATGGGCGTGCGGAAGTTCTCGTGCGTCTCCGTCTGGAACCAGCCACCGAAGTCGCCTTGCTGCGAGAGGAGGTAGCGGAGTGCCCGCGCGATCGCCGGGTGATCCGCGCGGAATCCGGCGGTCATGAGGGCGTCGACGAGCTGGCCGGTCGCATAGACGGCGCTCGGGCCAGGGCCGTCCGACGACTCGTGCCAGCCGCCGTCGGGATTCTGGAGGGCGATCAGCCGGTTCGATTCGCGGCGGATCTTGGCGGCGTTGCCGTCGCGATCCATGAGCGACCAGGCGATGAGTCGGTTGATGCGGTCCTGGAGGTTCTCCGCGCGGAGGTCCGACCGCTGGCTGCCGACCACCGCCGCGAGGTTCGAAGCCGCCTCCGCGTAGTCCTTGCGGCCGGTCCGACGCGCGGCCTCCTTCAGGACCCTCCAGTCCCGCCAGGCCGCACCGAACTTGCTGTCGACGGGGACGACGGCATTCGCCTCGTCCTCGGGCAGCTCCCTCCGATCCAGCCAGGCGGCCTTCAGGAAGGGGGCGAATCGGAGCACGGCCGGTGAATCCTCGCCCGTGATTTCGCGGTCGATATCGGCGAGAATCCCTCCCTGCGAACCCTGGCTCTGGAGCGGCGACGCGATGTATCGCTGCCAGTAGAGCCCGTCCGGTCCGTAGAGGGGCGTAACCGACGAGGCCAGGCGGTCCGCGAGATACTGGAAGGCTTCCCTGTCGCGGATCGGATACCCATTCCGATGGGCCACGAGGCCGGCCTCGAGCGGGAAGCTCGCGGCGTGGCAGGCCGTGCAGCGCGTGCCGGTGTCGTGGATGTTGTCGACGCGGGCGTCGATGCTTCCGGCCCGCGGGACCTGCGCGAACCACGCATCCCCCGCGCCGAGGATGTAATGCAGACCGGCCTCGACCGCCTGCCCGGGATCCTCGTACGGGGGCACGGACATTGTCCGGGTGCGAAGGATGTAGGACGGGTGATTCGCGTTGACCTCGAGGTAGTACGTCCCTCTCGTCAACGTCCGCGTGATGTGGATCGAGTATCTCGCCTTCTCACGATCGTGAATGATCTCCATCGGGTCCTTGCCCGGGAGATAGGGCACCGGGGAATTCGTCCTCGGGTCGATCGAATGGAGCCGGAGATTGGCCGAGACGTCGCGATCGAGGAGATCCAGGTGAAACGAGGCGAGGACCGGCCGGTCGCCGGCGATCTCGAATCGAAACCAGTCGAGGCCAGATTTCCCGTCGAGCGAGCTGGCCAGGTAATCGACGTCGTCGCCGCTGCCGTAGACGTCACGGCCGAGGTCGAGACGGTTCGCCTCCTGCCAGGAGTTGTTGGGCTCGGCCTCGATGGCGGGACGTTCGGCCTCGGTGAGCGGGACTTCTCCCCAATCCACGCCGAGTTCCAGCGCGGGACGATCCCCAGGAGCCGTCCGACGGATCCGAAGCGCCGCATCGCCTTCGCCTCGGGGCCGGACGTGGATCGAAACGTCGGGATCGCCCGCGTGGAGGACCTTGTCCAGGGCGACCGTCCCCGCGAGGCGGAGCTGAACCCGCGTGCCTTCCACGGGATCGGCCGGGGCCCGGATCGAGGCCCCGAACCGGTAGGTGTGCCCTGCCGAGACTCTCCCCAGCGAGCGTTCGATCGTCTCCCCGGGCCGCACCGAGAGCGGCATGCGGTCGCCGGGATCTGCCGCCGGGGAGACGGTCGGCAAGAGTCCGAAGAGGACCATCATCGAGATCGCGCGTGGTGACGTCATGGGGTGCTTCGCGGGGTATTGTTCGCTCCCCCGGGAGGCGGATCAATCGGGCATCGCGGGTTCGGGGAGTTCCTCCCGCAACAAGCTCGCTTGCGGCTCCCTGAGCCGATGGCCAAGCAGCGAGTGCCTCCGGCTGTACAGGAAGTAGATGCAGAGCCCGACGGCCAGCCAGGCGAGGAGGCGGATCCAGTTGTCCCGGCCCAGCCAGAACATCAGGCCGCCGTTGACCAGCACGCCCATGATCGAGACGAACGGGGCGTAGGGGACGCGGAACGGGCGCGGGACGTCGGGGTCGGTCGCGCGGAGGATCCAGACCGCGGCGGATACGATGACGAAGGCGAAGAGGGTGCCGATGCTCACCAGATCCGCGAGGAAGCCGAGGGGCGCGAGAGCCCCGCCCAGGGCCACGATCACGCCGACCAGGATCGTCGATTTCCAGGGCGTCTTGAAGCGTGGGTGGACCTCGGCGAAAAACGAGGTGGGGAGGAGGCCGTCGCGGGCCATGGCCATCAGCACCCGCGCCTGGCTGAGGTTGCCGACCAGGAGCGAGGTCGTCATCCCCGCGAGAATCCCGACCGTCACGAGCCCGCCCGCGAAGAGGAGCCCCTTGGACTGGAGCGCGGAGGCCAGCGGCGCGGACTGCGAGATTTGCTGATAGGGGATCATGCCCGTCAGCACGGCCGCCGTACCGACGAAGAGGACGGTGCAGACCACGAGCGCGCCAAGGATGCCGAGCGCCAGGTCCCGCTGCGGCCTCCGGGCTTCCTCGGCATGCGTCGAGATCGAGTCGAACCCGATGTAGGCGATGAAGATCCGGGCGGCGCCCAGGGCGATCCCGCTCATCCCCGTATCCTTGTGGAGGAACGGCTGCCAGTTGTCGGAGTTGACGTAGAACGACCCGACCCCGATCACCGTGAGGACGACGGCCACGTTGACCAGCACCATGCCCGCGTTGAACCCTGCGCTCTCCTTGATCCCCACGACCAGGATGGCCGTGATGATCGCCGTGATGAGGACCGCAGGCAGGTTGAACCAGGCCAGGGCCTGAGTTCCATCCTGAAGCGTCACCATCTTCTGGACGAAGCTCCTGGTGGCGAAGTCGAAGTCCCAGGGCGGCGACAGCAATCGAGGATCCAGGTGGAGGTGGAAGGCATTCCGGAGCAGAGAATCGAAGTAGTTGGACCAGCCGTTGGCGACGTAGCAGGAGCCGATGGCATACTCCAGGATCAGGTCCCAGCCGATGATCCAGGCGACGAGCTCGCCGAGAGTCGCATAGGCATACGTATAGGCGCTGCCGGCGACCGGGACCATGCTGGCGAGCTCGGAGTAGCAGAGCGCGGCGAAGCCGCAGCCCACCGCGGCCAGCAGCAACGAGACCATGATCGACGGCCCGGCGAATTCACGCGCCACCTCCCCCGTCGAGACGTACAACCCGACGCCGATCGTCGCGCCGACGCCCAGCGCCATGAGCTCGAAGGGCCCGAGCCGCCGATGGAGCCGATCCCCCGAGTCCAGCTCCTTGATGAGCTCGCCGACGGGCTTGCGCTGAAACAACTGCGCGAACAGACGTGGCATTCCGCGAATCCTGTGCTGCATCCCCGAGCGCAGCCCAGCCGGCGGCCTCGATCGAGGCGGACCGGAGCGGCGATGCGGCGTCGTACGCATCGCGGCGGGTCGGGGACGTAGGTAGCCACAGTACGACATTCCGCGCGAGGGGGTAAAGGGATGCGATCGTCGGATCGGACTCGGGCTGAGTTTCCCCGACGCGTCACCTTCGCTTCAGAGCCGGATGACGAGGATGACTCGACAGCCCGGCTCCTCGTATCGAATCCCGTCCTCCAGAACCGAGCCGACGACCGCGACGGAGCCTCCGTCCGGGGCGATCCGCATGGATATGGTGGCCCAATGGTCGTCGATCGGCAACACGACGGTCCGGATGAGTCGGCGTCCGTCCGGATCCCAGAATCTCACACTGCGATCGAGGTGCGCCGTGATGATCTGCCGACCCGCAAATCGGGCGTCGAGCACACGATGGAAATCTTGCCCATGATTCTCCCCGCATAGGATCGCCCGAACGGCGCCGGTGATGCCGTCACGAAGTATCACACGATGGTCACGGCCCGCCGAGACGAGAGTCGAGCCATCGGGGTCGGATGACAATGCGTAGAGCGAATCGCCTCCCAGGCGGAATGACCTGTTAGGCTTGTGGGTGGCGAGGTCCAGCGCCACGAGCCAGCGGTCGTCACCGATGAGTATTCCATCGCCGTGCGTCGGCATCACCATGTGCTCGACGAAGGGCAGGGGCTCGCCGTTCGCCGTCCGCAACTCGTCGGACGCAATCTCGGTCCTTCGTTCGCTGGACGGGTCGAGGAGTAAGATCCCTCCCATGTGCGAGGAGATCAGCGTCTTGCCATCCGGCGTGAAGGCGAGGCGTGCCCCTTCATGGAACCTATCGGAGATCACCGTCCGAACGGCCTGACGGCACCAGTCGATCAGGCCGATCCCCCATCGATCCCGGGGCCCGTCGCCTGCCGTGGTCGCGTCGATCGCTTCGCGGTGAAGTCCGATCGCGGCGGTCGAACCATCGGGAGAGTAGGCCAGCGACGTCGGGAGCCAGATCCCCACGGCCGCCTCGCGGACGATTGCACCCGAGGCGAGATCCCATTCCCGAATCGTCCCGCGCCGGGATGCCGTAGCGATTCTCGAGCCGTCGGGAGAGAAGGCAAAGACTCTCGTACCGTCCTCACCGAGGTCGAGAGTCAGCAGCCGTTGCCGGGGCTCGGGATCAGCCTTGCGAACGGTCGCGACCGGGCCGGCCTCCTCGGCCGGGACGCAACCGAGCAGCGGGACTCCTATCAGGAGCACGAGCCTGGCGAGTGAGTTTCCAGACCCGCGTGCCGACCGGCGGCGTTCGAGGGTGATGACGACAGCAATCGGCGCAGATGGTATCATTCGACTTGTGGCTGGCGTCGATTCCGGAGGGCTCACGCTACCCCCACGTCGCTGAGTTGGGTTCGGCGGGGCCGTCATGGCGGAGGCCCCTGCCGCTCGCAAGTGTAGCAGATCCGCAACGGTCGATCCTCCATTCCGTCGTCTGGCAGCGGCACCTCACCCTTCTCGATTTCGGAGAACAGTCCCCATGCTGACGACGTCCTTGCTCGCGGCGGTGCTCGTGCTCTCTGAAGGCGCCCATGTATCGGCTCGCGCGGGGGACTTCGACGAGCCGGCGAATAAGCCCGACCTGGATCAGGTCGCGAAACTCCTGCTGAAGGAGACCAACGGCTTTCGCAAGGAGCAGGGGAAGGGGGAACTGAAGCGAGATGACAAGCTGACGGCGACGGCCCGGGACTTCGCCCGGTTCATGGCCGAGGACGACAAGTACGGCCACGAGGCCGACGGGAGCAACCCGGGCGAACGCGTCAAGAAGCACGAATATGAATTCTGCGTCCTGGCGGAGAACATCGCCTACGAGTTCAACTCGGAGGGCTTCGAAACCGAGGCCCTGGCGAAGGGCTTCGTGGAGAACTGGAAGAACTCCCCGGGTCATCGCAAGAACATGCTCGACCCGGACGCCACCGAGGCCGGCATGGCGGTCGCACACGGAGAGAAGTCGGGCAGGTATTACGCGGTCCAGGTCTTCGCGCGGCCGCGGTCGGCGGCCTCCTCCTTCGAGGTCGCCAACGAGGCCGGAGAGGCGTTCGAATATGAGCTCGACGGCGAGCACTTCACCCTGGAGCCGCGGTACACGAGGACCCATGAACTCTGCCGGCCCGGGACGCTGAAGTTCGGCTGGAAGGAGTCGGTGGGCAAGGCGGAGTCCTTCGAGCCCGCGAAGGGTGACCGCTACGTCGTCGGCAAGAAGGACGGCAAGCTGCTCGCCATCCGCAAGGCCGGCTAGGATCGGGGTCTTACGGGACCTCGTCACCGACGGTCCCGTCCTCGATCTCCTCTTCGAGGTGATGGGCCTCGGCGGACAGCCCCTTCACCTCGCGGATGTTCGCCAGGTAGACGCACGCGCTGATCAGCCCGCAGGCATACATCAGGACCCGGAAGCCGAGCATGGCGAGCGCGCCGCCGGGGTGGTCCACGAGGTTGCCGATCTGGTCGCTGACACCCTCGCTGAGGCCGAGCGCGCCGAACGGCAGCGGGACGACCATCGTGAAGAGCGTCAGGGGGACCATCAGGAAGTGCTGCCCGAGCGTGGTGGGCAGGCTGTCGAGGAAGAGCATCCGGCTCATCAGGTAGAAGGCCAGGACGTTCAACGAGTGTCCGATCATCGAGAGGAGAATGCCGGCCGCGACCACGTCCAGCCGGGTCCGGTAGGTCGATGACATCGACCTGAGCTCCGTCGCGATGCCCGCGAGCTTGCCGTGGCCTTGCGCCTCGCCTTCCGAAGTGCGTGAGCGGGCCATTCGCGTGAAGACGCCGAAAAGGACCGCGACCAGGAGCAGGAAGCCCGCCCCGGTGGCGATCCAGGCCGCGACGATCAGGCGGCGGATCTCGACCGGGGCCGAGCCCCAGAACACGGCGCCCGCGATGGTCGCCAGGACGAACAGCCCGATCAGGCCGACAATCCGATCGATGATCATGGAGGCCACGGCTTGCGTCTTGCGGATGTGCATGCGGACCAGATAGGCGGCCTTGATCAGGTCGCCGCCGACCGCGCCGGGGATCACTTGATTGAAGACATAGCCGATGGAGCCCAGCAGCATCGTCGACCGGAGCTTGAATCGCGGCTCGATCACGCGGACGAGCAGATACCAGCGAACGTAGGTGACGATCAGGCTGAGCTGGAAGATCAGGATCCCGAGGCCCAGGAGGCGATAGTCGAGCGGGTGGGAGAAGACCTGCGAGATCTTCTCGCGATTCCGCCAGAGGACCAGGCCCAGCAGCGCGAAGGCCAGGACGACCAGGCCGGCGTTGATCGCCGACCCGAGATGGGAACGTCCCGGCCGCCTCTCCGGTTCGACCGGGCCGGGGACGTCGTCCCCGAGCGGCAGGCTCGTCGCTTCGAACATCCCGCTCAGGTCCTCGGGCATCAGAGCACGCCTTTCGTCGAGGGGATCTCGGCCGACCTCGGGTCCGGCTCCGCCGCGTGGCGGATCGCCCGCGCCAGCCCCTTGAAGATCGCCTCGCTGATGTGGTGCGAGTTCCGCCCGTAGTGGAGCAAGACGTGCAGGTTCATCCGACCCTGGGTGCAGACCGCCTGCCAGAAATCGACGACGAGCTCGGTGTCGAAGGTGCCGACCTTCGCGGTCGGGAACGTCGCGTCCCAGGCGAAAAAGGGCCGGCCTCCCAGGTCCACCGCGCAGGTGACCAGGGTCTCGTCCATCGGCAGGATCGCGTGTCCGTATCGGCGGATCCCGGCCCGGTTGCCCAGGGCCCGGTCGATGGCCTGTCCCAGGCAGAGGCCGACGTCCTCGGTGGAGTGGTGGTCGTCCACCTGCGTATCGCCCTTGCAGGCGACCGTCAGGTCGACGAGGGCGTGCCGGGCGAAGAGCTCGAGCATGTGGTCCAGGAACCCCACGCCCGAGGCGATCTCGGACCGGCCCTGGCCGTCCAGGTCGAGCGTCAGGCGGATGTCGGTCTCGCGGGTCTTGCGGACGATCTCCGCGGTACGTTGGACTTCGTTCAAGGCAGTCGATCCTATTGGTCACACGTTTCGGTCAGGCCGTCTCGTTCCAGACCTCCAGCAGGCGGTCGATCTCCGCGTCGGTCCCGATGCTGATCCGCAGGCCCGGCTCCATTCCCTCATACTTCATCAGGCGGACGAGGATCTTCCGCTCCTTCAATCGGGCGAAGGTCGGCTCGGCCGGCGGCCCGCCGGTGGCCCAGACGAAGTTGGCCTGGCTGTCGGGCACGGAGTAGCCCATCTTGCGCAGGGCGGCGGTCAGGCGGCTTCTCGTCGCGACCACCCGGTCGCGCATCCGGTCGTGATAGTCCTGGTCCCGGAGCGCGGCCGTGCCGGCGACCAGGCTCAGGGCGTCGCAATTGTAGGAATCCTTCACCTTGACGAGCTGCTCGACGATCTCGGGCCGGGCGATCAGGTAACCGAGTCGGATCCCCGCCAGGCTGTAACCCTTGCTGAAGGTCCGCGTGACGATCACGTTGGGGAAATCGCGGACCAGGGGGATGGCGTGCTCGTCCGCGAAGTCGCCGTAGGCCTCATCGACGACGAGCGGGCAGGGGAGGGCGGCCGCCAGGTCGGCAACCTCGCCCCGCGAGAGCGCCGTGCCGGATGGGCTATTGGGGTTGGCCAGGTAGACGAGCTTGAGCCCGGCACGAGCGACGTCCGCCGGGCGAAGCTTCCAGTCGGCGGAGAACGGGACCACGTGCTCCCGGCCGTCCTGAATCCGGATCAGGGTCGAGTAGAGGAGATAGCTCGGGGTCGGATACGCGGCGATCTCCCCCACGCCCACGAAGGCCCGCGTGAGGATGGTCAGGATGTCGTCGGAGCCATTGCCGGCCATGATCATGTCCGGCGAGACGCCGTGGAGATCCGCGGCGGCGCGGCGGAACTCGGTGGCGAGGGGATCGGGGTAGAGCCGCAACCGATCCCCGATCGCGTCGGCGAGGGCCGAGATCACCCGCGGAGAAGGCGGATAGGGGTTCTCATTCGTGTTCAGCTTGATGAAACCGCCCCCCTGGGGCTGCTCGCCGGGCACGTAGCCCGCGAGGTCCAGGATGTGCGGCTGGAGCGAGGCGTTCATTCCGAAGTCATCCTTCGTATCAATCGGCCCGATGGCCTTCTTCGCCTCGAGCGATCGGCGGCGCCGTCGTCGCCAGGCGTTCGAGGGCTGCGTCGTCGATCCGGTAGATGGTCCACTCGTCCATTGGCCGCGCCCCGAGCGATCGGTAGAAGCCGATCGAGGGGGCGTTCCAGTCGAGGACCGACCATTCCAGCCTGCCAAACCCGCGGTCGCGGGTCAATTTGGCCAGGGTCGCGAGCAGGGCCTTGCCGATCCCACGGCCGCGGTGGGCGGGCTGGACGTAAAGGTCCTCCAGGTACAACCCGGGCTGGGCCCGGAAGGTGGAGAAGGTCGGGAAGGCCATCGCCAGCCCGACGACGACGCCCCCCACCTCGGCCACGAACGTCTCCGCGTAGGGCCGGGATCCGAAGAGGTTGCGGCGGAACGACTCGGGCGTCGCGACGGCGAATTCCTCGAGCTTCTCATAGACAGCCAGCTCGCGGACGAGGTTCACCAGGGCCTCCGCGTCCTCGATCCGCGCGGGGCGGATCGCGAAATCGGGCACCCCCGGCGAAACCGGATCGGGAACATCGAGGTCCATCGCGCGGGTTTCCTCTTCGGATGGGCGGCCAGGAGTGCGAGCGACGACCACGAGCCTGACGGAGCCGTTCGGACGCGGTGCCATCATACCGGCTCCTCGGCGGCGAGGTCACCGGGCGCCGGGACAAATTGGAGCCGGCGAGGGATCGATGCGGACTTCCCGTCGAGTCGTTCGGAGGCGTATAGTGGCCGGCGAATCGACCACCACCTCCCGATGGGACCCAGGACATGACCGGATTGCCGCCTCGCAACAAGGTTGGCCTCGTGGGAACGGGGATGGTCGGAGCGTCATTCGCTTACGCGCTCATGCAGTCGGGCGTGGCCAACGAGTTGATCCTGATCGACGCGGATGAGGCCCGTGCCGAGGGCGAGGCGATGGACCTCAACCACGGCATGCCGTTCGTCAGCCCGATGCGGATCCGGGCCGGCGGCTACGACCTGCTCGCCGGCTGCGACCTGACGGTGATCACGGCCGGGGCCAACCAGCGACCGGGCCAGACGCGGCTGGAGCTGATCCAGAAGAATGCGGGGGTCATCCGGGACATCGTGCCGAAGGTCGTGGCCGCCAATCCCAGGGGGACGATCCTGGTCGCGACCAACCCCGTCGACGTGCTCACCGAGATCGCCGCGGAGGTCGCCGGACTTCCCCCGGGCCATGTCTTCGGCTCCGGGACCACGCTCGACACGGCCCGGTTCCGATTCCTGATCGGCGACTACTTCGACATCAACCCGCAGAGCGTCCACGCCTACATCCTCGGCGAGCACGGCGACAGCGCGGTGCCGGCCTGGAGCATGGCCAAGATCGCCGGCATCCCGATCGCCGATTTCCTGGGCCGGGACGGCCGGCGTGCCGACGCAACGGTCATGCAGCGGATCTACGAACAGACACGAGACGCGGCCTACGAGATCATCCAGCGCAAGAAGTCGACATACTACGCCATCGGCCTCGCCCTCCGCACCGTCGTGGAGGCCGTCCTGCGGAACGAACAGACCGTCCTCACCGTCTGCAGCCCGATCCGGGGACTCTTCGGCATCGACGGCATCTCGCTGAGCCTCCCCACCATCGTCGGCCACGGGGGCGCCGAGACCGTTCTCCAAAGCCCCATCAGCCCCGCCGAGATCGAGCTCCTCCGCAAGTCCGCCTCGATCCTCAGGGAGATGTACGAGTCGGTCCGAGCGTGAGCGGGATTTCGCAGCAACGATGCCTGCATCCGCGTCGTCGCCGCCCGTTACATCGCGAGATCTCGTCAAGAAGAGGGCCTGGACGGCGGTTCGAGTGCGGCATGTAAATTGCAAGGAGATTGGGCGGCAACAGAACCGGAAGCCCTTTCGAGGTCGATTTCCATGAGCACGAAGCCCGAGATTCGAGTGACCCTCTCTCGCGACCTGCTCAGCCATCTCGAGCGAGAGGCCGACGAACGCGGTGTCTCCCTGATCTGGCTGATCGCCGGGATCGTCTGTGATACTCTTGAGAATACGGAGTCTCCGGGCGTCGCGCCGGCCGCCTTCGCGGCGTGCTGACGAATTGCCATCTGGCGCCCGGGGGCTCGCGAACGCCGGCCAGATCCCCGCTTGACGGCTCCAGGCTCCGGGCGAGTTCATGTTCACTCTTCTTCTCGTTCTCTTCCTGACAGACTCGCCGTCGGTCTCGGATCGGGTCGTGGAATATGCACGGTCCCAGCTCGGGAAGAAGGTGGGCGACGGCGAGTGCACCACGCTGGCGGTGCAGGCCCTTCGCCGATCCGGTGCGAGACGCCCGGACGCGAGGCGCGGCATCTGGGGAGACGAGGTCCCGTCGCTGAAGGAAGTCCAGCCCGGCGATATCCTCCAGTTCGAGGACGTCGTCTTCTTCAAGCGGCGCCGTCGCGCCGACGGTGCGATCCTCACTCAGACGCTGACGTTCCCCCACCACACGGCGATCGTCGTCAAGGTGCAGGGGAAAGGCTCGAGGTGCGTCCTGACGATCCTGCACCAGAACACCGGTGTGGACGGCGAGGACGAGGAGACGCGGCGACTCGTCAAGGAAGGCTCGCTCGAGCTCGCCACCATGCGATCCGGGACTCTTCGCGCGTACCGTCCGGCGGCGGAAATTGTGCCAGAGGACCAGGCGCAGGATCGTCCCCGCGCACGGAGATCGACCCCCGCGAGGGACGACGAAAGGTAGTGGAACGTGGGCCAAATTGTCCGTAAGCACGTCCACTCGTTGCGGGCTCGCCTGGCGGCGGCAGACTGGCTGATGCTGGCCGCGCTCCTCGTCGGGATGCTCGCCGTCTGGGGCTTTCTGGAGATCGCGGACGGAGTTGCCGAGGGGTCCACGCGGCGGTTCGACGACTGGTTGATCCTCCGCTTGAGGCATCCGGACGACCCGAGCCGGCCCATCGGTCCGATCTGGTTCGAGGATGCGGTCCGGGACCTGACCTCGCTCGGGAGCATCTCGATCCTGACCCTCGTGGTCGGCGCGGTGGCGGGCTATCTCTGGATTCGGCGGGAACGGTTCGCGCTGGCCATCCTATTTCCGGCCACCATCGGCGGCCTGCTGGCAAGTGTGGCGCTCAAGGCCGTCTTCAACCGGCCCCGGCCCGATCCCTCGCTTCGCCTGGCGACGGCCTACTTCTCGAGCTTCCCCAGCGGGCACACGATGAACTCCGCCGTCGTCTACCTGACGATCGGCCTCATCCTGTCGAGGTTGATGACGAGCGCACGCCTACGCGCCTATTTCCTGGTCCTGGCGTTCTTCCTCACACTCGTCGTCGGCCTGACGCGGATCTATCTGGGCGTCCATTACCCGACGGATGTGCTCGCGGGTTGGGCCGCGGGCGTGACGTGGATGGTGGCCGTCTGGCTACTGATTCGGCGGCAGAGGATACCGACGAATCAGCAGTCGGATCGCTCCGTCTCCCGGACCGATATTGGACCGTCTCCGGATGGAGTGGAAAGCGCCAGTATGCAGGACGCTTCGAGCCGGCGATTGGGATGAGCGGGGCCGGAAGGAGGCTTGGGGATGACCCGAAAGAGGCCGTTCCTGAAGTCCGTCAGGCCGGCGCGGCCCCCCCGTCCAGGGACCCCGGTCTCCGTCCCGACCCGGTCGCGTCAATCATGAATTTTCGTCCCGATGCCCGCCCGCTGCTCGAGCGATTCCACGGTCAATCCGTCCACGCCGGCCAGGATCTCGCGGAACATCGTCCCGAGTCGATCCGCCGCGGCGCGCGAGCCGTCAATCCGGCCCTCGGCCGCCTCTTCCTCGATCCGGCAGGCGAGGTCGCCGGCGGGCGATGAAAAGGCGGAAACCATGCCGGCGATCCGATGCGCGACCTCGCGAATCGCCGCCGCGTCGTTCCGCCGGATGGACGCCGTCAGCTCCTCCAGGCGGGCGGGCGCGGCCTCCTGGAAGAAACGGCACATCTCGTCGAGCAACGCCTGGTCCTCGCCGCAGGCCGAAAGGAGTGGGCCCGGCGAGAGGACCGAGCTGATGCCCGAGGGATGGGGCACGGCCGTTGACCGTCCGCGTCCGGCCTCTCGCGACCGGTCGATGGCGCGGAACAGGTCGTCGGTCCTGATGGGCTTGGACAGGTACTCATCCATCCCGCTCGCCAGGCAGAGGTCGCGGTCTTCTCGCCGCGACCTTGCCGTCAAGCCGATCACCGGGAGGTGCCCCCCGGCGGCGGCTTCTCGCTCCCGGATCGCCCGGATGACGTGGAAGCCGTCGAGCTCGGGCATGTGGACGTCGAGCAGCATGAGGTCGAACTCGCCGGGGCGTTCGAGGGCCAGCTCGAGCGCCTCGCGGCCGTTGCCGGCCTGGCGGACGGAATGCCCGCGGCGCGTCAGGAGCCGGTCGAGGTATCGCGAGTTGAACTCGTCGTCCTCCGCCACCAGGATCCGCAACGAGGACCGGGCGAGAGCCGGCGACGTCGCCCCGGCTCCGGCAAGGTGCCGCCGCCCTTCAAGGTTCCTCGGCCGGTCGAACGGGAGCGTGAAGCGGAAGGTGCTGCCGCGGCCCGGCTCGCTCTCGACCGTGAGCTTGCCGCCCATGAGGGAGGTCAGGCGTGAGGCGATCGAGAGTCCCAGGCCCGTCCCCCCGAATCGTCGGGTGGTCGACGTGTCCTGCTGCTCGAAGGCGCGGAAGATCCGCTCCTGGGCCTCGCGCGGGATGCCGATACCGGTGTCGATCACCTCGAACTTGAGGTGGACGTGATCATCGTGGGCAGGCTTTCGACTCGACGGAATCGTGCCGATGCGGACCGTGACCCTGCCGGCCTCCGTGAACTTGACGGCATTTCCCACCAGGTTGATGAGCACCTGGCGGAGCCGGCCGGCGTCGCCGAGCAACGCGTCCGGGACGCCCTCCTCGACGTCGAGGCGGAGGTCCAGCCCCTTCATGGTCGCACGGGCGGCCAGCACCCTGAGGGCGTCGCCGACCGTGGCCCGCATGGCGAACCCCGAATGGTCGAGCTCCACCTTGCCGGCCTCGATCTTGGCGAAGTCCAGGAGGTCGTTGACGATCCCCAACAGGCTCTCCGCCGCCGACCGGGCCGCGCCCAGGCACTCGCGCTGATCGTCGGAAAGGGGGGCATCCAGCACCAGCTCCGTCATCCCGAGGATCGCATTGAGGGGGGTCCGGATCTCGTGGCTGACGTTGGCGAGGAACTCATCCTTGGCCTGGCTGGCCCCCTCGGCCGCCTCCTTGGCGCGACGGAGCTCAACCTCGAGCGCCTTCCTCTCCGAGATGTCCTCGATGACCGCGATCGCGTAGGCCGGCTCGCCGGCCGAATCGCGCTGGAGCGAGACGCTGAGGTCCACCCAGACCGTGCCTCCTCCTTTCCTCAGGTATCGGCTCTCGAGCGAATAGCAGGGGCTCTCGCCGCGCACCAGCGCGGCGAAGGCGCTGAGCTCCCCCTCCAGGTCGCCGGGATGGGTCACGTCCCAGAAGGTCCGGCGAGCCAGCTCCTCGCGGTCGTAGTTGAGGATCTCGCAGAGGATCTCGTTGACGCGGAGCCAGCGTCCCCCCAGGTCCAGGTGCGCGATGCCGACCGCCGCATTCTCGAACGTGCCTCGGAACCGGATCTCGCTCTCGCGTAGGGCCGCCTCGGCGGACTTCAGGTCGTCCACGTCTACGAGCACGCCGGAGAGGCGGTCGACGTTCCCGTCGCCGTCCCTTGCCACCGTGCCGCGGAGGAGCATCCAGTGGTAGGTCCCGTCTCCGTGCCGGATCCGCCCCTCGCCGCGGGACTCCCTGGCTTTCCCCTCGAGGCAGGAGCGGAGGACGGCCTCCATCGCATCCCGGTCCTCGGGATGCCAGAGCGCCTTCCAGGAGGCGAAATCGGTTTCCGACGGGCCGTCGGCGCGGCCGAGTTGCTCGAAGACGTTCAGGTAGCGAACCTTGCCCCCCTCGTAACCGCCCGCCGACAGGTCGATCTCCCAGATGCCCACGTTGGAGCCGCGCATCGCCAGGTCGAGCCGCGCATTGGCCCGCCGCAGGTCGCCCTCGAGCTGCTTCCCCTCGGTCACGTCGGTGCAGGTTCCGAGCCACCGGGTGATCCGGCCATCGGCGTCGCGCATCGGCACGCCGCGGGTCTTGAACCATCGGTAAAGGCCCTCGCGGTCGCGGATGCGATATTCCACGTCATACGGGGCCCGTCCGGCGAGCGCCTCCTCCCAGTGTCGGCGAGTGGGCTCGCGGTCGTCGGGGTGCAGGACCTCCATCCATCGCCAGCCCAGGAGCTCTTCCTGCGGCTTCCCCGTGAGCTGGGTCCACTGGGTGCTGAAGGTGTCGCAGGAGCCGTCGGGGAGGGCCGTCCAGACGAGCTGGGGGAGGGACTCGGCGAGGGTCCGCAGCCGCCGCTCGCTGAGCCGAACCGCCTCTTCCGCCGCCTTGACCGCGGAGATGTCGCGGGCCACGCCGAAGGTGCCGATCACCTGCCCCAGGGCGTTCCGGTAGGGCATCTTGGTGGTGGAGACCCACCGGGTCGTGCCGTCTCGGAAGAGCTCGTTCTCCTCCTTGTTCACGATGGCCTGGCCGGTGGCGAGGATCCTCCGCTCATCCTCGAGCGCCGGGCGGGCGTGCTCCTCCGCGAAGAAGTCGAAGTCGCTCTTGCCCACCGCCGCCGACGGGTCCGCCAGGTCGAAGCACGCGCCGAGCGCCCGGTTGATGCGGAGGAAACGGCCCGCGTCGTCCTTGAAGTAGATGGAGTCCGGGAGGTTGTCCATCAGGGTGTGGAGCAGGTGCCGCTCCACCCGCAGGGCCTCGATCGCCTGGTTCCGCTCCGTGACGTCCTCGGCGATCCCGGCCAGCTTGGAGTTCCGGCCCTCGTGTCCGCAGATTCGATAGGCCCGGCTGCGAACATGGCGGAGGGAGCCGTCGGGCCGGATGACGCGGAACTCCTGGTCCGTGAACGAGCCGCACCGCCAGGCCCGGATGCCTTTCATGAGCCGCTCGCGATCGTCGCGGTGGACGCCGGCGAGCCAGGACCTGGGATGCTCGCGGAGGCTCTGGCACGACCGTCCCCAGATGGCCTCGTAGCCCGGGCTCACGTAAGAGAAGCTCCGCTGGGGGTCCCAGAGCCAGAAGACCTCGCGGATCGTCTCGGCCATGCGGCAGAAGCGGTCCTCGGTCTCTCGCACGGTGGCCACGGCCCGCTCCTGCTCCCGCGCCACCAGCTTGCGACGGGTCTCGTGGAGCGAGCCGATGATGCTGCTGAGGATGGCGCCGATGACGATGAAATAGGCCAGCGCGATCAGGTCCTCTCCGTCCTTGCCGACCAGGGCGTAGCGCGGGCTGAGGATGAAGAAGGCGGAGGCGATGCCGCTGACGACCGTGGCGATCAGGCCACCCCGCATCGAGCCCGCGTAGGCGGCTAGGATGATCGCGGGCAGGAACCAGAGGTTGGGCAGTCGGTTGCCGAGGATCGGCCAGAGGGGCCAGCGGATCGCGACGAGGATCAGCGGTGCGAGGATCGCCAGGCCGTAGGCACGCCAGGTCGATCGCGGTGTGTCGTGCATTCCGACCTCGAGGCTTCGACCACAACGTCAGGGGCGGCGCGGGGGGACTCGGCCGATCCCGCGCGACATGGCCGGCCGCGGTCGCGGGTTCCTCACGGACCTCCTAGCGAATACAATACCAAACCATCAGGGCCGCTCGAAAGCGGCCTAACCTCCGTGGGGCAGGACGTGGCTCACCTCCTCCTGATCGACGACGATCCCGAGTTGATCGCCCGGCAGATCCGGCGGGTCTTCCCGCCCCCGGATCACTCGCTGGACGAGGCACGGACGGGGGCCGAGGGGATCCTGAAGGCCGGTCGCGACGCCCCGGACGTGATCCTGCTGGACCTCCGCCTCCCGGATCGATCCGGGCTGGAGGTCTACGACGCGATCCGACGCGGCGACGCCCGCATCCCCGTGATCTTCGTGACCATGGCCCGGAAGGCCGACGCGGCCATCGAGGCCATGAAGCACGGGGCCTACGACTACCTCCTGAAGCCGATCGACCTGCACCAGATCCGCAAGGTGATCGAAGGGGCCGTGGAGGTCGGCCGCAGGATGCGGGAGCCGGCGATCATCGCCGAGCGGGGCGCGGAGCTCGACGCCGAGGGGGTCATCGTGGGGAGTTGCCCGGCGATGATCGAGGTCTACAAGGCGATCGGCCGCGTGGCATCGCAGGACGTGCCGGTGCTGATCACCGGCGAGAGCGGGACCGGCAAGGAGCTGGTGGCCCGCGCCATCTACCAGCACAGCTTGCGGGCGCGGGCCCCCTTCCTGACCCTCAACTGCGCGGCGATCCCGGAGACGCTGCTGGAGAGCGAGCTCTTCGGCCACGAGAAGGGCGCGTTCACCAGCGCCGATCGCCGCCGGATCGGCAAGTTCGAGCAGTGCAACGGCGGTACGTTGCTGCTCGACGAGATCGGCGACATGCCCCTGGCCCTTCAGGCCAAGGTGCTCCGCCTGATCCAGGATCAGGTCTTCGAGCGGGTCGGCGGGAATGAGACCGTCTCCACCGACGTCCGCCTGCTGGCGGCGACGCATCGGGACCTCAAGACCTGGTCGACCGACGGGAAATTCCGCCCCGACCTGTACTACAGGCTCGGCGTCTTCACGATCCAACTGCCGCCGCTCCGGGAGCGGGGAGAGGACCTCGAGCTGCTCGTCCGGTACTTCCTCCGGCGGCTGAATCCCCAGCTCGGGCGCGAGGTCCGCGACGTGGCGCCGGAGGCGCTCGAGCGACTCCGGAGCCACACCTGGCCGGGCAACATCCGGGAGCTCCAGAGCGTGCTGAAGCAGGCCCTGCTCCAGGCCAGCGGGCCGATCCTGCTCGAGCAGTTCCTGCCGGCCTCGCTCAATCGGACGGAGGAGGCCTCGAGGCCGGCGGTCATCCGCGGCGGTGCGCTCAACGTGCAGCTCCTCGGCGAGTTCTCTCCCGACGATCGGGACCTCTACTCGGAGCTCCACCGGCAGCTCGATCGGATCCTGCTCCCACGGGCCATGGAATTCGCCCGGGGGAGCCAGCACCAGGCGGCTCTTTTCCTGGGGATCGCCCGCCAGACGCTAAGGCAGAAACTCCGCCAGCTCGGCATCCACCCCGCGGACCATCCCTCGACGGACGAGGAGGACGGGGGCGGGTAAGCTTGCCCAGCCCCCGCGCGGATCGTGCCCCGCCTTGCCGATGCCCGACCCCGCGGGCGCCGTCGCTCAGCCCTGGTCGACCGCGAACGGATTCCGTTCGGCAAACCCCTTCTGATGCCAGTAGGGATACGCGAGCGTGACCTTGCTGGCGGCATCCAGCGTCGCCACCTGCTCGGGCGTGAGGTTCCAGCCCACCGCGCCGAGGTTCTGCTTCAGTTGCTCCTCGTCCCTGGCGCCGATGATGACCGTGGAGACGGTGGGACGCTGGAGCAGCCAGTTGAGCGCGACCTGGGGGATCAGCTTTCCGGTCTCGCGCGCGACGGCGTCGAGGGCATCGACGACTCGGTAGAGGTACTCGTCCGGGACGGGCGGGCCGAGCTGGGCGGTTTCGTGGAGTCGGCTCGTCTTCGGCAGGGGCTGACCGCGGCGGATCTTGCCCGTGAGCCGTCCCCAGCCGAGGGGACTCCAGACGACCGCGCCGACCTTCTGATCCAGGGCCAGGGGCATCAGCTCCCACTCGTAGTCGCGACCGATGAGCGAGTAGTAGACCTGATGGGCGACGTGGCGCGTCCAGCCGTGTCGATCCGAGACCGCCAGGGACTTCATCAGGTGCCAGCCGGAGAAGTTCGAGCACCCGACATAGAGGATCTTGCCCGCGCGGACCAGGTCATCGAGCGTTCCCATGACCTCCTCCGCCGGCGTCAGGGCGTCGAAGCCGTGGAGCTGGTAGAGGTCGATTCGGTCGGTGCCGAGCCGTTTCAAGCTCCCCTCGACGGCCCTCGTCAGATGCCATCGGGACGAACCGACGTCGTTGGCACCCTTGCCGTGGCGGAACGTCCCCTTGGTGGAGATCAGGACCTCGTCGCGGCGCCCCTTGATCGCCTGCCCGAGCACCTCCTCCGCCAGGCCGTCCGAGTAGATGTCGGCGGAGTCGAACATGGTGACGCCGGACTCCAGGCACAGGTCCACCATGCGGGTGGCCTCGGCAACGTTGGTCTCCCCCCAGGCCTTGAAGAACTTCGTGCCGCCGCCGAAGGTCCCGGTCCCAAGGGTCAGGACGGGAACCTTCAGGCCCGAACCGCCAAGCTGTCGAAACTCCATGGTCGCAATCTCCGATCGATGTGGTTCGAGGTCCGTTCCGGTCCGGGAGGCCCTGCGTCAGAGCAATCAATGTGCCGGCTGGGCCGTGACCGTGCCATCGAGTCGTTCCAGGCGTCGGCGCCGGACGTGGAAGAAGAGGATCGGCAAGAGCAGATCGATGACCTCGTCCGCGATCAGGAGCCCTCCCAGGACCGGTGCGGCCATGGGCCGGATGACGTCGGCGCCCGGGCCGTCGGCCCAGAGGATCGGCGCCAGGCCGAGGATGGTGGTCCCTTCGGTCAGGAGCTTGGGGCGGAGCCGATGGACGGCGCCCTCGATGACCGCCCCCCGCAGGTCGTCCACGGTCATCCCCGCGAGCCCTCCCCGGGCCGCAACCGCCTCCCTGAGGTAGACGAGCATGATGATCCCCGTCGACGTGGCCATCCCGAAGCAGGCGAGATAACCGATCCAGACCGTGACGGAGAATGGGAAACCGAGGAGCCACTGGAAGAAGACCCCGCCCGCGATCGCCCCGGGGACCGCCAGCAGCATCAGGGCGGCGTCAACCAGGTCGTGGTAGGTCCAGTAGAGGATTCCCAGGATGACAACCAGCACGGCGGGCAGCATGAGCCCCAGGGTCCTGCGGGCGTGGATCTCGTGTTCGAACTGACCCGTCCAGCTCACGGAAACGCCCGTGGGTATGGCGACCTTCTCCGCGACGATCCGGCGGGCCTCCTCCACGAAATCGACCGCGCCCCGCCCCTTCACGTTGAGGCGGACGTAATTCCGGAGCCGGCCGTCCTCTCCCTTGATGGTCGCGGGCCCGTCGGCGATCCGAATGTCCGCCACCTCCTCCAGGGGCACGAATCGGGGAGAGCCGTTCGGATCGCGATTGACGGCCGGGACGAGGATCTTCCGCGCGGAGGCCTCGTCCTCGCGAAAGTCACGCGCATAGCGGATTCGGACCCCGTGACGCTCGCGACCTTCGACGGTCGTCGTGACGACTCGTCCGCCGAGGGCGATCTCGATCGCGTCGGTCATGTCGCCGACGCTGACCTCCCGTTGGGCGGCCTTCTGGCGGTCGGGGCGGATCTCCAGATACCCCTTGCCACGAATCGGATCGGCCACGACGTCGGCCGCGCCCGGGACACCTTTGAGGACCGCCGCGATCGCCTCCGAGGTCTCCACCACCTCGTCCAGGCTGCGCCCCAGGACCCGGACGCCGATCGCGGTATTCACGCCGGTGGCCAGCATGTCGACGCGGTTCTGGATCGGCATCGTCCAGATGTTCGACCATCCGGGCACCTGCACCGCTCGGTCGAGTTCGCCGCGGAATCCGACCAGATCCGACGGCTGCTTTCGCCACAGCACGAGGCCGGGCCGAAGCTCCGTGGCGAGCTCGTCCTGGATCGGTTCGAGCTGCGGGATCGGCGGCAGGTCGGGGGCCCGAAGCGGTCGACTCATCGCATGCGAGCCCCCCGCGTGGTGAGGAACGACGACCGTCGCCGGACGCGCGCGGTGCTCGCGGATCCGCTCGATGGCGGCGGCGATCCCCGGATCGATGGACCCGACCCGCAAGAGCAGGTCCTCCACGGCCAGCCTCGTGAAGACCTCCGCGGCCCGCTCGATGAGCTCCGCGTCGAGGTGTTGAACGTGCTCGCGCCAGAGTCTCAATGAGCCGGCCGAGGGGCCGCCGTGGGAAGCCGACCCGAGTGCGGCGGCCGACTCGCGCTGGAACTCGACGTTCCTGAGGTAGGCGAACTCGCGCAACTGAGCGTCCACCCGAGGCATGATTTCGGAGACGCATTCCTCGACGGTGGCCGAGCGGGCGGCCGGGGGATGGATTAGGCCGTCGGCGATGAGCCGTCCGAGGACCTTCGCGCCCATGCGGTTGGCGTCCGCCGCGTCGAGCGATCGGCGCGGCCACAGCTCCCTGGGACGGAAATTGACCATGGTCTCGATCATGTCCATCGGCGCCGGGTCGGTGGGGGTTTCCGCGCGGCCGGCCTTGCCCACGACCATGTCCACCTCGGGGAACCGGCAGAGGATCATGTCGCGGGCCTTGAGGTCGTCGGCCGACTCCGCGACCGAGGCTCGCGGGACCGTGATGGGCATGTCCATGATCATCCCCTCGTCCAGCGGGACGAGGAATTCGCGAGAGATCGGGGTCATCCCCGACTCGGCCGCCAGCGCCACGGCCGTCAGCGAGAGCATCGCCGCGACCCGGGCGACGCGGCCCTTCACGACGATCCCGACGGCGAGGACCGACGCGGCCAGGCAGCCGAGCAGGAGGGGGCGACTCCCGATCGGGGCCAGCCCCACCACGAAGGTCAGGCCGATGATCCAGGCGATCCCCCCCGGAGCGTCGAGGAGGTAGGCGAGCACGGGGCGATAGACCTCGATCACGCCCCGCACCAGCGGGCTAGAGGTCTCGCCGCGAAGCCGCCCGCGAATGAAGATCGTGCAGAGGGCCGGAACCAGCGTCACCGACAGCACCGCGACCGTGGCCAGGGCGAGCGTCTTGGTGAGAGCCAGGGGACGGAACATCTTGCCCTCGATGCCGCCCAGGGAGAAGACCGGCAGGAACGAGAGGATCATGATCAGGACCGAGAAGAAGATCGGCCGGCCCACCTCGCGACAGGCCGGCAGGATGACCCCTCGGAGGTCACCCCTTGCCGGGGAATCGCCGAACCGCTCGCGGAGACGGTGCATCACGTTCTCCGCCATCACGACCGAGGAGTCCACGAGGACGCCGATCGAGATGGCGATTCCGGCCAGGCTCATGATGTTCGCCTGCACCTCGAGCACGCCGATCCATCTCAGGATGGCCATCGCCAGGAATGAGCCGAGGACGGCCAGCGGCAAGGTCAGCGCGATCACGAATGAGGTTCGGATGTGGAGGAGGACGAGGACGACGCAGGCCGTCGCCGTGAGCATCGCCTCCAGGATCGTGCCTCGGACCGAGCTGATCGCGCCCTCGATGAGCGGGGTCCGATCGTAGAAGGGAACGATCGTCACCCCCCGCGGGAGTCCCGGCTCGATCTCGTGGATTCGCTCCTCGATCCTCCGGGTCACCTCCAGAGGATTCTCCCCCGAGGCCATGAGGATCACGCCGCCCGTGATTTCGTTGCCGTCCTTCTCGAGGATCCCGCGCCGGGGGCCGGGAGCGACGGTGATGTCGGCGACCTCGGCAAGTCGAACGGCCTTGCCCCCCGGGGCGGGGAGGACAACCGCCCCCAGGTCCCGGACCACCGCCGCGGACGAATCCTCCCGGCCTCCCCCCAGCCAGCCCGTCGCGCTGACGAGGTACTCCGCATTTCCCTTCTGGATGGCATGGCCGCCGACGGACGAGTTCGAGCGGGCCACGGCCGACTCCACGTCGCGGAGCGTCACACCGAGCGCTCGCAGGCGGAGCGGGTCCACCGAGACCGCGTACTCGATGGGATAACCTCCGACGCTCGCGACCTCGGCCACCCCCGGGACGGACCCGAGCTGCGGCTTGACATACCAGTCCTGGATGGCGCGAAGCCGGCCGAGATCCTGCCCCTGGCCTTCGACGCTGTACCAGAAGATCTGCCCGGTCGCCGGGGAGTCCGGCCCGAGCCTGGGGATGACCCCCGTCGGCAAGGACGGGCCGGCCCGCACCAGGCGCTCGCCGACCTCGCGTCGGCCCTCGGTCAGCGTGGCCCCGCCGTCGAGGATGACGTGGATGGTCGTCGAGCCGAAGTCGCTCGAGGACCGCACCGACTGGACACCCCGGAGCCCCTGCAGCTCTCGAGTCAGCGGATAGGTCACCTGGTCCTCGACCTCTCGCGGGGCGTGGCCCGGCCAGTCGGCGAAGACGATCACGCCGTCCTCGGAAAGATCCGGGATCGCATCGATGGGCGTCGAGCGAACCGCCGCCGCGCCCGCGACGGCGAGGGCCAGGCTGATGAGGATGACCGTGCCTCGCCGGCGGATCGAGAATTCGATGATGCGATCGGTCATTGGGGATGCGCGGGATGAGGGGGCGAGGACGGCCGGGCCAGGTACTTCTCCGGGCTCGCCTCGAGCGCACCGGTGCATCCTGAGCAGCAGACGAAGACGACCTGCCCATTCACCTCGACCCGGACGGGGCTGCCCATGCTTCCCAGGGGCTTCTTGGTCACGGGGCAGGTCTTCTGAGCGAGGACCAGGGCCCGATCGGGCGGCGAGAGGGCGCCCAGCTCGACGGGTTCCTCGGCGGCGGTCGTCCGGCCTCGGTTCGCCCCCAGGTAGGCGACGGCCAGGCCCGGATTGAGCCGCGTCTCGGCGTCGACGAGGAACGCGCCGGCCTCCGCGACACGCATGCCTTCCTCGAGACCACGGACCACCGGAAAGGACGAGCCGCAGCGGGGGCCGAGCTGGACCTCGATCCCGTCGAACATCCCCGGCATGCTCTCGACGTAGACGATCCGGCGCAGGCCCGTGTCGATCACGGCCGATTCCGGCACGGACAGGACCATGCCGGGGGGGGAGTAGCTGACGACGCGGGGCACGAGCTTCATGCCGCCGCACTGGACGCACTCGCCGCCGGCCGCGTCGGCCCGAATCTCGGGGTGCATCGGACACCACCATCCGACCTTCTGGTTGGAGGCAAGCGGGGTCCGCATGAGCGAATTGCCGTCCTGGGGGCAGCGGCCCGCCTCGAGCGCCGTCGACGCGGGATGCTCGCCGCAGACGTAGATCGTCCTCGGGTCGCCGGCCCGAATCGAGGGGGCGCCACGGGGCATGGAAAGGAACGGCTCGCGGCCGGCCATCGGGATCCTCACGGTGGCCGAGGCCAGTCGAGGGATCGGCCCGACCCAGTCGGGGATGTCGAAGGTCACCCGCTCGTTGTCCTCGACCGCGGCGATGATCGCCTTCCTTGCAGGCAATCCGTCCGGCGGCTCGGGCACGATCTCGGCCTCGAGTCCGGGCCGCAACCACGAGGCTTCCTCCGGACTTGTCTGCGCCGCCAGCCGCCGCGGCGGCCGATCCGGCGGCATCGGCCCCACAAGGCGAATCGATCGCGCGAGCGGCGCATAGCGGACGGGGGCCACGCGCACGCCTGCCAGCAAGATCCGTTCGGGAGAGAGCTGCACGCGGGCGATCACGCCGCTGGGGAGGGGGCCCATGTCCCCCTTCTTGCGACGGACCAGCGTCATGTGGCAGATCGGGCACTTTGCCGGCCAGTCGGAAACGACGCCGGGCTCCATCGGGCAGAAATACTCGGTGTCGGCGGAAACCGCCCCCATCGCGGCTTCTCGGGCCGCCGGGGCGGTCCAGCGGTCCCAGTAAGTCCGCAGGACGTCCCACCGGCCGACGACCACGAAGGCCACGGCCAGGGCGATCAGGAATCGCGCCCGGACCCACGCCGCCCTCGCCGACCAGCCGGCCATGCGGAGCGCACGAGCCGCGAGGTCATTCGAGGCCTCGGCCCGCGGCCTCTCCGCCGACCCGAGCTCGGTTGGGGACCTTGTCGTCACGATTGTCTCCGATCCCCGGACGCGATCCGCCGGGCCGTCTTATTGCGGCCCCTTCAGCGGCACGGGCTCCTCCGCCTCCGGATCCATCTTGTGTTCCCAGTGCATCATGAGGTCGTAATCCTCCTGGCGGAAGACCAGGATCGGGTCGGCACCCATGACCAGGAAGCGGACGATCGACTCCTCGGCCGGATTCTCCAATCGCACCCGGACGCTGAGCGTCCGATTGCGTGACGAGGAGGTCTGCGCCAGGATCTGGTATTCTACCAGCCTCTGCTCCGCCTCTCGGTTCGAATCGACCACCTGAATGCGAGGCTCGGTGGGCTCGACCGCGCCGGTAGGTCGCCCTTCTTTCCAGAATTCCAGCGCACGCTCCACGGCCCATTGCGCCGTCGTGGAATCGGGAACTAGGTTGAGTTGCGTCGGAGGCCGGGCCTGACAGCCGATCAGTGCCACGGCGGTAAGGCAGCATGATAGGAACCGGGCCGCCGGAACGATCGGGGCGAGCGTCTCGCTTCCGCGTCCAGCGATCGGCTTGGGAGTTCCCATTCGCAGGCTCCCCGACTTGACCGCGCGAATGGGACCTTGTGCGGTCCCGATCCGAACTGGTAGATTTATTCCATCTTCTCCTGGCCGCGATTCGGGGCGCGCGCACGCGGGGATGCGCGTTCGTCCCGGACGATGATAATCGAGACTCCTCGCGGGATGAATCCCTTGCCGTCCGGGCATCGTGATCCACGATCCCGTGCCTTCTCACTCCTGATCCTTCTCGCTTTCGCGGGATTGCCCGCCTCGGTCCGAGCCGGGTGCGGTAGCCATCTGGCCATCCCTCACGTCCAGACCTTGCAACGAATCACGCCCACGGTGCGAAATTCGATCGAGCTCCTCGATGATGCGCCCTGGGGGCCACCCTTGAGGTGCGACGGGCCCCATTGCTCCGTGCCATCCGATCAGCCCCCGCCGCTTCCGATCCCGGAGGCATCGAGTCGGATCGATGCCTGCGATTCGATCCCGGCCCGTTCCCGCTCGGAAATCCCTCTCTGGCTGATCCGGCCCAGCCCATCCTTCCATTCGACCTTACGAGCCGCAGAAGTCGACCCCCCGCCGAAGGCCGCGTGCTGAGCGGAACGCGGACCCCGGCCGGCGCATCGGCGGGCACCTGGGAAACGTCGCCAACTCTCGGAATGCGTGCGGTCCGGAGGGAGATTCCGGCTACTCGAATCGCCTGCGGCGGGCCCTCTCGGCTCCTCTGGGAAACAGCCCCGTTGCGGGTCTCCCGCGGCGGTTGCATCGTCGTATCGTGGTTTCGGCCGTGCGCGTCCGTTCGAATGGCACAACGATCCGTCCATCTGAATCTTCATCCATCCATCCGCTTCGCCCTTTCGACTCTCGAAGGAGAGGGAGGATATCCGCATGATTCGTCGGCGCCGTGGCTTCACGCTGATCGAGCTGCTCGTCGTCATCGCCATCATCGCGATCCTGATCGCGCTCCTGCTGCCCGCCGTGCAATCCGCGCGCGAGGCCGCCCGTCGATCTCAGTGCGTGAACAACCTCAAGCAGATCGGAATCGCCACGCATAACTACGTGTCCACGTACCAGGTCCTTCCCTTCGGCAAGGGGAAGAACTACGTGAGCGTCCTTCCCGGCGCGGCGGCCTATGCTCGATGGTCGGTACACAGTCAGCTCCTCATGTACCTCGAGCAGGGAAACCTGTTCAATGCGATCAACTTCAGCCTTCCCCCCGAGACGCCCGGGATGGCGGGCGACGTCCCCTTCATGCCCCCCTATCAGAATCCCAACCGCGAGAACCAGACGTGCTCGCTGACGCAGGTCTCTACCTTCCTCTGCCCTTCGGACGGGAACGAGACGCTCCTGGGTCTGTGGCCCGGGGGGAATAACTACCTTGGAAACCTGAACTCCTGGGCCTGCGACATGAGCGAGTCGCTCCCGACGGATGTCCCCGACCCGTTCGCCAAGCCCTCGGGGGTCTTCTACTACCTGAGTGCGGTCAAGCTGGCCAGCATCACGGACGGCCTCACCAACACCGCCTTCTTCAGCGAGAAGATCCGCGGATCGGACAGGAACGACAACAACGCGCGGTCGGATTCGCTCATCATGTCCGGCACGATCACCCCGTCGCCCTCCGGCTATGAGCCGACTCACAACAACTGCGAGGCGCTCAGCCCCCAGACCACGACCCGGCTTACGCGTCGGCAGGGGATGAGTTGGGTGATGGGAGAGATGTGCTGCACGTCGTACAACCACGTCGGCGTCCCCAACGGCAAGACCTGCGCCGGGGTCGGATTCGCGGGAACGATGGCCAACATGCCCATGCAGGTCCCGCCCTCCAGCCTCCATCCCGGCGGTGTCAACGCGATGATGGGCGACGGCTCGGTCCGTTTTATCAAGGACAGCGTGTCGCTAGGCACATGGCGCGCGATCGGGACGCGGAACGGGGGCGAAGTGGTCTCCTCGGACTCGTTCTGACTCCGTCAGGCTTCGTCGTTCACGTCTCACGGGAGGACGTTCCATGCGCTCGAGGATTGCCGCGATACTCATCACGATCACCCTGGGCGGATGCGGGAACCCGAGCGCCCCGCTGTCGTCGGCCGAGCAGGCACGTAAGTCGCTCGAGCTCGGCCTCGAGGCGTGGAAGGCGGGCCGGTCGGCCGCGCCGCTCAGAGAGGAAAAGCCCGCCGTTGATTTCGTCGACTACCAGTGGAAGGCCGGCACGAAGCTGGTGGGCTATTTGGTGGACTCCGATTCGGCCGACTCCGAGACCCACACGTTCACCGTCGAGCTGACGACCGCCGACGCGAAGGGGCCAAGAAAGGTCCAGTACATGGTGCTGGGTCTCGACCCGATCCACGTCTTCCGCGACGAGGACTACAACCGCACCCTCAACATGGACAATGCCCCCGCGACGGCCAAGCCTCAGGGCAAGCGCCGTTGATCGACGACGGTCGACCGCATGCCTTGTCATCCAATCATCACGCGCGGGCGACCTGTTCCTGGAGTACCGCCAGGAAATGGAAGGAGCCGATGGCGGCGCGGGATTCCCGTCACCGCCTCGGACTCGAGGTTCCTCTCCGTCGGAGACGATCAGTACCGGAGGATCAGGTCGACGATCAACTGGTCGCCGTAGAGCGACTTGTGATCCGGGCTGACCGGGAACTGATAGCAGGTCCCGAGCTCGAGGTGCTGATTGAAGTCGTACTTGAAGCCGGGGGCCAGGGTGACGATGCTGTTACCCGTGAACCCGGACGTCCCCAGATTGATGAAGCCCGCGCCTTCCATGCCGATCGATGCCGGCAGGTAATGGGCGCTCTGGTTGTAGTAGAACCAGTTGGCCTCGAAGAAGGGGACGAACTTGCCCAGGCGATAGTCGGTGTGGAGGTGGGTGTAGAAGTAGCCGTTCTGCTGATTCTGCATCGCGATGTTCTGGCCGAACTGCCCCTGGATGTGGAAGCTGTCGCCGAACTGCTTGGCGAAGATGCCGTAGACGCCCAGCAGGCCGGAGCCCTGGTTCTGGAAGATGTTGGCGTAGCCGGTCGGGGCCTCGTACTGGACGGCACCGCTGAAGAGGAACTGGTTCTCGACGTCGCGGATGAAGACGTACTTGGCACCGGCGGCCAGGTTGGCCAGGCCGGTCACAGACCGCCCCGGATTGGGCGATAAGCGGACGATCCCGTCCTTGTCGGCGAAGAGCTGCAGCCGCTCGGTCAGGGCCAGGCGAAGCTGCAAGGCGTAGACCTGGTAGGTCCCTCGGCCGATCACCGGCGTACCGGGGCGGGCCCAGTTGCTCAGGAAGATGAACCGGGCCTCGGTGAGCGAACGGGCGTCCTTTGCCTGGATCGGATCGGTCATCGGGCCGACGAAGCCGTCGAAGGCGTGGTCGCTCTCGAACAGGCCACGAGCCTCGGCAAACTCGGCGGCGGCTGCGCCGTACGGGGCCGCGACGGGGACGGCGGGGGTGGCAGGTGCCGCGAATCGGAAATCGGGGGCAGCGGCATCGGCGGCCACGGCCTCGAGTGTACTGGGCGCGACGG
Source organism: Aquisphaera insulae (assembly GCF_011064615.1). Lineage (GTDB taxonomy): Bacteria > Planctomycetota > Planctomycetia > Isosphaerales > Isosphaeraceae > Aquisphaera > Aquisphaera insulae. The sequence continues at coordinate 4,781 of NZ_JAALJH010000073.1, read as the reverse complement.
CCACCGGGGCCGCCGGTGCGGGAGCGGACGGCATCACCTGTCCAAGCGACGCCGCGAGAAGAACAAGCAAATTCATGAGCGGATCCTCCTGATCCTATTCAGGGGATCGACTTCGATCCCCCTGTCGGCTCCTTCGTACGGGGCGGTGGCTCTCCTCGCCGGCCCACCCCGCATCTCAGGAAACGTAGGAACTCATCGGAGGTCCGATATTTTTCTCTTGATCGACGCGTCGCACTTTTCCCGGCAACGCCTGGATATCCGATTCAATCCGCACAGTTTCTCGAAGTCTGCTAACCTGGCCGATCCGTGCGAGATTTCAGCGAGGTCCGGCCACCATGGCCCTGTCGTAGACGTTCAGGTATCGATCGATGTTGCGATCCATGGCGAAGTGATCGCATGCAACCGATGGACAGGCGGCCGCGAGCGATGCGGCCAGTGTGGGATCGGAGAGGACGCGGAGGATACCGTCCGCGATGGCACCCGGGGCCACCTCCGTCAGGAGCCCCGCGCCGGTGTCGCCCAGTAGTTGTCGGTAATCGCCGAAGTCGGTGGCCACGATCGGCCGCCCGGCCGCGAGATAGACGGCGAGCTTGCTCTGGACGGAGTAATTCTCCACGCAGGCGAGCCGAGGATGCACGAGCACGTCGGCGCGACGGGTCAGCGCAACGACCTGCTCCGGCGTGCGGCCGGTGAGGACGATCAGCTTGTCGCCGTGCTCGCCGAGCTGGGCTCGGTAGCGATCGCCGGCATCGGCCGGCCCGCCGACCAGGACGCAGCGGGCATCGGGGCGGGCGTCGAAGATCCTTGGCAGCGATTCGACGAGGATCGGCACGCCCTGGTTGGGATGGACGATGCTGCCCACGTACATGATGACCTCATGTCGGGCGGTGATGCCGGGGATCGTCGCGGGCTCGCCGGGCCGCTCGTATTCGCCCAGGTCGATGCCGGGATAGATAACACTGACCCGCTCCTCCGGCACGCCTTTCTTCTCCACGACGACCTGCTTGACCGGTTCGCCGAGCGCGATCACCTGCGCGGCGTGACGGAAGACCTTCTTCTCGACGGCCATGTACGTCCGGAAGACCGGTCCCCGGCCCAGGCGGTCGCGCTCGACCTCCTCGCCGAGGAGGGAGTGGATCTCGTAGACGAGCGGCCAGCGTCCCCGACGGCAGGCGGCGTAGGCCCGGGTGGCTCCGCCGTAGTGCTGGGCGTGGACGACGTCGAAAGGCCATTCGCGGGCGATCTTCAGGAGCGCGGAGCCTCCCACCCAGCCGACGGGCGGGATGTTGAAGACGGGCGTGCCCTCGAAGTCCTCGCGGACCGTCGCCAGCCCCTTCGAGGGGCGGAGCCGCAGGTACGCCACGGCGACCTCGATGCCGCGACTCCTGAGGGCCCTGAGGATCTTGATCGGCAGCATCGCCGTGCCGTCGTACTCGCCGGGGATCGGGAACGAGGTGACAATCAGGACGCGCATCGTGGCGGCTCCGTCCGCGGATCGATCGAATGGTGTGAAGTCCCTTGACGTCAGGAGAATAGCTTCATTCCACTCCGGCGCGAACCCCGATTGGACCAGGCAAGATGGCGAGAATAGGCTATCAAGCGGGTGCCCGCATGAAACTCCTGATGGCCTGGCTTCCTGCTCTTGTTATCGCGGCGTTCGGTCTCTTCCCATTCCCGGCCGTTGCAGACGAACCAGCGGACGCCGCGACCTCGCGCGCCGTGGCGAACCTCCGAACCGGCGACCTGAAGACGAAGCTCGACGCGTTGCACCAGATCAGCCGCCTCGGCTGGCGAGCCGTCCCCCTTGTTCCCGACCTGATCGCGGCGATCGAAGATCCGGAGCCCCGCGTCCGGGCGGTGACGGCGAAGCTGCTCCGCCAGATCGGCCCCGACGCCTCGGCCGCATCCGATGCTCTGCTCGGGCGCCTTGACGATCCCGATCGCCGCGTGCGGCGGGAGGCGGCCGAGGCGCTGCAGCGAATCCCCGCCGAACCCTCGCGGCTGATCTCGGCGATTGTCGCCGCGGTTCGCAAGGATCCGGATGGGCTTGAGGACGTCGGGGTTGAGCTTCTGGACGGCGCGGGAATGGCTGCGCTGCCTGCGGCGTTGCTGATGCTGGAGGAGAAGGAGACGACGCGGTTCCTCGTCGGAGTGAAGGTCCTGCAGCGGTTGGGACCCTCGTCCTCAACGGCGATCGGGCTCCTGATCAAGGCTGGTCTTCGGCCCGAGCGCGAGGTACGCGAGGAGTCCGCGCGGGCGCTGGCTCGATGCGGAGAGTCCGCAATCGAGCCGCTCGTCCAGGCCCTTCGCGATCCGGATCCAAAGGTGCGAGGAGTTGCCGCACGGGCCATCGAGCTGATGGCTTTTCGCGCGACGGCGGCGATTCCAGCCCTGATCGATGCCCTCGCCGATGCGACTCCGCCCGACGATCCCCGTCCGTCCGGACGCAAGCCGCCTCCCTGGCAAGATCCGGAAATCCCTTTGCCTGCCGGCTATCATGCGGCACTCGTGGCGATTGGACCGCCCGCGCTAAAGGCCCTCGTCGCCCGGCTCGACCGGCCGAACCGCCGCGACCGGGTACTCGCGATGCAGGCGATCTCGGCCTTTCGCGAAGCGGGCGCCGTCGCCGCGCCCGCGCTCGTCCACCAGCCTGTCGAGGCGGAATGTCGCATCGACGCCGCGATCGCCATCGGCCATCTCGGCGACTCCGCACGGATCGCCGTGCCCAGCCTTGTCCCGGCGACGAAGAACCGCGATCCCGTGCTCCGCCTCCACGCCGTGGAGGCACTGGGCCGGATGACCCCGCTGGTCTCACGACTTTCACCCGGTCACCAACAAGCCCTACTCGCGGCCCTGAAGGACTCCGACGCCCGAGTGCGACTGCACGCCATTCGAGCCCTGTGCCGACCTCCATGGCCCATGGACGAGCCGCACCCCGAGATTCGTCCGCTCCTCTTCGATGCCGACGTGTCGGTCCGTGTCGCCGCGATCGAGGCCCTGACACGCGACCACAGAACGGATGAAACCATCACAATGGACCTTGATCGCTGCGCCCACGATCCGCAGCCCACGGTCCGCCGAGCGGCGCTGGTGGCCTGGGCGGACAGTCCAGCGCCCGAGGTTCGTGAATTGCTCGCTCGACTGGGTGACAACGACTCTGCAGTCCGTGCCGCGGTCATGACAAGGTTGGCCGAGACGGAGGAGAAAAGACCTCCCTCGCCGATTCCCGTCGGCTTCGTCCCAAGGAAACCCCTATATCCCTTGCTTGTCAACATCCCGCATGCCGGCGAGGCGCTCCGGGCTGCCCTTGACGATACCGACAACCGCGTCCGAATCGGCGCGCTCGAGGCGCTGACCGTTCTGCCCGGCGATGCGGCGGACCTGCCGAGACTTCTTCGTTGCCTGCGCGACGAGGCTCCGAACATTCGTCAGGCCACGGCCTCTGCGCTGGGCCATCTCGGCAAGGCCGCCGAGGAGGCACTGCCCGCCCTCTTCGAGCGGCTCGATGACGCCGGTGAGACGTCCTCCGAGAAGCGGCTCATTCCCTGGCGCGCACGAGTCGCGATCGAGAGTATTTGTCCACGGGAGGCCCCGAGGGCCTACGCTCGGCTCGTCGACCTTCTCGACGATCCGCGGTCAAACGTGCGTGCGGCGGCCTTCGAGGCACTCTCGTCACTCGATCCGCCACTGATTCGCTGGTTTTGCGAACGTTTGGCAGATCCGACTTCACCCGAGAGTCAGCGGAAGGCCATCGTTGAACTTCTCAGCAACGAGAGGCTCACGCTGGTCCACGATGATGCGAGGACACCCATCGAGGGCCTGAAAACGGACGTCATCGTGCCGGCCCTGCGCCGGTTCGTCGAGGATCTGGAGGCCGACGACGAGCTCCGTAACTCAGCCCTGATGCAATTGACGGAACTGGAGCGGGACCCGAAGGCCCGGACTCGACTCGTCCTGGACGTCCATGGCCGAATGCGGCTGCGAGTCGGCTCTCGTGTCCATCTCAGGGAGTACGACGCCGGCAACTCGACGTCCCTGCTTGCGGAAGGACTTCGCAGTCCCGACCCCGAGATCCGTACCGTCGCGGCGTACCTGGTCGAACAAGCACGAAGCACGCAGCCCGGGGATGAACCCGTGCCGTTGCTCACGGGGCGACTGATCGCCCTTCTCGACGACCCGGTGACACAGGTGCGATGGGCCGCGGCCTCCGCTCTCGACTCGCCATCTCTGAAGCCGCCCTACGACGGTCAGGCCATCGCGAAACTGCGGTTCGTGGTTCGCGACCGAACCTCGCGATTAAGCCCTGGATCCTGGTACTTCGGGCCGTTCGATCGATCCATAGGGCTCCCGGTCACGCAGATCGCGGGAACAGCCACCGCACCTCTGCTCCGAACGATCGCGGCTGAGAGCGTGGGCCGGTTCCAGGAGTCCCCCTCCTCGGTCTTCGCGGTTCCCGAATTGGTCGACGCGACGACTGACGCCGATCCGCTGGTGCGCCGGGCTGCCGTCGAGGCCCTGAGAATGCTGGGAGAGAAGGCCACGTCCGCGGCCTCCGCCCTGCGCCACACCTTGGCCGAGTCGGGCGACCTGGTCGGGCTTCCCTTCGACCAGGAAGAATCGGTCCAGGATTCGCAAGGCGGCCCCGTCCGAAGAGGGTCCGCGGATGCCCTCGGCTCGCTCGGCGAGGCGGCCCGCCCTGCCGTACCCGCATTGATCCGGGCCGCGGACGATCTCAACCCGTCGGTCCGCGTCAAGGCGATCCGGGCCCTGGGCGAACTCTC
>NZ_JAALJH010000072.1 GCF_011064615.1 Aquisphaera insulae | reverse complement strand
TCCCTCAGCGGCGGCAGCGCCATGAGCTTCTCGCTCGCCGGCGTGGGCTCCGCCTCCAGCAACACGATCTCCTCCTCCACCGAGGCCCTCATCGGCGACGGCCCGGACGTCGACGGCGTCCGCCACGCCAGCTCCGTCACCTCCGGCGTGCCCGCCAGCGGCTCCGCGCTCGACGACCAGGGGGTCACCCTCACGGCGACCGACAAGGCCACCATCTCCGCCGGCTCCGGCGCCCTCGCCGTCGGGGCCAATTACGGTGGCAACCCGAGCACCAGGGCCGCGGTGGGCCTCTCCATCGCCGTCAACGAGATGGGCTCGTCCGGCTCGCCCAATCGGGCGACCGCCGCGATCGAGGGGGGCTCGATCGTCGATGCGGGCGGGGCCGTGAGCATCTCCGCCAGCTCCGACCCGAGCATCACGGCGATCACCCTGGCCGGCACGGGCACCTTCTCCGACAACAGCGGGCCGGGGCTCAACGGCGCGGGAGGAGGCTCGGGCAATGAGATGCACTACGACACCGAGGCGCTGATCGACGGCGGCAGCTCCGTCAGCACCGGCAACGGCGGCGACGTTACGCTTTCGGCCGCGAGCACGCCCTACGTCCTCGCCTTCGGCAACGACCTCTCCCTCGCCGGATCCGGCGGCGCCAACGGCGGCGCCAACCTGACCAACGCGGCGGCCGTGGCGATCAACACGATCGAGAGCACGGTCCGGGCGAACATCGAGGGCTCGACGGTCACCGCCGCCGGCGCCGTCTCGCTCGCCGCGACGACCGACGCGGAGATCCACGCCGACGCCATGGGCATGGCCGGGGCGGCCGTCTCGACCAGGACGAACATCGGCGCCGCGCTCGCCGGCGCCGGCTCGGGGTCGCACAACACCATCCAGTCGACGACCGAGGCGGTGATCGAGGATGGCCTCGATCCCAACGGCACCAGGCACGCCAGCTCGGTCACCTCCGGGCGGTCGGCCGACGGCGGCTCGCTCGCCGACGAGGGCGTCTCGCTCACCGCGGAGGATACGTCCCTGGTCCAGGCGATCTCGGGCGCCGACGTGCTGGGGGCCGTCGGCGGGGGCCAGATCACCGTCGCCTCGGCGGTCGGCCTGTCGGCCGCCATCAACGACATCGGCACCGCGAGCCATCCGAATGTCGTCAAGGCCGCGATCGAGGGGGGGGCGACGGTCAACTCGGGAGGCGACGTCAGCCTGAAGGCGACCTCGGACCCTTCCATCATCGCGATCACCTTCGCCGGCACCGAATCGACGTCGACCAGCGGCGGCCTCGGTCTCAACGGCGCCGGCGCGGGCTCGGGCAACACCATCGAGTACGCCGTGGAGGCGCTGATCGACGGCAACAGCTCCGTCAGCACGAGCAACTCGGGCGACGTCTCCCTGTCGGCGAAGAACACGCCGTACATCCTCGCCGACGCCAGCGGCCTGACCCTGACGGCCACCGGCGGCACCACGAGCTCGGGGACCGTGACCAACGGGGCCGCCGCGGCGCTCAACACGATCGGCAGCACGGTCCGGGCGAACGTCGAGGGCTCCACGGTCGTCGCCGCCGGAGCCGTCTCGCTCTCCGCCACCTCCACCGAAGAGATCGACGCCTACGCCGCGGGCCTCGCCGGCTCGCTCACCGGCGGCTCGGCGAGCTCGTTCTCCTTCACGGGCGTGGGCTCGGCCTCGAGCAACACGATCTCCTCCACCACCGAGGCCCTCATCAAGGATGGCCCGGATGCCGACGGCGTGAGCCACGCCAGCTCGGTCACATCCGGGAAGCCCGCCAGCGGCAGCACGCCCGACAACAATGGCATCTCGCTCTCCGCGACCGACACGTCGACCATCGTCGCGGGGTCGGGGGCCCTGGCAGTCGGGATCAACAAGGGGAGCAACCCCAGCGTCACCGCGGCCGTCGGCCTGTCGCTGGCGGTCAACACCATGGGGACCTCGGCGTCGCCCAATTCCGTCACGGCCGCGATCGAGGGCGGCTCGACGGTGAATTCCGGCGGCGCCCTCACCCTGACGGCGAGCTCGAGCCCGGACATCCTGGCGGTCACCATGGCCGGGACCGGGAGCGTCTCGACCCAGGGGGGGGTGGGCCTCAACGGCGCCGGCGCCGGCTCGGGGAACTACGTCGCGAGCACGACCGAGGCGCTGATCGAGGGCGATAGCCAGGTCAGCACCGCCAACTCCGGGGCCGTGAGCCTCTCCGCGACCAGCACGGCCACGATCAAGGCCGACGGCGGCGGGCTGGCCCTGGCGGGGACCTTCGGGGCCAACGGCGGCGCGACGGTGACCAACGGGGCCGCGGCCGCGGTCAACTCGATCTCGTCGACCGTCGCGGCCAACATCGACGCCTCCGCCGTGCTCTCCGACGGCGCGGTGACCCTCTCGGCGACCTCGAAGGGGACGATCACGTCCATCACCATCGGCGTCGCCGCGGCCCTCAACACCACGACCGGCGGGTTCTCGTGGGCCGGCGCCGGCTCCGGCTCGGGGAACAGCATCGACCAGACGACCGAGGCGACGATCACCGATTGCATCGGGACGGACGCCGGCGGCCACGCCCTGAAGGTCAGCAGCGGCCACGGGGGCGCGGTCAGCCTGACCGCCGAGGACACCTCGACCATCTACGCGGTGGCCGGGGTGGTCTCGCTGGAGGTGGCCGCCGGCTCGGGCTCCAACACCGCGGTGGCGGTCGGGCTCTCGGCGGCCATGAACAACATCGGCGGCGCGGGCCGGCCCAATACGGTCCTCGCCGCCATCGACCACTCGACCGTCGCGTCCGCCGGCGGTGTCGCCCTGAGTGCCTCCTCCGCGCCCAAGATCCACGCCTACACCGTCTCGGGCGCGTTCAGCGTCAGCTCCAGCTCCACGGGCGGGTTCGCCCTCTCGGGGGCGGGGGCGGGCTCGGGGAACTCCATCTACCAGTCGACGCGGGCCCTGATCGAGGACGGCAGCACCGTCACGACGGCGAACGGCCAGGCGGTGAGCCTGAGCGCCGTCGACAATTCGAGCATCATGGCGGACGCTGGCGGCATCTCGCTGGGCGTCAGCCTGAATCCCGACCGGACGCAGTCCCTCGTGCTGGGGGCGGCGATCGCGACCAACACGATCGGCGACAGCACGCACTCCAACCAGGTGATCGCCAACATCGACCACTCGACCGTCACGTCGGACGGTGGCGTGATCCTGACCACCTCGGCGGGCAAGTCCGGGACCAGGCAGATCGCGGCGTATGCGGCGGGCGTGGCGGGGAGCCTCGGCGGCGGGTCGACCGGGGGGCTGGCCCTGGTCGGGGCCGGCTCGGGCTCGGGGAACTCGATCTACCAGGACGTCGAGGCCTCGGTCACCGGCGGCAGCAGCATCACCACCGGGCACAGGGGCTCGGTGACGGTGTTTGCCACGGACAACTCCGCGATCCAGTCGGGATCGGGGGCCGCCGCGTTCTCGTTCATCGGGAGCTCCAACGGGCTGTCGGCCAGCGTCGGGGTGTCGGTGGCCGTCAACACGATCCGCGACACCGTCTCGGCGACGGTCGAGGATTCGACGGTCGGCGCCGACGGCGGCCTGGCCCTGAACGCGACGTCGACCGCGAGGATCACGGCGATCACGGTGGCCGGCAACCTCAACGCGGTCGGCGGCGAGGACAACGCCATCGCCCTGGGAGGCGCCGGAGCCGGCTCGTACAACACGATCGACGGCGACATCCGGGCCCTGATCAGCGGGAGCACCGTGACCACCCGCAATGCGGGCGAGGTGAACCTGTTCGCGCAGGACACGTCGACCATCACGGCGGATGGCGGCGGCGCCTCGATCTCCGCCGCGGGCGGCTCGGTCCTGGGCCTGAGCGCCGGGATCGGGGCCGGCACCGCGTCGAACACGCTCGGCGGCGCCTCGAATCCCAATCAGGTCGTCGCCCTGATCGACAGCTCGACGGTGACGGCGGCCGGCAACGTCACGCTCAATGCGACGTCGATCCCGACGATCAACAGCATGGCCTGGGGCGTCGCCGTGGCGGCCAGCTTCGCGGCCACGTCCGCGGCCGCGGCGGGTTCGGGCGCCGGGGCCGTGAACAACATCCACTACGACGTCGAGGCCGGCATCCGCAACGGGAGCCAGGTCACCTCCGCGGCGACGGGCAGCAACGCCGTCTACCTGTCGGCGATCGACCGGTCGAGCATCACCGCCAAGAGCGGCGCCGGCAGCCTGGCCGTCGGGGTGGGGACCGGCGGCGGCCTGGCCGTCGGGGTGATCCGGGCCACGAACACCATCGCCAACGTCGTCGAGGCGTACATCGGCCAGATCCCCGGCGCCGGGGTCGGGACCGACTCGACGACGGTGACGTCCTCGGGCGGGGTCGTGGTCTCGGCGGCGTCGACCTCGTCGATCAGCGCCCTGGGGGTGGCCGTGGCGGCATCGCTGGGGGTCGGCGCCGCGGCGGTCGCGGGGGCCTTCGTCACCAACACGATCGGCAACACGATCGGGGCCTTCATCGACAACGGGGCGACGGTCCACGCCGCGGGCGGCAAGGTCCAGGTCCTCGCGGCCGATTCGCCCACGCTGACGGCGAAGGTCGGCAGCGGCGCCGTCACGGCGGCCAAGTTCGGCGCCTCGGTCGGCACCTCGATCGCGACCAATACGCTCGCGGACAGGGTCGCCGCCTCCATCGACCACGCGACGGTGGCCACGCGAGGGCAGGGGATCGACGTGAAGGCCACGTCGACCGACAGCCTGACCGCCCTGGCCGTCTCGACGGCGCTGTCGATCTCCATCGGCGCCGCCGGCGCGGGGGCCAACGCCTCCTCGACCAACACCACGACGACCACCGCCTCCGTCGGCGCCGGCTCGAACATCGACACCCACGGCTGGGGCCAGCAGACGGCCGGCACCTACGGCGACCTGAGCGTCGCGGCCCAGTCGTCCGCGACCGTGAAGGCCGAGAGCGACGGCGGGGCGGGCGGCGTCCTGGGCATCGGCGTCCTGCTGGCGACCGCGAAGCAGCACGGGGCGACCGACGCCCACGTGGCGGAGGGGGTCACCGTCTCCGCCGGCGCGCTGACGGTGCAGGCCGGGGCGAGCAACGGCAACGTCCAGGCGCAGGGGATCGGCGTGGTCGCCGGGCTCATCACCGGCGGGGGGATCAACTCCACCACGGAGGTCGACATGGACGTCGAGGCCTATATTGGCGCCCGGGACGGCGTCGCCCCGAGCGGCCAGGCGACCGCCATCACCCTGACCCGCGGCGCCTCGGTCACGTCCACGTCCACGGACAAGGCTCTCTCCAAGGCCTACGGCGGCACCGGCGGCGCGTTCGCCGTGAGCGGGAACCTGTCCCACTCCACCGTGGACCCGACGGTCAAGGCGACCATCGGCGACGGCGTCGTCCTGACGACCGGCGGCGACGTCTCGGTCTCCGCGACCGCCCAGACGCCGAACGCGAGCACGAAGGCCGCCGAGAGCGATGCCCTCGGCGTCACGGTCGGCGCCGGGCTCGCGGTCGGGGTGAGCGTGGCCACCGCGACGGTCGCGCCGCAGGTCACGGCGTACGTCGGCCGGGCGACCCTCTCCGTGCAGGGCAAGCTGTCGATCTCGGGCACGAGCAACGACACGGCCTACGCCTTCGGGAACGCGTCGGGGGGCGGGGCCGCCACGGCCTTGTCCAACCAGGTCACGGCCACCGCGAAGGGCGTGGCGAACACGTTCCTCGATGGCAAGGTGACGACGACCGGCGACGTCTCCGTCACCTCCACCGTGACGAACGACGCCTTCGCCCACGGCAACGGCGTCACGGCCAACGTCGTCGGCTGGGGCAACTTCGAGGCGGATGCCGTCTCGGGAGCCGACAGCACCGACGGCAACGCGACGATCGCCACCAGCTCGAGCTACCTCGGGTCCGGGGCCAACGTGGCCGCCGGCGGCAACCTCAGCATCATCACGACGCTGAAGAACACCGCCGAGAGCCGGGCCCAGGCGCCCGGCGGCGGGCTGCTCGGGGGGCAGGGGGCCTTCAGCCACGCGGTGGCGTCGGGCAACGCCAACAGCTACATCGCCGACGGCACGACCGCCACGCAGTCCGCCGGCGGCTCGATCACCGTCTCCGCCGGGGCCGACAAGGAGGCCGATTCGATCGCCACGGGGTTCAGCGTCTACGGCGTCGGCGTCGGCGTGACCTTCGGCTCGGCGACGACCAGGGGGCAGACGCTGGCCCAGGTCGGCTCCGACGCCAAGCTCCAGAGCGCCGGCGACCTCCAGGTCACCTCGTCCGCCCTCGAGTACGCCAAGTCGTCCGCCACCGCGACCACCGGCGGCGTCCTCTCGGGCAACGGGGCCACGACCGACGCGGAGGTGAGGGGATCGGCGTCGACGATCATCGGCACCAACGCCTCGCTGAAGACGACGGCCGGGAACCTCGCCATCGACGCCAACCGGAGCGTCTACAGCTATTCGACCGTGACCGGCGACACGTACGGGGCCGTCGGGGTCGGCGGCGCCAAGGCCACCGCGGGCGACAACGGAGACGTCCTGACGCAGGTGCAGGCCGGGGCCACCCTGGCCGCCACGATCGGCAAGGTGACCGTGGGGGCCGAACGCAACCTGAACAACGTCGCCGGGAATTCGCCCTACATCTACGCCTATGCCAGCCCGGGCAGCAGCGGCATCATCGCCGGCACGGCGTCGACGAGCGCCAGCGCCAACATCAGCGACACCGACACGAGCGTGCAGCTCCAGGGCGGGACCTCGATCACGGCGGGGCAGGACGTCTCGATCACCGCCTACGAGACGCGCTCGATCCGGTCCAAGATGACGGGGAACACGGGCGCGGCCTTCGGCAACGACGGCGCGAGGGCCAACACGACGGTCAACACCGCGGTCCACGTCGACCTCGCCGACGACGCCACGATCGGCGGCAACAACGTCACCATCACCGCGCAGGACGACCAGACCGGGGCCGACGCGACCAGCAGCGCCACCTTCCAGGGCGTGGTCGGCGGGGCCTCGTCGCGAGCCACCACGACCGTCACGAACAAGGTCTACGTCGGCATCGGCGACGACACGCTGACGTCGAGCCTCACGTCCTCCGGCGTGCTGACGGTGCGGGCGCTCACGTCCTCGACCTCCTCGACGGACGCCAAGGCCGAGGCGGACGGCCTGGGGGCCCCGATGAGCGCGACCGCCACGACGACCGTCACGTCGACCCCGACCGTCACGGTCGGGGCGGGGGCGTCGCTTACCGGCCGCCAGGTGAACCTGGTCGCCGGCGTCCCGTCGTCCGGGCCCTACTTCCTCACGTCGTCCAGCGACTCGACCTTCAAGGGCGTCGGCGTCACCAACTCCTCGTCCTCGGCCGTGAACCCGACGCTGACGGCCCTGGTGGACATCGCCTCTGGCGCGACCCTCGTCGGCTACGACCAGGTCAACCTGAACGCGTCCACGGGGAGCGGGCTGACGGCCTCGGCCCAGCCCTCGGCGACCACCTACGCCCTGGGCGGCGAGACCGACGTCGACTCGACCAACACCCTGAACGCGGCGGCCCGGATCCGGGCCGCCTCGGGATCGGCGATCAGGACGTCCCGGCTGGCGGTCAGCGCCTCCTCGCCGGCCGGCAACGTCGAGAGCAGGACCTCGAGCAGCGGCGCCGTCATCGACACGGGCTCCTCGAATCACCACGGCACGCAGTCCCAGTCCGGCCTCGTGGACTTCAACGCCGACGTGACGATCTTCGGCCCGTCGCCCGTCCTCGAGATCGGGCCGACCGGGCAGGTCCTCCAGCAGTCCGGCGTGACATACCACATCAGCAACAACACGGTCGTCGTCGACAGCGTCGCGAGCACCAACGGCAGCAGCGCGATCAGCCTGGCCGCGTCGGCCCAGAACCAGTCGGTCACGGGGCACTCGACGATCACCTACGACGCCGGGTTCGCGTCCGTCAGCCTGGTCAACAGGAACCCCAACTACAGCCTCCGGGTCGGCGACGTGTCGATGCTCAACACCTCGTCGCCCCCCACGCCGAGCGTCAGCCCGCAGGGTTCGTGGACGTACACGCCGGTCTACGGGAGCCAGGTGGCCAACCCGACGTTGACCATCCTCGGCGCCGGCGGCGACGTCGTGCTCGACGGATTCATCAACAACCCGGCGGGGACGACCATCATCCAGAACCTGGCGACCGGCTCGGGCAACATCCTCTCCGGCGGCGCGGGCCAGCGGATCGACACGCGCGACCTGCAGTTGATCAGCGCGCGGGGCAACGTCGGATCCTCGACGCGGCGGCTCTCCGCCCGGCTGCTGGACGGCGCCGGCACCCCCTCGGTCTCGACCCTCCACGCGGCCGGGGTCGTCCACCTCAGCCTGCAGGGCGTCTCCAAGGGCGGAGGCCCGCTCACGGTCGGCGGCGGGGACTGGTCCGCGGCCCAGTTCGACGTGCTCATCCGGGACGGCTCCGACGAGAGCGGCGCGACGCCCGTCTCGACGCCCAGCAGCTTCTTCGTGGATTCGATCCTCGCGGCCGGCGGGGCGATCGGGGTGCAGGCCGGTTCGTTGCGGCCCGTCGGCTTCACGGCCGGCGTGACGACGCCCGCGGCGAGCTCGCTGAACGTCAAGGCGACGGGCGACATCACCCTGACGTCCGCCGGTGACCTCCGGGTCGCGACCGTCGCTTCGTCGGCCGGGAACGTCGTCCTGAGGACGAGCGGAGGCTCGATCCTCGACGTGGGCTCGGGCCAGGGCGCCGCCGTGTCCGGCAACGCGATCACCCTCGGATCCACCCAGGGGACGATCGGCACGACCTCCCGACCGCTGTCCATCAGCTCGTCCCTGCTGAAGCCCGCGCCGCTGGACGCCAATGCCGGGCAGGGGATCTACGTCAATCAGGTGGCCGGCAACCTGAACCTGGGCGTGGTCACGGCGGGCACGGAGGCCTACTTCACCTCGGCCGGCAGCATCCTGGACCTCGGGACGGCCCTGCCCAACATCACGTCGCCCCGCACGGTGCTCGCGGCGGGGGTCGCCATCGGGGCGGCCGGCGCCCCGCTCCGGACCTCGACCCCGCAGGCCGAATTCTCCTCCAGCACCGGGCTGATCAACGTGTCCAACGCGGGCGCCCTGACCCTCGGCGGGTTCGGCAGCCTGCCCGGGGTCGGCGCCGGCACGTCGGCGTCGGTCTCGACCTCCGGCCCCCTCTCCGTGGCGGGCAACGTCCAGGCCGCCGGGGACCTGGCCCTCAGCACGTCGATGGGCAACCCGGCCGGGTCGGCGCTGACCGTCCAGGCCGGCGTCCGGGTCGTGAGCACGACCGGCGGCGTCGCCCTGCAATCCGCGGACAACCTCACCCTCCAGCCCGGCAGCGTGGTCTCCGCGGCCGGCGCGATCACCGTGACGGGTGACACCAGCAAGGTCGGCGGCGCCGCGATCACCACCAGCGCCACGATCGGCGGCAGCTCGACTTTGTTCCGGGTCAACGGCAACGGCGACCAGGTCGTCCTCCACGTCATCCCGACGTCCCCCACGACCGCCACCGGGGCCGGGGCCGGGGACACCCTCCAGGTCGACGGCACCTCATCGTCGGACTCCTTCACGGTCGCCCCGTCCCAGGTGAGGCTCAACGGGACACCCGTCAGCTACGGCGGGTTCGCGTCGCTGTCGCTGCTGGGCCTGGGGGGCACGAACACGTTCTCGGTGGACGCGGACACGACCGCGAGGGTCCTGATCGACCAGGGCGGCAACGCCTCGGACCGGATCACGGTGACCGAATCGACCACGGCGGCCCGCACCCTGCTGGTCCGCAACGTCTCGGCCATGCCCGGGTTCGTGGGCGAGGTGGCCGGCACGAAGCTGTGGCTGGACTTCGGCCAGGTCGCCGGCCTGAGCCTCGTCGGCGGGGGGGGCAACGACACGGTCTTCGTGCACGGCACGTCGGTGCCCACGACGCTCCAGACCGGCACCGGCAACGTCACGGTCAACGTCGGCGGATTCCCCACGACGGCCCTGGCGTCGAGCTCGGCGGACCCCGCGGGCTCGGCCGCCCGCCTCGACCAGATCCTCGCCCCGCTGACGATCGTCGGGGGGGCCGGCGCGAACGCCCTGATCATCGACGACGCGAACGACGTCAGCCCCCGCTCCAACATCGTCCTGGACGCCGGCTCCGTGGCCGGCCTCGGGAATGCCGGCTCGATCTCCTTCACCGGGATCCGGACGGAGTCGATCAACCTGGGCGGGCTCGGGAACACCCTGAACATCGAGGGGACGGTCTCCGGCTCCGGGTCGTCGCTGACCGTCAACGCCGGCACGTCCGACGTCATCCGGGTCGACGGCGCCTCGGCCTCGCAGGCGACCATCCAGGGCGGCTCGGCCTCCCGCGGGAACCGGGTCGTCTTCAACGGGGCCCAGTCGAGCCAGGCAATCACCGCGACCCTGAGCGGCTCGGCCGGCACGTCCCAGCTCGGCGGGTTCGGGCCGGCGATCACGTCCACGTTCAACCTGTCCGGCCTCGCCGAGGCCGACCTCAACCTCGGCGACGTGAGCAGCACCCTGAACATCGGCCTCGCCGACCCGGGCATGGCGCTGGTGATCTCCGGCGGGGCCGGCAACGACACGGTCAACGTCACCCGGCTCGGCGCGTCGACCACGATCGACGGGCACGGCGGGACGAACACCGTCGCCGTCAACCTCTCGGGCAAGGATCCGGCGAACTCGCAGTTCGCCAACCTCGCGAGCTACCTGCACGTCGCCAACGTCGCCAACCTGATCGTGGACGACACCGGCTATGCGGGGGCCGTCGCCTGGGTGGCCGCCGACGGGACGCTCTCCGGGAACGGCCGGGCGATCGTCTCGCTGGACGGCGCCAGCCAGGTCCAGGTCAAGGGCGGCTCGGGGAGCAACGGGCTGACCGTCGCGGAGACCGCCAGCTCCGTGGATGCCACCCTGGACACCAGCGACGTCGCCGTCCGGACCGGCAAGGTCGTCCTGATCGCGGGCTCGGTGGATTCGTCCTACTATGACCCCGGGCAGGCCGTCAACTTCGACGGATTGATCAGCCAGTCCACGACCGGCGGCACGTACACCGAGTCGGGCGTGAGCGTGACGACGACCGGCAAACTCACCCTCGACAACACGATCAGCCCGTCGCTCGCGGCCGCCGCGGGCGACACGCTAACGATCACGACCGCCAACGCCGGGCTGGCCCTCTACCAGCTCAACCTGGCCAACACCGGGTCGGCCCCCCAGACGGTCACCTTCACGGCCCCGATCCTCCACAGCACGCAGACGGCCACCTTCACCTACACCGTGCCGGCCACGGGCGGATTCACGACGATCCAGTTCCCGAGCACGTTCTGGGCCGTCTCCCAGGTGAAGTTCACGGCGCCCGCCTCGCTCCGGCTCGACGGCATCGTCACCGGCATACCGATGGTGGCGGCCACCCCGGAGGTCTCGGCGCCCACGGCCCCGGGGGTCCGGGCGACGAACGGCATGTCCGTCCAGTTCAACACCGACACGCTGACGGTCAGCACCAGCTACCCGCTCGTCGCCAACCTCTCCACCGCCTACAACCGGACGGGCATCTACAGGGACGGTGCCACGTTCTCGTCCACCGGCGGGCTCGACGGCGGGGGCACGGCCTATTCCGGCAACCTCCTGGGGTCGAGCGTGACCTGGAGCGACACGCCCTTCTTCATCGGCGCCGCCGGCTCGGGCGACGTGGTCATGGCGAGCGGTCAGGCCATCAGCCTGCCGCAGCTCCAGACCTCCGCGATCCGGATCCTCGGGACCGCGATCAACGGCAACCAGCAGAATCAGGCCCTGGTTGTGACCTACACGGACGGGACGACCCAGACCTTCACGCAGAGCTTCAGCGACTGGCTCACGCCCGGCAGCTACGCCGGCGAGTCGGTCGCCGTCTCCATGCCGTACCGCGACCTCGCCGCCGGGACCAGGGACAACCGGACCTTCAACCTCTACGGCTACAGCCTCTCGACGGATCCGACCCGGGTCGTCAAGAGCATCACCCTGCCCAACAACAGCAAGGTGATGATCCTGGCGATCTCGACGGTGGCCCGGTCCACGTACGACGCCCCGGCCGAGGTGGACCTGTCGAGCTCCTACAACCGGATGGGGCTGGTCGCCAACGGCAGCACCTTCGGGTCGACCGAGGGCATCAACGGCAACGGCGTGGCCCTCTCCGCGAACCTGATCGGCGCATCGAGGACCTGGAACAACTCGCCCTTCGCCCTGGGGGCCGCCAACCAGAACAACGTGATCTCGGCCGCCGGCCAGACGGTCACCCTGCCCACGGGGCAGTTCTCGGCCCTGAACTTCCTCGTCACCGCGTCCGGCACGAACCAGCCCAATCAGGTCTTCACCGTCCGCTACACCGACGGGACGACCCAGGTCTTCACCGAGAGCATCAGCTATCGGCTCACGCCCCAGAACTACTCCGGCGAGTCGACCGCCCTGGCGATGTCGTACCAGCTCAACGCCGACGGGACGCAGAGATCCCAGGCGGCCTACCTGTACGGCCACAGCCTGGCCCTGAACCCGGCCAAGACCGTGCAGAGCATCACCCTGCCGACCAACGGCAACGTCGAGGTCGTGGCGATGACCCTCGTCTCGCCGCCGGCGACGACGGCCCAGGGCGAGGTCGATCTGGCGGGCAGCTTCAACCGGACGGGCATCGTCACCGACGGCAGCACCTTCTCCTCCACGGGCGGCCTGGACAACGGCGGCAACGCGTATTCCGCCAACCTGCTCTCGAGCCTCGTCCTCCCCAACTCGCTCCCGTTCAAATTCGGGACGGCCGGGAGCAACGTGGTGGCCGCCGCCGGCCAGACGATCGCCCTGAACGCGGGCCAGGCCGCCTCGCTGGACATCCTCGCGGCCGCGGTCAACGGCAATCAGGCGGGCCAGACGTTCACGGTCCGCTACAGCGACGGCTCCACCCAGACCTACACCCAGAGCATCAGCGATTGGGCCACGCCGCAGAACTACTCCGGCGAAGTCACCGTCGGCATGGCCTACCGGGACAGGTATGACGGGACGAAGGTCGTCAGCACGATCAACGTGTACTACTACAGCCTGAAGCTCGACCCCTCCAAGACCGTGGTGAGCGTCACGCTGCCCAGCAACGCGAGCGTCCAGATCCTGGCGATGACGGAGACGGACTACGTGCCGGCGTCCATCGGCGTGTCGCGGGGGACGTTCAACGGGACGCCCTACATGGCCTACACGGCCGAGGGGATCTCGTACTTCCGCTTCCAGGGCGACCTGGTCATCCCCGGCAACTCGACCGTGACGGCGACGGGCCGCAGCGCCCTGGCGCTGTCCGCGGCCAACGACGTCAATATCGGGGCGAATGTCACCTTCAACGTCTCGGCGGTCGGGACGACCGCCGGCGCCGGCGGCGGCCTGGGGACGGCCGGCGGGGCGGGTTCGACGGCCGTCGGGAGCGGCGGCGCGGGCGGGACGGGCACCGGCGGCGCCGGAGGGGCCGGGGGGACCGCCGGCAGGAACTTCGGCAACGACGGCACGCCCGGCAACGTGGGGAGCGGGCAGGGAGGCAGCGCGGGGGCCTACGGCTCGTCGGGCGCGGCCGGTTCGGGCGACACCTCGGCCGTGAACAACGCCTCGGGCGGCGGCACGGGCGGCACGGCCGGCGTGGGGGGCCAGCCCGGCGGCGGCGGGTCGCAGGGGAACTCGGTCTCCGGCGGCATCCCGGGCGGGGGCGGCACGGCCAACGTCCTCCAGAACATCCACGGGGGTAGCGGCGGCTCCGGCTCCAACGGCAACGGCGGCTCGACGGGCGCCGCGGCCAACGGCGGCGACCCGGGGACGGCGGGCACGGCGGGATCGAACTCGTCGACGGGCCTGCTCCTCAGCGGCGGCGGGGCCGGCGGCTCCGGCGGCGGCGGCGGGGCCGGCGGCGGCGGCGGCGGCGGCGGCAGCGGGAGCGGCGGCGGCGGCGGCGGCGGCGGCGGGGGCGTCTCGGAGACGTTCGCGGGGACGACCTGGTCGTCGAACGGCGGGGCCGGCGGGAACGGCGGGGCCGGCGGCACGGGGGGCACCGGCGGCAGCGGCGGCGCGGGCGGGTCCGGCGGGGCCGGCGGGGCCGGCGCCGGGGCCATCGCCATCATGGCCGGCGGCAACGTGATCGTCGCCGGCGGATCGAGCTTCCTCGCCCAGGGCGGCAGCGGGACCGGCGGTGCCGCGGGGGCCGCGGCCGGCGCCGCAGCGGCCGGGGCGAGCGGCCAGGCCGGGGCCGCCGGGGCGAGCGGCCAGTCCAGGACGAACTCGACCGGTGGCTCCATCGTGGGCGGCACCGGCGGCTCGGGGGGCAGCGGCGGGAGCGGCGGGGCCGGCGGGGCCGGCGGGAGCGGCGGGGCCGGCGGTTCGGGTGCCGGCGGGGCCGGCGGGACCGTCGAACTCTACGGCTCGGTGGTCACCGCCTCCGGCGCCAGCGTCTCCGCGCAGGGCGGTGCCGGCGGGGCCGGCTCGCAGGCCGGCGGCGGCGGCCGCCTGATCGTCGGCTCCAACGACAACGGCGCCAGCACCCCCGGCTCGATCGCCGGGGCCACGACCGAGACCTACACCGGCTCCGTCGGCCCCAACCCGTACATCGACTCCGGGTTCGGCGGCGCCGTCGGGAGCTACTACAACTCCACGAATTGGACCGGCACGCCCGTCACCCGCTACGACGACGCCGTCGACTTCAACTGGGGGAAGGCCTCGCCGGCGGCGGGCGTCAGCAGCACCGGTTACAGCGTCCGGTGGACCGGCACGATCCACATCGGCCCCGCGGGCGTCTACACCTTCCGGGCGATCACCAACGGCACCGCCAAGCTCTACATCGGCGGCACCCTTGTCATCGACCACACGTCGAATCAGGGCTTCGGTGTCGTGGACCAGGGATCGCTGGACCTGTCCGGCCTCGGCAGCGACTACTATATGTCGTTCGAGTTCGACACGAGCTACTCCGGGAGCAGCGGAGGGGCCGGGGCCCAGTTGCTCTGGACCACGCCGGCCCAACCCGGGTCGCTGGCCACGATCCCCACGTCCCAGCTCCGCCCCAACCTGGTCCCGTCTCGGGACGGCGTCCTCGGCAACATGGACGCCGCCGCCGTCCCGTCCCAGGGCCTGCTCGGGACCTACTACGCCAACAGCTACGACTTCACCGGCGCGACCGTCTCGCGCGTCGACAGCACGGTGAATTTCAACTGGACCAACACGACGCCCATCGCCGGCGTCGGCGCCACCCGGTTCAACGTCCGATGGACGGGCCAGGTCCGGGCCCCGCAGACCGGGACCTACACGTTCGGCGCCAACACCGACGACGGGGTGCGCCTCTGGGTCAACGGCCAGTTGCTCATCGACGACTGGAACGATCGCCCGCTCGGGACGATCGACCATGGCTCGATCACGCTCCAGGCCGGCCAGTGGTACGACATCCGGCTCGACTTCTTCCAGGGTCAGGGCGGCTCGGGCGCCGGGCTCTACTGGAGCGGGCCCGGGGTCAACGGGACCGACGTCCTCATCCCCTCGTCGGCACTCCGGCCGGAGTCCTCGGAGGACCTCACGCCGGTCCTGCCCGGCCCGGCGCCGACGACGCTCGGCCCGGCGGGCGGCGCCGACATCTACGGCATCTTCCACGGCGGATACGACGCCCTGAATGCCGTGCCCACCATCGCGCCGTACCTCAGCGGGGCCAACGTCCCGAAGGGAGCCGCCGCGGCGGTGATCCGCCTGAGCACCCCGCCGGCCGGCTTCACCCGCGGCTTCGCGGGCTACGACCTGGTCCTCTACGTCAACCTCACCGACAGCACGCTGGCCGACCCGCAACTGGGGATCGGCCTCGTCCCCGGGAGGACGGGGTTCCTCACGAGCCTCCTGCAGGGAGGTGCCCTCAGCAGCCCGACCTTCGGCGGCACCGGCGCCGTCCCGATCACCGGCCTGGCGGGCCACGCCGTGTGGGCCACCTGGGTGCCCAAGAACGGCAACGCGGCCTACTCCGTGAACGCCGCGTTCGCGGGCGACACCGCCCCGCTCTCGGGCGCCTCGCTGGCCGGCGGAGGAATCTCGGCCGTCTACATCGGCGGGCTGTCGACCGCCGGGGTCTCCGGCCAGGCCCTCTCCGGCCTGCAGTCGCTGGCGGTCTCTCCCGACGGCCGGAACGTGTACGCGGTCAACACCGCGGACAACACCCTGGTGGTGGCCAACGCGTCCGACCTCTACCAGCGGCAATCCTTCCAGTCGGGCGTCGGCGCGGTGCCGGCCAACGGGCTGACGGGCGTGACCTCGGTCGCCGTCTCCGCCAACGGATCCTACGTCTACACCGCGGGCGTCGGCGCGGTCGCGGTGTTCCAGCGCGACGCGGCCACCGGGAACCTCACGTACAAGGCCGCCGTCCAGCCGAAGACGTCGAGCAACGTGAGCCTGGTCCTGACGTCGATCCTGCCGAGCGGCGTCAGCCAGCGCCTCTATGCGATCGCCCAGGGCAAGGGGGTGGCCGTGGCGACGCTGAGCACGACGACGGGCAGCCCGGGCAACTTCACGCTGGCCTCGCCCGACGGGCTGACCGGCTTCACGAGCCTGGCGGAGAGCGGCGACGGCTCGGCCCTCTTCGCGGTCAGCGGCAACACCCTGGAGGTGCTCAACTCGAGCACGCTCGCGAAGAGGACGAGCCTGTCGGGCTCGTCCTTCGGCCTGGCCTCGATGGCCGGCGTGGCCGTGAGCGGCACGTTCGTCTACGTGACGGACCCGGCCGGCGGCTCGCTCGCCGTCTTCCGGTACAACTCCTCCACCGGCGCCCTGACCGGGGTGGACGTGCTGACCGAGGGCGTCAACGGCATCCGCGGCCTGACAGGGGCCAGCGCGGTGGCCGCCTCGGCGGCCGGCGACTATGTCTTCGTCGCGAGCCAGTCCCAGAACTCGGTCACCTCCTTCACCCGGAACGCGACGACCGGCGACCTGACGCTCGCCGAGGTCGTCCGGAATCGGCCGGGCCTCGATCAGCCCTCCGGGCTCGCCGTCGCGCCGTCCTCGGCGGCCGTCAACCCGGGCGAGGTCTACGTGGCCTCGCTGGCGGGCCTGGGCCTCGACCACGGCGGCCTGGCCTCGTTCGCGGTCTCCAACGCGTCCACGGCCGTGCCGCGGAGCTACGACGTCGGCTACTCCGGCATCCAGACCCTGGCGGTGACGACCGGCTCCAGCGACAACACCATCAGCCAGGTGCACGCGGCCAATGCCGGCACCGTCAACATCGCGACGGGCTCGGGCGCGAACACGATCAACCTGACCGACGTGTCGACGCGGACCACGGTGACCACCGGCGACGGCAGCAATCGCATCACGGCCCGGGTCGCCACCGTCGGCAACGGCCAGTCGCTGGCCATCACGACCGGGGCCGGCAGCGACTACGTCTGGCTGACCGGCGCGGCCGCCGGCGGCTCGGTGAACGTCAACCTCGGCGCCGGCAATGACACGGCCCAGGTCAGCGGCACGGGCATCGCGGCCACGGCCGGCGTCCTCCTCGACGGCGGGGCCGGCGTCAATACGCTGCTCTTCGACGCGAGCGGCCAGGCCATCACGCCCGCCAACCCGACGATCCCCTCGGGGACGATCGGCATCAACCAGCCGCAGTATGCCAGCATCACCTACAACAACTTCGGGAACGTCCCGGGCTTCTCCGGCCCGACGGTCCACATCACCAGCGACTCGGGCACCTACCCCGCCACGTACGGGATCAGCGAGGGCCAGGGCCTCTCCCTCTACGCCGTCGCCACCCCGGCCACCAACTCCACGGTCGACCCGAATCAGGTCGGATGGGACCTCAACGGGGACGGCTCGTTCGGCGACGCCGTCGGCCTGACCCCGACCGTGAGCTGGGCTACCCTCAAGTCGCTGGGGCTCAACGTCGCCGGGACCTACACGATCGCGGTCCGCGTGCCGAGCGGCTCGGCCGTGGCGGTCGACTACACGACGCTGACGATCGCCTACACGCCCCCGACGGTCACCCTCCAGGCCGCATCGACGGCCACGGCGGGCGTGCCGTTCACGATCCGATTCTCCGCCGCCGGGCCCGGCGACGACCCGATCCCGGGCTACACCGTCATCTGGGGAGACGGCACCACGGACGTCCTGGACAGCAGCGTCTCCGCCGACACCCACACCTACGCGACCGCCGGCAACTACACGATCCAGGTCCGCGTCACGAACACCACGTCCGTCGCCCAGGCCCCGGTCGCCGTCCAGCTCGGCGCGGCGTCGGTGGGGGCCGGCGGCCCCTACACGATCTCGCAGGGCAGCGGCCTGACCCTCTCGGCCACGGCCGTCGGCTCGCCCACCAGCTACACCTGGACGGTCAACGGCGTCGCCGTGGGCTCGGGGAGCTCCGCCACGAAGTCCCTGACCTGGAACCAGCTCAATGCCCTGTCCTCGCCCGTCGACGCGCCGAAGACCTACAACGTGCAGGTGAGCGTCTACTACGCCGCCTTCAACCAGACCCTCGCCGCGTCGTCGACCCTCACCGTCCTGGACACGCCCCCGACCGCGAGCCTCTCCGCCCCGGCCAGCGTCCCCGTCGGCGGCACGGCCACCGTGAGCTTCCTCAGCCCGGCGGATCCCTCCCCGGCCGACACCGCCGCCGGATTCCTCTACAGCTTCGACTTCGGCAACACCGGCACGTTCTCCGTCGTCAACAGCACGTCCCCGACCGCATCGATCCCGGCGGCCCTCCTGGCCAATCCGGGCGTCGTGGTCGTCCGCGGCCGGATCGCCGATCAGTACGGGGCCTACGGGCCCGACCTGATCGCCGCCGTGACGGTC
This sequence comes from Aquisphaera insulae, assembly GCF_011064615.1. GTDB lineage: Bacteria > Planctomycetota > Planctomycetia > Isosphaerales > Isosphaeraceae > Aquisphaera > Aquisphaera insulae. The sequence goes on along the minus strand of NZ_JAALJH010000072.1, from coordinate 30,124 downwards.
GCGAATGTGGCCCCCACGCTCGCCTCCGCCGCCCCCCAGGCCGTCCTCCAGGGGGACCTGCTGACCCTGCCCGCCGTGACGTTCAGCAGCCCCGGCTACAACACGACCTACGGGACCGAGACGATCACCGGCGTCATCAACTGGGGCGACGGGACGACCAGCGTCGGCACGATCACCCCGGGGGCCCCGACGGTCGGGACGATCGGCGGCAGCCACACGTACCAGGCTGCGGGGTCGTTCACGGCAACCATCACCGTGACCGACAACTACGGGGGCTCGGCCTCGCGGAGCTTCGGCGTGACCGTCGCGGCCGTGCCGATCCCGATCTACGCGGGACCGGACGTGACGCTCAACGAGGGCGACACGCTCGACCTCAGCCCCGTCGACCCGGGGGCCCGCGTGCCCGTCCTGTTCACCGGCGGCGCCGCGTCGGGCGTCCACACGGCCACGATCAACTGGGGTGACGGCACCGGCACCGTCGCCGTCCCCGCCTCCGACATCCGGGAGCCCGCCTCTCCGGGGGCGTATGGCTCGGTCTCGGGCCGCCATGCCTACGGGGCCCCGGGCACCTACCTCGTCACCGTCACCGTCGGCGACGGGGTGACCAGCGCATCCGGCTCCTTCAACGTCAACGCGCTCGCCGTCGCACCGACCATCGCCCTGCCGGCGACCGCCGACGGCCTGGAGGGCAGCTCGTTCACCCTCTCCGGCCGGATCACCAACCCCGGCTTCCGGTTCGGGACCGGGGCCGAGGCCTTGCAGTCCGCCACCATCGACTGGGGCGACGGGGCGATCAGCCCGGTGGCGGTCACCTGGTCCGCAGGCAGCCCCGGCGTGCCGTCGCTGGCCCTGATCTCGTCGAACCACACCTACGCCGACGTCGGGACCTACGCCGCGACCCTGACGATCGTCGGCGCCGACGGGTCGCAGCAGTCGGCGACGACGATGGTCTCCGTCGCGAACGCCGCCCCGGTCCTCATCTCGGCCCCCTCGGACCGGGTCATCGATCAGGGCGACACGACCTCGATCGCGGCGGCCTTCGGCGACCCCGGCCTGCTGGATGGCCACACCGCGACGGTGGACTGGGGCGACGGGACGTCGACCACCTTCGACCGGAACTCGACGTACACCGACGGCCAGGGGCGGCAGGTGCCGCTCCTCACGGAGCCGACCTTCGCCTCCCCCGGCGGGATCGCCGTGAGTCACACCTACTCGCTCTCCGGCAGCTTCACGGCGACCCTGACGGTCGTCGACAACCACGGCGGCTCGGTCTCGGCCCCCTTCCGGGTCGCGGTGAGGGACGTCGCCCCGCCGGCCGCGAGCATCGACCCCTTGCCGGTCTACACCACGACACCCGCCATCGCCCTGAGCTGGACCGGCTCGGACAACGCGGGCGGCTCGGGCATCGCCTCCTACGACATCTACGTCTCGGACAACGGCGGGGCCTTCATGCCCTTCCTGACCGGCACCGCCTCGACCGCCGCGACCTTCGCCGGCCAGCCCGGACACACCTACGGCTTCTACGCCGTGGCCACCGACGGGGCCGGGAATCGCCAGGCGGCCCCCACCTCGGCCCAGGCGGCGACCAAGATCGTGGCGAGCCCGCCGACCAGCTCCGTCGGGGCCCTGCCGGCGACGGTCGTCACGCCGAGCTTCTCCCTCACCTGGTCGGGCTCGGGCACCCCGGGCGTCGCGTCGTATGACGTCTATGTGTCGGTCGACGGCGGGGCCTTCACGCCCTTCCTGCTGGCCACCACCCAGACCTCGGCGATCTTCGACGGGGCCACGGGCCACAGCTACGGGTTCTACAGCGTCGCGTCCGATACGGGCGGCAATCGCCAGGTGACGCCGGCCGGCGCCCAGGCGAGCACCAGCGTCGTGGCCCCGGTCAGCATCTCGGCCTCGGCGCCGCAGGTGGTCTTCGGCCAGTCGTTCGACGTGACGGTCACGGTCACCGCCGGCTCGGCCAACCCCGTGCCCGGCGGCCAGGTGACGCTCAGCGAGGGCGGGGTCCCCCTGGGGACGGCCGACCTGGTCGGCGGAGTCGCCACGTTCAGCGGGATCTCCAGCATCCCGCTCGGAGTCGGCGACGCCACCCTGCTCGCGACCTACTCCGGCAGCGGCAGCAACCCGAGCAACTCCGCCACCGTGGTCGAGTCGGTGACGCCGGCCGGCACGACGACCGCGCTGTCCGCGTCGGACACGAGCGTCCCGGCGGGCACGGCCGTCACGCTGACCGCCGTCGTCACGCCCGACGTCCCCGGGTTCTCGGCGTCGGGCCGCATCCTCTTCTACGACGGCACCACCCCCGTGGCCGACCTGGCGGTCGACGCCGGGGGCTCCGCGACGTTCACGACCGGCTCGCTGATCGCCGGCGGCCACACCCTCACGGCGGTCTTCACGAGCGGCGACGGCCGCTTCCTCGGCAGCACCTCCTCGAGTGTCTCGGTCGTCGTGACGTTCGCCGGCACCCCGTCGTCGGGCGGCGTCACGCTCTTCATGCCAACAGACATCCAGGCGAAGCCGGGCGCGACGGTGACCGTGCCCGTGGAGCTGCTCGTGACCGATCCCGGAAGCCTCTCCGCAGGGCTCGGCCGATTCGCGATCCCGATCGGCTTCGATCCGAGCATCCTCACCAATCCGACGGTGTCCCTCGGCTCGTACCTCTCCAATCTCGGCAACCTCGTGGCCGCCAGCGCTCCGTTCACCGTCTCGGTCGACGCGACGAACCCCGGCGAGCTGATCATCACGGGAGCCTCGGCGCAGGGGACCCTCGGGATCCAGGCCGGCACCCTGGTCGAGGTCGCGACCCTGACGTTCACCGTGGCCGGGAACGCCCCCTACGGGCCGACCGTGCTCAACCTCCAGGGCGACTTCGGCGGCACCGCGTTGGCCCTGGTGGACAGCGACGGCCTGGCCGTCTCGCCGGTCCCGGCCGTGACCGATGCCCCGACGGACGCCTCCGACGGCGTGGTCACCATCCCCAGCAGCGCACCGAGGCTATCTTGGGACAACCCGGCGAGCCTCGTCTACGGGACGCCGCTGGGCGCCGCCCAGCTCAACGCGACGGCCAGCGTGCCCGGGACCTTCGCCTACACGCCGGCCGCCGGGACGATCCTGGGCGCCGGCCAGCGGACCCTCTCGGTGACCTTCACGCCGCTGGACACGGCCACCTACAGCTCGGTCACCTCCACCGTGCAAGTCGTGGTGACCGCGGCCACGCCCGCCGTCAGCGTGCGGGCCGCGGGTGGGACGTACTCGGGCTCCCCCTTCGTCGCCTCGGCGACGGTGGCCGGGATCGACGGGATCGCGGCCGGCAGCCTCGAGGGCGTGGGCGTCACGCTGACCTACTACTCGGGCGGCTCGGCCGTGGGCCAGCCGCTGCCAGGCGCCCCGACCGCCGCCGGGACCTATACGGTGGTCGCGACCTTCGCAGGGAGCGCGAACTACAACTCGGCGAGCGGCCAGGCGACCTTCACGATCAGCCGCGCCACGCCGACGGTCACCTGGGCCAATCCGGCCGCCATCGTCTACGGGACGCCGCTGAGCGCCGCCCAGCTCGACGCCGCGACGACCCTGGCGGGGACCTTCACCTACACGCCGGCCGCCGGCACGGTCCTCCGGGCGGGCACCGGCCAGGTGCTGTCGGTGACCTTCGTGCCGAACGACACGACCGATTACGAGTCGGTCACCGCCACGGTGGCGATCGATGTCCTGAAGGCGACGCCGACCATCGCGTGGGATAACCCGGCGGACATCGTCTACGGGACGGCCCTGGGCGCCGCCCAGCTCGACGCGACGGCTTCCTGGACGGTCGGGGGCGTATCGCAGGGGGTCGCCGGGACCTTCACCTACACGCCGGCCGCCGGGACGATCCTCCATGCCGGCGCCGGCCAGACGCTCTCGGTCACCTTCACGCCCAGCGATACGACGAACTATCGGCCCACCGCCGCCACGGCGACGATCAACGTGGAAAAAGCCATCCCGACCATCACGTGGCCCGCACCGGCGGGCATCGTCTACGGGACGGCCCTGGGCACCGCGCAATTCAACGCGACGGCCTCCTGGACGGTCGGGGGCATGACGCAGGGGGTCGCCGGCATCTTCACCTATTCGCCGGGTCCCGGAACGGTCCTCGGCATCGGCGACGACCAGACACTCTCGGTGACCTTCACCCCGTCCAACGACAGCGACTACACCGCGGCGGCGGCGACGACGACGATCAACGTCGCCGAGGCGATGCCGAACGTGAACGTCGCCCCACTCCACCTGACCTACGGGACGGCCCTGGGCGATTCGCTGCTGTCCGGCTCGGCCAGTTGGACGGTCGGCGGCTCGACGTTGGCCGTGCCGGGCACCTTCCGCTTCACCTCCGCCGCCGGCGCCGTCCTCCACGCCGGGGCGGGCCAGATCGAGTCGGTGACCTTCGTCCCCGACGACGCGGCCGACTACGCGAGTGTCGACACCACCGTCACCATCGACGTCTCCCAGGCCAGCCCCTCGGTGGGCGTCGCCCCGCTCCACCTGAGCTACGGGACCGCCCTGGGCGACTCGCTGCTGTCCGGCTCGGCCAGTTGGACGGTCGGCGGCTCGACGTTGGCCGTGCCGGGCACCTTCCGCTTCACCTCCGCCGCCGGCGCCGTCCTCCACGCCGGGGCGGGCCAGGTGGCGGCGGTGACCTTCGTCCCCGACGACGCGGCCGACTTCGCGAGCGTCGACACCACCGTCACCATCGACGTCTCCCAGGCCAGCCCCTCGGTGAACGTCGCCCCGCTCCACCTGACCTACGGGACCGCCCTGAGCAATTCGCTGCTGTCCGGCTCGGCGGCCTGGGTCGTGGCGGGCACCGGCGTGGCCGTGCCGGGAACCTTCCGCTTCACCTCCGCCGCCGGCGCCGTCCTCCACGCCGGCGCAGGTCAGATCGAGTCGGTGACCTTCGTCCCCGACGACGCGGCCGACTTCGCGAGCGTCGACACCACCGTCACCATCGACGTCTCCCAGGCCAGCCCCTCGGTGGGCGTCGCCCCGCTCCACCTGACCTACGGGACGGCACTGGGCGACTCGCTGCTGTCCGGCTCGGCGGCCTGGGTCGTGGCGGGCACCGGCGTGGCCGTGCCGGGCACCTTCCGCTTCACCTCCGCCGCCGGCGCCGTCCTCCACGCCGGGGCGGGCCAGATCGAGTCGGTGACCTTCGTCCCCGACGACGCGGCCGACTACGCGAGCGTCGACACCACCGTCACCATCGACGTGGCGCGAGCAACGCCGACTATCAACTGGGCAGCCCCGACGGCCATCGTCTATGGGACGGCCCTGGGCGCGGCCCAATTGAATGCGACCTCCTCCTGGACGGTCGGCGGGGCGCTCGGAGGCGTTGCGGGTACGTTCGATTATACCCCTGGCTCCGGGACCATCCTCCACGCAGGTGTCGGCCAGTCGCTGTCCGTCTCCTTCTCCCCCGCCGACTCGGACGACTACACGTCCGTCGTGGCGACCAGGACCATCGATGTCCTGCGGGCCACGCCGACGATCGTCTGGAATCAGCCGGCGAGCATCGTCTATGGCACGCCGCTCGGCGATGCCGCGCTCAACGCCTCCACGACCTGGACGGTTGGCGGGACCGCCGGGGCCGTCGCCGGGACCTTCGTCTACACGCCCGGCACCGGGACGATCCTGGACGCCGGGAGCGGCCAGGTCCTGTCCGTGCACTTCGTCCCGAGCAACCCCATCGACTTCGCCGATGCTTCGGGCACGGCGACGATCGACGTCCTCGCGGCCCCGCTGACCGTCACCGCGTCGGCCGCCTCGCGACCCTACGGGGCGGCGAATCCGCAGTTCATCGGGACGATCGCCGGGCTGGTGAATCATGACGCGATCACGGCGACCTTCTCGTCGGCGGCAGGCTCCGCCACTCCGGCCGGCGTCTACGGCCCCGGATCACCCTATGCCATCGTACCGACCCTGATCGACCCGGCCGGGCGGCTGGCCAACTACAGCGTCAACATCGTCGCCGGCACCCTCACGATCGGCCAGGTCCAGACGACCACCACGGGCACGACCTCGGCGAGCACCTCCAACTTCGGCCAGGCACTCACGCTCTCGGCCGCGGTCGCGGCGAACTCCCCGACGTCGGGCACCCCGGGGGGCTCCGTCGACTTCTATGACCTGAGCACGGCCAACGACCTGGGCAGTGTCGCCCTCGTGGGGGGCGGAGCCTCCCTCACGCTCAGCACGCTCCCTGTGGGCCAGCACACCATCCAGGTCACCTATTCGGGCGACAACAACTTCATCTCCAGCCTCGGGACGATCACCGAGTCGGTGGTCGTCTCGATCTACGTGCTCAACAGCTCGACCTCGCTGCCGACCATCACGGGTTCCCTCTACCTGAGCGGCAACGCGGGCATCAACATCCCCGGCCGGGTGGTCGTCAACTCGCCGCTGTCGCAGGCGATCACGCTGACCGGCAGCTCCCAGCTCATCGCCTCGAGCGTTCAGGTCGTCGGAGGGGTGAGCCGCTCGGGCGCGGCCACGATCAGCCCGACGCTGAGGACGGGGATCACGCCCGTGCCGGACCCGCTCGCCGGCATGGTCGCTCCGGCCGTGGACGGGACTCGCACATCGGTCAACTTGACCGGGGGGTCGTTGACCATCAATCCGGGCGTCTACAGCCAGATCAAGGTGTCCGGGACAGCGAGCCTCACGCTCAACCCGGGCATCTACGTGATCGCCGGCGGCGGCCTCTCGGTGACCAACTCCGCGAGCCTGACCGGCGCCGGCGTGCTGATCTACAATACCGGATCGAACGGCACCGGAAGGGGCCCCTATGGCAGCATCACCTTCAACACGAGCGGCAATGTCCGCCTCTCTCCGGCCTCGACCGGGGCCTACGCCGGCGTGCTGATCTTCCAGGACCGGGCCAGCACCAACGTCCTCACATTCGGAGGGAGCGCCGCTCAGCAATTCAGCGGCATCATCTACGCACCGGCGGCGCTCCTGTCGGTCAGCGGATCGGTGAAGCTCAATGACGCGATCGTCGTGGACCGCCTCCAGGCCAGCGGCACCTCGGTCGCGAACGCCCTTTCGCTGGCCGTGCCCGACGGGACGGTCGCGTTCTCCCCGTCGCAGGTCCGCTCGGCGTACGGCCTGGATGCCGTATCCTGGGATGGCACCGGCCAGACGATCGCGATTGTCACGGCATACGACGCTCCCAAGATCCTGGAGGCGCTCGACGCCTTCGACGCACAATTCAGCCTCACGACGTCCGGGCCGACCCTCCTGGAACAGTACGGGCCCGCGGGGTCGTTCCTGACGGTCCTCAACCAGCGGGGCCGGACCGATGCTCCGCCGGCGACCGACCCGAGCGGTCCGGGGGCGTCGAACTGGGCAACGGAGGCGGCTCTGGACCTCGAATGGGCCCACGCCATCGCGCCCGGCGCACGCCTTCTCCTGGTCGAGGCGGACAATCAGTCCCTGCCCAACATGATGGCGAGCGTGGCCATCGCCGCGGCCCAGCCCGGCGTCACGAGCGTGTCCATGAGCTGGGGCTTCACGGAATCCCTCATGATCTCCCAGGAGGAGGAGGCCGCCTACGAGGCCATCTTCAAGGTGGCGGGCGTGACCTTCCTGGCCAGCACCGGCGACAACGGGGCGGCGAATCCGGAGTATCCGGCCTTCTCGCCCAACGTCGTGGCGGTCGGCGGGACCCGGCTGGAGATCGGGCCGGACGGCAAGTACATCGGGGAGACAGGCTGGGGCGACGACCTGGCGTCGACGGGCTCGCCGGTCGGCTCGGGAGGCGGACTCAGCCTGTATCAGCCCGAGCCGGCCTACCAGACCGCGGTCCAGTCCACCGGCAGGCGGAGCACGCCCGATGTCTCCATGATCGCCGACCCCGCCACGGGCGTCTGGATGGCCGATCCCTACAATCTGTCGGAAGAGAACCCGTTCCAGGTCGTCGGCGGCACGAGCCTCGCGGCCCCCACCTGGTCCGCCCTGATCGCCGTCGTCAACGGGGCACGCGTCGCATCCGGGCTGCCGGTCCTCAACAGCGAGCGCCCATCCGAGACGCTGGAGGCGATCTACGCTCTGCCCGCGGCCGACTATCACCCCGTCTCCGCCGGGTCGAACGGATACAGGGCGACGGCCGGCTATGACCTCGTGACCGGCCTCGGGTCGCCCGTGGCCGAGCGGCTGGTGCCCGATCTCGCCTCGTACCGGGGCGCCGCCACTCAGTACGAGGGCCCGAAGGTCGGCCCTCTGGAGGATGCCTCCCTGGCATCCGGCTGGTCGCTGGAGGACTTCCGGAACGCCGCGCTGAGCATCTTCGCAGCCAGGTCGGCCCGGCACGACGGGGCGGCGATCGGGACCGGGACCGGACGCAGCAGCGTCGAGAGCGTTGACCTGGGCGGCCGCACGGCGTGGTCGAACCCAACGCTCCACGCGGCGGCCTCGCCGACTCACCGGGAGGCCGGGCCGCTCCCGATCAACCTGACGAGCTTCGCGGCGATGGCCACAGGAACGGAAGCCATCCCGACGATGGCCCTCTCCGCATCGGCCATCGACGCCGCACTCTCCTCCCCCAGCGAACGCGCCATCGGGGGTGGGTCCACGGCTGTTCCTCCCCGGTCGACGCTGATCACCTCCAGGTCGCCGAAGCGGATCATCGCCGCGGGGTCCGCCCGAGCCGAGTCGGTCCGTATCATCTGGACACAGGCGAATGAGGAAGCCTCCCAGCTCGATGGCTCGGTCGTCGGGCAATTGTTCCACGACGAGGCGAACGACTGGTGGGCCATCCCTGGCTTCTCGAAGAGGCGCCCCCGACGCCGCGATGGCTGATCGATGTCCGATACCCCGACCTTTCGCGCCCATCGGCCCGGCGCGGGCCGATGGCGGCGGATCCGGGCGGTGGAGTTGAGTTGAGGCGCCAGGGATGGCCTCCGCGGCGGATCGCCGCTGCGCTCGGCGTCTCTGACCCGCGGTGAGCCAGCGGCCCGCCATGGTCGACCTTCGGGATTGTCGCATCCCGAGGCCTGGCCAGGGTGTACGAAGTCGACGGTTCCGGCTGGCACCCGAGGGATCGGGACTTGACCGCCCCCGGCAATCAACGATTGCTCGTCGGGCTGGGCCGATACCACGCCGAGGGGTCGCTGCAGCGGTTCCTGGACGGTCCGTCGATCGAGCCGACGAACGACCGCGCCGAGCGGGCCTTGCGGCCGGCGGTGATCGCGCGGAAGGTATCGCACCGCACGAAGGCCGCCACCGACACGCGGGCCTTCGAGGCCCGGACGAGCGTCATCACCAGCCTGGCGCGGACCCTCGCCGGCCCCGCCCGGCGCGATGAGGAGTTGGCCTGGACGACCCGGGTGTCTTGTCCAGGATTTGTTGCGCGGGAACGAGGCCTGTCGGCATGCCTCAGCCGGCTCCTGCCGAGCCAGGCGCCGGCTGGCGATCGCGCCGCGGCCTGGCTCCCAGCGGCATCGCGGGCCGCGTCAGGCGCAACAGAAACCGTCACGTCCGCATCCCGGGTGTGGGGCAGTCAATACCAACCTTTCATCGCGCCAGCCCCGCCCTGCTCGACGCCATCGTCCGCCTCGTCCATCCCGCCACCCCCCAGACGGCCTGAAGCCGCCCGGGCGCCATTCAATTACGTTCCGGTGGTGCGACCGTGGCGACCGCAGAGGCGTAACGCGCAGGGTTGGTGGGCCTTGCACGGAATCGAAGTGCTATCCAGCCCATGCCTGAATTGTCAACCCCGGGCTCGGCCGAATGCAACAGCCCCCGTCCGCCGACACTCCACTTCGAAAACACGAGTACTACTGTGACTTGCGTCATTCGATGCCGGGCAGCAAGGTCCGGATCGGGAAGAGGCAACGCGCCAGCTCGACCGTTGTGACCTATCGGGATGAGATTCTTCAGGAGCCGATCAGAATGGTAAACACACTGATTCAAATGCGCATCACTCCGTGATGTATCTCGTCCACATTTCTGGAACTACAGATAACCAAGTCATCAGCGGTCTCTCATTTTCAACGCTCAGCTCAAGCCAGCAGAATCGTATTGACCATGCCATGCAGCCCAACCTACCTTTTATACCTATCGCGGTTCTTCGTGCGTTTCGACGACTCGACGCATGAGCTTGAAGACCTGCCGAGGGCGAAGGCGAGCCCCAAATTCCTGAATCCGAAAGTCCGGGGATCGACTCCCGCCGACGCAGGTCGGTCGTTGCGCCGTGCTCATCCAATCCCTGCAGGCTCCTGGAGTTTCTCATGATGCTGTCGTTGCGCGCCGCAATTCGAAGGTTCCTCGTGGTCGCTGTTGCGCTCGCTGGCGTGTCGGCTACCGTGAGGTCCACTCACGCCGACTCGATCCTGTGGTACAATGGAGATTTCAATGAATCCAATGCGCTCAACAATGGACTGTACAGCTCCTCTCTGTATTCTCTGGTCTACGAGGATTTCATCATCCCCGTCGGGCAGACCTGGCTGATCCAGGGGGTCTTCTCCAATAACCTGATGACGACGACGACATCGACGTCCGCCTACTGGGAGATCCGTTCGGGCGTAAGCTCTGGGGACGGCGGCACCTTGATTGCTTCCGGCACCAACGACGCCACGCTCGCAGCGACCGGACGGAGCGGCTTCGGCCTGGATGAATACCTGGTTTCGGTGACGGGCCTGGGCATCAGCCTGACCTCGGGGACTTACTGGCTGACCGTGGCGCCCGTCGTTGAGGATAATCCCGTCTCCTTCATCACGACGACGAGCGGCGCGAACTCGATCGGTGCCCCTCCCGGAGACGATGACAACTCGTACCTGACTAGCACGTTCGACTCGATCTACTTCGACCCCGCCCAGAATTACGTGGGCTACCCGGCCGATTTCTCGATGGGTGTGACCGGGGTGGCCCTGGCCATCCCCGAGCCCTCGGCCCTCGTTTCCGCATCGATCGGGGCGGTCTTCCTCGGCTCCTTCGCCGTGCGACGCCGACGTCCGTAAGTGTGCGAGTCGTGGTCCGGCAACCTGCGCGGCCCTGGCCTTGCCGTCCAACATCGCGCGGAGAACCTCGAGGCTCAAGATGGAATCCCGGGGGGGCCAATAGCTGGCCGATCTTGGCCCCCTCCGCCTCTTCCCGCGAGCCCGGACGTCCTGAACGAACTCGAAGAATGCCCAGCACAACGGGAGGCACCACAGGGAGATGCCCCGGTGGGGGCGGGGCCATGGGCGTAACTGCGACCAGAACCCCATTGCAACTCTTGCAAGCGGCGGCGAGGCGCTTGCTTTTGATGCCGATCTTCTCGGAAGTCTCGTTCTTGAGCTGGCCCGGTGCCGGGGCCTCGCGAGTCTTCAACATCCCCTGACCGGGCTTGCGGCCGTTTGGGGTCCTTGACGCGCGCCCCCTTTGGACAACGGGGCGGCCTGCCGCTTGCCGGATCGCTTCAGGGATTCGACCTCGGCGCGAAGCGCCTCGATCGCCGCGGCCTGCTTGAGGATCAGGGCCACCAGCTCATCGCGCCCCAGATTGGCGAGGTGGGCGTCGGTGATGGGCGGCAATCTATGGGAATGGTGGCCGCACAGGCAAGAGGGTCGCCAATCAATCACGGCGCGCAAAAAAAAGCCCGGGCCCCCCCGAGGGGCCCGGGCACAGCCAGGGAGAACGACGCTTGCTCGTGATCCCTTTTGAGGCAACATAAGCCGAAAATTTAAGCTAGTGGGTTTCCCCTTACTCTCATCTTCGTCTCTCACCTCGACGGAATCCTCCTAAAGCACACGCGGTGCCACTCTCGAGAACTGGCCCCACAGGGGCATTATCAATGACAGTAAGATCTTATTCTCAAAGAGATTAAGAAACGCGGAGATTTTTCGATACGCTCTACAGAAGACGCCCAGACCCCAGTTCTGGCTCATTTGTGTGGCATGCCTGTCGGTTTCTTGAGCGAAATCCGATTTTGCCGAAAGATCGAGCAATCACAGCAAGACTCCAAGCAATTTCGAATGACTCTGGGCCCGAGGGAATCTGGAGAATCCTCGCGGTATAGGGATTGCACCCGGGATTCCTGGGAGTGAGACGACGGCCGACTGTTGCGGCGGATGCGCGACGGAGATCCTTCGGGTATGCTGGTGTGTTCGGATTCTCGAGGGGACTTGCGGTCGCGGGAAAATGGCGGGATCGGCTAGGATGGGGCGAGAATCAGAGGGACATGTCGGCCGGATCCAGGGACGGCGGCGAAAGGGTTGATCTTCGATGAAGGTGATGGTGCTTGGGCTGGACGGGGCGACCTGGGACATCCTCGGCCCGCTCATGGACGAGGGGATCTTGCCGAACCTGGCCGCGATGCGGGCGGAGGGGCCGGCGGGGATCCTGGGCTCGGTCTTCCCGCCGCTCAGCCCGGTCGCCTGGACGGGGGTGATGACCGGCCGGAACTCGGGGAAGCATGGGGTCTACGAGTTCCTCGACTACGGCCACGACCCGATGCAGGTCCGGGTGAACTCGTCGCGATCGATCCGGACCGAATTGATCTGGGAGACGGCCGCGCGGCACGGCAAGAAGACGGTGGCCGGCGGCGTCCCCATGAGCTATCCGCCCCGGCCGGCGAAGGACTTCCCGGGCTTCTACCTGGGGGACTTCCTCAGCCCCGAGAATGCCCCCGACTTCTCGAGCGACCCGGCCCTCTTCGACGAGCTCCAGGAGGCGGTGGGCCCGTATCGGGCGTGGTCCACGAGCGTCCACGAGGGCGGCAACGAGGCGGCCGTCCTGGACGACCTCACCGCGTTCCTGGACCAGCACTTGAAGACGGTCGAGTTCCTGGCGAGGCGGTGCGAATGGGACCTCTTCCTCTTCGACCTCATGGCCACCGATCGGTTCGGCCATGAGCTCTGGCACGTCTGGGACACCGCGCATCGCGCCGCCCGCGGCCGCGAGGCCGAGCTGAAGGCCCTGCGGCCGAAGCTCCTGGCGTTCTGGCAGACGCTCGACCGCGGCATCGGCAAGGTCCGCGAGGCGCTGCCGCCGGACGCCTCGCTCCTGCTCATGAGCGACCACGGCTTCGGCCCGATCGAGTGGTACGTCAACTTCAACGTCTGGCTGCTCGAGAACGGGTTCATCGCGCTGGAAGACAGCCTCTACGTCAGGCAGAAGCGCTGGTTCTACAGGCGGGGCGTGACGCCGGCCGGGATCTTCGCGCTGATGAGCAAGCTCGGGATGGCGAACTTCCGGGTCAGCCGGTTCCGGGGCAAGCAGTCCAATGCGCTCGACCGCCTGGGCGAATCGGCCTTCCTGTCCCGCCGCCACATCGACTGGTCGCGGACGCGGGCCTTCGCCCAGGGGAACTTCGGCCAGATCTTCCTGAACCTGGAAGGGCGTCAGCCGAAGGGCTGCGTCGCGAAGTCGGACGCCCCCGCGCTGCGGCGCGAGATCGTTGCCGCGCTCAAGGAGATCCCCCATCCGGAGACCGGCGAGCCGCTCGTCGAGCGGGTCTACGAGAGCGAGGAGCTCTACGACGGCCCCCATGCCCACCTCGCGCCGGACCTGACGGTGGTGCTCCGCGACTGGAAGTACCGGACGATCGGCCTCCACGACTTCACCACCAACAAGGTGATCTCGCCGGCCTTCGGCCCGACGGGGGACCACCGGATGGAGGGGATCTTCATCGGCCACGGGCCGGCCTTCCGACCCGGCGCCGCGCCCGCCGGTGCGGACCTCCTGGACATCGCCCCCACGGTCCTCCGCCTCCTGGGCGTCCCCGTCCCGGCGGACATGGACGGTCGCGTCCTGGAAGAGGTCCTGGACCCGTCTCATGCCCCGGCCCCTATCATCGACGAGGATGATGAGGCCGCGGCCCCGGCCGAGCCCGTCCCCGCGGCGGCCTACGGCGACGACGACGAGGCTCGCATCCGGGAGCGGTTGACCAACCTGGGCTACCTCTGACCTGCGGGCCCGCAAACCGGACGCAAGGCCGGGTTGATCGCCGCCCGGCGCGCGTCTATGATTGGAGCAGCATGAATCGTGCCCCGCGGCGGCGCTCGTCGCCCCGGGCGTGCCACATCCTCATGCATCGCGAAGGAGGCCGACGATGACGAGTACTCCCCACCCGATCGAGTCGTCGAGCCTTAACCCCGTTCCTGGGACGTTCCGGGGCTGATCCCCGGTCCCCGCCCGCGCCGGGCGGTGCCCGACTGATCCGAATGCGTCAGGCCGCGTCGCGATTCGATGCATGGCGACGCCGTGCATCGCGATGCGGATCCGTATGCGGAACGTCCGGCGACGGCTCCCGTGCGCCGGCCCGTCGCGGTGCCAGGCTCTCCCGCTCGATTGGGCGTCAACCCGGCCGGCCGCGGTGGTCTCCATCCGGGGCGCCCGGCCGCCGCGGCGGGCCTGCGCCCGCACGCCCGCGACCAACGGCCCCCTGGCACGACATCTAACTTCGTGAGAAAATCATGAACCACCATACGTCTTCACACAATCGGACGTCGCCCGTCTCGGACGGCGCCGAGCTCCCCGGGCGCAAGGCCCTGCAGCTCTGCCACCAGGTGGCGGAGACCCTGGACGAGATCCTGGCGGAGTGTGCCGACCCGCTCCTGCAGGGCCTCCGCGTCGTCGACGTGGAGCCCGCGCCGGACGTCTCGAGGCTGCTGGTGACGGTCGCCCTGGACGAGCCGGCCGAGGACACCCCGCCGATGGACCCGCGGCGGATCCACGACCACCTGGCGAAGGCCGCCGGCCACCTCCGGAGCGAGGTCGCCGGCGCCATCACCCGCAAGCGAGCGCCGATGCTCGTCTACCGGATCGTCCCGGCCGCGAGCTGATCGGCCGGCCGCCCATGCCCGGCCCATCGCGCGATGGGCCGGGCATCGGGTTCGACCCGAGAGACGGCCGTGACTCATCGACGCTCCGCCAGGTCGAGACCACCTGGCCATCGAAGGGCCGCATTCTTGCCCATGGCTCGGATGGCCGGAGGACCGCCGCGATGAACCGCGAAAGGCGTCACGCCGCCCGGCCGCCGGCTCAGACCCTGAGCAGCTCCCTCGCCTGGGCGACGCCGGGCGCGGGCCGGCCGCACTCGCTGGCGGTCACTCGGGCCAGCGCGACGAGCTGCCGCCAGCGGAAGGCCGGGCGCGTCGAGCTGAATTCCTCGCGGACCGTGTTGTAGTACTTCTCGGCGTGGAGGGCGCCGTCCTCGCTGATCGCGTACTTCCGCATCAGCGCGAAGACCGGCTCGGGGTCGTGTCCGAGCGCGCCGTAGCGGTGCACGAGGGCCGACGCGATCTCCTGCTGGTTCGCCCGGATCGCGGCCTCGGCCTCCGCGAGCAGCGCCTTCGGGTCGGTCACCTTGACCGCGTCGAGGAACTCGCCGAGCGGCCGCGGGGCCCACTTCAGGAACTCGGCGCCTCGGGCCTGCTGGCGGTCACGCGCGACCTCGTAGCCGGCCAGGATCAGGCAGGCGGCGGCGTTCCTCGGGTTGACGGCCCGGCCCATGTTCCGCCAGGCGTTGACCGCGTCGCTGGCGTGGACGCCCACGGAGTCGCCGTGGACGCTCCCCGGCGGCTTGCCAGGCGCGGCCCAGCGCTCGGGGCGGCCCGCGTCGCGGAGCACGAGCTGATTGGCGGCCAGGGCGATCGCCTCGCCCACGTCCGCCGGGTCGATCCCCTCGGCGAGCGCCGCGGCCACGGCGTCGGCGGCCGCGGACGGGCTCGATTCGAAGATCGTCCGGCACATCGACTCGACCCACGCGTCGCCGGGCTTGGTCGTCCCGGGGGACGACCGCGGGAGCTTGTGCCGGTCGAAGAGCCGCGGCAGCAAGCTCCGCGGCTCGTCGGCGCCGGCGGCCGGATTCCGGCTCCGCTCGCTCTTGACGCAGTAGCGGACCGACTGGCGGAGCATCGTGTGGGCCTGATCCCGGCCCACCACGTCGAGCAGCTCCCAGGCGCGATAGGGGAGCACCACGCGGTGGACCTCGGTCTCGTCCTCGACGGCGACGAGCAGGCTGTTGAACGCGTCGTCGGGCGGACCGGCCGCGATGGCGGCGAAGGTCCTCTCCGCCCCGTCCATGTCCTTCCGACGCACGGCCTCGCGGAGCGCCTCCCCCTGGTCCTGCCCGCTCGAGAGCGTCCCCGGCGCGACCTCGTGCAGGACCGCCGAGGAGCCCCCTCCGTGCTCGTGGATGCGGTTCGTGTTGCGGTAGAGGACCTTCAGGACCGGCAGGGCGCGCTCGCCCTCGGGCAGCTCCCTCGCCATGTGATAGGCGGGAGCGAGGGCCATCAGGGTGTGGAAGCCGACGTAATCCTCGCCGCCGAACGTCCGCGCGTTGGCCAGCGCCGCGGCGGCGACGAGCTGCTTGAGCTCGGTCCCGGCGCGAAGCCGCTCGACGAGCATCGGCACCAGCCTGCCGACCTCCGTCTCCTGCATCAGGCCGACGAGCGGCTCGAGCCCGCCGAAGCTGATCGGCCCGCCGCCGTCCTCCGCGCCACGGGCGGCGGCAAGGCCCAGCTCCGCGGCCGTGCCGAGCCCAACGCTCGCGACGAGCATCCCCCGACCGACCTCGCCCAGGAACTCCCGACGCGAACCCCGTGTGTTCATCGCCCTCGCCCTCCCAGTGTCGATGGTGACGTGCCCGGACATGCGACGTCTCCAATCCTACCGGGTCGCGGCGGCAAGGGCCACGCGCGGATTCTCACTCTTGAGATCGGCCGGTCTCGTCGCGGCCCCGATCGCGAAACGGTCCCGCGAAAATCCCGTGTAAGTTTCCGCGGCGCCGGGCAGTAAAGGGAACGGGAGCCAATCACGCAGGACTCGTCGCGGCGGTGATCGCGTGGAGATCCGCCCGGGGTCCGGGTGCAGACGACCTGAAAGGGGAGCCCGATGATCCTTCGCAGCCTCCTGGGACGCATCAACAATCGACCGAACGATGATCGACGCCAGGTCGCTCGCGTCTCGAGGACGACGCGCCATGCCCGGCCCGGCCTGGATCGGCTCGACGATCGCCTGCTGCTGGCCGCCGGCATCTCGGCCGCGCTCGACGCGGCGGGGACGCTCACGGTCAAGGGCACCTCCGGGAGCGACACGATCGAGGTCTACCGGCAGCAGACGCCATTCGGCAGTGATGACGTGCTGAACCCTCAGATCGTGGTCCGCGGGGTCGGGACGTTCGACGCCCAGCGAGTGAAGGCGATCTCGATCAAGGGCATGGCGGGCGACGACACGGTGCGGGTCGAGTCGAACCTGAAATCGATCACGAGCGTCGACGGCGGCACCGGCAAGGACCGCGTGGAGTACTCCAGCGGCAGCGACATCGCCTACGGCTCGGTCACTCTGGACAACCAGGGCGTGTTGAGGATCAACGGGACCTCGCAGGCCGACAGGATCAACGTCGACGAGCTCTTCGGCACGATCTGGGTCGAGGGGGTCGGCGGGTTCCCGCTCTCGGTCTTCGACGCATCCAAGGTCAAGTCGATCGTGATCGACGGCCGTGAGGGAGACGACAGTATCTTCGTGAGCGTCAACGCGAACCTGGTCGCGCACACCGACGTCGATGGCGGCCTGGGCAAGGACTCGATCTCGGTGACGGAGAGTCCGTCCTGGATCCTCACCTCCACCGAGATCGACGTGGATACGACGTACCTGGTCACGATCACGGGCATGACCAGCACCGAGTTGCAGGGCTATCTCCCCTCCGAGTACGCCACGCCTCCCAGCAACACCATGGTCTACTCGGACGGCTCGACCGTGGTGATCATCAGCCTCGACCCGGACTTCTGGTCCAACATCACCTGAGCCATCCCTTCAGTCCAGGCAAGGCGAGCCCCCATCGGCATGTCCCCCGGGGGCTCGCCGGCCCGGTATCCCGCCGGTCAGCGGCGGCGCCCAATCCGATCTGCGGGCGCGTGGCGGCCCGTCCGCCTCCTGGCGAAGAAGGTGGCCCCCGTCAGTCCCAGGCCGAGTAGCGTGAGCGACGAGGGCTCGGGGATGACCGTGAGCGTCCGATTCCGGCCGACCGCGACCAGCGGGTCATTGGCCGGGTCGCCGCCCAGGGCGAGATAGCCGTCGAAGGGCTCCGGGCCCGCGAGCAAGGTCCCATAGGCGAACGGGACCGAAACGTTCGTCGCGCCGAAGGGGAGTCCCACCTTCGTGTAGAGCGTCACCGGGAAGGCCGGGTTGGTGCTGGTCATGTACCATCGCATCTCCAGGTCGGTGACGTCGGCGGAGACCACGTGGCCCGTGCCGTCTCGCTGGATGTTCGTCAGCTCGCCGCCCAGGAACTCGAGGTTCGGGCTGAGCGTGAACGGGAGCGTGTTTCCCGGCGACGGCGGGACGCCCTGGAGCACGCCCTTCACGTCCGTGAAGGCCACGGTCGTCGCCGACGGATCGTCGATCGACGCGGCGAGATCGAACGTCAGGTTGCCGATGGCGCGGAACGCCATGAACGGCGTGTCGTCCTTCCCCGGGTTCAGCATCGTGTTCCCCAGGAGCTTGAACTCGAAATCGGCCTGGATGCCGACCGTGAAGCTGGTCTGGTCGGCCTGGACGACCGCCGCCGGCAGCCCGAGGAGCAACGCGACCCCGAGCATCCATCCGCGGCCGGCCCCCCCAAGGAGGCTCCGGATCCGCCCCGCCATCCCGACATGGCCGGCGAGAGAACCCACGGTCATGATCCCGCTTCCGCTCGTCCTCATGTTGTCTGACTCCTGGAAGATGTGTCGGTCCTGAGGGGAGACCCGGCCCCGCTGCAACGGCCGTCCGGGGACCCATTCCGCGCGCAGGGTAAGACCGCCGCGGCCACGTGCCCGCTGCGTTCACGAATCGCGATCTACCTGTAATCATGCGAAACGGCCGGAAAGGTAACCGCCTTTCCGGCGATTGCGAGGATTGGAGCGTCGGCAAGGGGAGCCATCCCGGCGCCGACCCCGGCGAGGGTCGCCGATCTCGACCTGATCGGCGAGCCATAGCCCGCACATTCACCCCAGAGCGAATCGTTTGCTCATAGTCGCAAAACACCCTGCCTCTCACAGTTTTCTCAATACCTCCAAACCCAGGACAGGGACCTGCCGATAGAAGCAGTCAGACATCGTGGCGGGGTGGCGGGCTCCGGGTCGTCGGGAGGGTCGTGGAGGATGGGGTTTCCGTTGACGGTTTCCGGGGGATGGGCTATGGTCCCGGCGCCGGCGGTTCCGGTCGGGGGGGCCGGTACGTTTGGCAGCCTATCAGGGCAGGGAGGCCCGCGATGGCGATGATCACCGACGCGACGCTGGGCTTCGAGACCGAAGCCGAGGGCGTCGCCTTCGCTCGCAATGTCCTGAGGATCGAGGCGGAGGCCCTGGAACGGGTCCGCGAACGGCTCGGCCCGTCGATCGCACGGGCGGCGGGCCTGGTCTACCGATGCCCCGGGAACGTGATCGTCACGGGGATGGGGAAGGCCGGGCACGTCGGGACGAAGCTGGCCGCGACCCTGGCCTCGACGGGCACGCGGGCGTATCCGCTCCACCCGGGCGAGGCGATCCACGGCGACCTCGGGCGGATCCGCGCCGACGACGTGGTGATCGCGCTCTCGCAGAGCGGCGAGACCGAGGAGCTGCTTCGAATCCTACCCGCCGTCCGGAAGCTGGGCGCAACGCTGGTGGCGATCACGGAGCGGGCGAGCAGCTCGCTGGGCGAGGCGTCGGACTGCTGCGTCGCGATCGGCCGGATCGAGGAGGCCTGCCCGCTGGGCCTGGCCCCGTCCGCCAGCAGCACGGCGCTCATGGCCGTGGGAGACGCCCTGGCGCTCCTGGTCAGCCGGATGCGGGACTTCAGCCCGGAGGACTTCGCGGTCTACCACCCCGGCGGCAGCCTCGGGCGGCAGCTCTCGCGGGTCGAGGACGTCATGCGGACCGGGCGGATGATCCGCCGGGCCCGGCCCGAGGAGACCGCCCGCGACGTCTTCATCCGCCTGGCCGGCCCCCGGAGGCGCTCCGGGGCGCTCCTGATCGAGGACGAGGAGGGCCACCTGCTGGGCATCTTCACCGACAGCGACCTCGCCCGGATCTTCGAGAAGCGGCGGGAGGCCGTCCTCGACCGGCCGATCGCGGAGATCATGACGGTCGACCCCAAGCGGGTCCGCGTCGGCGCCATGCTGAGCGAGGCCGTCGAGCTGATGCAGTCGCACAAGATCAGCGAGCTGCCGGTCGTGGACCGGGGCAATCACCTCGTCGGCCTGATCGACGTCACCGACCTGATCGGCCTGGTCCCGGCCGACTTCGAGGAGTGACCGCATGGCCCAGGCGTCCCCGGCCGAGCTGGCCGACCGCTGCGCGAGCATCGACCTCCTGGCGGTCGACGTCGATGGCGTCCTCACCGACGGCGTCATCGCGATCGACGACGACGGGATCGAATCCAAGCATTTCCACGTCCGCGACGGCCTGGGCTTCGCGCTCTGGCACCGCGCGGGCAAGCGGTCGGCGATCCTCTCCGGGAGGGCGGCGCGGGTGGTGGAGCGGCGGGCGATCGAGCTGAAGATTGGTCATGTTGCCCAGGGGCTGGCCGACAAGGGCCGGGCCTTCCGGGAATTGCTCGATCGGTTCGGCCTCGAGGCCCGCCAGGTCTGCTACGTCGGGGACGACCTGATCGACCTGCCGGTCCTGAGGGCCGCCGGCCTGGCGGCCTGCCCGGCCGACGCCATCGCCGAGGTCCGCGAGTCCGCCCAGGTGGTCACGGCAGTCCCCGGCGGCCGGGGCGCCGTCCGGGAGGTGGTGGAGACGATCCTCAAGGCGCAAGGGCTGTGGCACGACCTTTGCGAAAATTACGAGGCACCAGCCACGTAGGCCGAAGCGATCACCGGGGATGGCCCCGGCCGGAATCACAGGATGAACAGTGGGCGCCCCGCCTCTCGGCGGCCGCCGTCGCGGACCTGGAACCCGTCACGTGCTCAAGAAACTCTTCAAGCTGACGACGGTGTTCGCCATCCTCCTGGTGGCCTATTCGGGCTATTCGCGCGCCTTCGACCTGGTCGCGGGCCGGCTCACCGCCGCCCGCAAGATCAAGGAGGTCCCCTTCGTCCTCCAGGCGTCGAAGTCCCAGAAGGAGGCCATCCGGTTGGCCCTCGAGGCCTTCGGGCCGGGCCACTGGACGACCGCGGACGACCTGGGCCTTCGCTACTATTATGCGGGCCGAGGCTTCTGGATCTTCTCCCAACATTACAAACGCGTCATGGAAGAGGATGGCGTCAAGTACAACGGCAAGCGGATCGACCTGACGCCGATGGCCATCATCCTCAAGGCCGCCGACGGCAAGAGCACCAAGACGGTGCTCGCCGATCACGCCCGGCTGGAACTCAACCAGCCGCTGGGATTCAACAACAAGGCGGACTCCGAGGCGATGGTGGTCAAGTTCGCCCGGCTGGAGGGGAACGTCCTCATTCGCGACGACCGGGGCACGCCCGGCGACCTCGGCGACGACCTGCTCATCGGCCCGCTCACGCACGTGGACTACGACGACGACAAGCTCCAGGTCACCAGCCAGTCCGACGTCCTGATCGTGGACCGGGACACCCGCGTCACCAGCGAAGGGGGCGCGGACGGCGGCCTGAAGATCCTCCTGCGGCCCAAGATCCCGGCCGCGAACGCGACGGCCCGCTCCACCGGCTTCGACGGACCGCAGACCGCCTGGCTCTTCAAGAACCCGCACGTCAGCTTCACGGACGTCAGCAAGACCGGCGTCATGCCGGCCGCCCCCGAGGCCAAGAAGGGCGAACCCGGCCAAATCGAGGCGACGGTCAAGGTCGACCCCGCCGGCAAGGCGGCCAGGCCCGCGGCGGAACCCACGCCGCTCGACATCCGCTCCGACGGGCCGATGCGGGTGGAGATGCCCCGGCCGGTCACCGCGGTGAAGGTCGGCCCGCCGTCGCCCCAGGGGCCCACGCTCGTCAACTTCAGCCGTAACGTCACCGTGACCCGAGGCAAGCCCGCGGATGAGCCCGATCGGATGCACTCGGACAACCTGGACCTCACCCTCGTCCAGGCCGAGAAGGCGGCCGCCGCCGGAGCACCGCCCGCGAAGCCGGCCGGCGGATCGCCCGCCGCCTCGGCCCCTCAGCAGGACGGGGGCGGGACCGAGGACGGCGTCTTCGGAGACCTCACGCTCCGACGCGTCAAGGCGACCGGACACGCGGTCTGGCTGTATTTGCCCTCCCAGGGGGCGAAGATCCTCTGCAACGAGCTGATCCACAAGGTCGCCGCACCGGACCAGGAGGGCCTGACCTACTTCCGCGGCGACAGCCCCGGCAAGACCGAAGCCGGTGCCGCCGGCTCCTCCAGGCTGAAGGTGGAGAAGATCGACTACGCCGTGGAAACCGCGAAGGCCGCGGACGGCCGCGTCAAGCGGACGCCCCAGTCGATCACGCGGATCTGGGCGGTGGACGCCACCCTCCGGGACAACGGGGCCGGCGGCATGGAGGCGTCCAACCTCTTCGCCCGCGGCCCCGGCTACCTGGAGACGCGTCCGTACCCGGCAGCCGGGCAGGTGGTCGTCGGGGATACGCCCCCCGAGCGGACCATGCGCTGGCAGGACAGCCTGGAGATCAAGAACCTGCTCGGACCGGACAAGCTGATCGCCCGTCGCGAGATCATCGTCAAGGGGCGACCCTTCATCGAGGATCGGCTCCGGCAGTCGTCGCTCGACGCGACCGACACGATCGTGGCCAGCCTGATCCCCAAGCCGGCGGCCCCGAATGCGGCCGGGGCGGCCGGGCAGGGGAGCGGGACCGCCGCGGCGTCGTCCCCCGGCTTCCGGATCCAGCACCTGCTCGCGCTCGGCAATGCCCGGCTGATCGCCCCGTCCCGATTCCTCACCGCCCGCAAGCGGCTCGACGTCGATTTCGACGAGCTCACCCGGCCGACGATCCGCAACGATCGGGGCACGACCCCGCCGCCGTCGGGCGGCTCCGCGCCGCCGAGCTCCGCCGCGCCCCGGGACACGATCGTCGCCGACGCGGGCCACCCCGCCGCCAAGGACGCCCCGAAGGCGGATGCCGCCAAGCCCGCCGATCCCCCGATGACCGCCATCGCCGACACCGTCGAGGCCAAGGTCCTGCTCGATCCCGACGCCCCCGCGGACGCCTCGAAGTCCACGGCCACGGCGGCCGCCACGACCACGGCCTCGACGTCCGGGATCGGCGTCCCCGGCGGGTCCGGCTCCGGCCAGGAGATCCGCGACGTCCGGATGTTCGGCGGCGTCCGCCTCCACCAGGATCCGGCGCCGGGCAAGGTGAAGGCCTCCGACGCCCGCGGCGAGTGCCTGATCCTCCGCAACCAGGGCCCGGGCCGCGCCATCTTCAACCTCTACCACGAGGACCCGCGAACCCCGAAGGAGGCCCGCGACCAGGCGATCATCCGCCCCCGCGCCCTGGTCATCACCGAGGACATGACCGTGGAGGGGAACGTCATCGGCGTCAACCAGGTCACCGACGAGGCATGGGTCTACGGCGCGGGCAAGCTGATCCAGCTCACCGACCGCGGCATGCTCACCGATCGGAGCGAGCCCGGCGACGGCAGCGAGGCTGCGAACAAGGCCCAGGCGCCGCCGAAGGTCCGGATGCGGGCGGGCAAGGTCCTCCCCGACAAGGTCCCGCTGATCATCACCTGGGGCGAGAAGATGCTCTTCCAGGGCCGCACCGTCGACGCCGAGAACCGACCGGCGGCGAGGGCCAGGTTCTTCAAGGACGTGCGGGCCCTGATGGAAGACGGAGAGCTCCGCTGCGACGACGTCATGACCACGTACACGGACCAGCCCATCCCCCTGGCCGAGATCGGCAAGCTGAAGCAGTCGGCCGGACAGGACGCGGTCGGCGGGCCGGGGCAGGGGGGCGACGACGCCGCGGAGAAGCAGCCGAAGCCGGACCTCGCCTTCATCGACATGCAGGGCAAGGCCGTCGCCGTCAGCCGCAAGGTGGACGAGAACCGGCCCATCCTCCTGAGCCGCCAGAAGATCTCCGGCGATCGGATCCTCTACGACCGCCGCACCGGCGACTTCCAGGTGCCCGGCAAGGGGATCGTCCTGCTCCACGAGCGAGAGAACAAGTCCGCCTTCCAGCCCGCGCCCGCCGGCGGGGGCGTGATCGCCGGCGGCCACACCGTTCGCCCGGCCGGCGACAAGCCCGGCGCCAGGCCCGCCCCGGCGAACCGGGCCGCCGCCGCCGGCGCGAAGCCCGCCCAGGGTGCGAAGCCCGCCCAGGACGACAAGGCCGCCGTCAGCCCGCTGGTCCTGACCAAGATCGAGTTCACCAAGGAGATGAAGGGCCGCTTCGGCACCGGCAAGTCCGACGACCAGGTGGCGACCCGTCACGCCGAGTTCTTCGGCGACATCCAAGCCGCCCGGGCCAGGGTCCGCAATGAGCTGATCCCGCTCGACTTCGACCGGCTCCCCGACGACGCCTACTTCCTGACCTCGCAGACGATGCGGGTCGTCACCGAGCCGCCTCCGCCGGGCTCGCCGGCCAACGCCCCGGCCCGGAACTTCCTCAAGGCCTGGGAGAACGCCTACGCCCGGACCGTGGACTCGACCATCCAGGCCGACCAGATCACGTATGATTCGCAGAATGACCTGATCTACGCCACCGGCGAGGAGGGCCGCCAGGTCGTCATCGTCAAGCAGGACGGCACCGGCCAGTCGTTCTCGCCGGCCGGCGCCCAGGCCCTCCGGGTGAACCCGAAGACCGGCGACGTCGCCCTGATCGGCCCGCGGGACATGCAGCTCGTCGACGGCAAGACGGGCACCCGTCCGACTCCGGTCGCCCCGCCGGATCCCAACGCCAAGCCCGCCAAGCCCAAGAAGCCGGTCTACCGGCTCCCGCAGAGCAACCCCGAGCGGCGGGGCTTCACCGGCCGCTGAGCGGTCGGCCCGTCGGCGAGAGACGCCCGGCTCGGCCCGAGAGGGCGGAGGCGGGACGTCTGGCCATGGCACCGCGGTCGTCGAGGTGAACTCGGGCGCTTTCCGAGACGACCACTCTCAGGATTTCTTGCCCGGACCGGAAGGGGTGGGGAGATGGGTTCGGAAGTCCTTGAGGCTCTCGCAAACCGCCGCGACCTTCACGAGCTCGCTCAGCTTCGCCTCGTCATCGATCGCGGCCAGCTTCGATCGGAGCGAGGACGCCCTTGAGCCGAACCGGGCCGTCAGGAAATCCACGATGTTGCGGACCTGGTTCTCATGGGTCGCCTCGCGTACCCATTTTTCCTTGAACTTGTCCAGGAACGGTAGCTCGAGCATGGCCTGTTCTCCACCAAGCAACCGGAAGAGCCGCTCGTCATCATATCGCAGCCGCGCCAGGATCTGCGAGACCGCCAGCAGGTTCTCGTGCTCGTCGGCTGGCGCCTCGAGATCGATCCGCTCGCGGCAGCGGCGGAAGAACGGCTCGGGCGGACCGTCGATGTGTCCGAGCAACGCCCAGGGAACCGCGCCCACCTCCGGCACCGCTAGCAGGTCCTCGGCCGGGATCGTCCAGAGCTCGACGACATGCCAGCGGAGATTCCAGATCGTCCGGCCCCAGCCGCTGACGACCTCCGCCTCGCGGGGCACCCGGTAGCGGCCCTTCGGGCTCAGGACCACGACGACGACTTCGGGCAGCTCGCCGCGGTCCAGGTAGACCAGGGCCGCGTCGCGGATCGCCTGCTCGACGACCCGCGGCTCGGGATACGTCGCCATCTCCAGGACGAAGATCCGGGGATCGCTTTCACCGGCCAGGGTCGCCGCGATCAGGCTGTCGGGCAGGGCACGGGGCTGGACGACCTCGGACTGGAGGGCCTTCCATCGCACGATGCCGCTCACGCCGGCCAGCCGGAGGATGGCGCCGCCGTGGTGCTGGATCAGCCACTTGCTGCTCCTGTCGTAGTCGTGCACGGCCCCCCTCGCATCATCGCGGAGCACTCGCCATCCCGGTCCGTCTTGCGGACCCTTCGTTTCAGAACATCGACATTCCCGTCGCGGCGTCTCCAGCCGTACGATGGTCTCTCGGGTCGAGACGTCGCGGGGCGTCGGCGGGGCGCCGTCGCGTCGAATGGTCGGCCGGATCGCGGGCCGGGAGGATCGGGATCGACCATGACATTCGCACGATTCGCCTCGGCCGTCGCCCGCCGCGTCGACTGGTTCCTGGTCGGCATGGCCGCGGCCGTCGGGCTCGCCTGGCTCTTCCCGGAGCCGGGGGCGGACGGGGGCTGGATGCACCCGGAGCTGCTCACCAAGCTCGGCGTGTCGCTCGTGTTCTTCCTCCACGGCCTGGCGCTGCCGTTCGCCGCGCTCCGGGCGGGGACGCTGCGATGGCCGCTCCACGCGACCGTCCAGGCGTGTACGTTCCTGCTCTTCCCGCTGCTCGGGATCGGGCTCCTGGCCGCGGTCGGGGGCCACATGCCGGAAGGGCTGCGGCTGGGGTTCTTCTACCTCTGCGCGCTGCCGTCGACGGTCTCCTCATCGGTCGCCCTGACGGCCGCGGCCCGGGGCAACGTGGCGGCGGCCGTCTTCAACGCGACGCTCTCGTCGCTCCTGGGCGTGGTCGTCACGCCGCTCTGGATCTCGGGCTACCTGGAGACCGAAGGGGGCGGACTCCCGCTGGGCGGAGTCATCCTGGACCTGGTGCTCTGGCTGATCCTGCCGCTGATCGCCGGCCAGCTCGTGCGGCCCTGGTTCGGCGGCTGGGCCGCGCGGCACAAGCCGGCGATCAACCGGGTGGATCGCGGCACCGTCCTGCTGCTGGTCTACACGTCGTTCTGCGACTCGATGATGCGCGGCGTCTGGACCGAGCAAGGCTGGGGCGAGATCCTCGGCACGCTTGCCGGGGCGGGGGTGCTGCTGGCGATCGCCCTGACGGCCACCTCCGCCACCTGCCGGCTGCTCCGCTTCGACGAGGCGGACCGGATCGCCGCGGTCTTCTGCGGGTCGAAGAAGACGATGGCCTCGGGGGTGCCGATGGCGTCGCTGATCTTCGGGCTCAACCCCGACCTCGGCCTGATCCTGCTGCCGATCATGATCTACCACCCGCTCCAACTGGTCGTCTGCGGCGTCCTCGCCGGCCGCTGGTCGCGGCGAGAGCCCCCGCCGCCACCGGAGATCCCCGGGGCGAAGGTGACGACCGCCTCGACCCGCGATCCGCAGGGGGTGTAGACGGACCGGGGTCCGACCAGGCCCAGGCTCCCCCGGGGCGGTCGATTGATGCTGGCATACCAGTTGCAAATTCCGGCCGTCCAGGTCATTCTCGTCGGGGAGAATCGCGGCCTCCAGCGAAGGCGGAGGCTCTCGCCGCCCAAGGCTCGCGCACCCACTGCACGGATCGAGGCACCGGCGTGGTATCGCAGATCGATTCTCAGGCTCGATGCCGGCGTGGAGGATGGTCTGCGCGGCAGACGGGGCCGCCTGGCCGAATCGGGGTCGCGGGTGAGAGTTCGAACGCATGAACCAACACATCGCGCTGTACCTCCTGGAGTCGCCGCAATCGCATCCCTTGCAATACTGGGCGTTCGAACAGGGGCATCTGGTGCGGATCGGCCGGTCCTGGGACAACGACGTCGTGCTGTCGACTCCCTATGTCTCGAGGGCCCATGCGTATATTCACTTCGATTCGGGTGATTGGTATGTGACCTCGATATCCGAACAGGGGATCCTCTGCAGCTCGCGGAAGTTCCGGACCCTGAAGCTGCTCGACGGCCTGATCTTCCGGCTCGGACCGGCGGGCCCGTACGTGAAGTTCTCCGACGCGGCGGTCGGCGAGGCGAATGCGACGACCCTCGCGCACGAGGCCCCCGGAGCCGCGTCGATGAAGCTGGACGAGGGGCGGATGATGCAGGAGGTCGACGAGATCATCGGCGATCCCTACTTCAAGAAGCTGAAGGCCGAGTTGGGCCGGTTGCGGCGGTCGGTGCACGAGACGACGACGCGGGAGCTCCCGATCCTGGGATCGTCGGGGACGGATGGCCCCGCGGGCCCTCCGGGCCGGGCGAGGTGAAGCCCGGCGGGGCGCGGCGGCGGCGATTGAGTACGGGACGGGACAGGACGATCTGGGGCGAGGAGTCTGCGAATGGGGAAGATCATCGCGATCCACTCGTTCCGTGGCGGCACGGGGAAATCGAACGTCACGGCGAGCCTCGCCGCGCTCCTGGCCGGGGCGGGGAAGCGGATCGGCGTCATCGACACCGACATCCATTCGCCCGGGATCCACGTGATCTTCGGGCTCAACGTGAATCAGGTCAGGCACTCGCTCAACGACTATCTCTGGGGGCGGTGCAAGGTGGGTGACGCGGCCCACGACGTCACCGCCGCGCTCGGCGAGGTGGCCCTGGCCCAGCCCCGGACGCGGATCTTCCTGATCCCCTCGAGCGTCAAGCCCGGCGAGATCTCGAGGATCCTCCGCGAGGGATATGACATCGGGCTGCTCACCGATGGGCTCCGGGAGCTGATCGCCACCCTGGACTTGGATCTCCTCCTCATCGACACCCATCCGGGGGTGAACGAGGAGACGCTGCTCTCGATCGCCATCGCCGACTTCGTGCTCCTGATCATGCGGCCGGACAACCAGGACTTCCAGGGGACCGCGGTCACGGTCGAGCTGGCCAGGCAGCTCGACGTCGCCTCGCTCCAGCTCCTGATCAACAAGGTGCCCCCGGGCGTCGACTGGGATCGGCTCCGGGTCCAGGCCGAGTCGGCGTTCAGGGCTCCGGTCATCGGGATGCTCCCCCTGGACGCCGACATGGCACGACTGGCCAGCGAGAGCATCTTCGCCGTCCGCCACCCGACCCACTCGATCACCCAGGGGCTGGCCCAGGTCGCCGCCCGCATGCTGGGCTGACCGATCCCGCTGTCCGCGCGAGCCATGCCGAGACGAACCGAAATCCCGCGGCCGAGTCCAGATTCGAGGGAAGATACGGCCGCACCGCGGCCGGATGTGAAGAGAGGAGCGGGTCCATCATGCACGCCGAGTCCGACCCCGATGCGATCGACCCCCTGATCGGCAAGATGCGGGCCGCCGCGGCCCCCTTCCGGAGAACCCTCCAGGAGCTGCACCGCAGCTATGCGGGCCTGTTCGACGGCGCGGTCGCGACCTACATCCCCGAGCTGGCCCTGGCCGACCCCTCGTGGTTCGGGATCAGCGTGGCCACCGCGGACGGCCTGGTCTTCGAGATCGGCGACTCCGGCCGCCCCTTCAGCATCCAGTCGATCTCCAAGCCGTTCGTCTTCGGCATGGCGATCCAGGATCACGGCCGCGACCAGGTCCTCCGGAGGGTCGGCGTCGAGCCCACCGGCGAGGCGTTCAACTCCATCGTCCTCGACGAGGCGACGAACCGGCCCTTCAACCCGATGGTCAACGCCGGGGCGATCGCGACCACGGACCTGATCGAGGGGGCGGACGCCGGCGAGCGGTTCAAGCGGCTGCTCGCGATGTTCCGCCGCTTCACCGGCCGCGACATCCACATCGACAACGCCGTCTTCCTCTCCGAGCGGATCACCGGCCATCGCAACCGCGCGATCGCCCACCTGATGCGCAACTTCGGCATGGTCGGCGACCGCTTCGAGGAGTCCCTGGAGCTTTACTTCCAGCAATGCTCCATCCTGGTCACCTGCCGGGACCTGGCGATCATGGGGGCGACGCTGGCCAACGGCGGCCAGAACCCGTTGACCGGGGAGACCGCGCTCGAGCCGCAGTACGTCAAGGACGTTCTGAGCATCATGCTCTCCTGCGGGATGTACGACTTCGCGGGCGAATGGGCCTATCGGACCGGCCTGCCCGCCAAGAGCGGCGTCTCCGGCGGGATCGTCGCCGTGGTCCCCGGGGTCGCGGGCATCGGCGTCTATTCGCCCCTCCTGGACCCGAAGGGGAACAGCGTCCGCGGCATCCGCGTCTGCCAGGACCTGTCCCGGAAATTCGGGCTCCACGCCTTCGAGGCCCGGTTCAGCGGCCCCTCGTTCCACGACGAGTGCCATCCCCCCCGACGCGGGACCTGACCCCACGCCGGCTCCCAGACCCCCGGAGCTTTCACGCGGGTGCGGGGAGAAGCTTGTCCAGAGGAGCCTCGTCCTGGCGCGATGAAAAGTTGGCCCGGACGACCCGGGCGTCTTGTCCGGGATTTGTTGCGCGGGAACGAGGCCCGTCGGCAAGCCTCGGCTTGCGCCGGGCTGGGAGCGA
>NZ_JAALJH010000071.1 GCF_011064615.1 Aquisphaera insulae | reverse complement strand
AGTCCAGGTAGCGAATCTCGACTTCGCGGAATTCGATCTCGGCGGCCTCGATCTCGAGCGCGATCCGGCCCTTGGTGATCGGCTTCGCCGGGGCGTCCGGGTGCTCCGGGTCGACGAGCCGGACGTGGACCCCGCGGTTCACGACGCGGCCGTTGAGGAGGTGCGTGATGCTGTCCCCCTTGGCGATGATCTCGGCCGTGTTCCAGCCATCGACCTCGTGGTCGCCGGCCAGGTGCTTCTGGTACTGGATCCCCTTGCCTCCGAGGACGCGAGGGATGCCGCCCTTGGGCACGTCCAGGAACGTCGGCATGACCTCATCCTTCGTCTTCGGGTCCACCCAGGAGTCGAGCTGGAAGCCGTGCAGCGCGATCAGGTCGCCGACGTTGGTGGCCTCCACCTGGAACTGGAGCGACCGCGGCCAGACGGCGTCCTCGCCCAGGATGTGGTAGTAGATGCCGGCGTCTCGCTTGAGGTCGTAGCGGGGCTGGAACTTCTTGGCGCCCCAACGATAGCGGACCCGCAGGTGATAGTTGCCATATTCCTTCTCCGTGGCGATATAGCCCATCACCACGAGGTCCCGGTCGGCGGCGTGCTTGTAGAGGTGGATCGTCCCGTCCTCGATGGTGACGATCCGATCGGGGTCGGCGTTCTTGCCGTGCTTCTGGAGGAAGGTGTACCAGCCGTCCAGGGTGCGTCCGTTGAAGAGCGGGACGAAGCCGTCGGCCTTCGCGGCGGGCTGGGTGGCGGGCTGCGCCGGCACCGACTCGGCCGCGGCGTGGTGGGGTCCCGTCAGGACCGACATCCAGATGACGAGAGCAAGCGGGAGCATCGCCGACCCTTCCCTTCCCGGCAAGGAGCTGTTGCGTGGCCACGACCCGGAAGGTTCCTCGCAACGAACCCCGGTGGATCCGAGTCAATGGCGTGCTATCTTGACCCCGCCCCCGGGGCCCGTCAACGACCTGCCGGCCTCGCCGGCGCTGAGGCGATCGGCGAGGGACCGCGGGCGGGGTCGGGCCTCGAGTCGGCGGCCGCGGGTCGGGAAGCGCGCCTGGTCCGCGTGGTCCGCGGATGCTGGGCCCGCCAGAGCGCGGCGCAAAGGAGGAGGATCACGGCGATGCCGGCGATCCAGAAGATCGCCTTGACCCCGCTCGACAGGGGAGCGGCCGGCGTCTCGCGCAGGTACTCGGCGAACGGCCGGGCGGCCGGGACCGGCCCCGTCGCCGGCGGCAGGTCGTCGAAGATCTCCTGCTCCCGATCCTTGATCGAGCGCTCCTGCGAGGGCATGTTCCGCCGATCCTTGCCCATGGTGCCAGCTCCCGGAGAACGGCCGCGGCTTGCGTGGATTCGGGACGTTGTCCGACTCGGATCAAGCGTAGAGCCGGACTCGCGGCCTGGCAAGGGAGGGCCCAAGCGGTGCTCACCGGGTCGCCCGGAAGTACCAGTCCCAGCAGGGCGGATACTCGCCGAGCTCGGCGGTGGCGGGGGCGCTCTCGTCCCAGGGGTAGAGGACCTTGCTCGGCCCTTCGACGCGGAAGCCGGCCTTCCCCAGCCGGTACTCGACCTCGAACGACGTCCAGAACTTCTGGCGGAGGCCCCGATAACGGAATCGTCCGAAGGCGAAGTCGTAGAGCCTGTGCTCGGCGTGGAGCGCGGTGAATTGTGCGGCCTCCTCGGGCGACATCCCGAGCTTCAGGGCCTGGTCGAGCTGGAGCATCGTCAGATACTGGATCGAATCGAGCGACGGGACGATCCCCAGGAAGACGCCGCCGGGTTGGAGCGACTCGCGGATCTCGCCGAGCGCGGAGTCGATATCGCGGATGTCCGGCATGACCAGCGAGTTGATCGCGATCGCCACGTCGACCCGGCCGCGGAGGTCGACCAGGCCGGTCATCGATCGCTCCAGGAACTCGACGCGCCCGGATCGTTCGGGCCCCAGGCGTTTCCGGGCCTGCGCGAGCATCCCCGGGGCGAAATCCAGGGCGATCACCCGGCCGAAGCCGTATCGGTCGAGCAGCAAGGGGAGCAGCGGGCCCGTGCCGCAGCCGAGGTCGAGGACGGTCTTCCGGCCGGCGTCCTCCATCGATCCCAGCGCGTCCCAGAGCGGGTTCACCACCCCGGGCGCGAACGGGTCGACGAAGAACTCCTGGTATCGCGCGGCGTGCCGCCCCCAGCTCCGCTCCTGGCTCGGGATTGCTTCATCGCCTCGGCCCACGCTCGCGAATCCTCCTCGTGCCCCGAAGGTCCCCCAGAGGGATTATGGAACACGGCGGGGGAAGAGGACGGCCCCGGACTCCGGGATCGGGAATCCCGGATCGGATTTGCGCGTGCTTGCAACTCCGTCCCGGCCTCAGGAACGAGGGCCCGACGATCCGGGCCTAACTCCCAGGGGGGTCAGGCGGATGACGTCGATCGCCAGGCCCTGCGAGGTCCCCATCACGTCGCGGCGATAGAGCCGCGGATAGCCGAGCCGCGGGTCGGGCGTGAATCGCATCACGACCTTCATCCCGCGAGGGCTCCCGAAGGGGCGATCGGACTTGAGCTGGGCGAGCTCGTCGGCGATGGTCGTGAAGAGGCCATCGACCCCGTAGAACCGCTTCTCCGCCGGCGACAGCTCGGACCTCCGCCCGTCGGCGGCGACTCCCTCAACCCGACGGACCTCTCCCCCCCGGACGGTCACGACGTAACGCCCCTCCACATTGCCGGAGCTCGTCCATTCGATGTCGTAATCCCGGATCCCTGCCTCTGCCCAGGTGTCGCGAGCCGCGGCCAGGGCCTCTTCCGTGACGGCCTGCCCGCCGGAGCAACGCGCGAAGATGCAGAGCGTCGAGAGGGTGGTGATCGCCAGCCCCGCGAACACGAGGGAAGGCCTCCTCCGTCGGCCGGAATGGGGCGCCGGCTCCTCGGACGCCGGGTCATCGACCGCCTGCTCATACGGATCTGTCGAGGGATCCTCGTCGTGCATCGTCCGGTTTCCTTTCCACCTTCGCGAACGTCCAGGATGACAGAATCGCGGCCGTCCTGGATAGCCCGTCCCGTTCGCTCGAAGCAATTTCATGACAAGACCTCACTTTCGGGGTAGGGACCCGAGGAAGTTCCGGTACTCGTCGAGTGGTGCGAAGCTCGTGGCAAGCGACGTCCGGGGCAGGGGGAGGTCGACGAGCAGGGCGTCGGCCAGGGCGTGGACGATCTCCTCCGGGGTCCCGTGACGGACGGCCTCCGAGATCCCCGGGTCATCCTCCAGGTGGAAAATCCAGGCGAGGAGGGCGAGCTGGCGGCGGGGAGGCTCCTGATTGATGCCTGCGGGCAAGCGGCGATCGCCGCGGAACCGGATGACGAGGTCATGCCAGCGGAGGGCGTTGGCTGCGTCCGAGGTCGCGGTGGGGAGCGGACCCCTGCCACCTCGAGGTGGCGGGCCCTCGGCGGCCGCGAGGGTTTCGAGCCGCGCCAGGTCCTCGTCCCCGAGCAATGGCCCGCGGTATCGGAGGCGTTCGGCGAGGCGGCGGATGGATTCGGCGGCGTCCGCGGGAGGCGGTTCCGCGACGTCGGATCCGAGGCGGTCAGCAAGTGAGGCCAGGGCTTCCGACATCCGCCGGATCTCCTCAACGGACGCGGGCCGCATCTCGTCGGGCGAAGCGGGCGGCACGAGGGAGGCCCTGGTCGGCTGGGGCTCGCGGTCGGCGGATCTCGGAGCGAGGGGCGTGCTGGGTTCCTCGACGGTCCCTTCCTGCAACCCTGACCGGCCGCGGAAAAGGACGAACAGGAGGGCTGAAATGCCGAGCAGCAGGGCCGCGAGGCCCAGGACCGCGGGGCGACGCCCGGGCGGACGTCGGGCCGTCTCGGTGGGGATGAGAAGATCGGGCTCGCCGGGCGAGCCGGGGAGAAGGGGCATCGCCATGAGATCGAAGAGCTTCTCCTCGCTGAATGCCCAGGTCGCCATCGACGCACGACGTCGGACCCGGCCGGGAAGCAAGTTCCAGACCGCGCGAGCGAGATCGTCGATCGGCTCGGAGGATCGAACCGAGACGCGCTCGCCGCGACGGATCCTCGCGGCGATGGAGATCGCTCGGTCCGTCTGGTTCGTGTCCGTCGGGGCCGGCCGTGCTGCCGCCCATGATGCCGCGGGGAGCGTGGCGTCCTCGTCCGCCGCGGTCCAGTCGCCGCGGAGGGAGCCGGCGAACGGGAACGGGCTGGCGCCGGATCTCGCGTACGATCGCGGATCGACGAAGAGCCCGTGGAAGGCGAGCGCCCCGGGCCGGCCCCGGTCGTCGGCCCCCTGGGGGAAGACGCCGACGATCATCCAGGGCCCTCGCGGCAGTCGCATCGCGAAGAGGGCCGCGCGCTCGGGAATTCCCGTCGGCCGCTCGCCGTACTTCTGGGCGGCCCGCCGGAGCGCGTCCAGCCACTCCGGCCGGCATCCCGCCGACCGGGCCAGTATCGCGTATCCCCGGTTCCAGAACGGGAAGCTACCGTAGACCGCCTGCTCGCACGGGATCATCCGGGCCTCGGATTTTCTCTGACAGTCGTCATTGACGGGCCGTCGCCCGGGATCCACGATGATCGAACGGGGCGAATCTGGCAATCGCGGACGTTAGCATCGCGGGGGACAATCATGAAGACACGACGCGGCTTCCTCCGGACATCGGCGGCGGGGCTGGGGATGGGAGCGGGACTCCTCGCGGCGCGGCCGGCGGGGGCGATCGCGGAAGCCGGCACGCCCACGCTCGCCGTCTTCACGAAGCACCTCCTGGGCCTCGATCACGAGCGGATCGCGGACTCCCTGGCGGAGATTGGCGTGACGGCCATCGAGGCGCCGATCCGGCCCGGCGGGCACGTCGAGCCGGCCAGGGTCGCCGACGACCTGCCGAGATTCGTGGAGATCCTCGGGAAGCGAGGGATCTCGATCGCGGTCCTCGCCTCGGGGATCAACGCCGTCGCCAGGGAGCAGCACGCCGAATCCGTCCTCCGCACGGCGAAATCGCTGGGCATCACGCGCTACCGGATGAACTGGTACCACTACGACATGAAACGCCCGCTCTGGCCGCAGCTCGAGGCCATCGGCCCGAGGCTCGACGAGCTCGTCGCCCTGAGCAAGGAGGTCGGGATCCTGCCGTGCTATCAGAACCACTCCGGCGTGGGGATGGTGGGGTCCGCGGTCTGGGACATGGAGGGCCTGATGCGGAAGCACCCGGCCGCGGAGGTGGGCTGGTACTTCGACATCTTCCACGCCCGCGTCGAGGGGGGCCTCTCCTGGCCCGTCCAGGCGAAGCTCGTCCGCGACCGGCTGGCCGTGGCGAGCTTCAAGGACTTCGTCTGGGAAGGGACGAAGCTCAGGGGTGTCCCCCTGGGGCAGGGCCTGGTGGGGCCGGAATACGCGGCGTCGCTGCGAGCCTCCCGCTTCGATGGCGTGGCCTCCCTCTTCCTGGAATACTTCGAATCCGAGCCCCGCGACGCCGGCTACCTGGCGCGGGCCGCCGCGGCGACCAAACGGGACCTGGAGGTACTCCGGTCATGGCTGAGCTGATGCCGGAGGCGACATCCGACGCCCCGTCGCGCCGGCGGACCTTCGGGCCCCTCCTCTACTCGACCCTGCTTGCCGCCGCCCTCATCGGACTCTACTCCGCGATCGAGCTGGGCGGCCCGGCTGTTCAGCGATGGCTCGAGGGACGCCGGATCGCCGCCGGGCTCTCCAGCCCGGACGCGAACGAGCGCCGCGCGGCGATCGGCCTGCTGCGGACCAGGGATCACGAATCCGCCCTGTCGTATCTCCGCCAGGCCCTCAAGGATCCCGACCCGGAGGTCCGCGCCGATGCGTGCGAGGGCCTTTACAACGGCGGCGAGGAGCCGGCGCGTTATGTCGACGCGCTCATCGGTCTCGTCGGCAAGGGAGGGGGGGACGATCGCATCGACTCGCGGTTGAAAGCCATCCAGATCCTGTGGATGATGCGCGGGACGCCTCGAGGCCCCTGGACGGGCAGCCGAAACGCGACGGCCGATGCCGATGTCGATCGCGGGGCGGCCATTCAACGGCCGACTTTCGAGGCCCTTTCTCCCCTGCTCGACGACCCCTCGAGCGAGATCCGGTCCGCCGCGGCGACGGCACTCGGCACCGGGGGGCCGCGGCCCGAGGCGTCCGCGCGGTTGGAGGCCGCGGCCGAAGATCGCGATCCGGTCGTGCGGCTGAGCGTTGCCAACTCGCTCATGCAACTGAGGGGCGGTGACGACCCCGTGGCGGCCCGGCTCCTCCTCCGCCTGGTCGACGATCTCGACGCCCTCGATCACATCCCCTTCGCGGTGCACCTGCGGCAGGCGGGTGAGGCGACGAGGGACCGGGTCTTCACCGCCGTGATCGAGGCCGCCCGGAAGCTCGAACCCGAAGCCAGGCTCCAGCGGATCGCGATGCTCGCCGGGGCGGGACCCGGGGCCCGCGCCGCCGTCCCGGCCCTCGAGACGCTCCTCGATCATCCCGACCTGGCCACGCGGGCCGCTGCGGCCGATGCGATCCTCTGGATCCAGAACGAGGGGCCTTTCGAGAATTCACCCGGCATGGGAAGCGCCGGGCCGGTCGAACTCGCCCGGATCACTGGTCCGCGGACCTCGCGAGCCATCCGGGCCGTGCTCATCGAAGCGGTCGGCGGCAAGGAACTCCCTTCCGACAGCCGCCAGGGGGCCCTGGTCTGGCTCCAGAGGATGGCACAGGCCGACCCCGGCGCCCTGGCCGAGGCCTCCGCCTCGCTCGTCCGCCAGCTCGGCGATCCGGACCTCGAGGTCCGCCGCACCGCGCACATGCTCCTCGGCCTGGCGATCGAGGAGGCGCCGGTTCGGTTCCCGGACTCATCCACCCCGAAGCCCCTCATGAAATAAGCCGTCCGGCTCACGATGTCCGAAAGAGAGGCAGGGGATCGAAGGTCCCGCCCAGGGCGTCCGCGGGCAAGATCCCCAGCCAGTCACGCAGTACGGCCGCATACACGCGTCGGAAATCGACCGTCATCCGCGGGTCGCCGTCCTCCAGGTCGGTCAGGTTCGGCGCCTCGCCGATCAGGCCGGGTCGGACGTGCTTGCCCGCGAGGATCAACGGGCCGGCGGTGCCGTGGTCGGTGCCGCCGGAATCGTTCTCCGCGAGCCGCCGGCCGAACTCGCTGAAGCAGAGCACGGCCACGCGGTCGGCCAGCCCCGAGGACTCCAGCTCGTGCTGAAACTCCTTCAATGCCCGCGACAGCTCGGCCAGGAGGATCGCATGCGTGTTGAGCTGGCCGGCATGCGTGTCGTAGCTCCCCTGCTGCGTGTAGAAGACGCGGGCCCGGACGCCGGATTTCATCAGCCGGGCGATCAGCGCCAGCCGCCCGGTCAGGCCTTCGGCGGATCCTGGATCGGCCTGCGCCTTCGCGCCGGCCATCTCCGCCACGCGATCGGCCGTCGCGTACGCATCGAGCGTGGTCCGCTTCACGAACGCGACCAGGTCATCCCCTGCGGGCGTCGTCACGTCGTCCTGCCGCGATCCTTTCGCATTCGTCAGGATCAAGTCTTCCTGGCGTTCGAGCACCGCGGGAGCGCTCCGATGACCGATGAGGGCCTCGGGTGGCATCCCCTCGCCGATGAAGTACGAGCCGGCGGAATCACCCGCCGCAAGCCGCTTGTCGAAGACACGCCCGAGCCATCCGGGTCCGCCGTGCTCCTCCGGGTCGAGCCGCGCCGAGTGCCAGACGGCCATGCTTCGAAAGTGCGACCGGCTCGGGTTGGGATAGCCCACGCCCTGGACGATAGCGAGCTCCCCGCGCTGGATCAGGTCCGCCGCTCCCGTAAGGCTCGGATGCAGCCCGGCCGAATCCGTGACCTTGATCAGCTTGCCGGTTTCGAGCCGGAGGGCCTTGCGGTTCCTCGCGTAGCCGTCATCCCGGAACGGGACGACCGTGTTGATCCCATCGTTCCCTCCATCGAGCTGAATCACCACCAGAACCCGGCCGTCCGCTTTCGGCTCCACGGAGCGGGCCGTCGCCGCCAGGAACCCCGGCACGGCCGGCGCCGTCGCCAGCAGCGAGGCGTTCCGCAGGGTTGATTTCAGGAAGCCGCGTCTCGTTGCCATGAGGAATCTCCTGTGGTGTGGATCTCGATCGACTTACCCGACCTGTGCCTCCGGACTGGACAGGATCATCGCGGCGGCCCGCCTTGCCGCCCCCGCCTCCGAGCTCGCCCCGGCCCGCGCCTCGGCGACGATCCTCGCCTTCCAACCTCCGCCGGGGTCTTTCCCCAGGCATCGTCCCGCCAGGTCCGCGACGAGTCGCTCGGGGGTTGTGTCCCGGAGAATTGCGGGCGGTCCGTCAAGGCCGAGCTCCTTCCACGATGCCAGTGCCGTCGCGAAGTTCGCCCGCGCGACCATCCCCCGCGTGCTGAGCCAGGCCCGGCCCTCCCGCCAGCCGCCGACGTTCGGCGGATAGAAGAGGTCCTGCCCGATCCGCGCACACCACTCCGCCAGCCGCAATGTCCCGGGCATCGGGTCGCAGCACTCGAGCGACCGCACCGCGCCGACCACGAACTCCACGGGCCCGATGACCCGGTTGCCGAGGTTGGCCTCGGCGAAGAAGGCCCGCGATCGGAGGATCGTCGCCACCCCCCAACCGACGTCCAGGCCATGCGTCCTCAGTCCTTCCGCCAATTCGTCGATCTCCCCGGACGAGACGGCCTTCTCCCCCAGGAACGTCTCGCAGAGCCGCCCCGCGATTCGCCTCGCCGTGGCCGGATGGTCCAGGAGCAGCCGGACGAGGTCCGCGCCGGTCCATCGCCCCTTCTGGCCGAGGATGATCTTCTCGCCGTCGTCGTGCGCCGCGACGTTGTCGAGGAATTCGCCCTCGCGAATTGTCCAGCCCGCGAGGGCTCGCGCGGCGTCCTTCACGTCGGCCTCGGTGAAGTGGCCGATGCCGAGCGTGAACAGCTCCATCAGCTCGCGGCCGAGGTTCTCGTTCGGGTGCCCCTTGCGGTTCGCCGGGGCATCCAGCCAGGTGAGCAACGCCGGGTCGCGGACGGCCGCGTTCAGCAGCTCGCCGAACGGAGCCCGGGCGAGCCGGCGGAAGGTGTCGATCTGCCGCCGCATCGCCGCCAGGTCGTCCACCTTCCGGTTGCTCGTCGCGAAGTGGTTGTGCCACATCAGGGCGAGCCGTTCGCCGAGCGCATCGGGCGAGGCCAGCATGCGGAAGATCCACCATGCCTTGAGTCGCTGCGGGTCGCGCGACTCGACCGCGGCGTCGCCGATCCGCCCGGCGATCTCCTCCAGGTCGGAGCGAGTCCCCGCCTCCTGGCCGTGCCCTTCGAGCACGCGCCGAAGGCTCGACTCGTGCCCCTCGCGAAGGTCCCGCTCGACCTCCGCCCGCGTTGCCGCGAACCCCGCGCGGCGGTGCAGGTGGGCGACGCGGCGGAGGTCCCAGGGGGCCTCGGGCGAGGGATGGTACGCGGCCCACGGGCCCTCTTCCGCGGATCGGGTCTTCGAGGGTTCGAGCATGTTCCATCCTCCCCGTTGAGCCCGATGGAATCACTCCGCGGGCTTCACGGTCAGGTCGCCGAGGTCTCGGGACTCGCCGGACTTCACGACCACGTCCTTCACCACGTCCGTCAGCCGGCGTCTCGTCTGGACGTAGATGTCGTACTTCCGTCCCGGGAGCAGGGCCTCGGCACGGAAGCGGCCGTCCTTGTCCGTCTTGACCGGGCCGGCGAACGACGCGCGTTCGTGCGTCGCGTCCCCGATCGGGGAGAACGACACGAGGTCGGCCCCCGCCAGCGGCAGGCCGGCGGCGTCCACGATCCGGCCCGACAGCCGGCCGGCCGGTTCCAGCTTCACGGCGATGGGCCCGGCCTCGTCCGGCCGGATCACGTACGAGCCGGCGAGTTTCAGGCCGTCGTGGCAGACGAGGACGTCCCGGTCGCTCCCCTCGCCGATCCCCTCGACGACGAACTCATCCGCCGGCAGCGGCTGCGGCGTCCACGACCGGAAGTGGTCCTGGAGGCCTTCCACCCTGGCCCCGGTAACGGGCCGTCCGTCCGGGCCGACGACCTTCCCCCGAACCGTCTTGCCCCGGTCGAGCGCGATCTCCAGGGAGACCGACTCGTCGCCGACCGCGGGGCTGATCACCCCCAGCGAATGATAGTTCTTGGGCACAAGATAGGCCGGCTCGGCCTCGATCATCTCCAGATTGCGGTCGCCTTTCCTGGCCCCGGGGATCTTGTCGGCTCCCGCGCCCAGGAGGTAATGCTCGTTGCCGACGCGGACGCCGATCACGCCAGGCCCCGGCATCACGGCGAATCGGAACCTACCGTCGGGATCGGTCTCGTTAGGCATCGCTGCCCGGATCGTCCCGTAAGGGGGGTAGCTCTTGGAGTGGGGATTGCCCCGGAGGATGTAATAGGAGAAGTTCGCCTTGACCCCCTTGCCGGTCCCCTTCTCGACGACGCGGCCGGTCGCCCAGACTCCGCGCTTGAGCTGCAGGTCCACGAGGATTGGCTTCCCGACCTCCGACTTGCCCAGCGGCTTCACCGTGGGAAGGTAAGGCGGACCCTCGTAACGATTGACGAGGAGGGCCTGGTCGTCGTTGAAATTGGTCTTCGGCGGGATGCCGGTGAGCCGGTAGCGGCCGGTTGCGTCCGTGACCGTGCTGAGCGTGCGGAGCGGGTTGCCGAAGAGGGCCGCGGTCTCGACGACCGCCCCGGCGATCGGGGCGCCGGTGTCCTTGTCGGTGACGGTGCCGGACGCCTCCAGCCCCGGGCCGGCGACCAGGTCGAAGCCGGTGCCGTGGTAGCTGATGTCATGGCTGCCGTTGTTCCCGGGGAAGTCGGGATAAGTCATCTTCGCCATCGGTCGCGTGGCGGCATACTCGAATCGCGTCTCGATGCCCGGCCCGGAGATCAGGAGCGACGCGATCCGCTCGCGGCCCAGGCCATTGATGGTGAACCGGCCCTCCGCATCGGTCGTCTGCGCCGGGAAGAACCCGGCAACGTCCCGGAGCGCCCAGGACCTTAGCGTGGAGTATTCCACGGGGTACGCCGTCTTCTCCGCCTTCAGTCGCTCGATCCACGGGGCGAGCGAGCCGCCCGGGTGCCAGAGCACGCCCACGACCTGGACGGTGGCGCCGGCGACCGGCCGGCCCTGGATGTCCAGCACGCGGCCTCGAAGCGGGACGTCATCCTTGACCAGCCGGAAGGTCGCCACCTCGTCCTTCTCCGCCGGGTCGGCGAGGGCGGGGCCATGGCCCTCCGCCGTCACGACGGCCTGGGACAGCCACCGGTCCTCCGGCCTGGCTTCCTGCGGGTAGCGGAACGTGCCGTCGTCGCCCGTCGTACCGATGAGGGAGGGCCGATCCGAGTGGTTCGGATGGCGATTCCATCCCGAGCCTTGACGGGAGAGATACACCTTCGCCCCGGCGAACGGCTTGCCATCCGGGCCGAGCGCGCGTCCCTTACGCTGCGTTG
Organism: Aquisphaera insulae; assembly: GCF_011064615.1. Taxonomy (GTDB): domain Bacteria; phylum Planctomycetota; class Planctomycetia; order Isosphaerales; family Isosphaeraceae; genus Aquisphaera; species Aquisphaera insulae. Next base: position 37,543 of record NZ_JAALJH010000071.1, on the reverse strand, counting down.
TGGTGCTGTCCATGGCTGGCCCACCCTTGGTCTCCTCCGCCCCGGCCTTGGCGGCAACTCCGGAGGGATCGGCGCCCGCGGACGCCGGCCGGAGCGTCAGCGGCGAGAGCCCCAGGACGGTAGCGGCCGACACCGCGGAGATTCCCAGAACCCAGGATTCCGGACAGGTCGGTTCGATCTGGATCCCCTGGTCGAGAAGCAAGGCGATCCTCCTCCGGAGCTGGGACGGACTCTCGAAGAGCGCGAGCGATCCGCCCGCCGCGAAGGGCGCCGGGGAGGACACGCTCCGCGACCACGCCAGCAGGACCTCTGCGTAACCCAGCCGCCCCTGGGCGCCGGCCGCCGAGGCGTCCGCCAGGGCCTCCTGGTCGTCGCGGATCCGCCGCCGCAGCCACCAGTACGCCGGGTGGGCGTACAGGACCGGCAACAGCAGCCGCGAAAGCGCGATCAGCCATAAATCACGGTTGCGAATATGAGCCCATTCGTGCGCGATCGCTGCTTTCAGATTGGACTCCGGCTCATCCTGAACGAACCGCGCCGGCAGGATGATCGCCGGCCGCAGCACGCCCACGGCCACGGGAAGATGGAGCGACTCGCTGATGAGCAACTCCGGGGCACGACTATCCCTGCCGATGACCCTCGCGAGCAGCCCTCGTAACGCTACCCCGGCCATCCGCGATCGCCGCCTCAGCCTCTCCGTCTGCCACCAGCCGAGGGCCAGCCAGCCGACCATCAGCCCGGACCCGCCGAGGAACGAGCAGACCGCGAGCGTCCACCCGTCCGGGACCGTCATCGCGGGCCCCGCCGGCGGCGCAATCACGGCCGAGCCGGCCTCCTCCGCCACGGGAGTGATTTCGGCCGGTCTCGCTGCGGTCCGCTCGAACGTCCGAGCCGGCTCAAGCACCGTCGGTCCCGTCGCGGGGAGCAGCCCCGTCGCCCCGGCCTGCGTCCTCAGATGGGTCTTCGGCCCGATTGGTATCAGGCCCAGGATCGTCAGCGAGAGCAGGCCGCCGAGCGCCGCCCCCCCGAGATAAAGGCGCCGCGCCGGCTGCTTCAGGACGAGCATCGCCGCGATCGCCCCGAGCAGCACGAGCGTCGCCGCGGCGTAATAGTCCGCGAGTCCATAGCCGACCCGATCGAGATCGAAGCTCATCGCGTCCCTCCCTTCGGCTTGTCGTCCCTCGCCTGCGCCCGCTTCTTGGCCTCGGCGATCATCGCCTCCAGCTCCTCCAGCTCGCCCACGCTCGGGGGCTTCGCCTGGAGCGCCCGGGCGACGTACTCCCCCATCGCCCCGTCGAACACCTGATCCAGGAACCCGCCGGCGAGACGGCGGAAGACGCTGTCCCGCCGGACCTTCGCGAAGTAGGCGTAGGCCTTCCCCGCCGACTCGTGCCCGACGAGCCCCTTCTGCTCCATCGTCTGGAGCAGGCTCAGGGCCGTCGTGTACGCGAGCTCCCCGTCCCGGGGCTTCAGCTCCCGGTAGATCTCCCGCACGGTCGCGCGACCCAGCCGCCAGAGGACCTTGAGCGCCTCCAGCTCCCGGGCGGTCGGTGAAACATCAGGCATCATTGATTCCTACGAGAAGGGCCGTATCAACGTCCCTTATCGTACGTCTCGTCCCGTAGATGTCAACGATCTTTTCCGCGATCTTCCTGGCCGGCTCGCCCCGCGAGATCCGGCCCCGTCCGGCGCCCGGGCGGGCCGCGGATATCGTCAGGTGCCCATGCATTCGAAGGCATGGCAAGGCGGGCCGGGCGGCGATAGGATGGGCGCGTGTCGCCTTCCGGTTCGGGGCATCGTCCTTTCACCATGCGGGAGTCGCGGGCCATGACGCACGATCCTACCGGCAGCACCAGCACCGATCGCCGCTCGTTCCTCCAGGCCGGGGCCGTCGCCGCCGCGGCCGTGAGCGTTGGCCATGCCGCCGAAGCCCAGGAGCCGGACCGGGGCAAGCCCGAGGCTGCGGACAAGGCCCTGGGCATCCCCCGCAGGCCGCTCGGCAAGACCGGCATCGACGTCACCATGCTGAACGCCGGGACCGGCCGGGGCGCGGGCATCCAGCGGATCCTCCGGTATGCGTATTCCCAGGGCATCCGCTGCTTCGACACCTCCCAGCGCTACCAGTCCGAGGGGGACTTCAAGCAGTGGTTCCAGGCCGAGCCCGCCGTCCGCAAGGAGGTCTTCGTCGTCACCAAGGACCTCCCCAGGACCCCCGCCGAGATCATGCCCATGCTCGACCAGCGGCTGGCGGCGATGGGCACCGACTACGTGGACCTCTTCTTCGTCCACAGCTTCGGCGACAACCACTCGCTCGATGACGCGATCGCCTACGTCAAGAGCAAGGAATTCAAGGAGGCCGTCGCGGCCGTCAAGAAGGCCGGCAAGTCGAAGCTCGTCGGCATCTCCACCCATCACAGGAACCGCGCCCAGATCCTCCAGGCCGCGGCCGAGGGGGGCATCGTGGACGCGATCATGGTCCAGTACAGCCCCTGGCTCGACAAGGACGCGCCGCTGAACAAGGCGCTCGACGCCTGCCACAAGGCCGGCATCGGGCTCATCTCCATGAAGCAGCTCGCCGGCCACTTCCTGGGCACCGGCCAGAAGCGGAACATGCTCGACGAGGTGAAGGAGAAGGTCCCGATGCTCGCCGAGAAGAACCTCACGCCCTTCCAGGCCCTGCTGCACGCGATCTGGACCGACGAGCGGATTGCCTCGTCGTGCGTGTCCATGACCAACACGGACCAGATTCGGATCAACTCCGACGCCGCCCGCCGCTTCGCCCCGCTCAAGGCCGCCGACCTGAAGTCCCTCCGCGACGCCGACCTCGCCCACGGTCCGATGCTCTGCGCCGACTGCGACGGCCGCTGTTCTCACGCCGCCGGCACGACCGCGGCACTCGGCGACCTGACGCGGTTCCTCACCTACCACGAGCACCACGGCCTGAGATCCCACGCCCGCGAATGCTACGACGCCCTCCCCGCCGAGGCTCGCGACTGGCAAGGCGCCGACCTGGAGGCCGCCCGCGCGGCCTGCCCCAGCAAGCTCGACTTCGCCCGCCTGCTGCCCGAGGTCGACCGTCGGCTGTCATAGGAATCGAACCACAGAGGCACAGAGGCACAGAGAAGACCGGAAGTGGATTGAGGCGGGAAGGGAAGGAACGAGGAGCAATAGGGGGCGGGCGATTCTCGGCGAATTCGCCATCCGCCCTCCAGAGGAGTGATTCGGGATGTTGATATGCATCCTGAGTCATGACAGTCCGTTCTTCCTACCGTTGACTCATGCTCCCGATCCTCCGTCCCCTTTTCTCTGTGCCTCCGTGCCTCTGTGGTTAGTTCGTCTTGGTCTTTCGTAGCGTGAGCGGCATGCTCGCGAGCGCGATCAGCCGGGGCAGGCGGCGATAGGCCCATCGGAGCAGCATCCAGGCGATGATCGCTCCGACGATCCAGAAGGGGATCCAGATCGCCCAGGCGACGGCCCAGAGCACGATCCCCTTGCCCATATCGATCATGCCCTTGATCGAGGCTTCCCACGTCCGGGAGACCTGGGAGGAGAAGTCGGCGACGGCCGGGGGAGGGGGGTCGAATTTCTCCCGCTCGCGGATGCTCACCGACAGGGTGGCCAGCGAGGAGAGATTGTCCAGCATCCGGAGCCGGCCCTCGAAGACCTCGATCTCGCCGCGGACGCGGGAGAGCTCGGTCTCGATCTTGAGGATCTCCTCGAGCTTGCCCGTGCGCTCGTCCAGGATCTTGGTGAGCGACTTCTCCTCGGCCTTCTTGTTCCTGATGCGGGACTCGACGTCGTAGAACTGCTCGGTCACGTCCTGCGAGGTCCGCGTGTTCCGCTCGAGCTCGCCGAGGCCCGCGACCTTCTCCACCAGCGCGTCGAACCGCTCCACCGGCACCCGCAGCTTCCACCGCATCGAGCGCACCGAGCCGGGCGAGCCGGTGGTGCTCTGCTCGGCGATGTAGCCCTTACCATCCTGGACGAGCGACGTGATCTGCTTCGCGATCGGATCCACGTCCTTGACGATCAGGTCGATCTCGCCGTCGTAGATGATCTTCCGCGCCATCGCCGCGGCGGTCGCGGCCGGATTCGCGGGGGTCTCCTGAAAGGCGACCACGGCACCGGCGGCCATCATCGGGGGAGTGAGCGGGGCCGCCGCCGGCGCCGTGGCCATACTCCTGGCCGATCGGGGCGCCATGTCGCTCTTCGCCGCGGGGAGGGCGACCTTGGCGCTCTCGACGGTCGCGCTCGGAGGCTCGCTACCGCAGCCCGCGAACGCCAGCGAGAGGAAGAGTAGCGGTCGCACTTTCTGGCCCATGGGATCCCTCTCCCCCAGGTGAGTCACGAGACGAGATGTGCCCGGTCCGTTCATTATGACGGAGCCGACGGGATTCTCTTAGCAGAATCCACACGATCGCGGACCGAGCGGGCCCCCGTGGAACCGCTCGGCTGAGCCGGTATGCTGGAACGCTGGGGGCCGCCCGGCGCCGGGCGGCCAGGCCACACTCAGCGGCCGGGACGATGCGCGACCCGGCCGGAGGGACGCTGCCATGTTCCATCGCCGACCGCATGTCCTGACCTCGCCCGTCCTGATCCTCGTCGTCGTCGCGTCCCTCGGCTCCGCCGCTCACGCCCCCGCGGCCGAGCTGAAGTTGTATGTCTCCACCCGCGGCAATGACGCCTGGTCGGGACGGCTGGAGAGTCCCAATCCCTCCCGGTCCGATGGCCCCGTCGCCACGATCGCGAAGGCCCGGGACCTCGTCCGGAAGGCGAGGCAGGGGGGGCCGACGGAGGCCGTCACCGTCTTCGTCAGGGGCGGCACCTACGAGTTCACCGAGACGTTCCGGCTCTCGAACGAAGACGGCGGTACGGCCGCCTCGCCGGTCGTCTACCGTTCCTACCCGCGCGAGCAGGCGACCCTCCGCGGCGGCCGTCGAGTCCGCGGATTCGTCCCCCATCGCGGCAAGATCCTCAAGGCCGATCTCGCCGCCCAGGGCCTGAAAGGCGCGGCCTTCTCCGAGCTCTTCTGCGGCGGCAAGAGGCTCCCCCTGGCTCGCTATCCCAACTTCGACCCCGCGAACCCCTACGGCGGCGGCTGGGCGTTCGCCGACGGCCGCCTCGCACCGATGTACGAGAACATCCCGGGCGAGGATAGCCACACCCTGAGGTTCAAGCCGCAGGATGCCCGGACCTGGAGCAAGCCCGCCGAGGTCCAGGTCTTCGTCTTCCCGCGCTACAACTGGTGGAACAACATCGTCGGCGTGAAGTCGATCGACCCCGCGACGAGGACCATCCAGCTGGCGTCGGACGCCTCCTACCCGATCCGCCCCGGCGATCGCTACTACGTCCGCAACGCCCTGGAAGAGCTCGACGCCCCCGGCGAGTGGTATCTCGACCGCGACCGGGGAACCCTCTACCTCTGGCCCCCCGCGCCGCTGGACGACGCCCACGCCATCGTCGCTCCGACGATCGGCACCCTGGTTGCGATCGGGCCGAAGACGGAATACCTGTCGCTCCGCGGCTTCACGATGGAGTCTTGCACGGGCGAGGCCGTCTCCCTGGACAACACGTCGCACTGCACCCTCGCCGGCTGCACGATCCGGGGCGTCGGCGACTACAGCCATGGCGCCGTCGGCGTCAACGGCGGGACGAACAACCGGGTCGTCGGCAACGACATCTCCGACGTCGGTTCGCACGGCATCTACCTTTCGGGCGGCGACCGAGTGGCCCTGACGCCCGCGGGGAACGTCGCCGACAACAACTACATCCACCACGTCGGCGTCCGCTACGCGCAGGGTGTGGGGATCGGCATGGAGGGCGTCGGCAACGTCGCCTCGCACAATTACATCCACGACGGCCCACGCATGGGGATCATGTTCAGCGGCAACAACCTGATCATCGAGTACAACCACGTCCGCCACATGAACCTCGAGACCGAGGACACCGGCGCCGTCTACACGGGCGGCCGGGACTGGATCTCGTCGCGGGGGACGATCATCCGCTACAACCGCTTCCACGACATGCTCGGCTTCGGCAAGGATGAGCACGGGCGGTGGGTCTCTCCCCACTTCGCCTGGGGGATCTACCTGGACGACAACACGGGCGGCGTGGACGTGATCGGCAACATCGTCTACCGCTGCTCGCGCGCGGGCCTGCACCTGCACAATGGCCGGGACAATCATATCTCGAACAACATCTTCGTGGACAACGGCCCGCAGCAGTACGAATACTCGGGGTGGCGGGTGGATCATTCCTACTGGAAGGACCACCTGCCGACGATGATCAAGGGCTACGAGATGGTCCGGGATTCGCCCGCCTGGAAGTCGATGCGGAACATGGGGGTGCATCCGCGGGACGCCGTCCTGCCGAACGGCCTGATCATGACGGGCAACGAGTTCACGCGGAACATCATCGCCTATCGCGGCGCAGAGTCGGCCCTGGTGCGGACGAACGACGTGCCCTTCGATCGCAACGTGTTCGACGACAACCTCGTCTGGCACGATGGCAAGCCGATCCGGACGGGCCAGCGATTGCCGGGGAAGGACATCTCCGGCGACCTGATCCCGGGCGACTTCTCGACGGCCGAGGTTGGGAAGCTGCCCGAGGGTTGGGAGTGGCAGATCTTCACCCCGAGCTCGGCGGCCGGGATCGTCGAGGATGGCGGCCGTCGCGTGCTCCGGATCGAGGCGGCGTTCGATGCCTCGAAATCGAAGGATAATTCTCCGATCGTGGTGACGAAGCTCTTCCCGGCGCGGCCCGGTCATACCTATCGCTTGAAGGCTCGGATGCGATCGACCGGGCTCGACGCGAAGGCGGGCCTGATGCTCCAGGGTTACGAGGCGAGACAGTACTTCTGGGCCAACTGGCCCAACGAGTGCAAGGTGGGGCCGGAGTGGAAGGATTTCGAGTTCGTCTTCAAGATCCCGGCCCCGGGCGAGCCCGGCCATCACGAGCGGATGAAGGATTTCCGGGTCCGGATCGACTTCCCGGCCCGGAGCGGTGGGTTGTTGGTGTCGGGCGTTTCTTTCCGTGAGGTGGAGTCGTTGGACGAATGGGCGTCCTGGCAGCTCCTCGGCATGGACCGGCGTTCGCGGATCGCCGATCCGCGTTTCGTGGATGCGGCCCATGACGACTATCGCCTGCGGCCCGACTCTCCGGCCCTGACTCTCGGCTTCAGCCCGATCCCGGAGGATCGGATCGGCCCGTATCGCGACGACCTGCGAGCCTCCTGGCCGATCGTCGATGCCCCCGGCGCCCGGGAGCACCCCGTCACCCCGCCGCGTTGATGGCTCGCCCCGTCCGGCGAGGGAAAGCCTTCCCCGGTCTCACAAGTTCCCGTCCACCCTGTTGCCCCCGGCCGACGATGCTGCTATCGTTATCTCGTGGGTTGAAGAGGTCCCGCTCATCGCGAACCTCTCAGGGCCCGACGGCCTCTGTCCTTGCACCGGCCGTCAGATCGCGGGCGTAATTCAGTGGTAGAATGCCAGCTTCCCAAGCTGGACGTCGTGGGTTCGAATCCCATCGCCCGCTTTAACTTACGTTGACGCCGATCCTGGGTTGCACTCGTTTTGGAAGGCCAGGAGCGCGACCTACAATTCCGTCCATGAGAGGCAGTGCAAGGCTGCAACGCGACGGTCTGGCTCACAACATGACCTGCCCTCGATGAGGAGGGGAAAGGCCACCATCCTCAGCCGAACCGTGCCATCGGTTTCGACCGTGTTGTGAGCATTAGCCAGGTCGCGGACGTAGGTTGGGTGTGATCACCCACAAACCCTATCCCGGCGATGTCTCCGACGCCGAATGGCAGTCGGTGCTTCCGTATCTCTTTTCGGCCCGCGAGGATGTGGTATAGCGAGTCCATGATCTCCGCAATCTCCTCGACGGCCGGACGCTCCGCGCCACGCCCGAGAGCGGCGGCCGGGCCGGCTTCGACTCACAAGGGCCCGAGCCTTGAACCCAGGGCGGGTCCGCGGGTGGATTCCAGTCGGCTGCGTGAACATCCCTCAAGGAAATCCGAGAATTTCACCCACCTTGAGAATGCGACAATCCCAGCGCCCGCGCGTTGGCGGCCGGCGCCCGCGGCGACGACTTGTCGGTCACCCCGAGCGAAGTCTCGAGCAATTCCTCGCCGTCGCTGATCTGCTCCGGGAACCGCCGGTCCGGCATCGAACCTGTCGATGGACTCGGTGTCGCTTACGCGAACCGGAACTCATGGCTCAGCCCGCGCGGCTGACCATCGTTGTCTCCGCCGGTTGGCCGATTGCCGGGCGTGGCCGCGAGGCACGCTCCGTGGCCTTGCTTCCTGGGATATCGTCTTCGAGCGTTCGCGAGGGTGCAGAGCAAGCCGCCCGCGAGCAGCACGAGGCTCGACGGCGCGGGCACGACGCTCACGACGCCGTTAATGCCCTCGAACGCGATCGGGGCGCCGTCGATGTCCGAGAGCGTTGTGCCGGCGCCGAATATCAAGCCGCGCTCTCCTAGCACCGTGCCCGGATCCACCATGAACGAGACGTGGGCGATCCCGAACGTGACGCCGAGATCGATCTGGACGTAACCCAAGCTCCCGAATTCGGAGTCCGACGCCCGAAAGGCGGTATTCGGAAACGGATCCAGGGAGAACGGACCGCCCCCGTTCGTCACCCCCGGATCGGCGAACAGATAGGGGGTCGTCGTCGCGATGCTGACGTCGGTGAAGGACACGCCCGTAAGCCCCGACAGGGACAACTCGATCGTGATTGCCGAGACCTGATAGGAGCCTCCGATCGAGTAGATCAGGATATCGAACGACCCGGCCTGCCCCGGTGTCGTGGTGATCCTGGGAGCCTCGATGATGAGGCCCGCGCGGCTGGGAGAGGTGAGTCCAACGAATGCAAGGATCACGAGAGCTGTCGCGAATTTCCGCATGGTCATCTCCTTCGCTGTGGTGCTGTCGGGCGAGATTGGGAGACGAAAGGCCCCGGGCGCGAGGCTCGCGCCCGGGGCCAGGTCGCTCGATCAGGAGAGTTTCTTGCCGCAATTCTTGCGGACGATGTTGTAATCGTTGATGTCGATCACGCCGTCGCCGTTGAGGTCCAGGAAGATCAGGTCGATGGAGGGAGGCGGCCCGATCTTCACGTAAGCGTTGCGGACGAAGACCATGTCCTGGCTGTTGACGACGCCGTCGTCGTTCACGTCGCCCGGCAGGATCCGGAGCTGGGTCGTGAAGACCGCCAGGAGCGGATTCACGGCGAACGTGACGACGTCGGGATCGACGATCGGGCTCTTGAGCGTCCAGGTGACCGTATTGCCGTCGATGCTCACCGCGGCCACGGGATAGACCTTCCCGCCGCAACCGGTCACGACCAGGTCGGCGACCGTGGGGGTCACCGGCGTGTTGAAGGTCAACACGAAGCGAGAGATGTTCGCCCAGGGAAGGTTCGTCCGTCCGGCGACCGTCGCGGTCTGGGAACCCCAGCCGACCGAGGTCAAGGCGGTATTCACCGAGGCGACGTTGTTCAGGACGAAGTTGAAGGCCGACGCTCCGGCGGCAGTCGCCGCCACGGCGTAGCCGCCGATCACCTGATTGGCCGTAGCGGTGAGGCCGGCCAGGCCACCGGAGATCACGGCGTCGATGGCGGGGAGCGTTGCCGAGGCGCCGGCGGTCGGCGCGGTGTAGGTCACCACGCCGCCGTCGACCGGCTCGACCGGATTGTTGGCCGTGACGGACACGGCCAGGGGCTTGCTGAAGGCCGTGCCGACGACCGCCGTCTGGGGGGTGCTTCCGGCGACGGGAGTGAACACGAAGCCCTGGCTCTCGAACGCCCCGATGTCCACGCCGCCGACCCGGGGGAGGCCCCGCTGGTCGGTGGCCGGTGCGTCGACTGCGGTCCCGGCGTCGATGGCCGGGCTGCCGGGGAGCAAGGGCATCGTCTCGGTCGGACCGCCGTACAGGCCCAGCGGTGCCAGGAGCGGATCGAGCGGCGTGGCGACGGTGCCGGTGAGGTCGGTGTCGACCCAGCCGGAGCTGCCGTCGACCTCGCCGATCAGGTTGTTGCCGTTGGAGACGACCGTACCCAGGGCGTCGGGCCCGACGGTGCCGGCCGTGTTCACCGCCACGAGGGTGTTGACGAGGGTGGTCGTGGCTATGGAGCCGTTGACCAGGCCGCCGCCATTGCCACTCGCGGAGTTGCCGCTGACGGTGCAGTTGGTCAGGTTGATCGTTCCGTACCGGTTGCCGTAGAAGAAGGAGCCCTTGGCGTACAATCCACCGCCATTGACGGCGGAGTTCCCGCTGACCGTGGAGTTGATCGCCGTGGTCGTCCCGAAGCGGCCGGTATCCAGGCCGCCACCGTTGCCACCGGCGGAATTGCCGCTCACGGTGCAGTGATTGAGAAGAGTCGCACTTTGATACACCTGCTGGCCAAGGGACTGGCTGCCGGTCTCCACGCCGCCGCCGTCGCGTGCCGCGGAGTTGCCGCTGATGGTGCAGTCGGTCAGCGTGACCGACGCCGGGGCAGAGACGCCGTTGGCAGCGGCGGCACTGCGCACGCCGCCTCCGGACACCCCGGCGAAGTTGCCGCTGATGGTGCAGCCGGTCAGCGTCGTCGCGCCCCAGCTCGCCACCCCGCCTCCGCTGGAGCCGGTGGCGGAGTTGTCGTCGATGGTGCAGTCGATCAACGTGGCGATCGCGGTATAGTTGTCGAACGTAGTCCCGACGGACACGCCGCCTCCGGAGGACGCGGCGGAATTGCCGCTGATGGTGCTGCCGCTCACCGTGACCATTCCAAAATCGGCCAGGCCGCCACCATAGAAACGGGAAGAGTTGCCGGTGATCACGCATCGGTTCACGACGGCCGTGCTGGCGACCTCATTGTCCAGGCCGCCATGTCCGTACTGGCCGCCCCCGTTGAACAGGCCGCCGCCGCCCGACGCTGAGCCGAGGGTGGAGTTGCCGCTGATGGTGCAGTCGGTCAGGGTCGTCACGGCACCACCGCCGGCAGCCACGCCGCCCCCGCTGGCCCCCTGTGATCGGGCGGACGTGGTGTTCCCGATGATCGTGCAATCACTCAGCGTCGCCGTGCCGCGGTTGTACAGGCCGCCACCACTGCCGCGGAGGCCGACGATGTCATAGAAGGTGGTTGAATTGCCGCTGACGTCGGAGCCGTTCAGGGCGAGCGTGCCGGAACTGTGGATGCCGCCGCCGGAGCGGTGGGCGGTATTGCCGCTGATGGTGCAGTCGGTCAGCGTGGCATTGCCCGGATTGGCGAAGCCGCCGCCATCGCCGTACGCGTAATTGTCGCCGACCGCGGTGCCGTTCAGTGTGGCCAGGCCGGAGTTGTACAGGCCGCCGCCGTTGCCGCCGGCGGAATTGCCGCTCAGGGAGCAATCGGTCAGCGTGGTCGTGCCCAGGTTATCGAGGCCGCCGCCATTGCCATCGGTCATGCCCCCGGTGAGCGTCAGGTGGCCGAGGGAGGCCGTGACACCCGCATCGACCTGGAACACCCGGCTCAGCCCGCCGGCGTCAACCGTCACGCCCCCATCCGGGCCGGTGATCGTCACCGTCTCGGTCGTGTTGGAGAGCTCGAGCTGGGTTCCGGTCAGGGTGATCGTCTGGCCGATCAACGTCGGATCAAAGGTGATGCTCGAGATCCCCAGGGTGTCGAGATTGGCGAAGGTGACGGCCTCACGCAGGCTCAGGAGACCAGGGCCCGGGAAGAGGGAATCGCTCGTCGTATTCACGACCAGGGCCGACAAGATGGTGCCGGTGTTCTCCAGGTCGAACGTCGTCGACAGGGCACCGGAGCTGGCGATGACCGTGTAACTGCCGAGGGCGTTGTTGGGCGCGGCCGTCGTCTCGGCCTGGCCGCCGGCGATGACCGCCGAGGGGGCCAGGAGGATCGCCGTGGCGCCGCCGACGCGGCCGGCGACGAAGCGGACGACCCCGCCGTCGACCGGCTCGAGCGGGTTGACGGCCGCCACGGACACGGCCAGCGGGTCGGCGAACGGCGTGCCGATGTCCGAGCTCTGCGGGGTGCCGGCGACGAGCGTGAGGCTGAAGCCCTGGCTCTCGAAGGCGCCGATGTCGACGGCACCGGCCCGGGCGTAGCCCCGCTGGTCGGTGGCCGGTGCGCCGGCTACGGTCCCGGCGTCGATGGCCGGGCTGCCGGGCAGCAGGGCCATGGTCGGGCTGGTGCCGCCGTAGTCGCCCAGCGGGGCCAGCCCGGGGTCGGCCACATCGACGATGTTGCCGTCGACCCCGTCGATCAGCCCGCCCGAGCCGCCGGTGCCGATCAGGTTGTTCGCGCCCGACACGGTGCCGAAGATGCTGAATCCGCCGCCCACGGCGGCGACGATGGTGTTGGTCAGCGTGGTGGTGCCGTAGTAAGCGCCCAGCTCGGCGAAGCTGGAGTTGCCGCTGATGGTGCAGTTGATGAGCGCGGTCGTGGCTCCGGGGTAGGAAGAGCTGCCGGTGGCCAGGCCGCCGCCGCCCCCGTTGGTGGAGTTGCCGCTGATGGTGCAGTTGATGAGCGCGGTCGTGCCGAGGTTGATCAGGCCGCCGCCATCGTCGTAGCCGGCATTGCCGCCGGTGATGGTCAGCCCCGAGATGGACGCCGTCACATTCGGGTCGACCTGGAACACCCGGCTCAGCCCGCCGCCGCTGACCGTCACGCCTCCCGCCGGGCCGGTAATCGTGGTCACCCCGGTCGTGCCGCTCAGCTCGAGCTGGGTGCCCCCCAGGGTGATGGTCTGGGGCGTGTTGAACGCGATGCTGTCGAAGGTGATCGTCTGGCCCGGGACCGCGTTGGCGCCCGCGATCGCCTCGCGCAGACTGGTCGTCCCGCTGAAGAATCCGAAGGAGTCGTCGGCCGTATCGACCACGAAGCTGGGGGCGATCACCGTCAGGGTATCGTCCGGGCTCGTGACGCCATCCAGTGATGCCGTGATCTTACTCGTCCCCACGGCCAGCCCGGTGGCCAGGCCGGTGCCGCTGATTGCGGCCACCGACGGCGTCCCCGAATCCCAGCCCACGGCATCGGTCAGGTCCAGGATCGAGCCGTCCGCGAAGGTACCCATGGCGGTGAGCTGCCCCGCCACGCCCAGCGCCAGCGACGGATCGCCGGGCGTGACCGCGATCGACACCACCGCGTAATTCGTCAGGATGTACGAGGCCGCCCCCGTGGCGCCGGCGGCCGTCGCCGAGACGGTGTAGGTGCCGCCGATGAAGTTGGACGAGGGGGTTGCGCTCGCCGTGCCGTCGCCGCCGATGACCGCCGGGTCACTCGAGAAGGTCGCCGAAGCCCCGCTGGCCGGCGGGGTGAAGGTCACCAGGCCACCGGCCACCGGCTCGAGCGGGCTGTTGGTCGTCACGGTCGCGACCAGCGGGTCGGGGAACGCGCCACTGGCCGACTGGCCGCTTCCCGCGGTATAGGCCAGGGTGAACCCGCTCGACTCGAAGGCCCCGATGTCCACGCCGCCGATTCGGCCCACGCCGCGCTGATCGGTCGTCGGGATTCCCACGCCGCTGGCACCGGCGTCGATCGCCGGGCTGCCGGGCAGCAAGGCCATCGTCATGGTCGGCCCGCCGTAATTGCCCAATGGGGCCAGCACGGCATTCAGCGGCTGGGCGCTGGTGCCGGTCAGGTCGGAGCCGATCCAGCCCGAACTGAGATCGGACGTGCCGATCAGGTTGTTGCCCCGAGATGCGAACTGCCCCCTGGCGTCGAAGCTGCCGTTGCCGGCGACGATCGTGTTGCCGAGGTTCAGGATCCCGGAAATCGGGCTGTAGAGGCCCAACTCGCTGTTGCCACCGACGGTGCAGTTGGTCAGCGTGGCCGTACCGCTGAGTATGGACATTCCCCTGAAGTTGCCGCTGACGGTGCAGTTGGTCAGAGCGGCCGTGCCACCCGAGCCGATCAGGCCCATGCTCGAGTTTCCGCTCAGGGTGCAGCCGGTCAGCGTGACCATGCCCGAGTTGTTGGCCACGCCCGAGCCCGAGTTTCCGCTCACCGTGGACTGGGTCAATATCAGGGTGCCATTGGCGAAATTCGCCAGGCCGCCGCTATTGGAGGTGTTCCCGCTGACGATGCAGTGATCCACGGTCAGCGTTCCGGTAGCGTTGTACAGCCCCCCGCCGCCGGAGACGGTTGCGCGGTTGCCGCTGACCGTGCAGTCGGTCAGCGTGGTCGTGCCGAAGTTCGCCACTCCCCCCCCTCGGCCGGCCGATCCGGAACCGGTCACACGGCCTCCGGTGATCGTCACTCCCGAGATCGACGCCGCGCCGCCGGGATTGATCGCGAACACCCGGCTCGTGTTGTTGCCGCTGATCGAGAGCAGGCCGGCCCCCGGGCCGTTGATCGTGGTGGTGGCGGTGTCCGTCAACGTGAGCTGGCCGCCGGAAGCCGGGAGCAGGGTGATCTTCCGCGGTGTGTTGAAGCTGCTGTCGAAGTCGATCGTGTCGGCCCCCACGGTCGAGTTCGCCTGGCCGACTGCCCACCGCAGGGTTCCTTCGCTGCCGTCGTCGAGCGTGCTGGTGACGGTGAACATCGACAACAACTGGCGGTCCTCCAGCGCCATCAAGCTCGGCCGCAGCCGACGGCGTTGCCGTCTCCGGGCCTCGACCGAACCCCGCCCGCCGCTCCGCTGGTCGCTCGCCGTGCTGACCTTCATCGTTCCTTGGCTCCTCTGGTGGTGAATCACCCGGGTGATGAACAGGCTCTCTCAAGGCCCCACGATCCTCGACACGTCCCGGTATCGTTGCGTGGTTCCCGGCAGGCCGGATGCGACCCGCCGGGGGAACCGGCAGATCGAACTGACTTATGAATAGTATTGGATTACTGCCCGTCGGCACCTTGACCATTGCCGCGCCTGGGACTGCGAACCAGCTCTCCCTGAAGCTCTCCTCGTCGTCGATCCGCGCCGGGTGTCGTCGGCGCCGTGGCGGGGAATTTCTCTCGCGCGGCGGGATCAGGGACGGAAGTCTCTGGGGTCCCGATCGCCAGGACTCCCGTCCACCTCTGCCCCCTAGATGAACAGCCTGGACCCCTTCGATTTCAGGCCGAATCGGAACGCCCCGCTGGCCGAGTCGATCGCGACCGGGGTGTCAAGCGGCGAACCCACCGGCAGGCCCTGCGGAACGAGACTGCCGGCGGAATTGGCGGCCGCCATGGACACCACCGGCAGGCTCGACGCGCCGACGTTGTTGCCCATGGCATTGATGAGCTTGATCTTCAGCTTGATGGGGATCGTGGCGGGCGCGGCCTGGTCGAGGACCGACACGGCCCCGATCGAGCTAAACGTCGCGGCGGCGCCCCCCGAGGCGGCGGCCGGGTTGCTGCGGATGCCGGCAATCGCGGG
This sequence comes from Aquisphaera insulae, assembly GCF_011064615.1. Lineage (GTDB taxonomy): Bacteria > Planctomycetota > Planctomycetia > Isosphaerales > Isosphaeraceae > Aquisphaera > Aquisphaera insulae. The sequence goes on along the minus strand of NZ_JAALJH010000071.1, from coordinate 22,207 downwards.
GCCGGCCTGGCTCGGGCCGTTGGCGACCCCGTTGCCGCTGATCGAGAGCCTCTTGACGATCAGGGAGGCATTGAGCGCGGCGTTACCGCTCTCGGAAAGGGCGGCCGCCGGCGCGTAGATCGTGCCGGTGATCCCCGAGGCATTGGTGGTGACGGATATGGGCTTCGTGTTGTCGCTCGGCTGGAAGAGGGCGATGCCCGCATAGATGCCGCTGCTCGCGGGGCTCAGGTTGAAGGCCGCGTTGCCGCCCAGCGAGATGCTGCCGTAACTGCCGCCGGCGGCGGGATAGTCGCTCCCGGCGTTGACGATCATCACCCCGGAACCGCTGACGCTGGCGAATCCGGAGGCGGAGAAGCCGCCCCCCTCGATGACGTAGATGCCGGGTGCCATCGCGAGCCTGGCGTTCCCGGACACGCTGATCCTGGTGTAGATGCCCGGCTGGATCGTCCGGGTTGAATTCCCGCCCAGGGTCAAGGAGCCGTAGTTGGTCATCCCCGAGGTGCTCGGTGACGGCAGTGAGGCCACGGGAAGCACCGGCGCCCCCGTGACCGGGGTCGGATTGAGGCCGGCGTGGCCGCTCCTCACGAAGCGGCCATGGACATCGATGGCCCAGGCCGTGACACTGGCGTTGCCGCTGGCCGAGAGGGCGCCCGACGAGCTGGAGTTGACGTAGACGATGCCGGCGGTGTTGATGCTCGCGTTGCCGGAGAGGCTGAGTGCCGCCGACGCCGACGGGTCGAGGGCGATGATCAACTGGAGGTTCGTCAGCCCGAAGCTCGCGGGCGTCGTGATGCCGCCGGCCGTGGCCGTGACGGCGTAGCTGCCGGTGATGCCGTTGGCCGTGGCCGTGACGCTCGCCGAGCCGTCGCCGCCGATGGTCGCCGGGCTTCCGCTGATGGTCGCCGACGCCCCGCTCCACGGCGGGGCGAACGTGACCAGGCCCCCCGCCACGGGCTCGGCCGGGTTGTTCGCCGTGACCGTCGCGACCAGCGGGTTCGGGAAGGCCGTGAGCACGCCCGTGGACTGGCCGTCTCCCGAGCTGACGGCGATGGTGAACCCGCTTGACTCGAAGGCGCCGATGTCCACGACGCCGCTGACGATGCGGGGCAGGCCGCGCTGGTCCGTGGTCACGCCGTCGGGAATGAGGGCGTTACTCCCTGCATCGATGGCCGGGCTGCCTGGGAGTAGTGCCATCGTCAGGGTCGGGCCGCCGTAGTCGCCCAGCGGTGCCAGCAGGGGATTGAGCGGCGTGGCGATGGTGCCTGTCAGGTCGGAGCCGACCCAGCCGCTGCTGCCGTCGGTCGTGCCAATCAGATTGTTCCCCAGGGAGCTGAAGTCGCCGGAGACATCGGGGCCCGTGCCGGCCGTGTTGGCGGCGACGATCGTGTTGCCCAGCGTGGTCGTGTCGTAGTTGGCAATACCTCCGCCGTTGATGGCGGAGTTGCCACTGACAGTGCAACTGCTGAGCGTGGCCGTGCCGGCTGCACTCCAGACGCCACCGCCATAGGTGGCGGAGTTTCCGCTGACGGTGGAGTTGCTCAGGGTGGTCGTGCCGTAGAAATTGAACACGCCGCCGCCCCATTTTGCGGAGTTGCCGCTGAGGTCGCAGTTGGTAAACGTGGCCGTGGAGTTGTTGTTCAGGGCGCCGCCAACGACGCCGGCGGAGTTGCCGCTCACGGTGCAGTTGATCCACGTGGCGGTTCCCGAGGAGTTGGTCATGCCGCCACCCCAGTCACCGGCCAGGTTGCCAATGACGGCGGTGTTGATCAGTGTGGACGTGCCGAAGTTGATCAGGCCGCCGCCACTGTGGCCGGCGGAGTTGGCTTCGACGGTGCAGTCGGTCAGCGTCGCCGTGCCGAAGTAGTTAAACAGGCCGCCGCCGTTGTAGGCGGAGTTGCCGCTGACGACGGAGTTGGTAAGCGTGGTGGCCCCGCCGTTGTTGGCGTAAAGGCCTCCGCCCTGCGATCCGGCCGTGTTGCCGCTGACGGTGCAGTCGGTCAGTACCGTCGTGCCTCTGGTGGTGGACACTCCACCGCCGTTATCGGCGGAGTTGTCGCTGACGAAGCAGCCGGTCAGCGTGAGCTTGCCGCCGTTAAGCACACCGCCGCCGCGGCCGTCGGCGGAGTTGTCGCTGACCGTGCAGCCGGTCAGCGTGGCCGTGCCGGAGCTGAACAGGCCACCGCCGTCGCGGGCCGCGGAGTTGCCGCTCACGGTGCAGTCCGTCAGCGTGGTCGTGGCGCGGTTGACGTACAGCCCACCGCCGTTGCGGGCCGCGGAGTTGCCGCTGATGGTGCAGCCGGTCAGCGTGGCCGTGCCGCCGAACTTGATGTACACGCCGCCGCCGTCGCTGTCGGCGGAGTTGCCGCTGATGGTGCAGCCGGCCAGCGTGACCGTTCCGCCGTCGCCGCCGGCAAGGCCGCCGCCGTCGCTGGCCGCGGAGTTGCCGCTGATGGTGCAGTCGGTCAGCGTGATGGCGGTTCCGAAGTTGTTGTACAGGCCGCCGCCGTTATCGCCGGAGGTGTTCCCGGTGAGGGTGCAGTCGGTCAGCGTGGTCGTGCCGAAGTTGATCAGGCCTCCGCCCTTGCCGCCGGTCTTGCCTCCGGTGATCGTCAGGCCCGAGATCGACGCGGTGACGCCGGGGTCGACCTGGAACACCCGGCTCGCGTTGTTAGCGTCGACCGTGACGCCCGCCGCCGGCGCGGTGATCGTCTCCGTCCCGGACGTGTTGCTCAGCTCGAGTTGCCCCAGCGACAGCGTGATCGTCTGGACACTAGCGAAAACGGTCGGATCGAAGGTGACACTGTTGCCGGCGAAGGCGTTGGCGGATCCGATGGCTTCGCGAAGACTGGTCCGTCCGTCGGAGAAATCGACCTTGTCGGCGGTGGTGTCCACCACGAAGCTGGGGGCGATGGCGGTCTGTGCCTCGAACGCACCGATGTCGACGGTGCCGTTGATGATGCGGGGTCGCCCGCGCTGATCGGTCGTGATCCCCGCGGGGATGAGGGCGATGTTCCCCGCGTCGAGGGCCGGGCTGCCGACGAACAGGGCCATCGTCAGGGTCGGGCCGCCGAAATTGCCAAGGGGTGTCAGCAAGGGGTTGAGCGGCGTCGCGATGGTGCCTGTCAGGTCGGAGCCGACCCACCCGCTGCTGCCGTCGGTCTTGCCGATCAGGTTATTCCCCTGAGAGGCAAAGTCGCCAATGACGTCAGGACTTCGGTCGGCGGTATTCCCGGCAACGATGGTGTTGGCCAGCGTCGCCGTGCCACCATCGTTGAACAGGCCGCCGCCGCCCCTGCGGAGGGCGGAGTTGCCGCTGATGGTGCAGTTGGTCAGCGCGACCCTGCCTCGCCGGGAGATCGCCAGGCCACCGCCGCCCGGGCTGTTGCCGTTGCCGAGGGCGGAGTTGCCGCTGATGGTGCAGTTGGTCAGCGTGGCCGCGCCCATGACGTACACGCCGCCGCCTTGGTTGTTTGAGGCATTGCCGCTGATGGTGCAGCCGGTCAGGGTCGCCGTGCCGCCGTACCAGATCCTCAGGCCACTGCCCGAGTTGCCGCTGACGGTGCTGTCGGTGAGCGTGGTCGTGCTCCCGGGGCGGGCCTCCACGCCCCTGTCCGAGTTGCCGCTCACGGTGCAGTCGGTCAGCGTCGCCGTGCCGTTGTTGACCAGGCCGTAGCCGGCATTGCCGCTGAAGGTGCTGTTGGTCAGCGTGGCTGTGCCGTTGTTGATCAGGGCGAAGCCGAAGTTGCCGCTGAGGGTGCAGCCGGCCAGCGTCATGGTGCCGCCGTAGCCGTTGTTCAGGCCGCGACCGTTGCCGCTGATGGTGGAGTCGGTCAGCGTCGCCGTTCCGCCGAGATTGATCAGGCCGCCGCTGTTACCGGTGACGGTGCAGCCGGTCAGCGTGGCCGAGGCACCGTTGCCGATGTACAGGCCGCCGCCATATCCTCCTGTATTTCCGTCGAGGGTGCTGTTGACCAGCGTGAGTCTACCACCGTTGAACACGCCGCCGCCGTTGCTGGCGGAGTTGCCGCTGACGGTGCAGTCGGTCAGCGTCGCCGTGCCGGCGTTGAACACGCCGCCGCCGTTGTTGGCGGAGTTGCCGCTGAGGGTGCAGCCGATCAGCGTGGTCGTGCCGTAGTTGAGCAAGCCGGCGCCATTGCCCCCGGTGCTGCCCCCGGTGATGGTCAGCCCCGAGATCGACGCGGTGACTCCCGCATCGACCTGGAACACGCGGCTCGGCCCTCCGGAGGGAAGGACCAGGGCGGTTGAAGGGACACCCAGGACGTCCAGCTCTCGGTAACCGACGTAGCCATTCTGGGTCGATGGGAAGGAGAAGCGTATCGAAGCCACATTGCTGGCGAGGATCCCAGAGCTGCCCGACAGGAACGCCGCCGTGTCGCTGGGCCGCCCGTCATAACTGGGGGCGAACACGGCATCCAACTCCAGGAATGTGTCCGGGTCGGTCACCGTCGAATAATAGATGGTGTAGTCTTGCTGGCTCCGGCCTGAGTCTCCCCAGCCTGCGTAGGTGTTGATGTTCGTGAGGTCATAACCCAGCGGGTGCATGCCCGTGTCGAGATTGTAGGTGATCTCCACCCCGTCGTGGATCAGCACGACCTCGGGGTTCGGCCCGGGGGGGTTGACCGGGGCGGCGGGGCCGAACTGGCCGTTGCTCAGCGCGGTGATGTCGGCCGCCGTGTTGAGCCCTTCCTCGTCGCCGATGTTGCCCGTGACACTCGAGCTGCTCAGGTTCGTCTGAAGCAGATCGGAGCTCGAGACCGGGAAGCCGGAGTCGGAACCGGCTGTGGTCAACTCGATCGCGCCACCGCTGACCGTCAGGCCCGCCGCGGGTCCGGTGATCGTCACCGTCTCGGTCGTGTTGGAGAGCTCGAGCTGGGCCCCCGTCAAGGCGATGAGCTTCCGCGGCCCGGCGAAGACGCTCTCATCGAAGGTGATGCTCGAGATCCCCAGGGAATCGACGTTGGCGAAGCCGATGGCCTCACGCAGGCTCAGGAGGCCCGGGCCCGGGAAGAGCGAATCGCTCGTCGTATTGACGACCAGGGCCGCGAACGGCGTGCCCGTGTTGGTGAGGGCGAACGAGACGGGGGACAGCCCCGGTACGGACGCGACCACGGCGTAACTGCCCAGCGCGTTGTTGGGCGCGGCCGTCGTCTCGGCCTGGCCGCCGGCGATGACCGCCGAGGGGGCCAGGAGGATCGCCGTGGCGCCGCCGACGCGGCCGGCGACGAAGCGGACGACCCCGCCGTCGACCGGCTCGAGCGGGTTGACGGCCGCCACGGACACGGCCAGCGGGTCGGCGAACGGCGTGCCGATGTCCGAGCTCTGCGGGGTGCCGGCGACGAGCGTGAGGCTGAAGCCCTGGCTCTCGAAGGCGCCGATGTCGACGGCACCGGCCCGGGCGTAGCCCCGCTGGTCGGTGGCCGGTGCGCCGGCGCCGGTCCCGGCGTCGATGGCCGGGCTGCCGGGCAGCAGGGCCATGGTCGGGCTGGTGCCGCCGTAGTCGCCCAGCGGGGCCAGCCCGGGGTCGGCCACATCGACGATGTTGCCGTCGACCCCGTCGATCAGCCCGCCCGAGCCGCCGGTGCCGATCAGGTTGTTCGTGCCCGACACGGTGCCGAAGATGCTGAATCCGCCGCCCACGGCGGCGACGATGGTGTTGGTCAGCGTGGTGGTGCCGTAGGAGGCGTACAGCTCGGCGAAGCTGGAGTTGCCGCTGACGGTGCAGTTGGTCAGCGAGGTCGTGGCTCCGGGGTAGGAAGAGCTGCCGGTGGCCAGGCCGCCGCCGCCCCCGTTGGTGGAGTTGCCGCCGATCGTGCAGTTGATGAGCGCGGTCGTGCCGAGGTTGATCAGGCCGCCGCCGCCGTCGTAGCCGGCATTGCCGCCGGTGATGGTCAGCCCCGAGATGGACGCCGTCACATTCGGGTCGACCTGGAATACCCGGCTCAGCCCGCCGCCGCTGACCGTCACGCCTCCCGCCGGGCCGGTGATCGTCACCGTCTCGGTCGTGTTGGAGAGCTCGAGCTGGGTCCCGGTCAAGGTAATCGACTGCGGCGCGGCGAAGACTCCCGCATCGAAGGTGATGCTCGAGATCCCCAGGGAATCGACGTTGGCGAACCCGATGGCCTCACGCAGGCTCAGGAGGCCCGGGCCTGGGAAGAGCGAATCGCTCGTCGTATTGACGACCAGGGCCGCGAACGGCGTGCCCGTGTTGGTGAGGGCGAACGAGACGGGGGACAGCCCCGGTACGGACGCGACCACTTCGTAACCGCCGAGCGCGTTGTTGGGTGCGGCGGTGATGGCGGCCTGGCCGCCGGCGATGACCGCCGAGGGGGCCGAGAGGATCGCCGTGGCGCCGCCGACGCGGCCGGCGACGAAGCGGACGACCCCGCCGTCGACCGGCTCGAGCGGGTTGACGGCCGACACGGTCGCGACCAGCGGGTCGGCGAACGGCGTGCCGATGTCCGAGCCCTGCGGGGTGCCCGCGACGGGCGTGAGGGTGAAGCCCTGGCTCTCGAAGGCGCCGATGTCGACGGCACCGGCCCGGGGCTGGCCCCGCTGGTCGGTGGCCGGTGCGCCGGCGCCGGTCCCGGCGTCGATGGCCGGGCTGCCGGGCAGCAGGGCCATGGTCGGGCTGGTGCCGCCGTAGTCGCCCAGCGGGGCCAGCCCCGGGTCGGTGACGCCGACGATGTTGCCGTCGACACCGTCGACCAGCCCGCCCGAGCCGCCGGTGCCGATCAGGTTGTTCGTGCCCGACACGGTGCCGCTAATGTCGCCCCCGGATGCCTGGCCGGCGACGATCGTGTTGGTCAGCGTGGTGGTGCCCCAAGCGGCGTTCACGCCGCCGCCGTCGTTGCCGCTGATGGTGCAGTTGATCAGCGTGGTTGCGGCGTCCTTGCCCCAGTAGCCTCCCGTGGCGAGGCCGCCGCCGGGGTTGAACCAGTCCGGGCGGGCGGTGTTGCCGCTGACGGTGCAGTTGATCAGCGTGGCCGTGCCGTAGTTGAGCACGCCGCCACCAGATTGGAAGTAGCCGGTGCTGCCCCCGGTGATGGTCAGCCCCGAGATCGACGCGGTGACACCGCCGTCGATCTGGAACACCCGGCTCGCGTCGTTGCCGTCGACCGTGACGCCGCCGATCGGGCCGGTGATCGTGGTCGCCCCGGACGTGTCGCCCAGCTCGAGCTGGTTGCCGTTCAGCGTGATCGTCTGCGGGGTGGCGAACACGCCACCGTCGAAGTCGATCGTGTCGTCTCCCGGGTTCGCATTCGCCTGGCCGATCTCATGGCGCAGGGTGCCCGGGCTGCCGTCGTCGAGCGTGCTGGTGACGGTGAAGGTCGACAGCAGCCTGCGGTCCTCCAGCGCCAGCAAGGACGGCCGCAGTCGTCGGCGTTGCCGCCTCCGATGCTCGACCAAACCCGGACCGATTCGTCGCCGATCGCTCGCCGTGCCGACCTTCATCGTTTCATCGCTCCTGTGCTGGTGAATCACCTCGGTGATGAGCAAACTCTCAGGACTTCACGGGCCATGACCCGACGGGGAATCGCCGCGAGATTCTCCGGAGGGCGGGCGCAATTCGCCGCGGGAATCGTCGGGGATCACCGGACCGCGAATTTATCCACGCTCAGACATGCCCATTCCCGGCCGGCGCCCGCAGCGCCGCCGATACGTCGGCCAGCGCCGCGTCGGGGACCGTGAACGAGTTCTCGAGCAGGCTCTCGTCGTCGTTGATCAGCTCCGGGAACCGCCGCCCCGGCAGCACCGTCACGGCGAAGACTTCCTGCACGGCGGTCTCGAACCGCAGGAGCGCCACCAACCGGCCGCTCCTCAGGTCGATCGCGCAGACGCCGCAGGTCCGCTCCTCCGCCGTCAGCCGCTCGGTGATCGCGATGCCGCTGAAGACGGCGCTCTCGCGCACCTGCGACAGGCCCACGAACGCCAGGTTGCCGGCGAAGTCGACACCTCGGGTGAAGCCGGGAACCTCGGCGATCGGCACGTATTTGCCGGTGTTCGGGTCGATGTAGCCGAATGTCCCCGCGCCCGACTCGCAGACCCAGAGCCGCCCGCCGTACCACCTCGGCGAATGGGGCATCGACAGCCCGCGAGTGATCACCTCGCCCGAGGCCACGTCCATCACGATGCCGCCCCCGGCCCTGTCCGCCCGCCAGCCGGCCGGCGTGTCCGTCTCGCCCAGGGCCGTGACGTAGCGCGGGCGGCCGTCGACCATCCCCAGGCCGTTGAGGTGGCAGCGATCGGTCGGATCCAGCGCCGAGACGAACGGCGGCCGCCACCGCGGCGCGAAGCTGGCCGAGCCGTCGAGAGTGCAGAGGCAGGAGAAGCGGGTGTTGACGACCCAGAGTTCATTGCCGGCCCCCCAGGCCATCTCGTGGATCTGGATGTTGCCCGTGACGTGGCTCGAGCGGGGCAGGAAACAGGCGTCGTGGCGGCCCGGCGGCTCCAGCTTGGCCGTCACGGCCGGGACATCGACGAACTCCCAGACCTGGATCTTGGTCCCGACCGCCAGCCGATCGCCGGCCAGGGCCATGCCCATCGGAGACTGGAAGGCGCGGAAATGGGTGTTGAGGTGGTCCCCCTCGTCGCGGACCACGACCAGCTTGCCGGCCTGGTAGGTGGTCACCAGCAGCGACGCCCCGAGTTGCCGCAAGAGCGAGGGGAAGTTCGGCGTATGGACCGCCATCAGCGGCGGGGAGTCCTCTGCCACGGGCTGGGTCGATTCCAGCGCCGGCTCGACGGGGGAGGCTGCTGTCGTCATGGATCGGCCCTTCAGGGGGGAGAAATGCGACGTCGGGGCTCTCGAAGCCGCCTGGAGACGGACGGCGATCCGCTCGGCGCCACGCCATCGCGTGCACCGGTCCTGAGAATCGTCATCACGTCCCCGGACGGGCTTCGTCCTCTACTTGGGCATATCTACCTGTACTGCGGGCCCAGTCTGATTGGGGACCGAACCTTCGTCTAGGAAGCAAAACATAACGAAATAGTGCGCGTGGGCGGTGGCGATCGGGGTCGAGGCCCGAGGGATTTGTCCCCATTCCTTGCATTTCGCAGTATTCCACGTAGTATGAATGACATGTCACCACCCCCCGGGCAGGTGCCGAACCTCGTCGCGCGCGCCGCCGCGGGCGACCGGGAGGCCATCGCTAGGCTCCTGGAGCGATACCGAGAGCGATTGCGCCGAATGGTCGCGCTGCGCCTGGACCCAAGGCTCCTGGGGCGCGTCGACGCGTCCGACGTGATCCAGGAGGGCTATCTCGACGCGATCCGGCGGCTCGACGAGTTCATCCGCGACCCGTCTGTCCCGTTCTACATCTGGCTTCGCTTCCTGGTCGGCCAGCGTGTACAGGAGCATCATCGGCGGCACCTGGACACCCCCGGCCGCGACGTCGGCCGCGAGGTGTCGATCTACCGCGGCGCGATGCCCGGGGCCAGTACGGGTGCCCTGGCCGCCCGTCTCCTGGGCAAGCTGACCAGCCCCAGCGAGGCGGCGATCCGGGCCGAGCGGAAGATCCGGCTGCAGGAGGCCCTCAACCGCATGGATCCGCTGGACCGCGAGATCCTGGTCCTCCGTCATTACGAGCAGATGACCAACGGCGACGCCGCCGCGGCCCTGGGCCTGGACAAGTCGGCGGCGAGTAAACGCTACACCCGCGCGCTGGTGCGGCTCAAGGAGATCCTTGCCGCCCTGCCCGGCGAGTTCTCCGGTGAGGGACCATGAGCGAGCCGACCGCCGATCGCGACCCCTTCGAGGTGATCGCCGGATCGTTCCTGGCGCGGTATCGTGCCGGCGAGCGGCCCAGCGTCGAGGAATACGCGGCCCTCCACCCCGATCTGGCCGACCTGATCCGCGAGCTGCTGCCGGCCCTGGTGATGGTCGAGCGGGACCTGACGATCGATCGGGACCCCGTGCCGGCGGGCGTGCGGCGATCGCCGGCCCTGTCACCCGGCAACGAACGCCGGCTGGGCGATTACCGCATCCTGCGCGAGATCGGCCGGGGTGGGATGGGCGTCGTCTACGAGGCCGAGCAGATGAGCCTGGGCCGCCGGGTGGCGCTCAAGGTGCTGCCGGGGCAGGTCGCCCGCGACGGTGAGTCGCTGAAGCGATTCCGCCGCGAGGCGAAGGCGGCGGCGCGGCTGCACCATACGAACATCGTGCCGGTCTACGAGGTCGGCCACGACGGCGAGACGGCCTACTACGCCATGCAGTTCATCCAGGGCCAGGGGCTCGACCAGGTCATCGACGAGCTGGTGCGGCTCCGCGATCGCGGGCGGAAGCCCGACGTGGCGACCGGCCCCAGGCTCGCCGAGGCCGCCACCTCGCCCGGTGTGCCCGCGCCCGCGATCGGCCGGGTCGCGGAGTCGCTCCTGAGCGGCCAGATCGCGATCGAAGGGGCGGCACCGTCCTGTGATATCCCGCAATCCGACGCGGCCAACCGTGCAACGGGCGAGAAAATCGCCCGTGACCCGAACCCCGGCAGGGACTTCGCGACCGCGGAGACCGCTCCAATCGGGGCCGATACGACCACGCCCCCGGCGCCCTCGGCCTTGCTGCCCGGCGGGAGCCAGGTCTCGACGGCGTACCTCTCGAGCCGGCGGTCTCCGTACTTCGGGAGCGTGGCCCGGATCGGCCGCCAGGTGGCCCAGGGGCTGGCCTACGCCCATGCCAGCGGGATCGTCCACCGGGACATCAAGCCGAGCAACCTCCTGCTCGACCACGCGGGGGTCGTCTGGATCGCGGATTTCGGACTGGCCAAGGGGGATGACGAGGGGCTGACGCAAACCGGCGACATCGTGGGCACCCTCCGCTACATGGCACCGTGCCGGTTCCGAGGTGAAGTCGACCCCCGGTCCGACATCTACGCGCTGGGCCTCACGCTCTATGAGCTGCTCACGCTCCGACCGGCATTCGACTCCTCGGACCGGCTGAAGCTCATCGAGCAGATCAAGAACGCGGAGCCGCCGGGGCCCCGGGCCATCGATCCCAGGATCCCGCGGGACCTGGAGACGATCGTGCTGAAGGCGATCGAGAAGGATCCGAAGGCGCGGTATCAATCGGCCGAGGCGATGGCCGAGGACCTCCGCCGATTCCTGGCCGACGAGCCGATCCGGGCCCGGCAAGTGAGCACTCGCGAGCGCTACTGGCGGTGGGCCCGGCGCAATCCGGTGATCGCGGTGCTGGGCGGAGTGCTCACGGCCCTGATGGTCGCGGTGACGGCGGCCTCGCTGACGGCGGCATCCTACTTCAGGAACGCTGCCCAGCGAGAGTCGAATCTCGCGCGGCGAGAGCGACTGGCCAGCAACGAGATGAATCGGATCGCGGCGCGGGCCGAGGCTGAGAAGGAGATCGCCCAGCGGGAGGGCTACCGCTCGACGATGAAGCTGGCCGAGTCGATGCTGCAGGGCGATGACCAGGCGAGGTATCGCGTGGCGGACATCCTCTGGGGGGCCCAGCCCGAGTTGCGCGGCTGGGAGTGGGGCCATCTCATGGCCCGCTGTCCCCTGGAACGGTGGAGCCTGCAGACCAACCAGGGGGGGCTCGATAGCGTCGCTGCATCGGCCGACGGACGGCTCCTGGCGACCGCCGGTCGTGACGGAACCGTGGCACTCTGGGACAGTTGGACCCTCAGGGAACTCTGGCGGCAGACGACCGGTCGGGCGAGGAAGCTCGAGATCGATCCGCTGACCCGCCATGTCGGTGTCTGCTCCGCCGACTCGTCCCGGCCGCCCTTCCGGATTCTCCTCGTCGAGACGGGACGAATCGTGCACGAAGCCGCAGGCACCGGCGGCGCCGATATCGCGTTTGGGCCCGGCGGAAGAGATCTGTACGTCCTCCGTATCGGAGCGCCGCCGATCGGTCGCACGGCTCCTTCAGAGGGGACCCTCGAGCGGATTGTCACGGAGGGTTGGGAGCGGCGGGCGTCGGTGGTGCTGGCGCCGCTCCATCACCCAAGCGATTTGAAGGTGTTCGTGGATCTCGCGGGAGTGTATGTCGGAGTCCACGACGAGTTCATCGGCTTCGACGAGCACTCCGCCGCCGACCATGCGGTTCGTCTCTTCGATGCCCAGACCCTGCGACCCTCGGCCGATCTGGACCCGATCCTGCCCAGGTACAGTTCCACCATCAGGCCCGCGACACCCGTCCTTCACTCCGGATACGGTGAGGTCGTTTATTCGGATGGATTGAGGCTGCAACGCAACTCGCGGAGTGGGCCCTCACTTCACATCTCCCATCCCGGAATCATCAACTACCTCGCTTTTGATCCGCGATCCCAGCTCGGGCTCGCGGGGAGCCCCGACGGGACCGTCACGATCCGCGACGCCGATGGGGAAAGCCAGACCCTGTCGCATGGGTCGTCGATCTGCGGGTTAGCACGATTGCCCGACGGCCGCCTGGTCACCGGAGGGGTCGACGGGCTGCTCAAGTGCTGGACGCCGGGCCTGGTCGCCACACTCGCGATCGATACGAACGCGGAGCCCAGTTCCGCCCAGGCCGAACTCGTGGCATTCGCCGACTCCGGCGCCAGCCTCCTCTTTCCACAGAGGGCGAATTTCCACCTGTTCCGCACGAGCGACCTGACCTATCGCTCGTTCCCGCTCAAGGCCGTGGGGGATTACGCCGGCCAGGCCCTCCTGACCGAGCCGAAGACGAACGAACTGGTCGTCGCGACCGATGCGGGGCTCTCCTTCTACGACCTCCTTCACCAGGGGACGCGCCTGGTCGAGACGCGGTCGATCGACTTCCCGCGTCCCTATCACGCCGCCTTCGATGCCTCGGGCCGGATCCTCGTGGCTTCCAACCACGACCGCGAAGTGGCCGTGTTCGATGTGACCTCGAAGCGACGGTTGCCCGCTCCCGAGGCGCGCGGCCTGGGAGTCGTGTCGGTCAATCCCGGCGGCACGCGGGCGGCCCTGCTAACAGGTACAAGTTTGCAAGTCTGGGATGTGTCCACCGGACGACTGCTCAACCGCCTCGATGGTCCACTCGGCGCGGTGCAGACGGGGAAATGGGAGCGAGACCAACGTGTCCCGGTGTTCCATCGGGACGGAGACCTGCTGGCCTTCGTGGCGGAGGCGGAGGATACTCCTCCCCGCCTGATCCTGTGGGACACGGCCCTCGGGAAGTTGCGTTCGTCGGTCCAGGCGAGGCCGGGAGTCGGGTTCGGTCACCTGGCTTTCAGTACCGGCGGCGATCGACTTTTCGTGTGCGGCTCCAGGTTGTTCGTCTGGGACTGGCGGATCGGCAAGGAGCTCGTCTCCCTGTCGAGCCCGCATTACGCGGCCGTGAGCCCGGACGGCGTGACGATCGCCACCGCGGGCTGGAATCCAAGTTTGACCATCCTCAAGGCCCTACCATGGAGCAATCTGGCTCGGGGCGACGGCGACCTTTATCGTGCGGTCGATGATCTTTGGATGTATACCGCAGGGCTTCCCCGGTCGATCAAGATGACGATGGTAGCCGCGGGAAACCTCGACTCCGCGCTCGCCGACGAGGCGGAAATCCTCGGCGACATTCAGCGCCGCCACGGGCAAACCGCCGCGTCCATCCCGCATTACACCAAGGCGATTGAGATCCGTCAGAGCGTCGTCCTCGCTGATCCCGGGCAGGCCCGACAGCACTATCGGCTGGCAACGGCCTATGAGAAGCGCCTCGCGGTTGCCGCCGCGGACGATCCTGCCGCGGGCGCCACGGTGCTTCAACAAGCGGTCGATTACTGGCAGAAGCTGGCTTCCAAAGTTCCTCATCAAACGTCCGCCTGGCGACAATGCCTCGATTTCCAGCTCAGACTCGTGGATGCTCAGATCGCTCGAACTAGAATGGTCGCCCATGAATTGCTGTTGCCACACATCCGGTTCTGGTGCGAGTGGTCACGCAGAGGACCTCCCGATAGTCTGGTCCAGTATGCCCTGCACGAGTTCTGGGCGAGGATGGCCGTCGCTGCCCCGGGTTTCCTGGCCGACCGGAATGCCATCGACGATCTGGTCGACCGTCATTCGCAATTGCGATCCGTCATCGGCGAGCGATATGCTGCCGACCGGAACTGGGGACGAGCGATTGCGATCTTCAGCAAGCCGGTCACGGAGGGGTCGGGCTACGATCACGTCCGAAAACTCCTGGCCCTGGCCTGCGCAGGGCCAGGCAAGGATGTGCCGCCGATCGATGACGCCGCGAGGGCGAAACTCCGCCGACAGGCCCTCGACTGGTTGCAGGCCGAACTGGAAGCCTCGAACAGGCGCCTCGGATCTGCCCCGCCGCGGGATCTCCCGGACATGGCGCAGGCCTTCCGGTTCTGGAAGGAAGACCCTTACCTGGCGGGCATCCGCGAGGCCGAGACGCTGGCCCGGCTACCCTCGGGCGAGCAGAAGTCGTGGGAGAAGCTCTGGGCCGACGTCGATTCACTCCTGAACCGACTGCCGGCGCCCAAGACGGACGAGCCGAAGCTCGATCCGGACGACCCCGAGATGCTCGAAGGGATCCACTTGCGGGCGCATCAGTTGGCGCCCTCGAAGCCGAGCGAAGCCGAGCCCCTGTTCCGCCGGGCACTCAAAGCCTATCGCAGGTTGCAGGGGCCCGACGGTTCCTTGACCCTCGACCTGACACGGGACCTGACAGCCCTCCTCAATCAGTCCGGCCGCGGTGCCGAAGCCGAGCCACTGTTACGCGACGCGCTGGAGCAGCTCCGCAAGCAGTCCGGGCCCGACGAATTCCGCATGGCCGGGATCCTGGCGCCCCTCGGCCAGAGCCTCATTCAGCAAGGCAAATGGACCGAAGCCGAGCCCCTGCTGCGCGAGTGCCTGGTGGTTCGCGAAAACCTCCAGCCCGACGAGTGGACCACTTTCGCCACCCGCAGCCATCTCGGTCAGGCACTCCTGGGCCAGAACAAGTACGCCGAATCCGAGCCGCTGATCATCTCGGGCTACGAGGGCATGAAGGCACGCGAGGCCAGGATCCCACCCCAGAACAAGCAAGGCCTGGGCGAAGCCGCCGAGCGAATCGTCAAGCTCTATGACGCCTGGGGAAAGCCGGACAAGGCCGCCGACTGGCGGGCCAGGCTGGCGAGGCCGAACGAGGCCCCCAGGCCTCAGCCCTGAGCACGAGACGATTCGAGCCGATGAGGTTGGGTGGCACGGCACGGAAGGTCGGCGTGAGGCCCTCGCGCATGACGCTCGGGGCTCGCACGCCGTTCAAGACGTTCGGGCGATCCGCCGCCCACGAGGTTGAGGACGAAGCCGATCGCCGTGGTAGACTCCATTTCGAGGAGACGACATGGCAAAAGCTCAATCGACACACGGGACGATCGACGAGTACATCGCGTCGTTCCCGCCGGACGTTCAGGAGATTCTCCAGAAGATTCGGGTCACCGTCAGCGAAGCGGCCCCCGACGCGGAGGAAACGATCAGCTACCGGATGCCAGCATTCCGGCAGAAGACGATCCTCGTCTACTTCGCGGCCTTCAAGAATCACATCGGGCTCTATCCCCCGGTCAGAGGGGACCAAGCCCTCCTGGAAGCGGTCGCGCCCTACGCGGGGGAGAAGGGGAACCTCCGTTTCCCGCTCGATCAGCCGATTCCGTATGACCTGATCGGGCGGATCGTGAGGCTGAGAGCGGCCGGAGGCTCGACGAAATCGACGAAGAAGTAGGCCGGCCCACTTCGCGTCGTCGCCAGGGCGGACGTGGACGGCGAGAGGATCGCCCGGCGCTCATGCGCCGCCGACCTCACGATGCCGGAAGCAGCCAACGAGGTGGTCGTTCACCAACCCCGTCGCTTGCATCAGGGCATAACAGATCGTCGTGCCGACGAACGTGAAACCCCGCTTCTTGAGATCCTTGCTGATCGCATCGGAGAGCGGCGTCCTTGCGGGGATCTGACCGAGCTCGTGCCAGGAGTTCGCGACCGGACGCCCTTCGACGAACCGCCAGATGTACGGGTCGAAGCCGGAGAACTCTTCCTGCACGCGCAGGAACGCGCGGGCGTTCTTCACCGCCGAGGTGACCTTGAGCCGGTTCCGCACGATGCCGGGGTCGGCCAGCAGCGTCTCGACGCGAGCCTCGTCGAACCCTGCCACCGCCTCAGGGTCGAAACCCGCAAATGCGAGCCGATACGCCTCTCGCTTGCGGAGGATCGTGTCCCAACTCAACCCGGCCTGGGCTCCCTCCAGGATCAGGAACTCGAACCAGCGGCGGTCGTCGTGGACCGGCACGCCCCACTCCTGGTCGTGGTAGCGGATCGCCAGTTCGTTCTTTGCCCAGTCGCAACGGTTCATCACCCGGTTTCTCCGACGACCTTTTCGGACGCGCCCACGGCGGGCTGACCCGTGAAGTTCGGGCTAGCCGAGTCGTCGGCCCCGACGCCTCGAAAGAGGACGCTCAACGGCCTCCGGCGACGGCGGCGGATCTCCTGGCGATATGCCACGCCGAGCGGGAATTCCAGCTTGAGACGCAGCATTCAAGGGGCTCTATTCTGAGTCATCTCTTGCGACATAACCACCCCGGGAACACCCGAAAAATCAGCCCAAGGGAAGTCCTGAAATCACGACTCGAGATGGTCCGAACATCGACATTGAGTGTTATCTGGCTCGGGGTCGGGTGGCGGCTCTGCTGCTTTTCCAGGCTGGACGACGTGGGATCGAATCGACGACCGGCATTGCCATGTCCCGGCCTGCCCCGTCTCGTGGCATCGACCCTTGGCGGCTTCGCCCCTGGCCCGCTCCGACTCGCACGGCTGGCTGACGGCCCTTGCTGTGGCGGCTTGACCACGACGGCGCGAACGGTCGGCGTGCGGCCCGTGCGAATGGTGCACGGGGCTCGCACGCCGGTCAAGGAGCCCAGTTCGGCGAGGCGACTTCCCGGGGCTGGTGGAGCGATTTCGCTGCGCCCGCCGGGCTGGGCGACGAGGACGCGCATCCGGGGGCCGGCCGCCTGGTCCGTCGCGTGCGTGTCGATGCGAATGCGTGGTGAGGCGGGCGGGCCGACGCATCGAGCGTATGGGCCGACGATTCGGCCGCGGAGTGTCGGGGACTCGGCCGGCTCGCTGCATCCGGAAGCGACGGATGATATGTTATGTGTCTATCAAGTCTGCTAGACCTGGCCGCCCACTCTGTGATATTCTGACTTAGAATGGTCGAATGCTCTGAGTCGCGAAGCTGCGATTCTCCGAAGGACTTGAGTTCGGGAAGGGCCGGCGGCGAGCTGACTTTCCCTGAAGTTGACGCCAGTTCGCCTCGGCAATCTGCGCGGTAGGCCGACTCCGAGGTGGCCACGGGATCGACCAACATCCCGCTCTGCGCGATCGTTCTGGCCATCCACGTGCTCGATTCACTTCGGAAGCGATGTGGAAGGACCTTGCCGTGGTGGGCACAAACACCAGGGTGTGTCGGAGTTGGGCCCCAGGCACGATTGACGGGGCGAGGACCGACGCTTCGTGGACAAAGGCTCATTGTACGTTCGACGGATGGAAAGCGACCGTCGGCGGAGCCATCCTCTCGGTCGAGGGACACGGCGCCGGCGTCCTTGACGACCGGCGTGAAGTCATCCCCGAGCCCGATCGACGGACCGGAGTTGGCCGTGATCGGGACTCGACCGTGCCCGAAGGATCGACGGACCTCGATCCGCGTCACGAGCTACCCCTGGTCCTGATCATCGAGGACGACCCCGTCGAGGGGGATTCCCTGGCCGAGATCCTCGGCGGGCGATATCGCGTGGAGGTCGTCGGTGACGGGGACCAGGGGCTCGCACGGGCCGTCGAGGTGGTGCCCGCCCTCGTCCTCAGCGACCTGAAGGCGCCCGGCCTGTGTGGCGAGCGGCTGATCGAGGATCTGCATGCACGGTCGACGACGCGCGACGTGCCGGTCCTGGTGCTGGCCTCGGGTGAGGAAGAGATACTCCGGATGGCAACTCTCGCCGGGAATTCCTGGGACTTCCTGACGAAGCCCATCGTCGCCACCGAACTGCTCACGCGGGCGGCCAGGCTGGTGGCGGCAGGGTCGCGGGCACGATCCGAGCTCCGAATCGGTGCGGGGATGCTCGGCCGCTTCGTCGAGCGTCTGCCTCTGCCGCTGGGGTACATCGACCGGAACGGCGTCACCGCGTACCTCAACGACTGTTTCGTCGAACTCTTCGGCTACTCGAAGGTCGACGTACCGACGCTCGACGCGTGGTTGCAGGTGGCGTATCCCGACGAGGCCTATCGCCGGCAGGTGCGGAGCATGTGGACCGTGGCCGTCGAAGAGGCGGCCCACATGGGGGGCCGCATCGGTCCCGTCGAAGTCTCGGTGACCTGCAAGAACGGCCGCGTGCTCGTGGTCGAAATCTCGGGCGTCAGCGTTGACGATGGGATCCTCGCCTCGTTCGTCGACCGCACGGAGAAGAGACGGGCCGAGGAGGCTCTGGAACGCCTGTCGCAGCAGCGTCAGCTCTCGCTCGACGCCGCCCGGCTTGGGTGGTGGGTCTACGACCCGACGATCGGGGTCGCCTCCTATGACGCGCGATATCGCGAGATATTCGGCCTGCCCGGCGAGCGGCTTTCGATCGACGAGATGCTGGATCGCCTCCACCCGGACGACGTCGCCGAGGTCTGGGCCCGGGTCGAGGCGGCGCTGGGGCGGGTCGACTCGGAGCCGTATTCGATCGAGTTCCGCGTGATCCAGGACGACGGCTCCCTGCGCTGGGTGGTGTCGCATGGGCTGGCGGAGGTCGAGGTTGATGGTCCTGGGAGACGGGCCGCCCGGCTGGTCGGCACCGTCGAGGACATCACCGAGAGGAAGCGGATGGAGTCGCAGCTCCGCGAGACTGCCGATCGCTACAGGCTGGCCACCACCAGCGGTCGGGTCGTGACCTGGGAGGCGGGCGAGGACGCGGCGATTAGCCGGCTTGACCCGACTTTCTGGGAATGGGTGAGAATTGGCGAGGCGGGCGTCCCGGCGGACTTGAAGGGCTGGATCGCCTGGCATCATCCCGACGATCGCGAGAGTGTCGCCGCCGCGATCCTCGGCGCCTTCGAGGGACGATCGGACGAGATCTTCTTCGAGTTCCGCGCGACGCTCTGCGATGGTCACCTCGGCTGGTTCCAGTGTCGGGGCCGCGTCGAACGAGGCGAGGGGGGGCGTCCGATCGGGGCTGTCGGCTCGATCATCGACATCACATCCCGGAAGCGAGCCGAGGAGCGTCGGCACGAGAGCGACGAGCGATATCGGCTGGCGCTCGACGGCGCCGGCCTCGGCACGTGGGACTGGCATCTCCCCTCCGGCCGGCTGGACTACGACGCTCGTTGGGCCGGCATGCTCGGATATCGCCCCGAGGAGCTAGGGGGGCACATACAGGCCTGGGAGGATCTGCTCCATCCCGACGACGCCCCGAGCGTGCGCGAGTCCGTGAAAGAACACCTCGACGGGTTCAGTCCGGAATTCACCGCCGAGTACAGGCTCCGCCGCAAGGACGGTAGCTGGGCATGGATTTTCGACGTCGGCAAGGTCATCGCTCGAGACGCCCTGGGACGCCCCTTGCGCCTCTGCGGGGTCCATCAGGACATCACGGCGCGCAGGTCCGCGGAGGAGGCGCGGAGGGAGTCCGAGCGGCTGGCACGCTCCGTCCTCGACTCGCTCCGGACGTCGATTGCGGTCCTTGACGAGACGGGAGACATCCTCGCGGTCAACCGGAGCTGGCGTGACTTCGCCTGCGAGAACGGCCTGTTCGGCGACGCGTGCGACGGGAGGAACTACCTCCAGGTCTGCGACGCAGCGACCGGCGAGGACGCCGCCCAGGCGGCCGACTTCGCGGCCGGCATCCGCGACGTCCTGGCGGGACGCAGGCCGATGTTCGAGATGGAGTATCCTTGCCACTCCCCCTCCGCCCGCCGCTGGTTCATCGGTCGCGTCACCCCGTTCGTGGAAGGAGGACCGAGCCGGGCCGTCGTCGCGCATTCGGAGGTCACCTCGCTCAAGCTGGCGGAGCTCTCGCTTCGCGAGAGCGAGGAGCGATTCCGGACGGTCGTGGAGTCGGTGCCGGCGGGCCTCATCGTCGTCGATGCCGCGGGCCTGATCACGATGGTCAACGGCCGGTTCGTCGATTGGCTCGGCTATGAACGGGACGAACTCATCGGCAAGTCGATCGACATGCTGGTCCCCGAGTCCGCACGCGGCCACCACGAGCAGCTCCGCGGCCAGTTCACGGCCTCGCCGTTCCGTATGGATATGGGACATGGGCGCGAGCTCAACGCCGTTCGCAAGGACGGCAGCGAGTTCCCCGTCGAGATCGGCCTGAACCTCGTCCAGACCGATTCGGGGCCCATGGTGCTGGCGGCCGTCATGGACGCCACGGAACGTCGGCGGGCCGACCAGGCCATCCGGGCACTCAACGCCGAGCTGGAGCGGCAGGCCGCCGCGCAGGCGGCGGACGTCCACAAACTGGCGCGGATCATCGACTCCTCGACCGACTACATCGCCACGGCGACGCCCGAAGGGGTGCCGATGTGGGAAAATGAGGCCTTCAGGAGGATTCTCGGGATTCGCCCGGTCACCGAAGGGCTCCCGCGGTCCATCAAGGACTACCACCCCCCCGAGTCATCGGCCAGGATCATTCAGGAGGGAATCCCGACGGCCGTCCGCGAGGGGCACTGGCTCGGCGAGACGGAGGTGCTGACCGCCGCGGGCCGAGCCAGGCCCGTCTCCCAGCTTATCCTCGCGCACCGCGGGAATGACGGCGGCGTGGCCTTCTTCTCCACGATCATGCGAGACATCACGGAGCGGAAGGAGATGGAAGAGGCCCTCCGCCAGCGGTCGGAGGAGCTGACGCGCACCAACCTCGAGCTGACCCACGCCTCCCGCCTCAAGGACGAGTTCCTCGCCAGCATGAGCCACGAGCTTCGCACGCCCCTGAGCGCCGTCCTGGCCCTCTCCGAGTCGCTGGTCGAGGGCGTCTACGGCGCGATGACCGACGAGCAGGTCTCGGTCATCCGGGACGTGGAGAAGAGCGGTCGGCACCTGATGGGCCTGATCAACGACATCCTCGACCTGTCGAAGGCCGAGGCCGGGCAGATACGGCTCGACCCCATACCCACCAGCATCGACTCGATCTGTCAGGGGAGCATCCGGCTCGTGCGTCAGGCGGCCCAGTCCAGGAACCTGAGGCTGTCCTGCGCGACCGACGGCGGGGCGGACTCGATCCTCGCCGACGAGTTGCGGCTGAAGCAGATCCTGGTGAACCTCCTGAGCAACGCCGTGAAGTTCACGCCGGAAGGGGGGGCCGTCGGCCTCGATGTGAAGGCGGACAAGGCATCCCGCTCGCTCACATTCACGGTCTGGGATACCGGGATCGGCATCCGGGAGGAGGATATGAAGATCCTCTTCCAACCGTTCCGCCAGATCGACAGCCGCCTGTCCCGCCAGTATACGGGGACCGGCCTGGGGCTGGCGCTCGTGGAGAAGCTCACGGCCCTGCATCACGGCGTCGTCTCGGTGGAGAGCGAGCCCGGTCGCGGGAGCCGGTTCATCGTGACCATCCCGTGGGAGCCCTTCGACGAGCCCGAGGAGTACGACCCCGGCCGGGCAACGGCCTCCCCTCCGCTCGAGGCACGACCGACGCGCTCCGCAGGCCTCGCGAGCGGGGAAGCCGCGGGCGAGGCTCCGGAGCCGGAACCACCGCTCATCCTCCTTGCCGACGACGACGAGCTCAACCGCAAGCTGATCTCCGACGTCCTCGTCGCGGCCGGCTACCGGGTCTCCCAGGCTCGCGACGGGGAGGAGGCGATCCGCATGGCTTCCACGCTCCAGCCGCGGCTGGTGCTCATGGACATCCAGATGCCCGGGATCGATGGGCTCGAGGCCATCCGTGTCCTGCGTTCCGCCCCGGAGACCCGGACTCTCCCCATCGTCGCCCTCACCGCCCTCGCGATGTCGGGCGACCGCGAGCGCTGCCTGGATGCGGGGGCCGACGCCTACCTGAGCAAACCCATGACTCTCAGGGAGCTGCGTCGGGTCGTCGCGGAGCTCGTCTGACGTCGGGGCCGCGACGGGCCCTCGGCCCGGACGCACCGGGATCGGGGCATGCCTCGGCGGACCTCGCGAGGTTCTTGCCCCGGTTGGCCGGGCGGGACGAGTCGACGGCCGGGCACTTGCGGGTCGGGAGGAGTCGTGAAAACCCCGAAATCCGTCATGAGCACGAAGGATCCGCTAGAGTACAGTTAG
>NZ_JAALJH010000070.1 GCF_011064615.1 Aquisphaera insulae | reverse complement strand
GGGGATTGTACGTCGTTTTGAGGCGACTCGACCAACGAGGTGCGACGGCCGAGAATCGAAATTGGCTTTGTTCGTCGCCGCTTCGCGGCCGTTGATGAGCCATTAAACCTATACTATAAAACGAGTTAAGGTCTGTTTTTTGAATTGGCTTTGGTGGTCGATTTTCCGTGAATTGAGATCCTGGTTCCTGGTTCCGAGTGTGGCCTGGCGGCCAGGATCGTCTCGTCCTGGACGTCACTTCGCGCGGCAAGAGTCGATCGCTTGTAGCCATGGATGAACGCCTGGGGGGGCTGGACTGATCTCGGCATGGAGTATCCCTTACGGAATACAGTCCCGATTTCTCGCCTCCGAGTTTCACCAAATTCCGGAAAATGGCGATCGGGTCAGGGAGCCGGGAAGGTGATGAACGCGACGGGCACGCGCCCGGTCAGCCAGACGCCATTCGCCGAGAGGTAGAAGACGTGGCCGGCCCGGGCCATCTCGGCGGCGCGGATGATCAGGACGACGGGCTTGCCGTGGCGCCGGCCGACCTTCGTGGCGGTGGCCTCATCGGGCGAGAGGTGGACGTGCTGGCGGTTCGCGGAGTGCAATCCGCCGGCCCGGATCGACTCGAGGAAGCGGGTGGCGGTGCCGTGATAGAGGAGCTCGGGGGGCGGCGTCGGCGGCAGGTCCAGGTCGACGGCGATCGAGTGCCCCTGGCTGGCCCGGATTCGGGTGCGGTCGTCGCTGAACGCGAACCGCTTCTTCTCGTTCTCCGCGACGATCCGATCGAGCAGGGGGGGCGTGAGCCGGACGCCGTGGTCGTTGGCGAGACGGATCAACTCCGCCACGTCCGCCCAGGCGTTTGCGTCCAGGGTGAGGCCAATCTCCTCCGGCTTGTGCCGCAGGACCAGGGAGAGGAACTTGCTGGTTCGGACGAGGTCCGCCATCGTGGAGAGTTCGACCTGGACAAAGCGACCGGTTTCGATCTGTTTCGCCGACCTGTCACGGTGGCTCTTGCCATCCTATCATGGCAGGAGCGTGGACCCGGCCTCAAGCCCCGTCTCAGAGAGTGTGGATCGCCATGGACACCAGGATCCCGGGGAGCCAGAAGGTTGACATCCCGCGACTCGAGCACGGGGACACACTCCCGCTGGGCGAATTCCGGCGCCGCTGCGCCGCGATGCCTGACCCGAAGAAGGCCGAGTTGGTCGAAGGGGAAGTCTATCTGCCTTCGTCGAGCCCCCCCGAGCACGGTGATGCTCACGCTCTCCTCGGCACCTGGCTCAAGACCTATCGGTCGAGGACGGCCCATCTCGAGACGCGGGACCGTGCGAGCGTGCTCCTCGATCTCGACAATCTACTCCGGCCCGATAGCCTCCTGATGATCCGACCCGGGCAGGGAGGCTCGGCCCGTTTCGGCGAGAATGACCTGATTCAGGGAGCGCCCGAGCTGATCGCCGAGGTTGCCCTGAGCCGCGTCAGCCTGGACGCCTGGAAGAAACCGCGCGTCTACCGGCGGAGCGGCGTCCGCGAGTTCATCCTCTGGCGGATCGAGGACGTAGCCCTGGACTGGTTCGTCCTGCGGGATGGCCGGTTCGACCCACTACCGCCGGGCAAGGATGGCATCCTTCGCAGCGAGGTCTTCCCGGGCCTTTGGCTCGATCGTGATGCCCTGCTTCGCGAGGACTTGCCGCGCGTGGAGGCGATACTCGGACAGGGGATCGCCTCGGCCGAGCACACCGCGTTCGTGGATCGACTGAACCGGCGATGACGCCGGGAGTCGATGTTGAGCGTGCCGGGCCGTGTTGAACTCCTCACCGACCGAACTCGCCTTGTCCAAAGTGCGACCAAGATCCTCATAATCCGAGAGCGAACCAAAGAGCCCAGCAGATGAATCTGCCCAGCGCCCCGCCCCCGGCTCCCATCGCCGTCGATCCGGCGTACCGAATCCGGGACAACCAGTTCTGGTACACGGACTGTGCCTTCGCACACCGATTGGCCGTGGCGGCAAGGATCACTATCAACATCACCGAACTCGGCGTCCGCGTCCTCACCCGCGCCGCCCAAGGCGAGAATCCTAAGCCCACGACGGCGTTTACATTGCCCAGCGACGCGGACAGAGCGTGGTGGGAAGCGCATCGCGGTCAGCGTGTCCGGGTAGAACTGCTCGCCGTCGGGGGCACCGTACTTGCTGGTGTCGCGTCTGCCCCACCACCCGTTATGCCTCCTTCGGCTCCCGTTCACCCACCAGCGCCTCCACACACAGCCACGCCACCGCGCGGAATGCATGTCGTGTGCGGCGAGCGAGCGATGTGGGCGGGGCCGGTCCTCTGCATCGGCTTGGACATCGCTTGGTTCGGCGGCTCCGCGGCCGATCGAGACTCGCGGTACGACTGCTTAGCGTTCGCGCTACTCAGGCGCCGTCCCGACCAGCCCTTCAGCCTGACAGCCCATCTCGAACGAATCGCACTCCACAATCGCGACCCAGACGCGAGTCAACTCCTTCGGGCCGTTGAGGTGGTGCTCGAAAAACATAGTGCCGCCGAGCGTGTCGTGTTCGCCATCGATGCGCCTATCCAGGCTGCGCATCGTCCTGGCATCCCGACGAGGGCCGCTCAGCCTCCGGCGGGCACTATCGAGCTGAGAGCGTGCGAGAGACATCTCAGCCAACAACGACAACGGATTGACAGGGCCGCTGGCGATTCGAACAACTGGCACCCGAACATTCAGCCAGGCGCCCCGCTCGCACCGCGAGTCATGAGCCTGCTAGCCGGGCTCGACCAACTTGGATTTCACTTGTGGACGGAAGCCGACCGCGCAGCGGCGAGGCTCGTGATCGAGTGCTTTCCCGCTGAGGCGATCTGGGCTATGAAGCGGCTGAGGCGCTTTGAGGGATCGCTCACTGCGGCCGAGGTGAAGTGTTACAAGGAACAGCGTGGGAAAGCCCTCTCGGCACAGCAGGTGGCCGACCTCACTCGCACCGTCCTGAATGGGTTCGCGGCGGACTCCGGCGACCGGGCAGTTTGGATCGCCCTCGTGGAGCACGCGATTAACTGGATGTATTCGGACGCCACTTGGCGAATTGCGCCGGACAAGTACCGTGGCGGCAAGCTGCTCGATGACGTCGTGGACAGCATGATCTGTCTCGCAACCTCGCTGAGCTACGCCGGCGGCCGGCATCATGTCTGGCAAGACCCCATTCGCCCTGATGACGGGCACATTATCGGCCCTGGGAATCTAGACGCCCTCCAGAGGGCGTCTAAGGCCAGAAGGCGTCCAAGGCCAGGCACCCACGAGGCGTAGGTCTGGCAATTTTGAGAGGATAGCCGAGGTGATTCCCAGCCACTGATTCCTGCTCCAGTTTGCGCGCGGCCGCTGGTTCCCTGGATTCCTTGAGTGGCCACGGCTTACTGGACGCTGATTCCTTCCTCTATACCTGGGTGCATGGCCACTGATTCTCGGATTCGGGCCCGCCGTTAAATCTCACTCGCATGGCCGTTCAGGCGAGCCACCGTCACCGGGAGGCCGCACTGTTCGAGCGTGGCGAGGAACTCTTCGGCCGCCTTGGGCGGGTTCTTCAAGGCGGTTCGCTGACGACGAACCGCATCGAGCACTGCGGCGGGAGACTCACCCCACAGGCTGACGATGAAATCGTCGGGCCCGATCGCTTCGATGGAGTGGCCCGCCAGGACCGCGGCGGGGAAATCGCTCAGGTTGAACGTCACGATGATTCCCGCACCGCTCTGAATCGCCGCCGCGAGCACATGCCTGTCGTCGGGGTCGGGAAGGTTCAAGCTCGGGATAAGTGACTCGTAATCGGTGACAAGGCTGTCGGGGACATGCTCGTTCATGAGCCTTCGGCAGCGGGCGAGGCTCTCCGGCGAGATGTCGGGGCGATTGGCCGCGACGTTCCGGGTCCATTCGTCGTGGATTTCCTCCGTCCAACGGGCCAGGAACAGGCCCGTCAGGGCGAGTCGCATGAGCAGGTCTCGGAGCGGCGCCGGGTAGAGGACGCAGGCATCGAAGAGGACGATTCGCGGCACCGGTCAGTAACCCATGCCAAGTTCCTGGCTCAACGCGGCCAACTCATCGAGGGTCGCGTGGCGCTTCGCCAGCGTCTCCTTCTTATAGATCAGCAGGTCGGTCAACTTGACCCGCCGATGGCTCCCCACCTTGCGGCTCGGCATCGCCCCCTGATCCAGGAGCTTCACCAGGTGGGGGCGGGACACGTTGAGCAGGTCAGCCGCCTGCTGCGTCGTCAGCTCGGCACCGAGCGGAGTTACCGTGATCGCGTGGCCCTGTCCTAGCTCGGTCAGGACGCGGACGAGCAGACGCGCGGCCGCGGGCGGAAGCGTCAACTCCTCGCTCGTACCCTTCACTTCCAGGCGAAGCGAGGCGTCGGCGTCGAGATGGGCCGCCAACCTCCGGCCTGATTCGGCAGCCGTGGCTGCATCAGCCTTGGTCGGCGTGATCACCTCGTTGCCGTTGAGTAATTGCATACCCGAGTCCTCCTTGGACACCTTCGCTCTACAGTAGCACGTCCGGGCTATAATCGCAATATACGAAACAATCGTGGTCCGCCGTTCGCTCACCGGTTCGGATTGACCCTTTCACGCTCCTGACCTACCATGCCGGCCCGATCCGCCAGGGATGGCCGGCTCGCTGCGCGGGGTGCGCGCCGGGCGGGACGTCCTGGGCTGTCGGTCCGTTTCCGGACTCGCCCGAATTCCCGTCGCGGGGCTCGTTGCGATGCGCAAGGTGGTGCTCGGATTGCTCGTCCTGGCCGGGGTCGGCGTGACCGGGTGGATGATCCACCTGGACCGCCAGGGCCGGCTCGTCTGGGATCACTGGGACACGGTCAAGCCCGGGATCCTCTACCGGAGCGGCCAGCTCACCGGCGACCAGCTCGCCGCCGCGGTGGAGCGCTACGGGATTCGCACCGTGGTCAACTTCCAGTTGCCCGGCCGGGAGATGAAGGCGGAACGGGAGCTCGCCGGCAAGCTCGGCGTCGGCTTCGTGAACCTCCCGATGCCGGGCGACGGCTTCGGCGAGGAGGCCCAGTTCCGCAAGGTGCTGGAGGTCGTGGACGACCCGGCACGCCGGCCCGTCCTGGTCCACTGTGCTCGCGGGACCTGCCGGACCGGATCCGCGGTGGCCATGTACCGCTACGAGCGCGACGGCTGGACGATCGAGGACGTCGCCGCCGAGCTGAAGCGCCAGGCGTATCGCGACGGCCACATCGCCGGTTACATCTACGCGATGGCCCATAACAAGCCGTCGCTGGCGCTGCACAACCCGCAGACCATCGACGACCGCAACGGCACGCCGGTTGAGGTCGAGCCTCAGTCCGATGTCGAGCCGCTGCCGGACGTGGTGCCGCCCAGGGAGGACGCGAATGATCGTTGAGCCGAACCGGGCGGCCGTGGCCGGCCCGCCGAGAAACCGCGTGCTCCGCGCCGACGCCCGGTTGACCCTCCCCCTGGCCCTTGGGGGAGCCTGGATCGCCCCGCTGATCGGGGCGCTGACGATCGGGTTCGTCCTGATCGGCGCCGGGAACCTCGAGCTCGGCCCGGCCGATGCCCGGCTCGGGCTGGCGGCCGGCGAGCCGTTCGGGCCGATCGGGCAGGTCTACGGGAGATACGCGCCGGAGCTCTGGCCGGCGAAGGTCGCGCTCTCGCGGCTCGCCGGGCGATTTGGCGAGCTCGGCGACGCCCTGCCGGGGATCGTCCTCTGGCCGTCGGCCCTGGCCGCCGCGGCGATCGGCTGGATCCTCGCCCGGCGGGCGGTCCAGGAGCTTGGGACCCGCTGCGGCGTGCTCGTCGGCCTGGCCTGGCTGGGGTCGCTGGGCGTCATCGATCATTCCGGGGGCATCGGCCTGGACTTCCTCCCGGGCCTTGCGGTCGTGGCCGCGATCGACCGCCTGCTTTCGAAGGGTTCGGATTGGGCCGCCGGCGCTTGGACGGCCCTCGCCTTCCTGGCGGGGGGCTGGCCGCCGGTCGTGGTCGTGCTGCTGGCGGTGCTGGTCCTGGGCCGGCGCGAGGCCGGGTACTCGGCCCGTTTGCTCGTTCCGACGGTGTCCGCGGCGGCCGTCTGGACGGCCTGGGCGCTCGTCGCGGCGACGCCCGAGGCCCTGGCGGCGGCGCTTGCGCTCCCCTTCACACTCCGCCCCGACTGGTTCCTGGCCCCGAAACTCCTGGGGCTGGGGCTCCCCTTCGGCCCCTTCGCCCTGCTGGCCTGGTCCTCCTCGATCCGCGGGGGTTGGTCGCCCCGGGGCCGCCTCCTGGTCAAGGGCTGGGCCCAGGCGGCGATCGCCTGCCTGGTGGTCGGCACGGTCGTCCCGGGTATCTCCCAGGCGGCCCGGATCCCGGCGCTCGCGGGGATGATGCTCGCGGCCGGGACCGTCCTGGATTCCGCGTGGACCGGGACGCTCGCCCGGGGGCCGCGGCGGGCCTTCCTCGCGATGGCCTTCGGCCTTTCGCTCCTGTGGCTGATGACCCTGGTGTACGGCGAGTATCTCTGGCTCCTCGTCTTCTCGTATTACCGGCCGGTGGGGATCGCCGCGGCGGTCCTGGCCATCCCGCTCCTGGCACTCACCTGGCTGGGGGTGGAAGAAGGCTCGAGCCGCCGGGCCGCGGTCGCCATGCTCCTGCTGGCCGCGAGCCTCAAGCTGGTGCACTGGGGTTACTATGTCCCCGAGTGGAACTACCGACACGGCCAGGGCCCATGGGGGCGCGCCATCGGCCAGTGGGTGCTCCCCAACTGGACCGTGCACACGCTCCACGAGTGGCCGTCCGAGCTCGCCTTCGCCACCGGCCGCCCGGTCCGCCAGCTCCGGACTCCCATGCATCTCGCCTATCCCGAGAACGGCGAGTCGCGGCATGTCCTCCTTCTCGAATCGGAATTCGAGAACTGGCCCGAGTTGGCCCCCAGGCTCCTCAAGGTCGCCCGCTTCACCGACGCCGACGGCGGCGTCCGCATCCTGGCCCGCACGCCCGGGACCCTCGTCACGCCCGCGGGCGCGATCCTCCCCCGGAAAGCCGAGGAATGAGACCTCAGCCCCCCGAACCTTGCGGCAAGTGATTGCGTGCGTGTTCTTTCTGGCATGCCGGGGTCACGCACTCTCGCCGGATCCGTTTGAATTTGGGAGAATTTCTATCAAGCGATTGCCGGTGCTTGCGAACTCCCATCATCCGCGGCCTGCCAGGATCCTCTTCTGGTCGCCAGCCCGCAAGATTCCAGGCCGCAACGCCCGCCAGAGACCCCGGACAGCCGGACGGAACCCCGACCTGAGCCGCTTCACGGGAGCCTGCCATCATGCTCGCAAAACTCATGGAGATCCTGACACCGGGTCCCACGGCGGATGGCGTCTGCCGGAAGCGTGTGAACATCCAGAAGCGGTTCGCGATCCTGGCGGATGCGTCCAGCCAGGGGAGCATGTCGAAGGTCTACAAGGCCCATGACAACGAGGCGGGACGGACGGTCTGCCTCAAGGTGCAGCTCCGGCAGAAGAACGAGGCGGCGGCGGCCCGCGCATCCCGCGAGGAGGCCCGGCCCCCGGAGGGGGCGATCGCGGTCAAGGTCGTGCATCCGAGCGTCGTCAGGACGTTCGAGTACGGCGAGACGACGGCGGGCGAGCAGTACCTGGTCATGGAGTTCATCGAGGGCTACAGCTTCCAGTACATCCACGACTCGAAGCTGGGGAAGACCGCGCAGAAGGTGGAGTGGATCGCCCAGGCCGCGGAAGGGCTGGCGGCCGTGCACGAGGCCGGTTTCATCCACCACGACATCAACCCGCGGAACTTCCTCCTCAACCGCGACCACGCGGTGAAGCTGATCGACTTCGGCCTGGCCGTGCCCAACACGCCGGCCTTCCGCGGCCCCGGCAACCGGACGGGGACGCTCCAGTACATGGCCCCGGAGCTGATCCGCCGCGAGCCGATCGACGAGCGCATCGACACCTTCAGCCTGGGCGTCGTGGCCTATGAGCTGCTGACCGGCCGGCTCCCCTATTCCGCCGCCGGCTCGTCCGCGACGATGCTCCAGCGCCTCAACGTCGACCCCATCGACCCCGCCAAGGTCAAGCCGAAGCTCTCCGAGGAGCTCTGCGAGGTCCTCCGGCGTTTGACCGCCCGCAAGCGGGAAGACCGCTGGCCGTCGCTGGCGACCCTGGGCCCGCACCTGCGCTCGATCCCGGCCAAGCGGCCGCGGCCGGCGGAGCACGGGTGAGGGAGTCGAGAATCGAATCGCTCAGAGTTTAGACTGCGGGTACGTTTTAGAGCGTGCAAAGCTGGCCGCAAGTCCAGTTCTGGCGCCGAAGCTCCTTCATAAACGTCCCGTGGCTTTGCGTGGAGTGAAAGCCACCATGCAGAAGGTCGCTGCCTATCTACTCGAACGTCGGGACGATTTTGAGTCACAAGAAGCGCGCCGAGCTGTGTTCGTTAGATGCATCGACGCCTGCCGGGAATGGCTCCAATCAAAGGGAGCTGCTGATACCGAGAGCATCTCCGGATCATTTAATCCCGAGGATGGGGGACAGGGCCAATTCGACTGGGAGGATGTCGACGACGGGGATCGCTGCTTGAAGATCCTCCGGCTGGATGAAGTTGATGCCAACGGTACGCGGCATATCACGTCTGTCTCGGCGACTGACACGGGCAGCAGGATTTCAGTTCATGTATCGATTGAGGCGGGACTGAACGTCAGCGCGATCCGGCCAGTGCCGATCGACCCGCGCTGTCCTCGCGTGATCAGGGCCCTCCTGGCTTTGGGCGGAGATTGGTTCCACGGCTCGAGCCAGCTACTGGCCCTGAATCACGTGAAGGGAGATGATGATGGGGAATGGCTCGCGGATCAGGTTATCGATCCGAATCGGACCATACCGCTACTCGTGATCGCCGAGGACGATAACGGGCTGGTGTTGCCCGGACTTGATCGCACTGTAGCTTACGATTTGGTCGGGTTGGCGAACGTGTTCGTAATCGATGCGGATGCCGCCTGGGCCCTCACGGCGACTCTGGGCAAGCGCTGGTCGTGCTTCTCCGGGGGGGTGCGTCTTTACTGGCCCGGCGCCTCACGCGGCGGCGATCCGTTCCATCATCCCCTATGGACTTTCGGGCGATTACGCGCCTACGGTGAGGATTTCGACGCTACACGCGAACTGTTTCGGCGCCAACTACGACAACTCGTCATGCAAACGTCTGCGTTAAGCGTCATGCGTCCTCGGGAGATCGACGCAATCCAGCAGGCGGCGATCGTCAGATTCCTGGGCAGCGTGAGGCGCCCGGTCGTCCACGACCCCGAATACGAGGCGATCGAGCAGTCGTATGCAAAGGAGAACGATGAGCTTCGATTGAAAGTGGAATCTCTGGCACAGCGTAACCAGAAACTCGTTCAAGAGTTAGAGGAGGTCCGTGATCGACTGAACAACGCTGAGCTTGTAGCCCGATATCATCCTCAGCCAACACCCGTGATAGCCCCCGTGGGGCCGCGCGATCCGGAGGAGGACGAGGGGCCGCAAGCTGGTGATATCCGCTTCTATAAGTGCGTTGGCCATCCCGAGAAATATGACAAGATGGAACTCGTAAAGGATTGCGGCCACAATAGTTGGCAATCGGCACACAAGGCCGATAAGGCACGCAAAGGGATTATTCGCTTGGAAGGCAAGGGTGACTGGAAAACTCTCCATCACTGTGGCTCTTGTACTGGCGGGGGAGTCTGGCGAGTGAAATGGTGATACACCGATGTTTATGTGTGTGGATTATTTAATGGCGATGATTTGAAGGATGTCATAGTCTATCGGATGTAGTCGACCAGTCGCACAATGTTGCCATTCCGGTGAGATCCACGATGGACTATCAAGTCGTCCTTCATGAAGTCGAGTCCTGGCCCATCGATGACCGGGTGCGGCTGGTTCAGGACCTGTGGGACCGCCTTGCCGACCAAGGCCATGAGCCCGACCTGACGGTCGAGATGAAAGCCGAGCTCGAGCGTCGGATCGAGGAACTCGACAGGAATCCCGATGCGGGCATCCCCTGGGAACAGGCCAAATCGAAGTCCCTTGAGCGAATCCGTCCATGAACCTCCCCGTCATCCTTAGTCCGGAGGCTGATCGGGGGTTCGTGGAGGCGGCTGCCTGGTACGAGCAGCACACGGGTCGCGGGGAGGAACTGATCGAACGCGTCAGGACGCGCTGGAGCGGATCAGCCGGACGCCGGAGCTTTACGCGACGGTTCTTCGCGATGTTCGACGTGCATGGGGAAGGACGAACACGAATGGCTGGAGGAGTCGAACCAAGGAGCGAGCCAGTCCGTCTGCAACTTACACACGATGAAGCCCTCGTGCTCTTTGAGTTTCTGACGCGCTTCCAGGATGAGGATTCGCTTGTCATCCGGAACCAAGCCGAGCAGCGTGCCCTCTGGAACCTCCAGGCTCTGCTCGAGACTTCACTGGTAGATCCCTTCAAACCGGATTACGAAGCACTGGTCGTTGCTGCTCGCGATCGACTTCGAGATCCCGCGGAAAACTCACGGTGAGCACCATGGATACCTTCACGATCGAACTCCCGGAAGAGCAATCGCAACAACTGCGTGAGCGGGCCCGAGAGGCCGGGATCTCTCCCGAGCAGTTATTGCGGTCCGGCGTCCAGGAGTGGCTGGCTCGTCCCGGGCAGGACTTCGGGTCGGCTGCTACCTATGTCCTCCAGAAGAACCGCGAGCTCTACCGGCGGCTGGCGTAGCATGACGCGTTATCTGACGATGGACGAGGTCCTGGAACTGCACCGAATGGTCGTCGAACAATCGGGAGGTGGTTCGGGGGTTCGTGACATCAACGGGTTGGACTCTGCGCTCGCCCAGCCGCGAATGACTTTCGGCGGAGCGGACCTGTACCCGACGATCGTGGAGAAGGCCGCAGCCCTGGGCTTTTCGCTCGTCATGAACCACCCGTTCGTGGACGGCAACAAGCGAATTGGGCACGCGGCCATGGAAACCTTCCTGGTCATGAATGGGTTTGAAATCGTCGCGTCGATCGATGAGCAAGAGCGCATCGTCCTCGACGTGGCTGCGAGCCGGCTCGGGCGAGAAGCGTTTACCGAGTGGCTACGTGATCATCTCGGCGAGGTGAGGCGTTCCCTCTGATGGGCCCGGATGGTCTCGCGGTGGGAGCCGTTTCAGGTCTCTTCGATTCGCACCGCGTGAATCACCCGCGGGTGATTCCTCAGGTCGTGGACCGTGGGCAGCAGCCGGTAGGCGCCGGCGGCCTCGATGAGGGACCGCACGGGTTGTTCCTGGGCGGTGCCGATCTCGAGGATCAGGTGGCCGCCGGGGCGGAGCAGGGGGGCGGCGTCGCGGATGAGGCGGGCGACGACGCGGAGGCCGTCGGGGCCGCCGTCGAGGGCCATTCGCGGCTCGTGATCGCGGACGCCCGGCTCCAGGGTGGCGATGTCGGCGGTCGGGATGTAGGGGGGATTGGACAGGATCGCGTCGAAGGGGGGCTCGTCGGCGACCGGGGCCAGGAGATCCCCCTGGTGGAACCGGATCCGGTCGGCCACGCCGTGCTTCTCGGCATTGCGGCGGGCGACGGCGAGGGCGTCGGGAGAGAGGTCGATCGCCTCGATGCGGGCCGTCTTCTTCTGGTGGGCGCAGGCGATCGCCACGCAGCCGGAGCCGGTGCCGAGGTCGACCGCGCGAGGGGCGTCGATCACCTTGACCGCGTCGAGGAACTCGACGACGACGAACTCGGTCTCGGGGCGGGGGATCAGGACCGCGGGGCTCACCTCCAGGGCCAGGGAGTAGAACTCCTTGCGGCCGACGAGGTGGGCGACCGGGGCGCCCTCGGCGCGGCGGCGGACCAGGTCGCGGAACTCGCCGCGGGCCCGCTCGCCGATGATGTCCTCCCAGTGGGTATAGAGCTGGACGCGTTCCCAGCCCAGGACCTGGGCGAGCATAACCTCGGCGTCCAGGCGGGGGCTCTCCGCGCCTCGGCGGGTGAGGAAATCCGTGGTCCAGGTCAGGAGCCGGCGGATCGTCCAGGGCTCGTCGTCCGGCCTCGTCTCGCGATCGCTCGTCACGTCACGGATCCTTCCGAGGTTCGGTCTGGGCTGGTTTGGTCCGGTCGGATCAGAGGTCGCCGAGCGACTCCCGGCGGTCGTGGTCGATGAGCGCCCGGGTGAGCGGCAGCAGGTTGCCCTGAATGACCTGGTCCAGGTTGTAGAGCGTCAGGTTGATCCGGTGATCGGTGACGCGGTTCTGGGGGAAGTTGTAGGTCCGGATCCGCTGGGAGCGGTCGCCGGAGCCGATCAGGGTCCGCCGCGCCAGGTCGCGCTGGGAGCGGGCGTTCTCCTGGATCTGCTCGAAGAGACGGCTGCGGAGAATCCGCATGGCCTTGGCCTTGTTCTTGTGCTGGCTGCGTTCGTCGCGGCAATTGACCACCAGGCCGCTGGGCAGGTGGGTGATCCGGACGCCGCTTTCGGTCTTGTTCTGGTGCTGGCCGCCGGGGCCGCCGGACCGCATGACGTCGATCTGGAGGTCCTCGGTTCGGATGTCGATCTCCACCTCCTCCGGCTCGGGGAGCACGGCGACGGTGGCGGCCGAGGTGTGGATCCGCCCCTGGGCCTCGGTCTGCGGCACGCGCTGGACGCGGTGGCCGCCGCTCTCGAACTGGAGGTTGCGGAAGGCCGCGTCGCCGGTGACGCTGAAGGAGACCTCGCGGAAGCCGCCGAGCTCGGTGGCCTCCATGTCCAGGAGCTCGAATTTCCAGCCCTGGGTCTCGGCGAACCGGCGATACATCTCGTAGAGGTCGCGGGCGAAGAGCGCCGCCTCGTCGCCGCCGGTGCCGGCCCGGATTTCCATGATCAGGGCCGCGTGGTCGGCGCCGGCCTGGCGGTCGTAGAGGAGGTCGCGGAGCGACTCGCCGATTTCCGCCTGCCTGCCGCGAAGGCCGGAGAGCTCCCCCTCGGCGTAGGACCGCATCTCGGCGTCGGTCTCGGATTCGAAGAGGGTCTCGGCCTCGTCGATCTGACGGCCCAGCTCGAGGTATTTCCCGTACGGCACGCAGAGCTTGGCGAGCGTGCCGCGCTCCCTGGCCAGGGACGTCACCCGCGAGGCGTCGGCCGTAACGTCCGGGTCCAGGAGCGAGCGCTCGATCTGCTGGAACCTCTGGTAATCGGCCTGGAGCTTCTCGAACACGGGAGGAATCCGTGGAGCGGGTGGCTGAGGGTAGAAGTCGACGAGACTATCGCGGGCGCCAGAAGTTGGGTGGCCGTGGTGAAACACCACAAGGAGCGAGCCGTTGCGCCGGCCTGGGCTGGCACGTGGGCCGAGGCGGTTCCGTGGTCTTCCACCACGGCCACCCAGGCCATCTGGGCTCCCACGCCCCTGGGGGCGACCGCGATGCCGGAAACGCAGAAGGCCCGGCGAGCGACGCCCCGAGGGGGTCGCGCGGCGGGCCGTCCTGACAGGAGATCCGGGCACTAGGCCTTGGCGGGCTCGGCCTTTTCCTTCTTGGCCTTGCCGTAGGTGCCCTGGAATTTCTTGTTGAACTTGTCGACCCGGCCGGCGGCGTCCACGAACTTGACCGAGCCGGTGAAGAACGGGTGGCACTTGGAGCAGACTTCCACCATGATCTTGGGCTTGGTGCTGCGGGTCTGGAACGAGTTGCCGCAACCGCAGGTCACGGTGCAGTCCACGTACTTGGGATGGATTCCGTCTTTCATCGCAGTCGATCCGCTATTCGCGTGAGAGGGATTCGATTGGTCAGTTCAGGTCCGGTCACGTCTATCCTACGACCGGGTCAAGCCGCCGGCCTCCGGGGCAAGAGAGCCATGATATCACGAAGGCCCGCGGTTTCCCAGGGTCATTTCGCCTCGAGCCGCGCTGCGATCTCCTTTTCCACGTCGGCGTAGGTGAACTGGTGATCCGGGTCGTCCATGGTGAACCGCTTCAGCTCCTTGCCGTCGGGGCCGAAGAGGAAGACGGCCGGGATGGCGTTGATGTCGAGCCGGTCGTAGCCGTCGCCGAAGTTCTCGTCCAGCAGGACGTTCGTGAAATCGGCGTTCTTCTCCTTGAGGAACTTCTCGGCGGCGGCGACCGCCTTGGCGTCGGTCGGGTCGTCGAGCGTGAGGGAGATGACGTTCAGGCCCTTGCCCCCGAACTTCTTGTGCATCTCGACGAGGTGGGGGAAGTTCTCCTTGCAGGGGCCGCAGGTGGTGGCCCAGGCGTCCACGACCGTGAGCTTCGACGACTTGGCGGCGGCGAGCCGCTCCTTGAAGGCAACCCACTTGAGGCGCTCGAGCCTCACCGCGGAGCCCGGCCCGGCCTTGCCGTCCTCCGCGGACGCGCCGGGCCCGGAGTTGAGCAGGAATCCGATACCGGCAAGACCCATCGACAGGGCGATGAACGTTGACTTCATGAGGTCGTTCCTGCGGGTGGAAGGCGTCGAGTCCGTGGAATCGAACAGAGCCGGCGCGGAAGCCCGCGCCGGCTCTCTGGACTGGGAGTCCCGATCGCGTTCAGGCTCAGTTGTTGTAGCGGATGCCGCAACCGGCCGGGCGGGTCTCCTCGAGGGCCGGGGCGTTGCCCGCGAGCAGGGCGTCGACGGCGTCCTTGAGGTAGTGCTTGGTCGCCTTGGTCTCGTTCATGACGTTGTCGTCCATCGCGCCGATGTAGCGGATGTTCCGAGCCTTGTCGAGGACGAAGAAGTGCGGGGTGTTGCTGGCGCCGTAGGCCTTGCCGATCGCCTGGGTCTCGTCGTAGCCGTAGGTGTAGTTGATCTTCTTTTCCTTCATGTGGTTCTTGATGCCCGGGATCTTGTCCTCGTCGGCATCGCTGACCGCCACGGCGACGACCTTGACCGGCTTGTCCTTGTACTCGGAGGTGAACTCGATGATGCGGTCATCGGCGGCCAGGACGGCCGGGCAGTGGTTGGCCAGGAAGACCAGGACGACCACGTCCTCCTTGATGTCGCTCAGCGTCAGGCTGGTCGTCTCGCCGTTGGGGGCGACGGCCGGGATGCCCGAGAAGTCAGGCGCCTTGTCGCCGATCTTCACCTTCTTGTTGTAGTGGTCGGCGGCGAAGGCCGGGATGGCCATCGCGACGAGGGCCAGGCTCAGAAGCACCTTCCGCATCGTTGAACTCTCCAGTCTGTGTTGGATTCACGAGGGACGGGCCATCCCTATATGGCCTGCCCGGGGACTCACTCCGAGACGCGAGACAGGTCGGCGACGCAGTCGGTCGACGAAATCCCGTGGTGCCTTGGAACGCAACCGCGGGGGGTTGCCGTGTACAAGAGCGACAAAGCGGATCGGGGGGGCCGGCGAATCCGGCGTGGCGGCAGTTCCCTCACGACCCTCGCGACGCATCCGACACCGCGAAGATCAGGGAGATTATTGGACGACACACCTGCCGTAGTCAACGGGTCAAAATCCCGCTACTTGGTTGGTGTTGGTGCGTGCTTGGTATCAGGAATTCATGAGGGAGAACAGGGGCGGGCGGGCATGCCTGGCCCCGGAAATCGCCCTCAGGGCCTGTCCATGATCCCCGAGGCTGGACATCCCTGTCCGCCGTTCACCCCGACCTCCGAAGGATGACCGGGATCTAGGTCCGTCGGCCGGCCCAGAGGGCCGAGTTGGTGACGGCCAGCCTCACCGAAGGATGGAAGAGCACGGGGTAGCTGTCGGGGCCGGTCCTCAGGTAGGCGACGCGCCCCTTGCCGACGGTCCAGGTGAGGCCGCTGCGGAGGGTCTCGCCCTTCTCCCAGGACGAGACGAAGACCACCGACTCCGGCTCCGGGACGGCGAACGGCTCGGAGTACATGTCGGTCCTGGGGATCGTGAACGGGGTGATCCCGCGGGCGATCGGATGGTTCGGGGCCTTGACGCTGACGAACTCCGGCCGGCCGTCCTCACGCCAGCCCCCCGGCTCGCACGAGGTCTTCATGAGCTGCTTGAACGGCTTGCTGCAGCACGAGGCGTAGAGCGAGACCAGGCCCAGCCGCCCCTCCTGCACGCGCCGGACGACCGCCGCGGCGCGGTCGTCGGGCAGCTCGTCGTGCCGCAGGTGCCCCCACCAGACGAGGACGTCGGTCTGGTCGAGCACGGCGTCGGAGAGCCCGGCCAGCGGCTCTCCCAGGCGCGACCGGGCGATCGCCACCCCCTCGTGGCGCCCCAGGTGGTCGGCGAGGGCGCCGTCGATGTCGTCGGGATAGACCGCCTTCGGGGCGGTCCTCTCGCACCAGAGTCGGATGCGGAGCGGCCGATCCTTCGCCTGCGGTTCCGTGGGCTTCGTCTCCTGTCCGCGCGATTCCATCGAGCCGAGGAGGTGGACGGTCGGCAATCCTCCGACCATGGTGCGCACGAACGATCGACGATCGACGCGCATGACGAAGAGGCTCCTGAATCTCGGATGGACGGCCGAGCCAACGGGTGGGCCGGACCGTGCGAGGCGGGGGGCAGGTTGAGGAGGATCGCGCACGGCGTCCTCGGTGGGTTTATGACCGCAAGTCCATAGTATACCGCAACACGGGCGGCTGCAAGTCGTTGCCCTCGCGGGTCGGAAAAGTTCGAAACGTCGCGGAGCCCGGCCGGCCGTGAGAGGCGAGGCGGGCTCCGCGTTGGGTCGAGCCGGCGATCGGGGGCGTCGCGATCAGCGCTGGCTGAACTTCACGTCCTGGATGACGTCGTCCTCCGAGTGCTCGACGAAGTGCCAGGAACACTCGGCGCCGACGACCTGGATGAACTTGTTCTTGAAGGCCATCCGGCCGACGCCCCCTTCCATGGGGACCGGGCCGCGGACGGGGAAGGCGCTCTCCTGATACTGGTCGTAGATCTCGTGCGACTCCTTGGGCTGGTCCTTGATGGGCTTCCCCTTGGCGTTCTTGGGGTAATCCATCTCGGCCGCCTTGATGTGGACGTTGGAGGTCCCCTGGAGGACGTTCAGGTCGCCCGGTTCCTGGATCCGGAAGGCCTCCATCTCCAGCATGATGACGACGTCCGCCTCGAAGTCCTTGGCCGCCTCGGAGGGGTCGGTCGAGTTGGGATGGGCTTCCATCCAGGTCTGGACCCTCTTCGGCTCGATGATGGTGATCTTCTTCGCCTTCTTCTTGAGGTTGTTGACGAACTGGGTGTTGAGCTCGCGCTCGATCCCCGGGAATTCGGACTGGCTGGCGGCCGTGCCGTAGGTGAGCACGACGACCTTCTTGCCGGCGAGCGAGGGCCCCGGGGCGGGGATCGTGGGCTCGAACGGCTGGAGGAAGTAGAAGAACGGTCGGGGGTCGCAGCCCGCCGTGGCGAACAGGCCGCCGGCCACGAGCACCATGGCGGCGACGTGCCGCAACCTTCCGAGTGTGCGAGGGGTCATCCTTCCCCCCTCCTTCCTTGGTTGGGGTGCCGGCTTACCGGAGCCTGGCCGGGATGGGACCCGGGGCGACCGGCGGGGCGAGAACACCGAGGACACCTAGGGACCATGACGCGAGGCCGAGGGCGACGATCGCCACCGCGAGCCCCATCAAGGGGCCGCCGATCGTCCGGGTCCCGATCGGCCTCCTCCACCGGACGCAAGCGAGCAGCCAGGCCGCGACCGGGGCCACCAGCAGGGCGATCACGCACCCCGCCGGATTGGCCCGCCACGACCGGCCGAGGTCTCCGCGCGTCATCCAGGCGAACGCCGTCGTCATCCCGCACGTCGGGCAGGGACGACCCGTCAACTCCCGGAAGGCGCAGGGGCCCAGGCCGAGCTGCGTGTGAGTGCCGTAACCGCGAGGGTCGGGTTCCACCAACCATCGCGACACCGCCAGGAGCCCGAGCAGGACGGCCGCCAGCAGGAGCAGGAGCCATCGGGCGCCCCCCTCGAGCCGCTGTCGATCACACGGGTGCCTGTCCATCGGTGGCCGATCGCTTCATCCGCCGCCGGCCGAGAATGGCGGGCCGCGCGGCGAGAACCTGGAAATGCTCGCGTAAGCTACCGCGGACCCCGCGGGCTGGCAATGCCAATCGCCCTACAGCGTTTCCACCCACCGCTCGGCCTCGTCCATGGCCCGGTTCATCCGGGTTTCCACCTCGAGCCGGCACGATTCGAGTGCGTCGCGATCGGCGTCCGGGGGGACGACCACCGCGGCCGGTGCCACGCACGCGGCCTTGCTGAAGGGCCTCGGCACGGCGAACCGGTCCCAGCTCCTCGCCCGCCACGGATCCTTGAACGCCATCCCCGCCCCGATCACCGGCAGGCCGGTCCGGCTGGCGAGGTAGACGAGCCCCTGGTGGACGTGCCGCCGTGGCCCGCGCGGGCCGTCCGGCGTGACGCACAGGTTGTCGTGCTCGATCTTCGTCGTCATCTCCCGGAGTGCCCGGGCTCCCCCGCGCGTGGTCGAGCCCCGGACCACGCCGAATCCCAGCCGCTTCACCACCTGCGTGATCAGCTCGCCGTCGCGATGATCGCTGATCAGGATGTGCATGGTCGGCCAGGCCCAGTAATGGGCCGGGAAGAGCATCACCTCGTGGAAGAAGGCGTAAATGTAGCGGTGCCCGAGCCGCCGCGCCACCTCCGGATCCACGAGCGGATCCTCGTACCGGAAATGGTAGTCGATCGTCTCCCCGAGCCGCCGGACCAGGAATGAGCCGGCGACGCCGACCGCCTTGATCAGGAGCGGATGCTGGATCTTCATGCCGTCCTCCGTTTCCTTCCCTGGACACGGAATCCGCCGAATTCACCCGCGGAGCCTACGCCAAAGCCCCCGGGACGGCCAGTCCATTCCATCGGCGGTGGGGAAGCGTCCGCACTCCTCTCCCGCTCCTGAACACGATTTCACGACACTTTTTCCGTGATTTGTGTCACACTGGGGGCTTTGAGTGAACCCGACGGGCCGCGTGGGTCGGCCCGCGACCTCTCGCGGGTTGCACCCAGGTGCTGGAGTGAACGCATGCTGCTGGATCATTTCGATTACGAGAAGCTCCTGGTCCCCCTGAACCGGTTCTACGACCTGCACACCGGTGGCGCCCGCCGGCCGATCTTCCACGACATCGCCGCGACCCGCCCCGAGCTGCTGGAGCTGGACCGGAGCTTCCCGGTGATTCGCGAGGAGCTGCTGGCGGTGCTCCCGGAGCGGGCCTCTATCCCCCGCTACCACGAGCTCGACGCCATGCAGACCTACATCTCCGGGACCGTGGACAAGGACCGGGACTGGAAGGTCTATCCGCTCAACCTCATGGGCGTGAAGCCGGCGGGATTCGCCGACCGCTGCCCGCGGACCGTCGCCTTGCTGGACCGGATCCCGGGCCTCTTCGAGGCCTTCTTCTCCATCCTGGAGGGGGGCAAGTCGATCCCGGCGCACGAGGGGCCTTACCGGGGCTACCTGCGGTACCACCTGGGCCTCGTCGTCCCCCACGAGAACCCGCCGTCGATCCGGCTCAAGGACCAGGTCTACACGTGGAAGGAGGGGGAGAGCATCCTCTTCGACGATAGCTGGAACCACGAGGTCTACAACACCTGCGCCCAGGACCGGGTCATCCTGATCGTCGACATTCGCCGGCCGATGCCGCAGCCCTTCGACATGGTCAACCGCGCGGCCCAGGCCGTCATGAAGCCGATCTACGGCGGCCAGATCGCGAGGAAGCTGGCGGCCATGAAGCCGCCGGGCCTCCCGGAAGCTACTCCCGCGACGACCGGCGAGGAGGCGGGCGCGTCCCGGTGAACGACGCCGGCCGGGGTGGTCGTGATGGCGGGAGCGTATGGGAATCGAACCCACCAGGAGCCGCTCTCGCGACCCCTCAACGGTTTTGAAGACCGTGCCACGCACCAGCGACGGACACGCTCCCCCATGGGGCTGGCTGGCCGGTTTGACCTAAACCAATGCCGGGCACAGGCTAGCCGATGGCCCGTTTCCCAGTCAAGGAGTCGTGACAGACCGCCGGCCTGCCCCGGGCCCCGACGATCGTCGTCATGAGAGGCCTTCGGCCGGCGTCTACGCATCCACCTCAACGTGGTCGATGCAGCGAGCCTGGCAGCTCAGGATGACGTCGTTCTCTCGGTCGGTGGTGGTGAGAGCGTCCTCCGCGTCCATGACAACGTGTCCGGCCAGCCGCCTGACCTTGCACTCTCCACAGATGCCCGCGCGGCAATCGTAGTTGATGCTCACGCCCAGCGCCTCGGCGGCGTCGAGCACCGTTTGATCGACGTCGACCGGCCCGGACTTGTGAGACCGCGTGAAGCGGATCGAGGCGTCTCCCGTTCCCGGATCCATCGCTACCGTGGTCGCGGCGTTCCGTCGCGTGGCCGATGCGACCGGCGAGGGATCTCGGCTCGGTGAGGTGAACGACTCAACCAGGATCGAACCATCGGGTACGCCGAGTTCGCGGAGGATCGATCGCGTGGCCTCGACCATTTCCGTGGGCCCGCAGAGGTGGACGCGACGGTCCGCGATCTGGGGGACAACCCGCCCAAGCATCGCGCCGCTGATCCGGCCGCGTTCCCCAGTCCAGCGGGGCCCCTCGTCGCGGGTCAGCGTGATGGTGACGCGCAGGTTCGGGTGGCGGCGTGCCAGGAAAGCCAATTCGTCGCGGAAGATGATGTCTGTCTCGGTCTTGACGCAGAATACGAGGTCGATGTCTCCGGGCCAGCTCAGGTCAGTCAGGTATCTTATCTTGGCCATCAGCGGGGTAATCCCCACGCCCCCGCCGATCAGGACGATGCTCTCGGCCTCCATGCCCGTGAAGGTGAACTTGCCGGCCGGGGCACGCACGTCGAGCACGCAGCCCTCGCGGATGGCGTCGTGCAGGTGTCGCGAGGCGAGCCCTCGGTGCTCCCGCTTGATCGTCAGCTCGCAGTAAGCCGCACGGGAAGGAGACGAGGCGATCGTGTAGGATCGACGCACGGTCATGCCGTCGATCGACAGCGTCAAGTTCAAGTACTGTCCCGGGAGGAAGTCGAACGGCAGCCGCGAGCCGGTCGTCGAGACGAATCGGAAGGTGCGTACCTCCGCCGCCTCATCGAAGACCTGTGCAACCTTCAAGGGCCCGGCCCAGGGACGCGGCCGCGAGGCGTGCTGGGCGGTCGGAGCGGATCGTGACGTCCGGGCGTCGTGTCGGAGCCGGATGTAGTGAGCAGCCAGGCGGTACAGGAACAGCACGCCGAGTGCGGTGGCGAAGCCGATCGGCCGGCTCGTGTCGGCCTTGACGAGCATGTAGAAGTGGAGAACCCCGGCCGTGGCCGCCAGGTAGGCCAGCCGATGCAGGGCCTTCCATCTCGCCGGCCCGAGCCGTTTGATCATGCGATTGGTCGATGTCGCGGCCAGGGGGATCATCAGGACCAGGCCGACCGTCCCCACCAGCAGGTAGGGCCGCTTGGCCATCTCCGAGGCCGTATCCCGAACATCTCCGGCGCGGTCGAAGGCGAAGAACAGGAGGAAGTGGAGCGCGGCGTGGAAGAAGGCATAGAGGCCCAGCATCCTGCGGAACTGGCCGAGCCACCCCCAGCCGGTGATCCGACTTGCCGGCGTGACGGTCAGGGACAGCACGAGGAAGATGAGAGAGAGGATGCCGGTCGTTCGGATGGCGAAATTGACGGGGTTGGCACCGAGGCGGCCGCCCCAGGCGTCCCAGCCCAGGAGGGCGACCGGCACCGTGCAGTTCAGGAGGACCACGGCCCTGGTGAATCGGTCGATCTTCAACGGCAATGCCTCTTGGTCGGATGAGATTCAAGGCCGCATTTTCAGAAGTTCGCCCTGAGGTCCATGCCCGCGTACAGGTGGCCGACCTGGTCGGCGTAACCGTTGAACAGGAGCGTCCGTCGCCGCCCCCCTTCGCCGATTCGCTGTTCCGTCGCCTGGCTCCAGCGGGGGTGCGGGACCTCCGGGTTGACGTTCGCGAAGAAGCCGTATTCGGAGGGTGCCAGGGCGCTCCACGTGGCGACCGGCTGCTCGGCCGAGACGCGGATCTTGACGATCGACTTGATCCCC
Source organism: Aquisphaera insulae (assembly GCF_011064615.1). GTDB lineage: Bacteria > Planctomycetota > Planctomycetia > Isosphaerales > Isosphaeraceae > Aquisphaera > Aquisphaera insulae. The sequence goes on along the minus strand of NZ_JAALJH010000070.1, from coordinate 27,274 downwards.
TTGAACCCGTACTTCCAGGGCACCACGAGCCGCAACGGCGCGCCGTTCTGGGGCGGAAGCTCCCGACCGTACAGCCCGGCGGCAAGCAGGGTGAGCGGGTGCATGGCCTCGTCGATCCGGAGCCCTTCGACATAGGGCCAGTCGAGGACCGAGCCTCGCTGATTCGGCAGCCGCGCGGGGTCGAGCAGGGTCTGGAAGGCGACGTACTTGGCGCCGCCAAGCGGCTCGACCCGTTCGAGCAGCCGAGCCAGCGGGAGCCCGAGCCAGGGGATGACCATCGACCATCCCTCGACGCACCGCATCCGGTAGACGCGCTCCTCGAGCGAGCCGATCCGCAGCACCTCGTCCAGGTCGAAGACCGTTGGCTTGCGGACCATCCCCTCGACGGCCACGGTCCACGGCCGCGACACGAAACCGACCGCCGCGCCCGCGACCGCCTCCTTGTCCGTCGTGAACTCGTAGAAGTTGTTGTAGTTGCCGATCTGCTCGAGCGTCGACATGGCCTCGCTCGTGCGGAAGCCGTTGGCGGCGGCGTCGGGGCTCGTCGCCGCGATCGACACCCCCGGGAGTTCACGGCTCTCGATCGCCCCGCCGCCGGCGCGGTTCAGCCGTCGATAGACGGTGGCGGTCGTCGCCAGGCTGGCGGCCGCCGCTGCGACCTTGAGGATCGCGCGGCGGTTGAAATAGAGCCCCGGCGGCGTGATCTCATCCGACGGGATGCGGTCCGATCCGGGCACGATGAGCCCCTTCCGCGCGGAGAGGAACGGGAGGATGTTGCGGTCGTTCGAGTCGGACAATACGTGATTGTAAAATCACTTTTTCAGTCGGCCGAGCGCCTCGAGTACGTCGCCGGCCCTGGCCCGGTCGCCGTGCGAATGGCTGATTTTCGCGAACGCGATCCGTCCGTCCTTGCCCACCACGAACGTCGAGGGATAGGCCGTCTCCCGGGGGGCATTCCAGCGCAGGTCATACGCCTTGGTCAAGTCGTAGTCCGGGTCCACCACGAAATGGAAGTTATCCGGGAGCGTCTTGCCCCTGGAGAACTCGCTGGCGTGCTCCTCCAGCCCCTGAGCCGGTCCTGGGTACACGAGCACCGTCTGGGCACCGGCCTCGGCGAGCTCGGATGCCTTGCCGATCAGTTCCCCCACCTGTTGCGTGCAGATCGGGCACTGATAGCCGGGCCAGCCACGCAGCACGACCAGGACCACCGGCCCCTTCTCGCGGAGCGTGGCCAGCCGGACCGTCTCGCCGCCGGGTGTCTTGAGGGTGAAGTCGGGCGCCGCGTCACCCACCTTGGGCGCATCGGCCGACGCTACCCCCACGCAGATCAGGCCTGAAAGGATGCCGAGGGACGAGGAGAGCGACAGGCGACGAATCATTGGGGTTGGTCTCCGAGAGGACACGCTTGAGGAACGCGAGAGAGCCATTTGACCTCGACCGGGAAGGAGCGATCGAACTTGTGAGGCCGATGATCAGCGCGATGTTCCGGCCGTTTCAGTCCCCGGCCTCGAGGATGGTGCGTCGGTCGCGGTCGATTCCCAGGGGAGGTCGACGGCCTGATGGACCACGCCGGTACGCTTGTCCTGGATGAACACGGCGAGGCGTAGTTTCTTCTGGTTCCAGGTCGGCCCGACGTCGAAACTGAGTCGTTGCGTCCGGGGTGCTCTGCCGTCGAGCTCGATGAACTCGTACTTCGTCACGCGCGCCGGGAACCGCGCCACGAGCGACTTGCCCTTGTTCTCGCCCGATCCGATGTCGGTGACGACGCCGTCCTCGCGGAGCACGGCGCAGGCGAGCAGTGGCGTCTTCTCCGCCCGCGCCGAAAGGCTCGTCACCCTGATCTCAGCCGAGCCCGAGAGTCCGCCCGGCTTCACATCGACGGCGACCCGGAGCCCCACGGCCGGCTTCCTCGCCAGGGCACGACGGATCGCCGCCGCGGCCGCCGCGGCGTCGCGGCCGTTGACCGTTTCCACGCCGTCGATCATCAGCATCGGCGTGTAATAGAGCCCGTAGTCGGGATGCTTCGGCCCCGTATAGAGGTCGTTATACGTCATCTGCCTCTGGCTGTAGAGCGGATCGGAGAAGACGTCCTTCCAGGGCTGGTTGAAGTAATCGACGTGGAAGGCGACCGGGACGATCATCCGGTTCCCCTCGGCGAGAGTCCCCAGGATCTTCTCGGCGGTGGGGCACATGTCGCACCCCTGCGAGGTGTACAGCTCGACGAGGACCGCACGCCTGGGCGCATCTCGCCGACCGGTCTCCTGCCCGACGGCGTCGCGCCCCAGGAAGGCCAGCGAGGCGACCGGGATCAGGAGGCAGTGAATCAAGGCTCGCATGATGGTGAAATCCCGTTTTCGTGATGACGCCGGGCCATGGGGGGCGGCCCGGATTCCCTGCTTCGAGGCGAAGTCGTGACGGCCGAGTGATCAAGGCTGCCTATCCAGACGTCGGAGCTCGGCGATCACTTCGGACGGCTCTGCTCGTTTCCGGTAATCCGCGTCGACGAATGCGTAGCGGATGACCCCTCCGCGGTCGACGACGTAGGTCGCGCCGAGCGGCAGCTCTCCCGAGTCGTCCCCGTTATACCTGGCCAGGTCGAGCCTCCCCTTGAATTGCTCGGCGACGACACTGGGGATCTTGTAGGAAATGCCGTAGGCTCGCGCGGCCTTGCTGCCACGGTCGCTCAGCACTTCGAAGTCGAGCTGGTTCTTCTCCGCGGTGCTCAGGCTGTTGTCGGGCGTCTCCGGCGAGATCGCCACCAGGCTGGCGCCGGCAGATCGGATCTCCGGCAGGCTCCTGTGGAGTCCCCGGAGGGCGATGTTGCAGTAGGGGCACCAGCCTCCTCGATACCAGGTCAAGACGACCGGGCCGCGGGCGATGAGTTCCGAGAGCTTGACCTTCTTGCCGGTCGCGTCCGAGAGTTCGAAGTCCGGCGCCCGATTTCCGACCTTCAAGGCCTTCTCGATCACGCCGGATCTGCGCACCTCCTCGATCCCATCCTCATAAGCCTTGAGGCGGTCCGGGGGCGCGGTCTTCGCCATCCTCTCGCGAAACGCCTCGAGCTCCTTGCGGACGGGAGCATTCCCCGCATCCTTCGCGGGCTCCTGGGCGAGGAGCGTCGCGGCGGTCGTGAGCGTGACAAGGGATGCCCCGAGGGTCGACAGGATCAACGGTACATGACGAGCAGGACGGCGGCTCATGGACGTTCTCCTTCCGGAAGCGGACCCATCGATGCGACTGAGGCGTGAGGTGGTTTCAACGAATTATAGTGCTAAGGTGATTTCATGTTGATGTTACTTTGAGGCCCGTCTTTCCCTTCGAGCCTGCCGTCGGCCGGGCCTTTCCCGGCGATCGAAAGCACCTCCAGCCCGACGTTCAGCGGCTTCGTGGCGGAATTGATCGCGACGATCCCGACGCGCAGCTCGTCGTCGAAATCCACCGCCATCGGTGAGAACCAGGTCCAGAACACGCCGTCGGGCCCGAAGGCCGCACGCACTTCAGTCCCCCGTCGCTCGAGCCGGAGGCGCGTCGAGCCGTTCCTGATCTCCAGCCCCCTCGAGACGGCCAGAGAGCCGCCCTTGCGGAGCTCGAAATTGGCGTATGAACGGGGCTTACCTCGATGGATGTCGGCGGCGATCTCGAGACGGAGGTAATTCCCCTCATCCTGCCAAAGGAGGATCCCAGCACCGTGGTACGGGGCGTATTCCTTCATCGTCGCGCGGCCCGAAGGATTGGAAACCCCCGTCACGTTCACGATGACGTCGAAATCGCCTCGCATTGGCCGGAGCAAGCGAGGGGCATTCCGGCGGCCGAGCTCGGCACTCAGGACGTGGGGCGTGCCCGGGACTGCGATCCTGATCTCGTGGCCCGTATCGTCGACTTCGAACGTACAGTCTCCGTCGGGGTCGATGGGCGGGCCCCAGTCATCCCGACTCGGCATCGCGACGGTCGCCGGGGGGAAGGGCATCGGACTGGAGGGCGGCAGCAGCGCGTCTTCGTGGCCGATTCTTTGCCGTGGGGGCCACTCGGCGCCGGGCGGTCGATCCTCCAGAGGTCGTGTACTCGCCTCCTGTCGACTGGCGCCTGGATTTGCTTCGAGAATGGCAGCCAACCCGGCTCGGCCGGCGAGTGGCTTGGCGTCTTTCCCGGGCACCGTGGTCAGGGCCACATCCGAATTCGGCCGATCGTGATCGATTTGCGGAAGGGCAGAGGTCGTCTCCTCGCCCCTCGACCTGGCTGCATCGAAGGCGATGACCGCGGGCGCCGGATTCACCGCCGGGAGCGTGACCTGACGTTGCCGGGCGATGAAGATCGCACCGGCCGCCACCGTTGCGGCAAGGACTCCGGCCATGGTCCGGACTGCGCATTTCGGGCGCGGCTCGCGTCGGAGTCCGTCCTGAGAGCTCCCGGTGGTGACATCGACCGGTGCCGGGGCCATCCCGTCCGCCGGCTGATGCGACACGTCCGAGGGCTTCATCGTTTGCCGTTCGGCCTGGATTCCGAGCTCGATTGCCTTGATGGCCTCCACCACCGCCTGCGCCGATGCAGGCCGGGCCGATGGGTCCTTCGCCAGCAGTCGCATCACCAGATCATCAAGTGCCGGATTGACGTCGGGCTCGATCTCCCGGAGCGTGCGGGGGGTCTCCGATGCCAGCGCCGAAAGTACGGCCAGGATCGACCCGCCTTCAAACGGTTGCTTCCCCACGCAGAGGCGGTAGAGGACGCACCCCAGGCTGAAGAGGTCGGAGCCGGGGCCGGCCGCCTCGCCTCGGGCTTGCTCCGGCGCCATGTAGGCCGGGGTTCCCATGACCGTCCCGGCGTGGGTGATCGACGCGTCCCGTTCGGAACGGGCCATGCCAAAGTCGAGGATCTTGACCCGTCCCGAAGGGGCTTCCAGCCAGATGTTGGCCGGCTTGATATCGCGATGCACGAGGCCCTCGCGATGCGCCGCCGCCAGTCCCGAGGCGATCTCCCTGCCGAGCCGCAGGATGAGCTCCGTCGACGGCTTCCGGCCGCGCTCCAGCCAGCCCTGCAGCGATACGCCCCGCAGGCATTCCATGGCCAGGAAGAGGACACCGCCATCCCGGCCCACCTGGTAGATCGTCACGATGTGGTCGTGACGGATCGCGGCCAACGCCTGGGCTTCTCGGACGAACCGCTCCCGGACCTCCGGCCCGTCGGCGAGTTCCGGCCTGATCACCTTGAGGGCGACCGGCCGAGCCAGGTGGGTGTCCTCGGCCAGGAAGACGAGGCTGGTTGCTCCCTCGCCGATTGGTCTCTTGACTCGGTAATGGGCCAACCGACCGAGGTCTCCCTGCTCACGGGGCGGACGCAGGAACCCGAAGCGCGGCACCGCTCCCGCAACGACCGAACTGCCCCAGCCTCCGCCATCGGGCGACGAATCACCGGGCGGCCCGAACGAGACCGTCTCGCCGACATCGCCCATGGCGACCAGGCCGTAAGGCGACGCGATCGGCGATACCTGAGGGTTCGACGCGGATGATGGCATGGCACGCATCTCAAGACAGGAACCGAGCGTCCGGTCCGCCTCCCGGGAATAGACGGCGCTGATGCTCCTCGTCCGCCCTGTACGGGCGACGTTACTTCGAAGCTCCAACCATCTTGCCCTTGTCCATGGCGCCGCCGTCCATCTTGCCCTTGTCCATGGCGCCGCCGTCCATCTTGCCCTTGTCCATCATTCCGCCCATTGCTTCCTTCTGCATGGCGCCGTTGTCCATGGCTCCCCCCTTCTTGCCTGCCTCCGGCTCTCCGGGCGCGCAGCCGGGGAAGGCCAGGGCCGCCAGCAGGAACGGAACGGCGAGCAAGGCGCGACGGTTACAAAGGCGCATCGACGATCTCCTGGAAGTCATTCAGACGTCGAATGAGCACACGTGAATTCTGCGCTCAGGCGGTCGAACCTTCTCAGGTCAAGTGCGATTGGCGTGCCGCGCGCCGGCGGACGGTGGACTCGATGCCGCATGTTGCTTCGTGGCCAGGGCATGGAATTCCTGGCGCGAGCGGGACCGAACGCGGGGGCGGAATGCGGATGGTGGATTCGCCACGAAATCTCGTGGGCGAGCTACGAGGTTTCGTGGGCTGGCCGGGAAATGCCGAGCTTTTTGAGGCGACTGCGTAGCGTGTTCGGATGGAGGCCGAGGGCCGCCGCCGCCCCTCGTGGCCCCTCGATGACCCATGCGGCCTTCCGAAGGGCTGCCAGGATGTGGTCACGCTCCACCTGCTCGAGGGAGCTCGAGGTCTCGGCCGACTCCTCGGCGACGGGGAGCCGGAGCGTGTCGGGGTCGACGTTCAGCACGGGTCCAGCCGAGAGAATGACAGCCCGCTCCACCACGTTCTCCAGCTCGCGGACGTTCCCCGGCCACGGGTAAGCGACGAGCCGGCGCATGGTCTCTGGAGCGATCCCCTTGAAACGCCTGCCGACTCGCGCGGCGGCGTTTTCGAGGGCAAAACTCGCGAGCAGGGGGATGTCGTCCGTTCGCTCTCGAAGCGGCGGGAGCTGGATCGGGAAGACGCTGATGCGGTAGTAAAGGTCCTCTCGGAACGACCTTTCGCCCACGGCCTTGACGAGGTCGCGATTGGTCGCCGCGATGACACGCACGTCGACCTTCTTCGACGTACGGCCACCGACGACGTCGTACTCATGCTCCTGAAGGATGCGTAGCAGCTTGGCCTGGGCCTCCGCGGGCAGCTCGCCGATCTCGTCGAGGAAGATCGATCCCCCGTCGGCGATCTCGAACCGTCCCGCGCGTCGGGCGATCGCCCCGGTGAACGCCCCTTTCTCGTGGCCGAAGAGCTCGCTCTCCACCAGCCCCGCGGGCAGGGCCGCGCAGTTGACCTTGATCAGCGGCTTGTCGGCCCTCCGACTCGCGGAATGGATGGCCCGGGCGATCAACTCCTTTCCCGTGCCCGTCTCGCCCAGGATCAGGACCGTCGTGTCCGTGGGAGCGACCCGGCGAACCTTGTCGAGAACGCTGCCGATCGCCGCGCTCCGGCCGACGATCTCCTCGAAGTTGTGGACGGCGTTGATCTCCTGACGCAGGTACGAATTCTGCTCCGCCAGCCGGGCCGACTCCGCCTCGGCGAGGACGCGATCGGTGACGTCCAACCAGATCGAATGGACGGCCTCGGGCCTGCCGCGGTCGCCGCGCATCGGCCGGATCCAGGCGGTGATCCAGAGAGCATCTCCGTTTCGTCGCCGCATCTCCAACTCCAGCCCCGAGATCTCCTCGCCGGCCAGGCACTCCCGGAACGCGCGCTCGGCCCGGGCCCGGCCCGAAGGCGTGTCGGCGAACCGATCCAGGATGCTCGCGCGGAGCAGCTCTTCCGCTGGCCGGTCGAGTAGCTGCGTCGCGCGGCGATTGACGCTGATCGGTCGAAGATCCTCCCCCAGCGACACGTAGGCGTTGGGTGCCTCTTCGTAGAGTTCGCGGTAGCGACGCTCGCTCTCGACCAGCCTCTTCTCGACCTTCAACCTCTCCAGCTCAACGGCCGCCCTTGCGGCAAAGATCCGAAAAATGAAGAGCTTACGCGGCTCGGGAGGCATGGGCCGCTCATCATAGACGGCGAGATGCCCCAGGACCTTCCCCGCCCCATCGAGCAACGGGACGCCCAGGTAGCTTTCGATCCCGAGATCCGCCAGGTCCCGATCGAGCGGGAACTTCGCGTGGACGCCGAGAGGATGATGGCAGAGCCCTCCACGCACCACGTCCTCGCAGGGCGTGCCGGCGAGCTCGAACTCGAGATTCGCCAGGATCTCACCATGGCCCCAGTTGGCGAGCGTCCGGGCCCGCTTGACGTCGTCGGCGAACTCGGCGACGAAAGCATGATTCACGCCGATCGTGAGCGCGAGATGCCGCACGAGCGACTCGAAGAAGGCCTCGCCCTTGCTCCTCGCGGTTCCTTCGACGATCGCCCGCAAGGCCGCGATCTCGTCATCAATCGAACCCGACGGTCGTGCCGTTTCGTCCCGCATCGACGCCATCTCCAGAACTCCCGTCCGGTCCGCGACGGACGAAGCGTACAGCCGGCTAGATCTTATCGGTGCTCCTCCTTGACCGTCTACCTATCGGCAGGTAGGATCCGCCATGCCCAATACCGAGACTCGTGAGGCCGTGCTCGACGTCTCCCAGAATCTGCTCCAGACGCGGGGGCTGAACGCGTTCAGCTTTCGCGACGTGGCCGAGCGCGTCGGCATCAAGGCCGCGAGCATCCACTACCACTTCCCCAGCAAGACCGAACTCTGCCTGGCCCTGATCGCGAGACAGAGAGCCCAGGTCAAGGCTTCCCTCGACCAGATCGACGGCGACGAGCGCGATGCATATCGGAAGCTCGCCCGCTACGTCTCCGTCTTCCGGGCCACCCTCGAGGTCGGCAACCGGATGTGCCTCTGCGGGATGCTCGCCGCCGACGTCACGATCCTGGCTCCATCCGTCGTCGAGGACCTCCGGCGGTCCTTCGAGGACCACGAGGCCTGGCTGAGGCGCGTCCTCGACGAGGGCAAGAAGTCCCGCTCGCTCCGCTTCGACGCGAGCCCGCGGGACGAGGCCCGCCTGATACTCTCGTCGCTTGAAGGAGCGATGCTGATCGCGCGAACCTTCGAGGACATGCGTCGCTTCGAGACATCCGCCCGGCACATCCTCGCGAAGCTGAAAGCGTCGGGGTGAGGACGCGAGGCTCACGTCCCGGACCCAGGCGTCCGACCGCTTTCAATCGGCGCCGGCGGAGATTCTCCGGCGGCGGTTTCCCCGTCGTCGCGTTCCGGCTCGGTTCATGGCCCTTCGGTCGCCGGCATGATGCGAATCGATGCGATCCCCGCAGCGCGGATCGCCTCCGTGGCGGCCAGCACGCGAGAATAAGGAGTGGATGGCGGGACCGCGAGGACGACCCGACAGCCTGGCTCCCTGCTCACGGCCTGCTTCAGCAGGTCGGACAACTCCGCCGCCGTCTTCCCGGTCGGGTCGGTCCGGACCCGGTAGCGGTCTGAATCCGCCTCGATGGCGACGCGGATCCAGGTGTGGTTCTTCGCTTCGGCCTGAGGCGGGCTCCCCTCGACGGCGACACCGGGAGCCAGCTCCAGGTGCAAGTCCGACGGGGCGTTCGCGCCTTCCCGGACGGCCACGAAGCTCGACTCGTGGTGCCCCATGGTGAACAGGCCGGCGAGGACGTTCTTCCCGTCGGACCAGAGACGACCCGTGAAGTCCTGGCGGGCGCGCGGGAACTGGATCGAGAACGAGACGACGGGTCGCCCGTCGGCCTCGACCTTGCCCGAGACCGGTGACTCGCTCCCCGTGCCGTCCGAGAGGAACGATCCGCTCACCGCGCCGGCGGGCTCAACCTGGAGCGTCAGCTCGCCGGACCACTGGCCGTCGGCGACGAGCCGGTACTTGCCCGCGAAGTCGGATGGCACCACGACCTTGCCCGCGGAGGGGCCGGCCGCGGCCGTGGCCGGCGGGCCGGGCCGCGACTCCGGGATCGCCAGCAGGGCCGGCTCGATCGGGGCCAGGCTGCCGTCGTCCTCGCCGCGGGCGGTGAAAAGGAGGTCGCCGCCGAGTCCCTCCGGGACGATCCGCCCCGAGTCGAGATCGAGGCGAAAGCCCGGGAAGAGGGTGAGGTCCCGCCCGCGTGCCACCCGAGCTCCACCGCCGCCTTCGAAGGTCTCGAACCGCTCGATGACCAGCACCGGCACGAGCCCGCCCTTGGCGTCCTTCCGCTTGTGGAACCCCGGCGCGATGAGCAGGCGGGCGGGATTGCCCTCGTCGGTCTTCACCACGATCAGCGGCGATCGGCTGTCGCGCAGGATCGCGGGCAGGGCCTCCATGTCGCGGAAGCCGAGCGACCGGGTCGTCCGCGTCTTCGTGTCGCGGAGGAGTGTTGTGAGCACGCCGCCATCGAGCCGGTCGAACTCGTCGCCGATCGCCGCGGGCAGGGGGAGGCCGACGATCGCGGCCAGCAGGCCGAGGCATGCGTTGCGTCGTCTCGTGGTCATGGGAGTTCCGGCTCAAGGATGGTGGGTGAGAGATCGCCCGACGCACCGCGGATTCAGGATCGTCCACGATGGGGCGAGGAGTGGCCCCCCGCGGTTCCGTTCGCGCCGACCTCGCGGATGACGCGGCAGGGATTGCCGACGGCGAGGACGCCCTCGGGGATGTCCCGGGTGACGACGCTCCCCGCGCCAATGATGGACCGAGAGCCGATCCGGACGCCCGGGCAGATGATGGCCCCGCCGCCGACCCAGACGTCCGAGCCGATCTCCACGGGCTTGCCGTACTCGACGAACCGGCGGACCGTGTGCTCGAGCGGGTGGAGCGGGGTGTAGATCTGGACGGCCGGCCCGAACAGGCTGAAGTCGCCGATCCGGACCTCGCAGACGTCCAGCACCACGCAATTGAAGTTGAAGTAGACCGACTCGCCGAGCTGAATGTGCGCGCCGTAGTCGCAATAGAACGGCGGCTGGATCCGGACTGAGTCCCCTCCGCGGCCGAACAGGTCCTTGCAGACCCGTCTTCGCTCCGCGTCGTCCCCGGGTGCCGCCCGATTCAGCGTCGCCAGCAGCTCCCGGGCCCGCCGGGCCGCCGCCACGAGCACCGGGTCCGCCGGGTCGTAAAGCTCTCCCGCCAGCATCTTTTCGCGTTCACTTCGCATCCGTCCCCCGTCCCCGGCCCGGCCCGACGTCGAACTCGTTCCCCTAACGAATTATGATAGCGCCGTCGGAGAGGAATTGACATGCGACGAGATTCCTCTAAAATTCAATCCTGTCAGCCAGCCCATACGGGGGATTAGCTCAGCTGGGAGAGCGCTTGCATGGCATGCAAGAGGTCAGGGGTTCAAATCCCCTATCCTCCACTCGCAACTGCTGTAAGGGCAATGACTTAAGACGAGAATAGTCCACGGAAGAAGTAAGTTTCGATCCTTGCCATAGCAGAGTCAATGGCCATCAGGCACTCCCAAGTCGTGGAGTGCCTTTTCTTTTGGTTGAAGATAGCGGCAGAGTTGCCAGCGCCTGTGTGATCGGCCGACTTGCCGTTGATCTTCTTCCAGACGGTGCTGCGATACCGGCGAGGCATCGATCGGCCGACGGCGCCACGCTCGGCGTTGAGCGAATGGCACAGGGAGCAGGGTGAAGTGGACCCCTGGACCGGTTCAGACGTGGGCCTTGACCTTGGTCGCGGGCGTCTTCTCGACGGCTTTCGGTGCGACCTTTTTGCCTGCTTTCGGCGGGGCGGGCTTCCTGGGTGCTTTCGGCGCCGGCCCGGTCGTCTTCTTCACCTTCGCCGAGCCGCCCACCGACTGCCGCATCCTGCCGACGAGAGACCGCACCGGCAACTCTGCATCCTCGATCAGCCCGGCCTCTTCAAGCTGAGTACGTATGGTTAATGCATGAATTGAGCTCAGACGCTGGTCCGGCGCATAGCGCGGCAGGGCGAAGAATGGAGCACCGGACGAGTGCTTGAAGAAGACGTGTTTCGGAGTGTAGCGGGCCCTGAAGCCCAGCCCGATCAGCGCGGCCTTCACCTCCGCGAATGTCGCCCCAGGCTTAAGCATGAGCTTGACTCCCGTTCACTTTGGCATGCACGTTCTGCTTGAGATGTCTGGCATGCCTGAAGAAGCTCGTCTTGACCCGGTTTGCCTTCGGCACGCGGACGCGAATCGTCTTCGCGCCCTTCTTCGGCTTCGGCGCGCCCGCCTGTCGCAGATATTCCTGAAAGTAGAGCCAATAGGCTCGGATCGAGGACGCCTCATAGAGGATCAGGAAGACCGGATTGATTTCATCCGCCCATTGATTGTAGTCGCGAACGTCAAGGTCGAAGCAGTAGCTGACGCCATCGGCGTGAGGTGTGAGGATCTCGGATGCCTTCAGTTGGATGTAGACGGCCAGCGGGTCCATGTACCCATCGCGATCGAATGTCGTGACGACCAGGTCGTAGCCGTAATCTTCCTTGGACGACGCCATGGTGAATCCCGCGTTGGCGACGAAGTACTGGACGTGCGCCACGCTGAGGGACTCGATTACATGCTCGCGAGTCCGCTTCTTGCGGGCCGCCTGCATCTTCGTCGCGGAGGCTTTCTTCGGCACGGTCGCCAACCCGCTGGCCTGGTGTCTGGAGCCTTTCCAGCATAGCCGATTTGCAGCACGCGTTGCAGCATAAGCCGCGGAACCCTCCATAAGTCCTGGGATGCCCGTAGAGTATAGGTTGTTCTAAACGCTGTAGACCGCTTGTTTTGCGGAAAATTCGTCGGTCGGTCGCTTGCATGACATGCAAGAGGTCAGGGGTTCGAATCCCCTATCCTCCACTCTAAGTTCTATCGAGAATGAGATTTCTGACAAACCCCGGTCCTTCGCCGGGGTTTCTCTTGCCTCCGTGTCAGCAGTCCGCGACCGCCTCTATCCCGCAACGATGAGGCTTGAAATCATCGAGCGGTTCACTTGCTCGGCCAGAGTGATTGGAGCACCCCGACCGTCCGGTCCACCAGGACCTGGCCTCCTTCGGGGCCGACGACGCTGCTGGCGACGATGGCGCTGTAGCCGCCGCCGCGGACGGCTGGGGCGGTGGGTAGGTAGGTGCCGGGGCCGGTGAGCTGGATGACGAAGGTCTGGAGCGCCGGGCTCCGGGCCTTCATCTGGATGCCGTACTGGGTGTAGAGCTCGAACGGGTTGGTCGCGATGGCCACGTCGCCGAGCCGGATCGCGTGCAGCTCCATCCGGTAGGGCTGGGGCGTCCCGGCCTTCTGACGGTCATAACGGTCGATGACGTCCTGATACCAGGCCACGACCCATCGCCGCTCGGGGAAGGGCTTGTTGGTCGCGACTTCCTTGCGGGCGCCGGCCACTTCCTCCTCGGTCACCACGCGGAGCGGGAGGTCGACGGTCTCGACCCGATGGATCAGGGCGAGGTCGTCATGCTGCTCCTGGCGGGCGCCCTCGTAAGCCTCCTCCCAGGCCGCGACGACCCGCCGCGCCAGCTCCTCGAGCCGGCTGAGCTTGCGGAGCCGCCGCATCCGCTCCTCGGCCTCCTTGCGGTACATGAGGTGGGGCGACTGGTCGCCGGCGGCCCCGGTCCAGCCCAGGATCTGGAGGTCCGCCCCATGCCTGGCCTTGAGCGACTGGCGGATCTCGTGCCAGAAGTCGGCGTCGATGACCGAGTCCCCCTCGACCTCCTGGGACGGGCAGGCGACGTTCACCGCGGTGGCGAGGAGCTTGCCCTCGGCGTCCCAGAAGAAGAGCACCTCGATCCCCTGGTCCTCCGGCCCCTCGATGCCGCGGAAGTCGTCCTTCCCCGTGACCCCGTACATCACCGTCTTGCCGTCGGCGAAGACGGCGCGACGATTCTGGGCGACGACCGCGTGCCCGAGCCCCCAGCCGGCCCGACCAGGCGAGCGCGACGTCCAGGCCTTCGCGGCGGCCTCGGCGATCCGGCCGGCCAGGAACTCGGCATAGTCCAACGGCTGCATGACCCCGTCCTTCGGGATCAGGTATTGACCGTCCGAGTAGACGGGCGCGGTGTGCGTGTGCGTGGCGCTGACCACGAGCTTTCGGACGTCGAACCCGGGCAGCCGGTCCTTGAGAAGTGCCCGCGAGCGGTCGAGGACGGCCTGGTCGATCCCCACGAGGTCGCACGCGACGAGGATGGCGTGGTCGGTCGCCCGGTCGCCTTGCCTCGACTCGATGGCCAGCGCGGTCGCCGTAACCGGGCTCCTCACGCCCTTGGAGATCCGCGTGTTCATCTGGCCCTGGAGCGCGACCGTACGGTCGGGCGTGATGCTCACCGTCGCCGCGCCGACGCGAAGCTCGGCGGCCCGGGACTGGACGGGAGCAAGGGATGCGATGAGGGTGGTTGCCGCGAGGATGAGGCGGCGGGGACCCCGGGATGTAGCGGTCATCATGTCAATGATTCCCCTCGTTCGCGGATACGCCGCTCGCGGTTCATGGATGGCATTCGCGGGTCCAGGAGGTCGACGTGCGGTCAGTATCGCAGTCCGCCGTCGCGATCGCCAACTCCACGCGCGGAATTCCGTTCCGACGGGTCATTTCGGGTCGTCACGACGGGAATCTCCCGGGGGATCCTCCCCGCGCGGCAGCGATGACCGGCGGGACTCGCGTGGAATCACGACGCGGTCGTCGGGCGAGCCGGCGGCCTGTCGTCGCGGCATGACGAACCCGAACGACGATCCCTGGCCGGGGTGGCTCGAGAACTCGACGCGGCCGCCGTGCAGCTCCACGAACGCCTTGACCAGGCAGAGGCCAAGGCCCATCCCGCGCTTGCAGAACTGGTAGTCGCCGGAGGAATGGTGGAGGGTGTCGAAGCCGGTGAAGAAGGGCTCGAAGAGGTAGGGCTGTTCGCCCGGTTGGATGCCGATGCCCTGGTCCTCCACGACGACCCGTGTCCAGCCGTCGGGATCGGCCGCGTCCGCGAACCGGACGCGGATCACGCCGCCGTCGGGCGTGAACTTGATGGCGTTGGCGACCAGGTTGATCAGGATGTCGACGAGTTTGGGGGGATCGCCCTCGACCCGATTCGCGGCGGGATGGCCGTGGACCTCGACCCTCTGATTGCGGGCCTCCAGGTAGGGGGCCAGGGATTCCAGGGCCTCGGCCGCGACCTGCTCCAGGTCCACCGGCTGGACGTCGAGCGGGCGGCCGAAGGAACGAGTCTCGATGAGGTCGAGCATCCGGCGGACGGACTTCGCCAGTCGGGCCGCGGCGGCGTCGATCCGGTCGACCCATTGTCGCTCCGTGGGGCTGGCCTGGCCCTCCATCTTCATCTTCCAGAGGTTGGTCAGGCCCATGATCACGGTCACGGGCGTGTTCAGCTCGTGGCTGGCGACCTCGAGGAAGGCGTTCTTCAGCCGGTTGGCCTCGTGGAGGCGCTCATTGCTCGCCTTCAGGTCCGCGACCAGGCGGGCCTTCTCGACCAGGAGATCGTGCCGCTCCACGGCCTGGCGGAGGGCGGCCTCGAGATCGCCGGGCTCCCAGGGCTTGGTGACGTAGCGGAAGACGTGGCCCTCGTTGATGGCATCGACCACGGCGCGGATGTCGGTGAACGCGGTGAAGAGGAGCCGCGTGGATTCCGGGCGGATCGACCGCGCCTGGCGGAGTAGCTCCACGCCGGACATCCCCGGCATCCGCTGGTCCGAGAGGACGACCGCGACGTCGGGCTCCCGGCGGAGGACCTCGAGGGCCTGCTCGCCGTCCTGGCGGGTGACGACCTCATACGAGCGGCGGAGGAGGTCATGGACCGAGCGGAGGACGTCGGCCTCGTCGTCGACCACGAGCACCTTGGGGCGATGCTGGTCTCTTGCCATCGGCCGCTGGCCCTCTCGCCCGAGCCGTCCGGCCCGGCCCTCAGGATGCCTTGGACGGGGCGAACCTCTTGATCAGGGTGACCTCGTTCCCCTGCTCGTTGTGGCGCATCTCGTCGACCATGCCCTGGCAGATGAGCAGGCCGAATCCCCCCGCGCGGAGGCCGAGCTGTTCGCGGACGTCCAGGTGGGTGAAGGGGTCGTCGGGCATGGCGGCGTGAGGCAGGTTGGAGCGATTGAAGCCCGGGCCCTGGTCGCGGACCGTGATCTCCAGGTAGTCCTCGTGGATCCGGTACGTGATCTTCACGGGCCGGTCGGCCTGGTGCTGGTTGCCCCACTCGATGGCGTTGTGGGCCATCTCCATGACGGCCTGGCGGAGCTGCATGATCTGTTCGTCGGTCAGGGGGGTGGCCTGGCAGACGTGCATGAGGAAGTCGTTGAGGTCCTTCAGCAGCGAGACCTCGCTGTTGAGCTCGACGCTGACCTCTCCCTTGAGGGCCCTCTGATGGATGCTGTTCCGCCAGGCCCGGGCGGCGCCGATGGCCTCGATGAGCTCCTCCACGCCGTACGGCTTGGTCACGTAGGCGTTGGCGCCGACGCGGAACCCGTGGACGCGGTGCTGCATGTCGTTCAGGGCGGTGAGCATGACGACCGGGATCAGCATGGTCGCGCGGTCGAGGCGGAGCTGCCGGCAGACGTCGAAGCCGTTGATGTCCGGGAGCATCAGGTCGAGCAGGAGGACGTCCGGGACGTGCGTGCGGGCCAGGCGCAGGCCGGTCGAGCCGTTCTCGGCGACGAGCGGCTCGAAGTCGCGCATCCGCAGGATCCGGGCGACGAGTGCCGCCTGGTCCGGATGGTCTTCCACGATGAGCGCCTTGGCCATCGATCGGCTCCCCGTTAGGTGACGTGCAGCTCCACGACGTCACCGTCCTGCAACTCATGGTCTCGCTTCACGGTCTGTCCGTCGAAGGCCCCGCTCCCCCAGACGCGGGCGGACTTCAAGGTCTGCTCGAAGTCCCGGTGGATCTCCCGGGCCAGGTCGAGCACGATGCTCCCCATGGGCAACGTGAAAGGCCGGGAGCGATCGACGGGCTTCCCCGGCACCTTCGTGTAGACGCGAAAGACGCCTAATAGATGGTATGCGGCATCGCGGACCGATTCCAGCCCTTGCCCGCCCTGCGCCGAGGCCGGGATGATCGGGAAATTCGATTCCATCAGCTCGCGGAGGATCGCGAGCCGGTCCTCGGCGCCGGGCTCGTCGCACCGGTTCGCGATCATCACGGTCTTGATGTGACGCAGGGATTCATCCTCGTCATCGACGGGCGGCGTGCCGACGAGCTCGGTCTTCGTGGCCGCCAGCCGCTGGAGGACGGCGTCGAGCGCCTCCACGACGTCATCGCTGGAGAGGTCCGCGACCAGCAGGGCGGCGTCGGCCGATCGGACGAGGCTTGGGACCCACGGCTCGAGGAACTCGGGCGAGATCGGCGGCAGGTCCACGAGCTGCACCGGGACGTCCTGCCACATCATGATGCCCGGCTGCGGCGCGCGCGTCGTGAACGGATAGGCCGCGACTTCCGGGTGGGCCTTCGTGAGCGCCGCAAGCAGCGCGCTCTTGCCCGAATTGGGAGGCCCCACGAGCACCACCTGCCCGGCGCCGTCGTGGGGGACGGCATGGCTCACGCCCGACTTCTTGGCGGCCCCCTTGGATCCCTCGATCTCGTCCTTGAGCCGGCTGATCTTCTGCTTGAGATCGGACTGGAGCTTCTCCGTCCCCTTGTGCTTGGGGAGCAGGCGGAACATCTCCCGGAGCTTTTCGAGCCGATCCGCGGCCGTGGAGGCGCGGCGGAATTCCTCCTCGGCCTTCAGGTAGGGCGGCGGCAGGTTGGCCGGCATCGCGGCAACTCTCCACGGCGGATCGGGTCGCAACCCCAAGAACCGTATCGAGTGCCGGGATGCAATGCAAGGGTATGAGCGATGCCAGGCGGCCCGCCGACTCAGGCTTCCCCCGGGGCGACCTCGTTGTTTCGCCGCGCGGCGGCCTCGTTGAGCGTCGTGAGCCACGAGGGCGAGAGTCGCGAGGTGCTGTCCTTGCCGAGTGCGGACCGGGTGCCGATGCCGCCGGGACCGGGGAGCAGGCGATTGAGCAGGCCCATCAGGTCCGCCGTCAGGCCGGGGAAGGGGCCGTGGAAGAGCACGGCAAGCTTCGCCGGCAGGGTGATGATCACCTCCGGGTCGCCGTGCTCGAGGGCATTCACCACGGATCGCGCGGCAGCCTCGGCGCTGATGGACAGGCCGGGGATCGAGTCGCTGATGCTGAAAATCGCGTACTCGGCCCGATGCTGCCCCTTGAACTCGGCGTTCCGCGGGCTTCCCGTGCGCATCAGGCCCGGCAGGACGGTCGTGACGTGAATGCCGTCCTTGAGCAGCTCGGCACGCAGCCCTTCAGAAAGGCCACGGAGTGCGAACTTGCTGCTGCCGTACGGCACCAGGTGCGGCGCGCTGACGGCCCCGCCGACCGAGGCGATGTTCACGATCCGGCCCGACTTCCGCGATCGCATCTCCGGCAGGACCTCGAGGATCGCGTGCAGGGGGGCCCAGAAATGGGTCTTCATCGCCCGGTCGAAATCCTCGGTCGTGGTGGTCTCGAACGGCCGGACCTGGATGATCCCCGCATTGTTCACGAGGATGTCGATGTGGCCGTAATGCGCCCGGACCTCGCCGACGAGGCGGCGGATCTGGTCGGGCTCGGTCAGGTCGCAGGGGACCGCGAGCACCTCGGCCCCGCGGCCGGCCAGGTCCTGGCGGGCACGCTCGAGCTCGTCGACATCGCGGGCGCAGATGGCCAGGCGGGCACCCCGCGAAGCGAGCTCGCGAGCGATCGTCAGCCCGAAGCCGCGCGAGCCGCCGGTCACCAGGGCGACCCCGCCCCTCGGGTCGAGGCGGCGGGCCCGACGGATCAGCGCCCGGCCGATCAGGATCGAGCCCGCCCCCGCCGCCGTAGCGAGCAGGCCCTTTCGCACGATCGCATTCATCGTCCTTTCCCCCTCCCGTTCGGTCGTCCGGGCCGTCATCCGGGCGGGCTCGCGGGGGTGGCATCAACCCGAGCGGCGAGCCGGCAAGGCTGCCAGAAGCAAAAGCCCTGCCGCGTCCTCCCTCGAGCCGAATCGGAACGCGAATTGCTTCCAGCAAGGGTATGGCTCCCGCATCGCGGGCAAGCCCCGGACTTCCGCACCGAGAGAGACTTTCTGGAGATAGCCGCCATGAGTCGCATGACGAATCAACCCCGGACGGGTCACCAATCCGGAAACTACCCCGGACGTGGCGACCACACAGAAGGCGTCGTCGCCCGGACGATTGAGGAGCAGACGGCGAAGCTACCGTCGGACCTTTTCCTCTGGGCCGCCGGAGCATCGATCATCGGCTCGCTGGCGATGAAGGTGTCCGGACGAGACCACGAGGCCCTTTTCGTCGGCCAGTGGGCGCCCACGTTCCTCCTGCTCGGGATCTACAACAAGCTCGTCAAGGTGGCGGGCTCGGACGCCTACTCGGGTTGAAAGGCCCGTTCGAGGCCCCCTCGCCATAGGGCGAGGGGGCTTGACCTTTCAGCTATGGATCGCCCGCTTGTCCACGGCGAGGGCCGCCTCCTTGACGGACTCGCTGAGGGTCGGATGGGCGTGGCAGGTCCGGGCGATGTCCTCGGCGGAGCCGGCGAACTCCATGACGGCGACGGCCTCGGCGATCATGTCGCTGGCGCGGGGGCCCAGGATGTGGACGCCGAGGACGCGGTCGGTCGCGGCGTCGGCGAGGATCTTCACCAGGCCCTCGGTCTCGTCCATCGCCTTGGCGCGGCCGTTGGCCAGGAAGGGGAACTTGCCGACCTTGTACGCGAGGCCCTTCGCCTTCGCCTGCTCCTCGGAGAGGCCGACGCTCGCCAGCTCGGGCCAGGTGTAGACGACGCCCGGGATCGTGTCGTAATTCACGTGGCCGGCCTTGCCCGCGAGCAGCTCCGCGAAGGCCACGCCCTCGTCCTCGGCCTTGTGGGCGAGCATCGGGCCCTCGATGAGGTCGCCGATGGCGGAGATCGTCGGCACGTTGGTCCGGAAGTGAGCATCGACGGTAACCCGGCCCGACTTCGCGTCCGATTTCACGCCCGCGGCCGCGAGGTCCAGGCCCTCGGTATACGGCCGACGGCCGACCGCGACCAGCACCTTGTCGCAGCTCACGGTCACGGACTTGCCGTCCTTCCCCTCCGCGCTGACGGTGACGCGGTCCCCCTCCACCTTGGCGCCGGTGACCTTGGTGTCGAGGTGGAACTGGAAGCCCTGCTTCGTGAGGCTCTTCTGGAGGAGGGTGCCGAGCTCCTCGTCGGCCGTGGCGACGATCCGGGGGAGGAACTCGATGACCGTCACCGCGGCGCCGAGCCGCCGCCAGACCGAGCCGAGCTCGAGGCCGATGACGCCGCCGCCGATGACGACGAGGTGCTCCGGCACCTTCTCGAAGCAGAGGGCCTCGGTCGAGCTGACGACGGACTTGCCGTCGAACGGGAGGAAGGGGAGCCGCGTCGAATCCGAGCCCGTGGCCAGGAGGATGTGGCCGGCCTCGAGGTCGGCGGTGCCCCCCTCGTTGAGGGCGACCTGCACCGTGGTGGGCGAGGTCAGCTTCGCGGAGCCGAATACAGGCTCGATCTTGTTCTTGCGGAAGAGGTAGCGGACGCCGTCGGTCAGCTCCTTGACGACCTTGTCCTTGCGTTTGAGCATGGCCGGGACGTCGAGGCCGAGGTTGTCCACCTTGATGCCGTGGCGGCCGAACCGCTCCTTCGCCAGGTGGTAGAGCTCGCTCGAATCGAGGAGGGCCTTGCTCGGGATGCAGCCGATGTTCAGGCAAGTCCCGCCGAGGGCGGCCCGCTTCTCGACGCAGGCCACCTTCATGCCGAGCTGAGCCGCGCGGATCGCCGCCACGTAGCCGCCCGGCCCCGCGCCGATGACGACCAGATCAAACCGCTGTGCCACGTTCAGTTCCCTTTCCGGATCGGCCGCGTGCCGAATTGCTCAAAGGTCCAGGAGCATCCGCTCCGGCTCCTCGATGCACTCCTTGATCCGGACCAGGAAGCTGACGGCCTCGCGGCCGTCGATGATCCGGTGATCGTAGGAGAGTGCCAGGTACATCATGGGTCGGATCACGATCTGATCGTCGACGACGACGGGCCGCTTCTTGATCGAGTGCATCCCGAGGATGCCGCTCTGGGGCGGGTTCAGGATCGGCGTGGAGAGGAGCGAGCCGAAGACGCCGCCGTTGGTGATGGTGAACGTCCCCCCCTGGAGCTCGTCCACGGTGATCGTCCCCTTGCGGCCGCGTTCGCCGAGGCCGGCGATGGTCTTCTCGATCGCGGCGAATGACAGGGTGTCGGCGTCCCGGATCACCGGGACCATCAGCCCGCGCTCGGTGCTGACGGCGACGCCGATGTCGTACGCGTTGTTGTAGACGATGTCGGTCCCGTCGATCCGGCCGTTGACCGCCGGGAAGGCCTTCAGGGCCTCGATGGCGGCCTTCACGAAGAAGGACATGAAGCCCAGGCCCACGCCGTGCTTCGCCTTGAACGACTCCTTGTAGCGGGCGCGGAGCTCGCTGACGCGGGAGACGTCGACCTCGTTGAAGGTGGTCAGGATGGCGGCCGTGTGCTGGGCCTCGACGAGCCGCTGGGCGATCTTCTGGCGGAGCCCGCTCATCCGCTGGCGGGTCTCGCGGCCGGCGGAGGGCCGTGCCGTCGCCGCCGGAGCCGAGGGCGGAGCGGAAGGCTTCACGACCGGCGAGGCCGCGGGCGCGGCCGGCGGCGCCGGTTTTTCGGGCGCGGCCGGCTTCGCCAGGTGCTCGATCACGTCCCCCTTGGTGATCCGGCCGCCGGGGCCGGTCGGCGCGACCTTCGCGGGGTCGACGTGCTCCTCGGCCGTGATCCGCCGGACGGCCGGTGAGAGGGGCAGGGCGGCCTCGGCCGAGGTCGCCCCGCCGTTGGGCGACGGGGCCGCGGGGGCGGGTGCGGGTGCGGGGGCGGGGGCGGCCTTCTCAACGGCCGCGGCCTTGCCGTCGGGGTCGAGCGTGCCGATGGTGGCGCCGATGGCGACGGTGTCACCTTCCGCGGCCGCGACCTTGAGCAGGCCCCCCGCGGCGGCGGGGACGACGTTGCTGGCCTTGTCGGTCTCGAGCTCGAAGAGGGGCTCGCCCGCCTTGACGACGGAGCCGTCGGGCTTCAGCCAGCGGGCCAGGATCCCCTCGGTGATGGATTCCCCGACACCGGGGACGACGATCGGGACGGCAGCCATGTCTCAGTGAACTCCTTGGCGGGCGGCCATGCCGGGCATGGCGAGCGAGCGGACGGGGGTCGCGGCCACGAGGTGCGGCACGGTCGCGCCGATGGCCGCCTCGACGAGCTCGGCCTGCTCCTGGTCGTGGACGAGCTTGGAGCCGGTGGCCGGGCTGGCGCTGGCGTCGCGGCCGACGTACTGGAAATGGCCCTTCGTCAGCTCCTGGAGCCTGGGCGCCACGAACGTCCAGGCGCCCATGTTCTGGGATTCCTCCTGGACCCAGACCCATTCGGTCGCGGCCCCGTAGCGGGCCAGCACCTTCTTCAGCTCGTCCGCCGGCCAGGGGTAGAGCTGCTCGACGCGGATGATCGCCACCTCCTTCTCCTTGCCGACGGCCTCGCGGCGGGCGACCAGGTCGTAATAGACCTTGCCCGAGCAGAGGACCACCCGGCCGGCGCGGTCGGAGGTGGTCGCGTCGTCGAGGACGTTGCGGAAGGAGCCGACGGTGAGCTGGTCGACGGGCGAGACCGCCGCCTTGTGGCGGAGCAGGCTCTTGGGGGTCATCACGACCAGGGGCTTGCGGAAGTTCCGCCGCACCTGCCGCCTCAGGAGGTGGAAATACTGGGCGGGGGTGGACGGGACCGCGACCTGGATGTTCTCCTCGGCGCAGAGCGAGAGGTAGCGCTCGAGCCGGGCGCTGGAGTGCTCGGGCCCCTGGCCCTCGTAGCCGTGCGGCAGGAGCATGACCAGGCCGCTGCCGCGGCCCCACTTGGACTCGGCGGAGGCGATGAACTGGTCGATGATGACCTGGGCCCCGTTGGCGAAGTCGCCGAACTGGGCCTCCCACATGATCAGCATGTGGGGCTCCTCCAGCGAGTAGCCGTAGTCGAACCCGAGCACCGCGGCCTCGGAGAGGAGGCTGTCGTAGACGCAGAGCTCGGCCTGGCCCTCGGCCAGGTGGTTCAGCGGGGTCCAGCGGTCGCCGTTGTGCTGGTCCACGAGCACGGCGTGCCGCTGGCTGAAGGTGCCACGGCGGCTGTCCTGGCCGCTCAGGCGGACCGGCGTGTCCTCGAGCAGGAGCGACCCGAAGGCGAGGGCCTCGCCGGTCGCCCAGTCGACCTCGCCGCGGGTCTCCACGGACTTCAGCCGGGCGCCGTAGATCCGGGTCAGCTTCGGATTGACGGTGAAGCCGGCCGGCGGCTGGGTGGCGACCGTCGCGATCGCCTTCAGGGTTTCGAAGGCGACGCCGGTCTCCACCGACTCGAACGAGTAGTTCGGGGTCAGGCTCGCCCACGGCCCGGTGGCGTATCCCGGCGAGACCATCCGGGGCTCGACGCCGCGGACCTTCACCTCCTCGAAGACCTCCTGCATCTTCTCGGCGAACGTCTCGGCGATCGTCTCCGCCTCCTGGCTGGAGAGCTCGCCGGAGAGCACGAGCTGCTCGGTGTAGAGCTCGCGGATGCTGATCCGGTTGCGGATCTTCTCGTACATCAGGGGCTGGGTGAACCCCGGCTCGTCCCCCTCGTTGTGGCCGTGCCGGCGGTAGCAGAACATGTCGATGACGACGTCCTGGCCGAACGTCTGGCGGAAGTCGGTGGCGAGCTCGCCGACGTAGACGACCGCCTCCGGATCCTCGCCGTTGACGTGGAAGATCGGCACCTCGATCATCTTGGCGACGTCGGTGCAGTAGCGGGTGGACCGGGCGTCGCTGGGCGAGGTCGTGAAGCCGATCTGGTTGTTCACGACGATGTGGATCGTCCCGCCGGTCCGGTAGCCCGGGAGCTGGGACAGATTGAGTGTCTCGGGGACGAGCCCCTGGCCGGCGAACGCGGCGTCGCCGTGGATCAGGATCGGGACGCCCAGGCGTCGGTCGGAGTCCTTGTAGCGGCGCTGCTTGGCCCGCATCCGGCCCTCGACGACCGGGTCCACGGCCTCGAGGTGGCTGGGGTTGGGCGTCAGCGTGAGGTGGACCGTCCGCTTATCCTGGGTCACGTGGTCGGCGGAGAAGCCGAGGTGATACTTGACGTCGCCGTCGCCGGCGACCGTCTCCGGCATGTTCCCCTCGAACTCGCTGAAGATCAGGCTGTAGGGCTTGTGGAGGATGTTCGCCAGCACGTTGAGCCGCCCGCGGTGGGGCATCCCGAGCACGACCTCGGCCACGCCGTGCGTCCCCGACCGCTCGATGATGGCGTCCAGCAGCGGGATCAGCATCTCGCCCCCCTCGAGCGAGAACCGCTTCTGGCCCACGTAGTTCTTGTGGAGGAAATTCTCGAAGAGCTCCGCCGCATTCAACTTGTAGATGATCCGCCGCCGCTTCTTCAGGTCCATCGCGGGCCGGTTGCGGACGGGTTCCATCCGGTCGAGCAACCACTGGCGGATTTCCAGGTTCTGGATGTGCATGAACTCGACGCCGATCGTCCGGCAGTAGGTGTCGTGGAGGATCGACAGCAGTTGCCGGAGCGTGCAGTGGTTGTTCGGGCCGAGCTTGCTCCAGAAGGTCTGGTCGAGCATCTCGTCGGAGAGCCCGAAGTTGGACAGGTCGAGCTGCTCATACGACTGACGCCGAGGGACCATGCCCAGCGGGTCGAGGTTGGCGAGATAGTGGCCCATCTCCCGGTAGGCGTCCACCAGCCGGGTGACCGCCTTGACGGCGAACTGCCGGGGCGCCTCGCCGTCGCCGTCGGCCGTCAGCCCCTTGAAAGACTGACCGAGCTCGTAACCCTCGAAGAAGTTACGCCAGGATGGATCCACCGATTCGGGATCACGCAACCAGCGTTGGTGATAGTCCTCGAGCAGATCCAGGTTGGCTCGGTTGGCCACCGTTGGGGGTGTCATGGTCGTGTGATCTCCAGGCGAAACAGGGGCCGCCTGACGGCCGGGCGCGTTCGCCTCGGAAGGGGGGGCGGGATGGGGCTGGTCGGTGGGCCTTCCCGGCGGGCGCGCCGGGGCTCGGCGGGCGGCCCGTCGCACGCCGGATATCTCCACGGCACGTCGGATCGATCGTCGGCCCGCGTCCTCGGAGAGGAGATCGCGGACAGGGTACGAACCTCGGGCGCGGCCGTAAACGGCGAATGAGCCGTCTCTTCAGAATCGCTCGATCCAGGATCGGTTGGCGAACCGTTCGGAGAGCAGTGATTCGAGCAGGTGGTGCGGAACATCCGTCGCCGAGGCTTGCGAAGGAGGGATCATCCAGGCCGCGCGGATCGATGCTTCCACGATTCTACGCGGAAGGCCCAGATTGCTCAAGAACTCGCCGTGGGATCGGCCCTGCCGATATGCCGGTTGGCGAGGTGGCGCCTTGAGATAGCGCTCGATCCGGTCGAGGTCGAAATGATGGAGGATCGAGGCGTGGACGAGGAACCAAGACCGGAGCCGCCGCTGGGCGCTGCCGGCGACCTTGCGGCCGTCGACGGCCAGGTCACCGGATCCCAGGACGCCGACGGGTCGCTCGGGCCTGGTCAGCGCCTCGGCCAGCCGGCCCATCACGTATCCCTGAGCACCCTCCACGGTCGCCAGGCCCGGGGCCGCCGTCGCGGGAAGAACGACCGTCACGTTCAGCGCCCCAGGGCCGATCAGGACGGTCCCGCCGCCGCTCGATCGCCGCAGGACCGGGACGCCGTCCGCCTCGCACCGGTCCAGGTGCACCTCCTCGGCCCGCCTCCGCGAGGCCCCCAGGATCACGGCGTATCCCGGCGACTCCCAGGCCCGGACGACCGCGCCGGCCCTCCCCTCGTCGGCCTCGATGAGGAGGGCCTCGTCCGCGGCGAGGTTCGCCTCGACCGGACGGAACGTTTTGTCCATCCAGGAGATAGAGTCGAGGGGCGGGGTCAGAACGCCTCCTTCTCCACGCGGAAGATCGTGTGGCAGTCCACGCACGTCTTCTTCACGTTCTCGTAGAGTTGCTTGGCGTCCTTCTGGCTGGTGGCCTCCTTCTTCACGCCGTCGGCCATCTCCTTCAGGGTCTTCTCCCAGGCGTCCATGATCTCGTCCCACTTCTTGACGGGCTCCTTCACGTCCTTGACGTTGGTGACGTACGGCTCGCGGATGGACTTGCTATCCTTCGCGAGCTTGATGTACTCCTCGAGGGCCTTGTCCAGGTCCTTGCGGGATTTCTGGTACTGGGCGGCGTTGCGGACGTACTTGGGGACGGCGATATTGAGCTTCTGGACCTTCTCCATGATCTTGCCCAGGGGCGTCTCATTCTCCTCGTGGGCTTCCTTCTTCTCCTGGGCCTGGGCGGAGCCCAGCCCGCAGGCGACGATCAGGGCGGCGGTGGCGGCGAGGCCGATCCATTTGCGGTACATCGGGGCGGGCTCCTGGGGAGAAAATAGGGTAGGCTGTAGCGGATCCGGCCGAGGATCGGTGCACGGGACGATCCTCCGGGCGTGCTCGTTCCGGGGATCCTAAAAAATATCTCGGCCCGTCGACCGCTTCAAGGGCGTCGCCGAGCCCGGGCCGGCCGCGACCGGCCCGCCACAGGACTTCCGAGCAGAGGGTGCGGTTCCTCCATCATGAGCGAATCCCTGGACTACCGATCGGCGGGCGTCGACCTCAACACCTACGAGGAGACCATGTCCCGCCTGCCGCCCCTGATGCGGCGGACCTTCTCCCCTCGGGTCATCGAATGGAAGGACGGCTTCGCCGGCCTCTTCCGCCTGGATGACCAGATCGGCCTCCTCTCGCGGACCTATCGGGACCCCGTCCTGGTGGCCTCCACCGATGGCGTCGGGACCAAGCTCAAGGTCGCCGTCGCCGCGGGCCGGCACGGGACGGTCGGGATCGACCTGGTCGCGATGTCGGTCAACGACTGCCTCTGCGCGGGGGCCGAGCCGCTGATCTTCCTCGATTACGTCGCCATGTCGAAGGACGACCCCGCGCTCACCGCCGAGATCGTCCGGGGGATCAGCGACGGCTGCATCGAGGCCGAGTGCTCCCTCATCGGGGGCGAGACGGCCATCCTGCCGGAGTTCTATCAGCCGGGCGAATATGACCTGGCCGGCTTCTGCCTGGGCGTGGTCGATCGGAAACAGATCCTCGACGGGAAGGAGATCCGTCGGGGGGACAAGGTCATCGGCCTGGCCAGCTCCGGGCTCCACTCCAACGGCTACAGCCTGGCCCGCAAGATCGTCGAGCGGTCCGGGCTGGCGCTCGACGCCCGCGTCGAGGCCCTGGGGAAGACCGTCGCCGACGAGCTCCTCGAGCCGACCCGGATCTACACCCGTCCGCTCAAGACGATCCGCCGCAACTATCGGGTCAAGAAGACGATCCACGGCGTCGCCCACATCACCGGCGGCGGCCTCATCGACAACCCCCCCCGCGTCCTCCCGGAAGGGCTCGCCATCCGCCTGGAACGCGGCTCGTGGCAGATCCCGCCGGTCTTTCGCTGGCTGCAAGGCCTTGGCGGGATTCCGGATCCGGAGATGTTCCGGGTCTTCAACATGGGCATCGGCCTGGTCCTGATCGTGGCCGAATACTACGCCGACTCCATCGTCCGGCACCTGAACCAGAAGGCCGCCGTGCCGTCCTGGATCATCGGCGAGGTCATCGCCGGCGATCGCGACGTTCTGTGGGCCTGACCGCGGGACGGGGCGGCCCTGATCGCGGCGCGACCGCGAACAGAATCCGAAGGGCGCACGACACGGTTTGTATTGACGGCGGTC
>NZ_JAALJH010000007.1 GCF_011064615.1 Aquisphaera insulae | reverse complement strand
GACCCCGCCACCGATCCCTCCTCCGCCGGGCCGGTTACCACCGCCGATCCCTCCGCCGGGCAGGGGCGTAGGACGAGCCCCGCCGCCGATCCCGCCGCCGGGCCGATTACCGCCGCCGATCCCGCCGCCGGGCAGGGGCGCGGGCCGGTTCATCCCACCCATATTGGGCCGGTTCATCCCGCCGGTATTCGGACGGGTCATGCCGCCCATGTTGGGCCGGTTCATCCCGCCGGTGTTCGGACGGGCGGCCATCGCCGGCCGGTTCGTGGGCATGCTCGGACGGGTCATGCCGCCCATGTTGGGCCGGGCTCCTCCGCCCGCGGGCCGAGCACCCCCGCCCGCCGGGCGAGCCATGCCGCCGCCTCCACGTCCGCGTTGTGCTTGCGCCGGCTCCGTGGCACCGAGGAGGGTGAGCAATCCCAGGAGTGGGATCCATCGTCGCTGGCTGAACATGGAAGGTCCTCGCGCGCCGGGCGGATGTGGCGGATTGGGAGAGTCGTCGCGGGATCGGTCGAATCGGGCAGGTCGAAATGCGGTTACCTGGGAGCCGCGGGGGCCGTCGGAGCCACAGGAGCCGCGGGGGCCGCTGCCGGAGCCGGGGCGGCCGCGCCGGCGGGCTCGCCCGGCTCGGGTGCCTTGCGGACCATGACGACATCGGTGATGTCCGGCGCGATCTGGCCTCCGATGATCCGGTCGATGGAGTCGGTCTTCACCGAGTCCTTGTTGAGGATCGTATGGATCTGCGTGGACGAGCTCGGCCGCCCGTCGCGGAGCACGCCGGTCGCCTTGACGACCCACTCCTTGTCGGAGGTCTTGGTCCAGAGGCCCTCGCCGTGGCCCCCCTCGGAGTCGAAGTTCCAGGACTTGATCTGGCCGCTCTGCGGATCCCACCCGATGAACATGGTGCCGGAGGAGGCATTCTCGCCGGCGATCTGGACCCGATACGTCCGCACCAGGAAGCTGGCGTTGTCGGCCCAGTCGACGTCGGCCTCCACCTTGACGTCGCCCCCGTCGTCCACCCAGTGGCCGACCATCCACTCGAGTTCGCGGAGCCGATCATAGCTCGGGATGTCCTCCGCCGGCGCGGCGAATTCGCGGATCTCCGCCGCCTGCCAGGCGCCGGCCTTGCGAACCAGGAGCGCGGCGAAGCGATTGAACTCCGCGGCATCCCCGTTCGGGGACGAGACCCGCGATTCCCCTTCCACCCGGGCGACATCCGGCGTGATGAAGCGGATCTCGCCGGCCTGCGCCTCCAGCTTCAATCCGGCGTTGTCGCGGAAGGCCGTGGCGTACATCTCCCCGATGGCCGCCTTGCCACGCGTCTGGACGCCTTCCGGGTCGATCAGGACCAGGTCGTCGGCGAAGAACGCCGCCAGGGCCTTGGTATCGCCGCTGTTGTACGCCTTCACGAACGAGCCGAGGGCGTCGGCCACGGCCTTCTGCTCAGGGGTGAAGGCCGGCGCCGCGGCGGCCGCGGGGGCGGCGGCCGGGGCCGATGCGGCGGCGGCCGCGGGGGCGACGGCCGGGGCCTGCTGCGGCGGCGGGGCGGCCACCTGGACCTGGGCCTTGCCGGTTCGAGAAGGAGCCGCCAGGACGCCGACGACGGCCAGGATGATGGCCGCGAGACACACGGGGATCGCTTTCATCAGGCCGCCTCACTCCCGGGAGAGGAACCGATCGATGCGGAAGACGCGGACGCGTCGACGCGAGAGCGCCATTTCGAAGATTCTCTTGACAGGAAGATACGCACGTCAAGGTTCGTGTTCCACCCGCCGCCCTGAATTCCCTTCAACCCCTCGGGGGCGAGGCAGGGCATTGTTTCGGGCCGGCCCGACGCGCATCCTTGAGGACATCGGGCCGCGTCGGTGCGACGGACCGCGGCCCCGGGCGGGCGAACACCCGCCCCTCCTCCTGACCCCTGACCTCGAAGGCCACCTTCCCATGGCGACGTTCGTCCTCACGGACCTGTCCCGCGACATCTGGGTCGAGAGCTTCTCGATCGATGGCCGATCCCTGGGGTTCCCCGGCGACCGCCGGATCTCGATCCGCAAGCGACGGCTCCGCGGCGGCCGCCGCGAGGGCGTGGATCTCATCGAGGTGGACAACGGTCGGCTCTCGTTCGCGGTCATCCCGACCCGCGGCATGGGGATCTGGAAGGGCTCCTGCGACGGCGACCGCCTGGGCTGGGACTCGCCCGTGACCGACGGCCCCGTGAACCCGGCCTTCGTCAACCTCGCCGCGGCCGGCGGCCTCGGCTGGCTGGACGGCTTCGACGAGCTCCTCGTCCGCTGCGGCCTGGCCTGGAACGGCGCCCCGTTCGAGGTGAAGGACAGGAAGCCGGACGGCTCGGAGAGCAACACGATCCACAACCTCCACGGCAAGGTCGCGAACATCCCGGCGTCTTACGTCGCCGTCCACGTCGCGGAGGAGCCCCCTTACGAAATCGTCGTCGAGGGCCACGTCACCGAGGCCCACCTCTTCGGCCCGCAGGTCCGGATGGTCGCGCGGACCTCGACGCCCCCCGGCTCCAACCGGCTGACCGTCCGCGACGAGTTCGTCAACCTGAAGGACCAGCCGGTCGACCTGCAGGTCCTCTACCACTGGAACTTCGGATTCCCGTTCCTCCAGGAGGATTCCCGCTTCGCCGCGCCGATCCGGACCATGACCCCCCGCGACCCCCGCGCCGTCGAGGGCCTGGAGGGCTACGAGGTCTACGGCCCGCCCCGGCCCGGCTACGCGGAGCAGGTCTACTTCCACGAGCTGATGACCCATCCCTCCGGCCCCGAGGCCGGGCGGACGATGGCCATGCTCCGCAACCGCGGCGGGGACAAGGCGGTCGTCCTCCGCTATCGGACCGACGAGCTGCCGTGCTTCACCCTCTGGAAGAACACCGCGGGGGCCCGCGACGGATACGTCACCGGCCTGGAGCCGGCCACCAACTACCCAAATCCCCTCCCCTTCGAGAAGGCACGCGGCCGCGTCGTCGCGCTCCCGGTGGGCGGCCGCCACGTCGCCGAGACCACCCTGGAAGTCCTGACGAACGCCCCGGCCGTCGCCGACGCCCAGGCCGAGATCGATCGCATCCAGTCCCAGGCCCGCCCCGTGGTCCAGTCCTCGCCCCGCGAGCCGTTCGCGGCGGAATCCTGACGTGAGCCGATCGCCGCGCCCGCGGCGTCAACCCTCCGCCTCAGGCCGGGACGGAGGGGAACCACTCCCGGACCGCCACCCGACCCGATGAGATCCGGTCGGTGTGGAGCGGGATCTTCAGAGCCCGCCGGTCCGGAATCGTCATTGGGCCACCACCTGCACCGAGACCTCCATCCGCTCGAAGGCGTCGCCGGGGCCATCCCAGTAGCCGGACAGGGGCGAGGCCTTCTCGTGGGCCCGGGCGACGGCGACGGAGATGTGCTCGGTGCCCGCGGGCTTGTTGTTGGTCGGGTCGAAGCCCCGCCAGCCGGCGCCCGGGAGGTAGATCTCGGTCCAGGCGTGGGTCGAGCCGTGCTGGCCCTCGGCCATCTGGATGTAGCCCGTGACGAACCGCGCGGCGAGGCCCCAGTGGCGGGCCGCCTCCATCATGAAGACCGCGAAGTCCCGGCACGAGCCGCTCCCCAGCTCGAGCGTCCGGCAGGGGATCTGGACCCCCATCTCGTGCCGCTCCGCGTACCGGAAGGACTCGAAGATCCGCGTGTTCAGCCGATCGAGCAGCTCCGCCGTGTCGGCCTTCTGCCCCGGCTGATAAAGGTCGCGGAGCCAGCGCTGGACGGCCGGGCCGTCGTGCGGATAGCTCGGCAGTCGATAGGGCATGATCTCGACCTGGTCGGTGGCGTCGTACTGGAACGGGTACTCCTGGGCCATCGGGTCGATCGTGCAGTCGATGGGCACGTCCTCGTACAGGTCCACGTCGATCTCGCTGTGGACGTGCAGCTTCGGCCCCGGCTCCAGGAACGTGATGATGG
The DNA here is from genome assembly GCF_011064615.1 of Aquisphaera insulae. Classification (GTDB taxonomy): domain Bacteria; phylum Planctomycetota; class Planctomycetia; order Isosphaerales; family Isosphaeraceae; genus Aquisphaera; species Aquisphaera insulae. The sequence goes on along the minus strand of NZ_JAALJH010000007.1, from coordinate 179,753 downwards.
CGATCGAGTTGCCGTAGATGTCGCGATACCACCGGACCGAGGCCTCCGGCTCGACCAGCAGCGTCGAGCAGTCGATGTGCAGGTCGTGCCCCTCCCGCGGCCGCAGCAGGGCCCGGTGCGGACCGAAGGTCACGGGAACTTTGTAGTGATAGGCGGTGTCGTGGATGATCCGGATTCGCTTCATGGACGGACTCCCCGGCGGCGGGGTGCCCGCCGCGTCTTGGTCGAAACTCCAGTAGTATGCCAGGATTCCGTGCCTCGTTCCTGGTGCCCGACCGATTCCGCGACCAGAATGGAGTCGAGCTGCCGAAAGTCCGGACGTCGAGGCTTCGAAGTATGAGAGATCGACCATGCCCGATGCGACTCCTCACCTGCCTCTGCGTCGTGATATCCGCCACCGCCGTGACGAGAGCCGCTGAGTCCGTGGAGAACGCGACGCTCCGCGTCGAGATGGCGGCCGACGGCCGGATCACCATCGCCGACAAGCAGACCGGCGCGGCCTGGCGGCAGGTGGTCGTGCCGTCCGACCCGCCGGCCGCGGCGAGGCAGGTTACCGTCGACCCGAAAGCGCGGGTGATCGCCGCCAAGCTACGCCTGCCCGGGATGCGGTCCGACGGTTCGCGGCGGCTCGCCGAGCATTCCGTCAGGGTGTCGCTGGCGGACGACGACCGGGACGTCATCGTCCGCCTCCGGCCCGAGGAGCCGGGGACGTGGTTCGAGGTCGAGTATCCGCTCGTGTTCGTCCCGGAGCGCCCCGAAAGTGACCTGGTCTTCCCCCACGCCGAGGGCGCCCTGATCCCGCTGCGCCGGGACCATCCCGACTTCGTCCCCCTGCCGAAGGACTGGATCTATTCGGGCCTGTCGACCTACTGTGCCTGCCTCGGGATCGTGGATCGCGACCGGGGCAACGGCCTGCTGACGACCTTCGAGACGCCCGACCTGGCCGGCTACGAGATGGCGGACGTCCAGGTTGCCGGCGCGACGCTCTCGGTGCCGCGGATCTTCTGGAGATCGAACCGGCTGAAGCTCGATCGCGAGCTGCGGCTGATCTTCACGGTGACGCCGTCTGGAGGTTACGTGGCCCTGGCGAAGGAGTACCGGCGGCACTTCCGGCGGTGGGGATATGCCAGGACCCTGAAGGAGAAGGCCGCCGCCAACCCGACCGTGGATAAGCTCGCCGGGGCGCCCGTATTCTGGGTCGTCGGGCCGGCGGAGGACGTGAAGGCCGTCGCCGCGATGATGCACGAGGACGGCATCGAGCGGGCCGTCGTCGAGATCGACGACCCGTACTGGTCGCGGCCGGACGAGGCGCTCCGGCCCAAGCTCGACGCCATGGCCCGCGTCATCCCGCAGATCCGCGACCTCGGCTACGTGATCACGCGCTACGACCAGTTCCGGGACTCGTTCGCGCCGGACCCGAAGGCCTCGCTCTTCGCCCAGTTCAACACCGAGGCCTATCCCGACTCGATCGTCCGGGACCTCGACGGCAAGCTGCGTCATGGCTGGCCGCCTGGCTACGTGATCAACCCCCGGGCCGGCCTCGCGATCGCGCGGAAGCGGCTCGACGAGGAGGCCCCGCGGTTCGCCTTGAACGGACGATTCATCGACTGCGTGGGGACCTGCCCGTTCTGGGAGGGCGAGGACTGGAGCACGTCGCACCCGATGGACACGCAGGGATCTCGCGAGGCCCGCCAGGAGTTGCTCCGGCTCGCAAACGAGAAGGGGCTGGTCGTCGGGACCGAGGGGGGTATCGACTGCCTGCTGCCAAACCTGCACTGGCTGGAGACGCCGATGTCGCTGGTCCGCTGGACGGCCTCGAGCTATCCCCTGCCGGGCTGGCTGCCGGCCCCGCTCAAGCCCGAGTATCGCATCAACCTCTCGGTCGCGCATCGGATACCGTTCTACTCGCTCGTCCATCACGACGAGGTGATGATCACCTGGCGGTGGGAGGACGGCTTCTGCCGGGCGCCCGAGCACTGGCAGGAGAAGAACCTCTGGAGCGTCCTGTACGGCAACACGCCGATGTTCTTCCTCGATCGGGCCACGTACTCCCGGTGGCGAAAGGAGATCGCCCAGACGAATCGCTACGTCTGCGACTGGTCGCGGCGAGTCGCCTACGCGACGATGGAATCGCATCGCGTCCTGACGCCGGACCGGACGGTCCAGGAGACGGTCTTCTCCAATGGCCTGGGGGTCGTGGTGAACTTCGGCAAGGCACGGTTCGCGATTGCGGACGGCCCTGCCGTCCCCCCCGGCAGCTATCGGACCTTCGCCGCGGGGCCGCCGAGGGCCTATTCGCCGCCCCCGGTGGGCGAGACGGATTACCGATGATCGATCGATGAGCCCCGAATCCGTCCGCCCCCGGGTGGCACGAGGGGCCGACTCAGACCCTTCGCCGTCTCCGGATTGCCGCAAGGCCAACGACGGCGGCTCCCGCGGCGAACATCGCGACCGAGGCCGGCTCGGGGACAGCGTTGATGGTGATGGTCGCGATCAGGTCGCCGGCGCTGATGACGTGGGAGATGTCATAGCCGTACGGCGTGGCCTTGCCGTCGATGGAGGCGAGGTACGAGGAGTAGTCCGTGCCGCCGCCGAAGACGCTGGTGATCACGCCGTTCTCGGCGACGTGATCCGTGGCGTTGTCGCCGACGATGAACGCGGCGCCGAAGTTGATGTCGTTCACCTCGCTCCCCGCATCCCAGACGTTGGTGCCGTAGATCTTGATGGTGAGGGGTCCGGTGAAGTGGCCGGATGCGTCGAAGAGCCGGAACGCCTGCGGATCCGAATTGCCGAAGAAGAAGTCGTTGGAGGGGACCACCATCGCCGCGAAGCTCAGGAATTGCTGGGTCGTCGGATCGGCGACGTCCAGGATCGTCGAGGCCCAGGCCCCCGGGCCCAGGGGCGCGGAGCCCGCGACCGCCTGCGAGCCGTGGCCCGCGAAGGCCGACACCATCGCGGCGGGACTCCCCAGCTCGGCGATCGACTGGAGTTCCGGCGTGACCGCGGAGCCGGGCGTGAAGGTCCGGTAGGTCCCGTCGTGGACGCCCAGCCAGACCGGGGAGAACGCGAATCCTCCCTGCGGTTGATTGCTCTGGACGGTGACCGTCAGTTGCTCCGCGGCCGCGGACCGGACGCCGAGCAGCGCGATGAGCGATCCGAGCGCGAGCATCCTGGCCCGCGCGACGTAAGTTCCATGCATGATTCGTCCTCTCGTCTGAGATCCTGAATCGAGGCCGGGTCTCCTGGAATGCGGGACGGCTCGGCCGTGACGCCGTCGCCAGGGCAGTAGTCGCGGCAATCCGCGGGACGTTACGCACGCGGCCGAATTTTCTCGGGCTCGCCCCCGGGCGCGAATAGCCCGATGCCGCCGGGCGTCTCTCCGGACGGCACGGGGCGATCGGATCGCGCCGGGCCGTCAGCGATGACCGCATCCCGCCCGGAGATCCCCATGCCCGTCCGCTCCGCGTCGCGATCGATGCTCGTCCCCTTCCTCATGATCCTGGTCAACTTGCGACTATCCCCGGCGATCGCCAAGGATGGCGCGCCGGCGGAGCGAGGGGTCCTCGTCGAGCTCGACACCTCGCAGGGATGCGACATGTGCGCGGCCGCGGAGGCGATCCTGGGGCGGCTCGCCGCCGATGGGCCCGGGATCGTCCCGGTCGCCCTCCACGTCGATTACTTCAACCACCCGTGGACGGACGTCTTCTCCGACCCGCTGTACAGCCGGCGACAGATGACCTATAACGAGGTCTACGCGGGCCCCAAGCCGGACTCCTACGGGCTGAATGACACGCCGATGACGATGATCGACGGCGAGAGGTCTGTGAACGGTCGCGACGCGGCCTCGGCCGTGAAGGCCATCCGCGCCCCCCGTGCGTGGCCGCCGGCCGTGACGCTGGACGCCACCCTGGACATCGCCGCCGATGGGCTCTCGGGGAGGCGGCCGCGAGCGTCCGAGATTCGGAAGGGTCGCGCCGAATGACCGCGTCCCCGATGCCGGGCCCGCCGCGCCGCCCGGAGCCCGGCGACCAGGCGACCGATCCCTCCGACTGGCTGGAGACCCACGGCGATGCGCTCTATCGCTTCGCCAGGGGGCGAGTCGGCCGTCGCGAGGCGGCCGAGGATCTCGTCCAGGAGACGTTCCTGGCGGCGATCCAGTCGGCCGACCGGTTCCGGGGCGAGGCTTCCGTCAGGACGTGGCTCATCGGGATCCTCCGGCGCAAGATCGCCGACCTCTACCGCCGCGACCGCTCCGCGGCGACGATCGAGGCGGACCTCGACGAGGCGGGCGGCCGCCCCGCGTCGTATCCCTTCGACGCCCGCGGGCACTGGAAGAACGCCCCGGCCCGGTGGCCCGCCCCGGACGCGGCGCTCGAAGACGACGATTTCTGGCGGGTCTTCGACGATTGCAGCGCCCGCCTGCCCGGCCACCTCGCCCGCGCCTTCCTGCGCCGAGAGGTTGACGGCCTGGACGCGGACCGCCTCCGCGCCGAGCTTCGCGTCGGCGCGGGGAATCTGCGGGTCCGCCTCCATCGGGCGCGGCTCCTGCTCCGCGAGTGCCTGGAGAGGAACTGGTTCGGCCCGGATGCCTCCGCCACGAGGAGGCGATCATGATGACGTCCCCTCGCTCGCGAAGGCGACGACTCCTGTCGCTATTGACGCTCCGATGCGCGGGGGCCTCCGAGCTGATCTCTCGGCGCCTCGACGAGCCGCTCCCGCTCGTCGATCGCCTCGCCCTGGCCGGGCATCTGCTCGCCTGTGCCCCGTGCCGAAGATTCGCCCGCCAGGTCCGGTTCCTTCGCGAGGCCTGCGCCCGCCGCCCGGGCGACGAGCCCGATGCGTCGGAGGCGGATATCCTCTCGCGCGAGGCTCGCGCCCGGATCCTTGAAGCGCTTCGACGCGCCCGGGACAATTGACGAACCGTCGTCGCGGCCCGTTCGCGGCGAGGTGCCGGAGGTGTGTCTCTCCCGGGAGCTTGGCCGATGACGATGAATCCGCAGCCGCGACGCCGATGGGCCGGGGCGTGCCTGTCCACGCTTCTCCTCTCCTCCCTCCTCGCCCGCGCCGGGGCCGATGAGCCCTTCGAGATCCACCGCGACCTGCCGTATGCCTCGCCGGCGCAGGACCGACAGGTGCTGGACGTCTACGCACCGCGGGGGGCCAAGGGCCTGCCGGTGGTCTTCTGGATCCACGGCGGCGGCTGGCAGGCGGGCGACAAGTCCGACGTCCAGGTGAAGCCGCGGGCATTCGCGGGCCGGGGATTCGTCTTCGTCTCCATCAACTACCGGCTGCTGCCGAAGGTCGACATGGGGACCATCATCCGCGACGTCGCCCTGGCCCTCCGCTGGGTCCACGACCACATCGCGGAGCACGGCGGAGATCCTCGCCGGATCCTGGTCATGGGCCATTCCGCCGGCGCCCAGCTCGCCGCGATCGTCTGCACCGACGACCGATACCTCAAGGAGCAGGGGCTGGCCCTCGACATCCTCAAGGGCTGCGTCCCCGTGGACGGCGACACCTACGACGTCCCGGCGATCATCGAGACGGCTGAGACGCGCTGTCGCGTCCACGGGTTGCCGCTGCCGACGTACGGCCACCGGGTGAAGTTCGGCGACGATCCGGCGAAGCACCGCGACCTCTCCGCCGTGACCCACGTGGCCGCCGGCAAGGGGATCCCGCCGTTCCTGATCCTGCACGTCGCCGGCCACCCCGACACGACCGCGCAGGCGCTGCGGCTTGCCGCCTCGCTCAAGTCCGCGAGCGTCCCGGTGCGTGTCTTCGGCGCCCAGGAATCCACTCACAGCAAGCTCAACGCCGACCTGGGCCTGCCCGAGGATCCCGCCACCAAGGCGCTCTTCGCGTTCGTGGACGGGGCCCTGGCCCCGGGCGACCAGGGCGGCCGGTGAGCGGTGAGCGACCCCGCGGTTGCGGCGCGCGGCCGATCGTGCCATACTCGTCCGACCAGGCATATGGCCTCGGATCCGTGCGGCCCGACGAGACCGATCGATCCGATGCCGCGCCCTCGGGCAGGTCTTCGACAACCCGAAGCTCTCCACCTGCATCGCCTCCTGTCTGTCCTTCACCATCCTATCCCCGGAGGGACGATGCGCGAGCCATTCACCCTGAGGGCCGATCGCCGAGCCGAGCTGCGTGACCGGGGCTTCAACCGCCGCGATTTCGCGCGCTGGGCCGCCCTGCTCACGGCCGGGCCCTCCCTCCCCTTCTACAACGAGGCGGCCCTGGCCCAGGACATCCGGGCGATCGGCACGATCCCGGCCGACGCGGTGAAGCTCAACGCCAACGAGAACCCGATGGGCCCCTGCCCCGCGGCCATCGAGTCCATCACCGCGGTCGTCCGCCGGGGGGGCCGCTATCTCTTCGATCAGACGTACGCCTTCATCGACACGATGGCGGAGGTCGAGGGCCTGCCCGCCTCGCACATCCTCCCCTTCCCGGGCTCCAGCGATCCCCTCCACCGCGCCGTGCTCGCGTTCACGTCGCCGACCCGGCCGCTGATCACCGCCAACCCCGGCTACGAGGCACCCGCGAGTGCGGCCCGGTTCATCGGCGCGAAGACCATCCAGGTACCGCTCCGCAAGGACTACTCGCACGACCCGAAGGCGATGGTCGAGGCCGACCCGAACGCCGGCGTGATCTACGTCTGCAACCCGAACAACCCGACCGGCACGGTGACCCGGAAGGAGGACGTGGATTACATCATCGCCAACAAGCCGAAGGGCTGCGTCGTCCTGATCGACGAGGCCTACATCCACTTCACGACGGCCGCGACCCCGGCGATCGACCACGTGGCCGCGGAGAAGGACGTGATCATCCTCCGGACCTTCTCCAAGCTCTACGGCATGGCGGGCCTCCGCGCCGGAGCGGCGATCGGACGGCCCGACCTGCTGGAGAAGCTGAGGAATTATGGCGGCCTCGGGATCATGCCCGCCACCGGCATGGCCGGCGCGGTCGCCAGTCTGAAGGACAAGGGCCTCGTCGCCGACCGCCGGAAGGTCGTCGCCGATATCCGCGAGGACCTTTGCGCCTGGATGCAGAAGAAGGGCATCGGCTTCATCCCGTCCGAGGCCAACATGATCCTGGTGGACGGCAAGCGGCCGGGCCGGCAGATGTCCCGGGACATGATCGCCTACAAGGTCGCCGTCGGCCGGGCCTGGTCGGCACTCCCCAATCACGTCCGCGTCACGATCGGCACCCGCGACGAGATGGCCCGCTTCAGGACCGCCCTCGAGCGCGTCATGGAGGCCTGAGGCCGGGAGACCCCGGCGCCATGGGCCGAAAGTCCGACTGATCTGCAACAGGAAACCTTGCGATGGGACGTCTCCTCTCCCGATCCGTCGTGCTGGCGTTCAGCCTGGCAGGCCCCGGTCTCGCCGGCGCGGCGGGCTCCCAAGCCAAGGCCGAAGAGCCGGCCAAGCCTCCGGCGATCGCCGCCGAGCCTTTCCCGCTCAGATCCGTCCGACTGCTCGACGGGCCCTTCAAGTCGGCCGTGGAGGTCAATCGCAGGTACTTGCTGGCGGTCGACCCGGGCCGACTGATCGCCCCCTTCCGCCGGGAAGCGGGGCTGGAACCTCGCAAGCCTCCTTACGGGAACTGGGAGAGCGGCGGGCTGGACGGTCACATCGCGGGCCACTATCTCTCCGCGCTCGCGAACATGATCGCCGCCGGGGAGGACACGAAGGACGGCGAACTCCGCCGCCGGCTGGATCACATGATCGATGAGTTGGAGGCCTGCCAACAGGCCTCCGGCGACGGCTACATCGGCGGCGTGCCCGGCAGCCATGAGCTCTGGAAGGAGATCGCCGCCGGCCACGTCGGCGCGGTGAACCGAAAGTGGGTCCCCTGGTACAACGTCCACAAGACCTTCGCCGGCCTCCGCGACGCCTACATGGTGGCCGGCAACGCGAAGGCCCGCGAGCTGCTGATCCGCCTCGGCGACTGGGCCGGCCGCGTCGTTTCCGGGCTTTCCGACGACCAGATGCAGCGGATGCTCGGCCAGGAGCACGGCGGCATGAACGAGGTGCTCGCCGACATCGCCGCGATCACCGGAGACGAGAAGTACCTCACGCTCGCCCGCCGGTTCAACCACAAGGCCGTGCTCGATCCCCTTCGGCGCGGGGAAGACCGCCTCACCGGCCTGCACGCGAACACGCAGATCCCGAAGGTGATCGGCCTCGAGCGCATCGCCACGCTCTCCGGAGACCGCGAAGCCGACTCAGGGGCCCGCTTCTTCTGGGAGACCGTCACCCGCCGACGTTCGGTCGCCTTCGGCGGCAACAGCGTATCCGAGCATTTCAACGACCCGAGCGACTTTCACGGCCTTCTCGAACATCGCGAAGGGCCGGAGACCTGCAACACCTACAACATGCTCCGCCTGACCGAGCAGCTCTTCGCCACCGGCCCGAAGGCGGCGTACGCAGACTACTACGAGCGTGCCCTCTTCAATCACATCCTCGCCTCGATCCACCCGAGCATCCCCGGCTACGTCTACTTCACGCCGATCCGGCCGGGGCATTACCGCGTCTACTCGCAGCCGGAGAAGGGCTTCTGGTGCTGCGTCGGCTCGGGCATGGAGAACCCGGGCAAGTACGGCCAGTTCCTCTACGCGAAGGCGGCGGACGGACTGTATGTGAACCTCTACCTCGCCTCCGAGCTCGACGCGCAGGGCATGGGACTGAAGCTCCGCCAGGAAACCACGTTCCCCGACGAGGAGCGGACACGGCTGATCCTCCATCTCGACCGGCCGGCGACGTTCACCCTCCACCTGCGAAACCCGGGATGGGTCGCCCCGGGGGCCTTCGCCGTGACGGTCAACGGGGCGAGGGTCCGGGTCGATTCCGCCCCGTCCTCGTACGTCGCACTCCGCCGCGAGTGGAAGGACGGCGACCGGGTCGAGGTCGACCTCCCGATGCGGACGACCGTCGAGGGCCTCCCCGACGGCTCCGAATGGTACGCGATCCTCCGCGGGCCGATCGTCCTGGCAGCTCCCGCCGGCACCGAGCACCTCGACGGCCTGCGCGCCGGCGCGGGGCGCGGCGATCACATCGCCGGCGGCTCGTACCGCCCACTGGACGCGATGCCGGTCCTGTTGACGACCCCGGCCGAACTTCCCGCTCACGTCGTCCCCGATCCCGATCCGGCCGCCGGGCCGCTTCATTTCCGGCTCGTGGACGTGGTCGAGCCGGAGGCGAAAGCCGGCCTGCCCTTGCTACCATTCTTCCGCCTGCACGACGCCCGCTACCAGATGTACTGGCAGCTCACGACCCGGGAGGGCCTGGCAGCTCGTCGCGAGCGGCTGGCCGCGGCGGAGCGGGAGAAGCTCGCCCGCGACGCCGCCACGCTCGACTCGGTCTCCGTCGGCGAGCAGCAACCGGAGGTGGACCACGGGCTGGCCGGCGAGGGGATGGACTCCGGCTTCTTCGAGGGCCGCCGATGGCGCCACGGACGCTGGTTCCAGTACACCCTGGACCCCCGGGGAGAGAAGGCCGTCGAGCTGGCCATCACCTACTCCGGCTGGGACCGCGGCCGCACCTTCGACGTCCTCGCCAACGGCAAGGTCCTCGCCACCGAGCGGCCCGACGGATCGCGACGCGGCCGGTTCTTCGAGAAGCGCTATCCGATCCCCGCGGAGATCCTCTCGTCCGCGACGGATGGTCGCCTGACGATCAAGCTCGCCGCTCCGTCCGGCCTGGCCGGCGGCATCTTCGACATCCGCCTGATGCGCCCGGGCGAGCACGGGACTCCCTGATCGTCGCCCGGGCTCCCGTCGATCATCGCACGCCCCCGGACCCTTGACCACGCTCGTCCTGACTCTCGGGAAGCAGATGGTTCCGAAAGATGACCGCCTCCTCCGCGTGGGAATCCTTGGCTGCGGGCCGATCGCGCAGTTCGCCCACCTCGAATCCGTCCAGAAGGGCCGCAACACGACACTGCGTGCCGTCTGCGACGCCGACGCGGGCCTGGCTGAACGCTTCGGCGCCTTCTACGACGCCGGGGCGATCTACCTGGATTACGACCGGATGCTGGCCGACCCCGCCGTGGAGGCGGTCGTCGTCGCGACGTCGGACGCCTTCCACGTCCCGGCCGCCCTCCGCGCGATCGCGGCCGGCAAGCACGTCCTCTGCGAGAAGCCGATCGGCCTGAACGTCGCCGAGGTGGAACACCTGGCGAGGGCCGTGGAGGCGAGCGGCCTGGTCTTCCAGGTGGGCCACATGCTCCGGTTCGACCCGGGGATCGAGTCCGCACGCGCGTTCATCGCCGAGGAAATGGGCACGATGCTCGCCTTCAAGGCCTGGTACTGCGACTCGACCCATCGCTACACGATGACCGACGCCGTCCAGCCGCTCCCCCGCCGCGGGGCCGATGCGATCCGGCCCGACGGCGACCCGAAGGCCGACCGGGCCCGCTACGAGATGCTCGCACACGGCAGCCACCTCGTGGACCTCGCCCGCTTCCTCGGCGGCCCAATCCGCTCGGTCCGGGCTCGCCTGCGCGAGAAGTTCGGCGCCCGCTGCTGGTTCATCGACGTCGAGTTCGAGAGCACCGCGATGGGCCACCTGGACCTGACCGTCCCGATCCGCGGCGACTGGTCCGAGGGCTTCGAGATCTACGGCGAGCGCGGCAGCGTCCGGGCCAGGACCTTCAACCCCTGGTACTACAAGTCGAGCGACGTCGAGATCTTCCACGAGCGGAACGCGACCACCACCCGCGTCCTCGGCGCCGACGGCCACTTCTACCGCCGCCAGCTCGAGGCCTTCGCCGACACGATCCTCGTCGGCGTCCCCCAGCGCGGGGCCGACGTCCGGGACGGCCTGGCGTCCATGAAGGCCATGGCCGCCATCGAGCGATCCGTCCGCACCGGTGAGCCAGTCCACCTCGACGACACGACAGGGGCCCCCGCATGATCCCCGGCATCTTCGCCCGCGCCTACTCGCCACGCCCCGTCGAGGCCCTCTTCGCGACGATCCGGGCCGACGGCTTCCTGTCCGTGCAGCTCAACCTCTCCTGCCTCGGCCTTGCGCCCCTGCCGGCCGAGCTCCCAGCCGGCATCCCGGCAACGGTCAGGCGGGCCGCGCAGGCCGCCGGCCTGGATCTGTGCGCCCTCTCCGGCACCTACAACATGATCCATCCCGACCGTGACCGCCGACAGGCCGACCGCGTCGGCTTCGCCAACGTCGTCCGTGCTGCCGCCGACATGGCCATCCCGCTCGTCTCCCTCTGCACCGGCACCCGCAACCCCGACAACATGTGGCATCACCACCCCGACAACGCCACCGAGGCCGCCTGGTCCGACCTCCTCGCCGAGCTCGATTTCGCGCTGGGCCTCGCCGAGTCGTTCGGCGTCGCGCTCGCCATCGAGCCCGAGCCCGGCAACGTCATCGCCGACGCCCCTCACGCCCGCCGCCTGCTCGACGAGGTCGGATCGCCGTCTCTCGGCATCGTCCTCGATCCCGCCAACATCCTCCCGCCCGAGGCCCTCCCCCGCCAGCCCGCCGTCATCGCCGAGGCCGCCAGGCTCCTCGCCCCCGATCTGAAGCTCGTCCACATCAAGGACGTCGACGCGGCCGGCCGGTTCGTGTCCCCGGGCCAGGGGGCGGTCGACTTCCGGGCGTTCGTCGCCGCCGTCCGACGGATCGGCTACGACGGCCCGCTCATCGCCCACGGCTTCGGCGAAGCCGAGGCGCCGGGGGTCCTCCGGATGCTCCAGGACCTGATCGACGGGGCTCCCGAGTGACCGAGGGCCCGGAGGCCTCGCGTCCGGGGCCTACTTCAACCCGTCCTGGGCCGCACGGACCGCGGGCAGGAGGATGCGCGCCTGGCGGAGCATGCCGAGGTCGGTGAGGTGGACGCCGTCCACCGTCGCCTCGCCGTCGTCGCCGAGCAGGTCCTTCCCCGGGACCGTGAACAGGCCCTTGACGCCCTCCGCCTGCAAGGCCCGCACCGCCTCCTCCTGCCAGGTCGAGGCCCTCGACGGGTGGGCCTTCGGGCGGATCAGCGACTGCCCCACGAAGAGGATGGGCACGGCGGGATGGCCCTTGCGGATCGCCCGGACGAGCTTCGACACGCGATCCGGGTAGACGTCCACGTCGTCGCCGATATTCCAGATGCAATCGATCACGAACGCGGAGGCGTCGATCTCGGCGAGCACCTCGCCGACGGTCGGCTCCATCTTGCCCGAGCCGGAGAATCCCAGGTTGATCACCGGGCGATCGAGCATCCGGCCCAGGATGGCCGGCCAGGCCATCCCCGGCCGGGATGCGCAGCCCCCCTGGACGATCGACGTGCCGTAGACGACGACCGGCTTGCGGAGCGCCTCGGGGCGGGGCGGCGGCGGCGTCAGGCTCGCCCCCGGCGGTACGCCGATCTCCAGGGACTTCGTGCCGTTGTAGAGCGGCAGGTAGAGCAGGCACTCGCGGCCCGATTTCCCCCCTCCCGGGAATTCGATCCGGGCGTCGTTGCCGTCCGGCTTGAGGGGCGAACGATTGCCGACGAAGAGCCAGGAGCCGTCCTCGGACCTGGCATAGAGGTCCACGCCGCTGACCCCGGTCGCGGGCATGTGCGGCATGGCCAGCGAATGGCTCGTCAGCGACCACCGGACCTGCACGACCGCCGCGTCGGTGACGAACCGAACGCAGACGCCGGCCGAATCCTTGCTCAGGTCCCAGACGTCCTGCGTGACCTTGCCTCGGGCCGAATCCGGGAGCCGGTCGAAGGGCCCGGCGGTCCTCGCCCAGCCCCGCCCCTCGACCTCGAGCGACGCCGCGTCGTGCCACCGCGGTTCCTCCGCCGAGGCTCGAGGCGTGAGCAAGCCATACGCCATGAGGAAGGCCAACACGAAGCGGGCAAGCTCTCTCATCGGTCCAGGTCTCCTGTGAGGACACGGAAACGGTCCGGTCGGGGCGTGACCGTTTGCGTTTCATCGGGATCGGCACGGCGGATGCAGGTAGCGATGACGGCGTGAACGATCCGATTGCTTGGCATCGACCCTCGGGCCCATTCTCGGAGGGGCTGCCTTGGGTGAAGATTATGTTCGTTATTCCCCCGATGTCGAGGTGCAGGCCGCGGACGAGGATGCGTTGACCGCGGAAATCGTGGAGATCATGGCCGCGAACAACCGCAAGGCCTTCGATCGCCACAACCACGCCGTCCGCGACGCCCACGCCAAGAGTCATGGGCTCCTCAAGGGGGAGCTCGTCGTGCCCGGCCTGCCGGAGCACCTGGCGCAGGGGATCTTCGCCAGGCCGGCCACGTATCCGGTCGTGGTCCGGCTGTCGTCGGCCCAGGGAGACATCCGCAGCGATGCCGTCCCCGCGCCTCGCGGCATGGCCGTCAAGGTGATCGGGGTCGAGGGAGAACGGCTGCTGCCCGGCGATCCGGGGCACAACCAGGATTTCCTGATGGTCAACATCCCGGTCCTGGCCTTCGGCACCGTTCGCAAGTATCGCGAGCTCGTCGAGATCCTGGGGAAGAACGGCGACAGGCCGGAGGTCGTCCAGCGGGCCATGGCGGGGGCCGCCCGCGGCATCGAGGCCGTCGCCAGGCTGGTCGGGCGGGAGCCCGACGCCACCCTCCGCGGACTGGCCCGGGACAACCACCATATCCTGGGGGAAACCTATCATTCGATGGCCGCGATCCGCTTCGGGGACCACATCGCCAAGATCAGCGCCTCGCCCCTCTCGGAGAACATCCGGGCACTCACCGGCAAGGACGTCGGCCCGATCGAGTTCTCGACGATGCGCGACCTCGTCGTCGCGCATTTCCGGGCCGAAGGGGCCGAATATCAGCTCCGGGCCCAGCTCTGCAAGGACCTGGCCACGATGCCCGTCGAGGATGCCGCGATCCTGTGGCGGGAAGAGACCTCCCCCCATCAGCCGGTGGCGACGCTCCGGATCCCGCCCCAGGACGCCTGGTCCCCGGCCCGCCGCGTCTACGGCGACGACGTCCTCTCGTTCAACCCCTGGAACGGCATCCGCGAGCACCGGCCCCTGGGCTCCATCATGCGCGTCCGGATCGCCGCCTACGAACGCTCGAGCCGCTACCGCCATGAGATGAACGCGCAGCCCCGCGTCGAGCCCGCGTCCATCGCCGATGTCCCCGACTGATGACGCCGGTGCGAGGGCCGCCGACAAGGGCATGGAATGCCGTCGAGGATGGGCCCTCCGCTCGTCGAGCGGCGCCCAGGACCGGGCTAACGCGAAGCGTCCGCCGGGTCGCGATCGCGGCCATACTGCCGGGGTGAACAGCCCATGACCCGCCTGAAGGCCGTGCTGAAGGCGCTCTCGGATTCATAGCCGAGCGACCGGGAGATGGCGGAGACGGAATCCTCCGAGTTCCTCAGCCGGTCGCCGGCCAGGAGCATCCGCCAGCGCGACAGGTAATCGATGGGCGTCGCGCCCACGGTCTCCTTGAACTTGCGGGCGAAGCCCGATCGCGACATCCCGACGTGCTCCGCCAGCTCCCGCAAGGTCCAGGGGTGGTCGGGGGCACCGTGCATGGCGTCGATGGCCGGACCGATCTGCTCGTCCGCCAGCGCGAAGAGCCAGCCCACGCCACCCCTGAGCCCTTCCGCCAGGTGCGCCCGCAGCGCCTGGACCAGCATCATGTGGGCGAGGTGCTGGAGGACCAGGAAGCTCCCCGGCCGCGGCTCGCGCAGCTCCTGCATCATCCGGTCGAACGACCAGCGCAACGCCGCGCGGTCCGATTCCCGGTGGATGTGGACGATCGGCGGCAGCACTCGAAGCAGGATCCCGGCGTGATTGCCGGTGAGGCTGAAGTAGCCGCCCACCCCCGAGACATCCCCTCCCCCGTTCCATGTCGAGACGCCTCCGGTCGGCCGACTCCCATGAATCACCCTGAAGTCGACGGGCTCCAGGGCGAGGTCGCTCGCCAGCCGGAAAGGCCGGCCCAGCGGCAGCAGGAAGCAATCCCCCGCCTTCAGGTGGACCGCCTCGGGCACCCCCTCCACCGATAGCCAGCATCGGCCCGAAACGATGGCGTAGCACTTGATGCCGTCATGCTGGGGGAACTGGATCGACCAGTCCCGTCCGACGTCGAAGCCGCCGCAGATCGTATTCTGCGGCTTCAGGAGTGAAAGCACGCCCGAGAGCGGGTCCATCGGAAGCTCCTGGACGATCGCGAAAATAGATTGGACTACAGAGCATAGATCGTATCCGATCGCTCCCCTACCTTGGAAACCCATGGGCCGACCGATCGGCCCGAAGTTCGAGCCCAGGGAGGTTTCCGATGCGCGTTTTCGTCACCGGCGCGACCGGCTTCGTCGGCTCCGTCGTCGTCCAGGATCTTCTCCAGGCGGGGCACGCGGTGCTGGGCCTCGCCCGTTCGGACCGGGGTGCCGCGGCACTTGCCGCCGCCGGGGCCGAGGTGCACCGGGGGGATGTCGAGGACCTGGATAGCCTGAGGCGTGGGGCCGCGGCGGCGGACGGCGTCATCCACACGGCGTTCATCCACGACTTCTCCCGGTTCCGGGAGGTCTGCGAGGTCGATCGCCGGGCGATCCAGGCGATGGGAGACGTGCTGGCCGGCTCGGATCGTCCCCTGGTCCTCACCTCCGGCACCGGGATGGGGACCCCGGCGCCGGGCCGGCCCGCGACCGAGGACCACTTCGACCCCAACCACCCGAACCCTCGATCGGCCTCGGAGCTCGCGGCGGAGGCGGTCGCGGCGCGGGGCGTCCGCGTGTCCGTGGTCCGGCTCCCCCAGGTTCATGACACGAAGAAGCAAGGGCTCGTGACCCTGCTGATCGCCCTCGCCCGCGAGAAGGGCACCTCGGCCTACGTCGGCGACGGGCTCAACCGCTGGCCGGCGGTGCATCTCCTGGACGCCGCGCCCGTCTACCGGCTGGCCCTCGAGAAGGCTCCGGCCGGGGCGAGGTATCACCCGGTCGCCGAGGAAGGCGTGACCGGGCGGGCCATCGCGGAGGCCATCGGCCGGGGCCTGAAGATCCCGGTCGTCTCCCTGTCCCCCGAGGAGGCCGCCGGCCACTTCGGCTGGCTCGGCATGTTCGCCGCGATGGACATGCCGGCGTCGAGCGTACTGACTCGCGAGCGGCTGGGATGGAAGCCCACCCAGGCGGCCGGATTGATCGACGACCTGGACCGCATGGACTATTCCGCGGGTTGAGGGCCCGGCTCCGCCGATCGGGACGGATTCCCGACGCGCCGGGCCGCCTGATCGAAAGGCCCGACACCGGAGACGCCCCGACGCGCCTTGCATGGCGTCGGGGCGTCTCGGCGGGACTCGAGCCGGAGCGTCCGGGCTTCAGGGGTTCTCGCCCATGTCGATGGGCAGCTCCGACTTCTCGACGTCGCGGGCGGAGAGATCTCCGAAGATGGCCCGGTTCCTGGCCGTCCCCAGGGGGATGAACCAGGCGACGATGCGGTCGGCCTGGCCGGACTTGACCCCCGCGCCGACGTAGTGGAACGATCGGGACTCGGCGTGGTCCGCGACGAACTGGAGGACCGGCGAGCGGTATATCTCGCGAGTCAGGAAGGAGTCGTGGAGTTTGATCAGCTCGCGCTCGGCCGGCGTCCGGGATTCCTCCGGCTTCCGGCTGGCCGCGTTGAACTTCGCCTGATCGAAGGCCGCCTGGGCGGAGTCGGGGAACGTGCCGTCGTTGAACTTCGCCGCCGCGCCCAGGTAGGCGATCATCTCCTCCTCCGTGACGGTCGGCCGGGCGAGCGCCTTGTAGGCGAAGCCCGGCGGGGGCGTCAGGCTGAAGTCGGAGGCCGGGACCTTCGCATCCAAGACAATCTCGCGCTGCCAGTAGCCGACCGGGAAGCACTGAGAGAACTTGTCCTCGGCGGGCCGGTCGCGATCGGGGGCGTTCTCGAGGTCGAAGCCATTGTCGCTCGGGATCCAGATCCCGACGAGCCGCTTCGACGACGCATCGAAGAGGAAATCATGCCGGGCATAGCCGAGGTCGTCGCCCCGGTCGATCATGGCGCGGAGGACATTCGCCTGGGCGCCTTCGAACTCCTTCCGGCCCACGATCGCGACGGACTTGACCCGCAGGGCCTGGGCGACGATGCGGTCCCGGAGCGCCTCGCCGACCCAGGCGAACGGCCCGCGGACGTCGGGATGGAAGTCGGTCATCTTCAGGACGGCGGTCTTCGCCTGCAGGTCGAGGGCGAGCGTTCGCCCGGCCCGGGCGTCCGTGATGTCCACGTGGCGGGCCTTGCCCTCCTTATCGAGGAAGGTCTCGCGATATTGGCCGGGATGGCGGTAGGCGAGGAGCCGGCGCTCTTGCTGAATCCAGGTTCGCTTGCCGTCGGCGCTCGTCGCCCGGTTGTAGTAGATGGTGGTCCAGGTGATGGCCTGAGGATTGTCGACGCCGGGGATGCTCCCGGCGATCGCCTTCGGGCCCAGGTTCCCGGACGGCCAGAATGCGTACAGGCCGGCCGCCAGGATCAGCGCGGCGGCGACGGCACGCGTGGCGAGCATGAGGATCGTTCGAGGCCGTCGCGGTCCGACCGCATGAGCAGCCTGAAGGGTGGCAAGGTCGCCGGCGTGGCGGGCCCGCCAGTCGTCGAAGTCGGGCTGGGGCGCCTGGCCAAGGCCGGCCTTCAGCCAGCCGTCGAGGTTCGCATCCGGACGAGACGCATTCATGATCGGGCTCCTGATGGATCGTGAGGCTCCAGGGCCCGGGCGAGCTTGCCGCGGGCCCTCTGGAGTCGGCCATGGACGCTCTGCACCGACAGGCCGAGCGCCCGGCCGATCTCCTGGTAGGAAAGGCCGCTGAAGTAGTGGAGGACGACGACTTCCCGCGCGGTTTCCTCCAGGGACTGCAGGGCTTCGTGGACCTGGAGCCGGAGGGCGCGGAGGTCGGGATCATCGCCGCCTTCGGGAGCAGCCTCGAGCGGTTCGTGCGGGGGTCGATCGGCGTCCAGCCGCGAGGCGGTCCGGCGGCAGATCGTCCCCAGCCACTCCGCAAACCGGCGAGGGTCCCGGAGGGTGTTCAGGCTGCGGCAGGCGACCGCGAATGCCTCCTGCGCGGCATCCTCCGCCAGGTGGCGGTCGTTCAGCCGGCAGCGGGCGATGCCGACCGCCATCCGGTAATGCCGCTCGTACAGCAGGCCGAAGCTCGCAAGGTCTCCCCGGCGAGCGGCCTCGACGAGCTGCGAGTCGATACTGAGCACGTCGTGGGTCCCCTTTCCCGATCGGGAGGAGTTCGCTGTTCCCCACGGGTTAGTGCATCCGGCACCGCGAAAATGAGC
This sequence comes from Aquisphaera insulae, assembly GCF_011064615.1. GTDB lineage: Bacteria > Planctomycetota > Planctomycetia > Isosphaerales > Isosphaeraceae > Aquisphaera > Aquisphaera insulae. Next base: position 161,502 of record NZ_JAALJH010000007.1, on the reverse strand, counting down.
GCGGCCGCCGACGCGTCGAAATCACGGGGCCCAGAGTCCGGCGCGGAGGCCCAGGATGCGGGTGGTGCCGTCGGCGACCCTCACCCGGTCGGCAATCCGGTGGCCCACGACCCAGAGGATGCCGGCGGAGTCGCAGAGGAGCGGGACGGCGGCGCGGTCGCCCCGGGGGACCTTGCGGCCGCGGAGGAAGTCCGCCAGAGGCATGGTCCGGCCGCCCATGCCCAGGGGCTCGAAGCGATCGCCGGGGCAAGGGCCGCGGACCTCCAGCGGCGGGGCGATGCGGTCCAGGTCCACCGCCTCGTCGCGAGGCTCGTCGGGGTCGGTCGAGGCCAGGATCGTCCTCCCGCGCCAGATGACGGACCCTGGAACGGGAAGGGGTCGGGATGGCTCCTCAGGGTCTTCATTCCCTCTTTGCAACCGCTCCAGGACGATGTTACCGGACACGCATATCCGAATGCCGTGGCCGATGTCATGCGCGGGAGACGCGGGCCGGGACGCGAGCCGGCCCAGGCGTCGCCAGCGGCGGGCGCCCATGCCGACCTCGGGCCAGCCCGCCCGGCGCCAGGCCCGGCGGAGGAGCTCGATGCGGAGGGGTGGCGGGAGGGCGGCGAGGCGGGCACGGTCGAGCTCGACCCGGTCGGGAGAGGCCGCGAGGAGGGTCTCCCGATCGAGGGAATCCAGGCAGAACTCGAGGACCCGCTGCGAACCGGCGGCCAGGCGGCCGAGGCGGCCGATGGCCTCGGCCACGCGGGGGTTGTACCGGCCGGCGAGATGGGGAATCAGGTCCAGGCGGATCCGCGAGCGAGTGCGTGCGGTGTCGGCATTGGTGGCGTCCTCGCGATAGGGCTGGCCCAGGGCCGCCAGGCTGGACCGGATCTCGGATCGGGAGATCGCCAGCATGGGGCGGATGAGGGCCACCGGCGGGTCGTCGGCCATGGGCCGTCGCGCGGGGATGCCGGCCAGGCCGCGGAGGCCCGTCCCCCGGAGGATTCGGTGCAGGATCGTCTCCGCCTGGTCATCGGCGGTATGCCCCAGGACGACGGCGCACGCCCCCCTGCCCCGGGCGACCTCGAGCAGCCAGGCAAGCCGGGCGCGCCGGGCGTCGGCCTCGAAGTGGCCCCCCCGCGACGGCTGCCAGTGGCCAAGGTCCACGGGGAGGCCCAACCCGGTGGCCAGCTCCGCGACGAAGGCCGCGTCCGCGTCCGCCTCCTCGCCCCGGACACCGTGATCGAGGTGGGCGACGGAGAGCCTGAGATCCAGGGACGGGGCGATGGCGTGCAGGGCGAGGAGGAGGCCGACGCTGTCGCCCCCGCCCGAGACCGCCACGATCCAGGGCCGGCCGAGGAGGTCGGGCCAGCGCCTGGCGATCCGAAGCCGGACCCGGTTGAACCAGGGAGGGATGAGGGCGGGTCGTCCGGAATCGGCGTGCATCGATGGACGGCCCTTCGTGGCGATGGCGAGGTGGGGAACGGCCGGCTCGCCGCGAACCGCGGCGACGGACCGCGGGTCCGTGATGAGGCGAGCCGGCGGCCAACCGCAGCCTGATTATCTTGATGCCCCTCGTACCATGCTATAGCATGGATCGGCAACTTGCGGGCGCCCTCGTGCGCGACCCAGGGGCCGCCGCGGCCCCCTTGCCGGCCCGCCGAACAATACCAACGGAATGGAGCGGCCGGCCGGTCCCCTCTCCACCAGCCCATGCCCCGTCGAGGCCGTCCCCAACAGAGAAGGCGATGCGGAACGCGATGGCAGTACGTAACGTCAGCACCAACCTGGACTCCGTCCGCCTGGAGAAGGAGATCCTCGAGTTCTGGGACCAGGCCCGGGCGTTCGAGACCCTGCGGGAGCTCCGGGAAGGCGGCCCGCTGTTCAACTTCGTGGACGGCCCGATCACGGCGAACAACCCGATGGGCGTGCACCACGCCTGGGGTCGGACGCTCAAGGACGCCTTCCTCCGCTACCGGGCCATGCAGGGGCATTCGCTCAAGTATCAGAACGGCTTCGACTGCCAGGGCCTCTGGGTCGAGGTCGAGGTCGAGAAGGCGCTCGGCTTCCAGGGCAAGCAGGACATCGAGCGATTCGGCCTGGACGAGTTCTCCCGCCAGTGCCGACAGCGGGTCGAGACCTTCTCCAAGGTCATCACCGAGCAGTCCATCCGCCTGGGCCAGTGGATGGACTGGGATCACTCTTACTACACGCATGACGACTCGAACATCGCCGGCATCTGGCACTTCCTCCGGGTCTGCCACGAGAACGGCTGGCTCTACCGGAAGGGGCTGCCGATGCCGTGGTGCCCGCGGTGCGGGACCAGCCTCTCCGAGCACGAGATGGCCGGCTCCTACCGCGAGATGGAGCACCTCTCGCTCTTCGTCCGCGCCCCGCTCAAGGACGGCTCGGGACGCCGGCTCCTGCTCTGGACGACGACCCCCTGGACCCTGACCGCGAACGTCGCGGCGGCGGTGAACCCCAAGCTGACATACTGCGAGGTCTCCTCCGCGTCGTGGGATCATAAGTTGATCCTCTGCAAGTCGGCCCTCGGCGTGCTGGCCGGGGTCAAGAAGACCATCGACCGCGAATTCCCGGGCTCGGAGCTCGTGGGCCTGGAGTACGAGACCTTCTTCCCGGACCTGCCGGCGCAGGCGAACGTGACCCATCGCGTGATCCCGTGGGAGGCGGTCGACGCGCAGGAAGGCTCCGGGATCGTCCACATCGCGCCGGGCTGCGGCCGCGAGGACTTCGAGCTGGGCAAGACGTGCGGCCTGCCGGCGATCGTCCCGATCGACGAGCGCGGGACCATGGGCGAGGGCTTCGGCGAATTCGCCGGGCAGTTCGCCGGGGAGCTCGCGCACCAGGTGTCGAGGAGCCTGGCCGAGTCCGGCAAGCTGCTCAAGGAGCTCCCCTATACGCACAGCTACCCGGTCTGCTGGCGGTGCAAGGGAGAGCTCCTCTTCCGCCTGGTGGACGAGTGGTTCATCGGCTGCGAGGAGGTCCGCCCGCGGATGATCGCGGCGGCCCGCGCCGTCGAGTGGACGCCCGAGTACACCGGCAAGCGGATGGAGGACTGGCTGAACAACATGGGAGACTGGTGCATCTCCCGGAAACGCTACTGGGGCCTCCCACTCCCCTTCTATCCGTGCAAGGAATGCGGCCACCTCGAGGTCGTCGGCAGCGTCGCGCGGCTCCGCGAGCTGGCCGTGGACCCGGCGAAGGTGGACGCGCTCCCGGAGCTGCACCGGTCGTGGATCGACGAGGTCCAGATCCGCTGCCCGAAGTGCGACTCGGCCGTCTCCCGCGTCGTGGAGGTGGGCGACTGCTGGCTGGACGCGGGGATCGTCCCGTACTCGACGCTCGGCTATTTCGACGACCCGCAGAAGTGGGAATCGCTCGGCCGGGTGGAATGGGTCTGCGAGATGCGGGAGCAGGTCCGGCTCTGGTTCTACTCCATGCTCTTCATGGGCGTGACGCTCAGCGACCGCGCCCCGTACAAGCGTGTGCTCGGATACGAGCGCGTCGTCGCCGAGGACGGGACGATGTTCTCCAAGACGGGCTTCATGATCCGGTTCGACGAGGCCGTGGAACGCGTCGGCGCCGACGTCATGCGTTACCTCTACTGCCGCCAGCCCGTCTCCACCGAGCTCCGGTTCGGCTACGGAGCGGCGGAGTCGGCGAGGCGGAAGCTCGCGGACCTCTGGAACATCTACGCGTTCTTCACCACTTACGCGAGCATTGACAAGCCCGACCTGACGACGCCCGAGCGGCCGGAGGCCGTCCAGATCACCGACCGCTGGCTGCGAGCCCGGACCGCACGCATGCTCAGGGTCGTGAAGGCCGGATACGAGGCCTACGACACCCCGGCCGCGCTCCGCGAGGTCGAGCCGTTCCTAGAGGACGTGTCCACCTGGTACGTCCGGGTGAGCCGTCGCCGGTTCTGGCGGGACGGCGAGGTCGAGGACAAGCGGGCCTGCTACGGGGCGCTGCTGGACTGCCTTCGCGCGACGGCCCTGGCCCTGGCGCCGATGGTCCCGTTCGTGACCGAGGAGATCTGGCAGAACGCCGTCCGCGGCCTGCTGCCGGATGCGCCCGCGTCGGTCCATCATGCCCTCTGGCCGGAGATCCCGGCCGGGTGGGAGGACGAGGACCTGCTGGCCCGCACGGACCTGGTCCGCCGGGTCATCAGCCTGGCGCTGAACCTCCGCAGCCAGGCGAGCCTCCGGGTCCGCCAGCCGCTGCCGGAGCTGCTCATCGTCGCGACCGGCCCGGAGCAGCGCGAGGCGCTCCAGGAGCAACTGGCACTGGTGAAGTCCGAGCTGAACGTGAAGGCGGTCTCGTGCCTGGACTCGCCCGAGGCGCTCCTGGTCCCGAAGCTGGCCCTCAAGGCCCGCGACGCCGGCCCGGTCCTCCGCGGCGACGTCGGCAAGGTCAAGGGCCTGGTCGAGCACGCCGACCACGAGGCCATGGCCGCGATGGCCGCGGCCCAGGAACGCGGCGAGCCGGTCGAGGTGCCGGGATATGACAAACCGGTGCCTCCTCACCTGTTCAACCGCGAGACGACCGCGCGACCGGGCCTGAGGATCGCCACCGAGGAGGGACTGACCGTCGCCCTGGATACTCGCCTGACCGACGACCTGAAGCACGAGGGGCTGGTCCGCGACCTCGTCCGCAACGTGCAGGTCCTCCGCAAGGACTCGGGCCTGGCGATCACCCAGCGGATCGAGCTGGGGCTCGAGATCGCTGACCCGGCGCTGAGGGCCGCGGTGGACGCCCACCGGTCGTACATCGCCGACGAGCTGCTGGCCGTCCGCATCGAGGACCGGCCGCTCGACGGCTCAGCCTCGGCGACGGACATCGACCTGGACGGCACGGCCATCCGCGCCACCTTGCGGCCGGTCGAGGCATGAATCCGGACCTGCTCTCCCTGCTCCGCTGCCCTCGCTGCCGGGGGCCGCTGACCGTGGTCGGCGACCCGCCCGAGGCGCTCTGCTGCACCTCGGGCGACGAGGGCCGATATCCGATCGTCGCGGGCATCCCCCGGCTCACGAACGATCCCTACGCCGGCAGCTTCGGCCGGCAGTGGAACCGCTACGACGTGATGCGGGAGGACGAGGACGAGGCGACGTTCGAGGTCAAGACGGGGATGCCCGCGGTGTCCCTGGCCGGCAAGCTCGTGCTGGACGCCGGCTGCGGGGGCGGCCGGTACTCGCGGCTGGTGGGGAGCCACGGGGCGATGGTCGTCGGCGTGGACCTGAGCTCGGCGGTCGAGAAGGCGCGAGCCCTCTGCGCCGGGCTCCCGAACGTGCTCATCGCCCAGGCCGATCTGCTGGACCTGGCCATCGCGGACGAGTCGTTCGACGCGGCCTTCTCGATCGGCGTCATGCACCACACGCCGGACCCTCGCCGGGCGTTCGCTCAGGTGGCCCGCAAGGTGAAGCGAGGCGGCCGGCTCGCCGTCTGGCTCTATCGCAGGAACACCCCGCCGCAGGAGTGGATCAACTCCGGCCTGCGGGCCGTCTCAACGAGGATGTCGGCCCGCCTCCTGGAGCCGATCTGCGCGGCGACGGGGGTCCTCGGCAGCATCCCGGTCGTCAACCGGACGCTCAACAAGCTCGTGAACTTCTCCGCCCACCCGGACTGGACACTCCGCGTCTGCGACAACTTCGATTGGTACGCCCCGCGTTATCAGTCCCACCACACCCTCCACGAGCTGCTCTCGTGGTTCGACGAGGAGGGCTTCGGCGACCTGGTTGAGCTGACCCCGGCGAAGCACGGCCCGGCCTACGACTGGGCCTACCGCCACGACCTGATCATCGGCAGCGGCGTCAACGTGGCCGGGACGAAGCGATGAGGCCGCCGCGCGGGACGACCACCATGGCGTCGTCGATTCCCCGCGGCGAGGGGATGACCATGGCGTCGTCGATGCCTTCGCGGGGCTTGACGAGGAATGGGTTGACCTCGATCGACGGCCCAACGCGTTGAGGCAGGACAACCCGGGGCCTCACCCCCGGCGGGACCGGCCGACGGCGACCGGGCGCATCATCGGCCCTGGTGGTGGCATTCAGGACGAGCGACAGCACGCCCAGGACTCCCAGCACGACCAGCAGCCTGGGTCGGCGGATATCCGACCAGGGTCGCGGCTTCGGGATGGCGAAGAGGTCGGGATCGAGCCCGACGATCGGTTCCGGCTTGGGCCTCATGGCGGGATCCTCCGCGAAGCGAATGGTCGAGGCGGGATGAACTCCTCCGGTCCATATGACGTGCCGGGGGCGATCCTCTTAGGCGAGGATCGGCCGGATCACCTTGCCGTGAACGTCGGTCAACCGGCGGCGGGTGCCGTTGTGGTAGAAGGTCAGCTTCTCGTGATCGAGGCCCAGGAGGTGAAGGATGGTGGCGTGGAAGTCGTGGACGTCAACCACGTCCTCGACGGCCTGGTAGCCGAACTCGTCGGTGGCGCCGAAGCTGAAGGCTCGCTTGACGCCGGCGCCGGCGAGCCAGGCGGTGAAGCCCTTGGGATTGTGGTCGCGGCCCTGCGTCCCCTTCTGGAAGGTCGGCATGCGGCCGAACTCGGTCGTCCAGACGACGAGCGTGTCGTCGAGCAGGCCCCGAGCCTTGAGGTCCGTCAGGAGGGCGGCGGCCGGTTGGTCCAGGATCGGGCCGTGGCGGTCGTAGTCGGACTTGATCCGCCGGTGGCCGTCCCAGTTGAGCACGCCCTCGCCCATCGCGAAGGCACCGTTGAAGAGGGTGACGAACCGGACGTCTCGCTCCAGGAGGCGTCTCGCCAGGAGACAGTTGCGGGCAAACCCGGCGAGGATCGGATTGGGGTCGTCCAGGCCGTAGAGGGCCCGCGTGGCCGGAGTCTCGGAGGCGAGGTCGCCGACCTCCGGGGCGCTGAGCTGCATCCGGGCGGCCAGCTCGTACGAGGCGATCCGGGCGGCCAGCTCGGTGTCGCCGGGGTTCCGCTTCAGATGCTCGTCGTTGAGGAGCTTGAGGAAATCGCGCCCGGCGCGGTCGTCGGCCGCGGCGAGACTCGCGGGCCGTTGCAGGTTGCGGATCGGCCGGTCGGCGTTGAATGGGGTGCCCTGATGGACGGCCGGCAGGAAGCCGCTGGTCCAGTTGGCCGGCCCCTGCTGCGGGTCGCCGCGAGGGTCCGGGATCGCCACGTAGGTGGGCAGGTCGTGATTCTCCGACCCGAGCGCGTATCCGACCCAGGCGCCGATGCTGGGGAAGCCCTCGAGCGTGAACCCCGTGCTCATGAACATCTCGCCGGGGCCGTGGGTGTTGGTCTTCGAGGTCAGCGAATGGAGGAAGCAGAGGTCGTCGGCGCGGCCGGCCAGGTGGGGCAGCAGGTCGGAGACGTACTTGCCGGACTCGCCGCGCTGGCGGAACGCCCAGGGGCTCTGATTGAGCGCCCCGTTCTCGCCCTGGAACGTGATCAGGTTCGCGGAGCCGGGCATCGGCTGGCCGTGCCGCCTGATCAGCTCGGGCTTGTAATCGAAGGTATCCAGGTGGCTGACGGCCCCGGTGCAGAAGATGTGCAGGACGCGTTTCGCCCGCGCCGGGGTCGCCGCGGCCGACGCCCCCGCCGGGACGTCCGCGGCCCTCGCCTGCGACGCCAGCAGGCTCCCCAGCGCGATCCCTCCCACCCCGCTGGCCATGTGGCCCAGGAAGCCGCGGCGATCGAGGAGGTGGCGGCCGATCAGGTCGGGGCGGGGGGCGGGCATGGCTCGGGCCTTCCTTCGTGGTGAGGAGCCGGACCGGATATCTCAAGGAGGATCACGATGTCCTGAGTCGGGCGAGGAAGGACTCGAGGTCCTTGCACGTCCCGGTGAACCTCGCCAGCTCTTCGAGTCGAGATTCGTCGGCGATCGCGTCCAGCTCGCCGAGGATGTCCTTCGCCGAACTTCCGAAGCGACCGCTCAAGACCTCCATGATGATGTGGCAGACGGCCTCATGCCTGGACTCGCGGGCGGCCTTCTCCGCCGCCTCGCGGGCGGCCTTCTCCGCCGCCTCGCGGGCGGCCTTCTCCGCCGCCTCGCGGGCGGCCTTCTCCGCCACCTCGCGGGCGGCCCGGTCCTGCTCCAGGGCCTCGCGAATCCACTCGGCCTTCAGCTCTTCGAGGAATGGCAGCTCGAGCATCGCCTTTCGCCCTCCGAGAAGTTGGAAGATCGTCTCGTCATGATACCTCAACCTCGCCAGCACCTGCGAGATCGCCATCAGGCTCTCTCGCTCCTCCGCCGGCGCCTCGCTGAGAATCCGGTCCCGGCAGCGGCGGAAGATCGGCCCCGGCGGCCCGTCGATCCGAGAGAGGGAAACCCACGGCAGAACCCCCACGTCCTCGGACGCGAGGAGGATCTCCGCGGGGATCTCCCAGAGCTCGATCAGGTGCCACTTCACCATGAACGAGGTCCGACCGCTCTCGCTCCGCAGCCGCGCCATCCGGGGCGCAGGCCGCCGGCCGCGCCGACGCAGCACCAGGACGATCACCTCCGGGACGACGCCTCGGTCCAGGTAGATCAGCGCCGCATCCCGGACCGCCTGTGCGGCGATCCGTGGCTCCGGGTAGGTGGCGACCTCCACGACATACAGGTTCGCCTCGGCCTGGGTCGCGCGCCTCGCTTCCAGGAAACCATCGGGGAGGCCGCGGGGCTGGACCACTTCCGCCTGCAGCGGCTTCCACTCGACGATATCCGCGATGCCCGCCAGCCGCAGGATCGAGGCGCCGTAGTGCTGGATCAGCCACTTGCTGCTGCGGTCATAATCGTGCATCGGAACTCCCTCCGCGACCTCGCGGTGGCCCGGGGGCGACGTCTTCGTCGCCCCCGTGAGAGCCGGCTTCAGGCGTCGGCCAGCTTCAGCAGCAGGTCGCCGGCCTTGACCTGGAGTCCCACCGACGCGACGACCTCGGCGACGCGGCCGGAGCGCTCGGCGTAGAGGGTGGTCTCCATCTTCATGGCCTCGATCGAGAGCAGCTTCTGGCCCTTGCGGACCGGATCGCCGGCGGAGACGGCGACGCCGACGACCAGGCCGGGGAGCGGGGCGCCGAGCTGGTTCGGGTCGGCCGGGTCGGCCTTCGGGGTCTCGCGGACGGCCGAGGCCAGCGAGCGGTCCACGACTTCCACCTCGCGGGGCTGGCCGTTGAGCTCGAAGAAGACCGTGCGCTTGCCGTCGGTGTGCGGCTCGCCGACGGCGAGCAGCTTGACGATCAGGGTCTTGCCCTCCTCGATCTCGACCTTGATCTCCTGGCCCGGCTCCGGGCCGTAGAAGAACAGGGGCGTTGGCAGGATTGACGTATCCGAATACGTCCGCTCGTGCGCCGCGAGGTCGGGGAAGACGCGGGGATAGAGGACGTAGCTGAGCGTGTCGCGGTTCGTGGCCGGCCGGCCGAGCAGCGCGGAGGCCTTCTCGCCGGCCGCGGCGAGGTCCGCCGGGGGGAGCCCCGCGCCGGGGCGATCGGTGGTGGCCTCGCGGCCCTTCAGGACGCGCGCGGCGATCTCCGCCGGGAAGCCCCCCGGGGGCTGGCCCAGGCGGCCCTGGAAGAGCTCGACCACGCTGTCCGGGAAGGCGAGCTCGCGGGACGGATCGAGCGCGTCCTCGGGCGTCAGGTTGTTCGCCACGAGGAAGAGCGCCATGTCGCCGACGACCTTGGACGACGGGGTCACCTTGACGATGTCGCCGAAGAGCTGGTTCACCTCGCTGTAGGCCGTGCAGACCTCCGGCCAGCGCGGCGCCAGCCCCAGCGACCTGGCCTGCTGGAAGAGGTTGGTGTACTGGCCCCCGGGCATCTCCAGGTCGTACAGGTCCGCCGCCGGCGCCCGCGGGCCGGACTCGAACGGCCCATACATGTCGCGGACGGCCTCCCAGTAGCGGCTCAGCACGATGAGCGCCTCGTGGTCCACGCCCGTGTCTCGCTCGGTGAACCGCAGCGATTCGACGACGGCGCTGAGGCTCGGCTGCGAGGTCAGGCCGGACATGCTGGCCATCGCCCCGTCGGCGACGTCGAGCCCGACGGCCGCGCCCTTCAGGACGCTCGCGGCCTGGGCGCCACCGATGTCGTGGGTGTGGAAGTGGATGGGCAGGCCGACCTCCTGGCGGAGCGCCTCGACGAGCTTCTCGGCGGCGAAGGGCTTGCAGAGGCCGGCCATGTCCTTGATGGCGATGAGGTTCGCGCCTCGCTTCTCCAGGTCCTTCGCCATGTCGACGTAGTACTTCAGGTTGTACTTGGGCCGGGCGGGGTTGAGGATGTCGCCCGTGTAGCAGATGGCCGCCTCGCAGATCGCGCCGGATTCGCGGATGGCCTCGATGGTGCGCTCCATGTTCGGCACCCAATTCAGCGAGTCGAAGACGCGGAAGACGTCGATGCCCGCCGCGGCGGCCTCCTTGACGAAAGCCTCGACGACGTTGTCCGGATAGCTCGTATAGCCGACGGCGTTCGACCCGCGGATGAGCATCTGGAAGAGGACGTTGGGGATCTTCTCCCGGAGCTGGGCCAGGCGTTCCCACGGATCTTCCTTGAGGAACCTCATGGACGTGTCGAACGTGGCGCCCCCCCACATCTCCAGCGAGAAGAGATCGGGGGCGAGGTGGGCATACGCCTCCGCCACGCGGAGCATGTCGCGGGTCCGCAGCCGGGTGGCCAGGAGCGACTGGTGGGCATCGCGGAACGTGGTGTCGGTGACCAGCAGGGGGGTTTGCTCGCGGACCCACTTCGAGAAGCCGTCGGCGCCCAGGGCCTTGAACCGCTGTCGCGTGCCCTCGGCGATCTTCTCGATGTGGTCGTAGGCCGGGGGCTCGGGCTCGCGGAGCCTCGCCAGCTCCTCGGTCCGCTTCACTCCGGGGAAGCCGTTGACGATGACCTCGGAGACATAGGTCAGCAGCTTGGTGGCGCGGTCCTGCCTCTGGGCGAACTGGAAGAGCTCCGGGGTCTGGTCGATGAACCGCGTCGTGCACCGCCCGTCCAGGAACGTCGGGTGGGTGATCACGTTGAGCAGGAACGGGATGTTCGTCTTCACGCCGCGGATGCGGTACTCCTGGAGCGCCCGCTCCATCCGCAGCGCGGCGTCCTTGAACCGCCGCCCGGACGTGGAGAGTTTCACCAGCAGCGAATCATAAAAGGGAGTAATGATGGCGCCGGAGGTCGTGCTGCCGCCGTCGAGCCGCAGTCCCGGGCCGCCGGAGGACCGGTAGTGGGTGATCCGGCCGTAATCGGGCGTGAAGTTGTTGGCCGGGTCCTCGGAGGTGATCCGGCACTGGATGGCGTAGCCGGTGGTGTGGATCGACTCCTGGCCGTCGATGCCGATCTCGTCGTCGCTCAGCTCGAAGCCCTGGGCGATCAGGATCTGGCTCTTGACGACGTCGATCCCGGTGACGACCTCCGTGATCGTGTGCTCGACCTGGAGCCGCGGGTTGACCTCGATGAAGGCGAACGTGGCGGCCTCGGCGTCCACGAGGAACTCCACCGTGCCGGCGTTCTCGTAGTTCACCTTGCGGCCGATGGCCAGCGCCGCCTGGCAGATGCCGTCGCGGAGGAAGGGCTCCAGGTTGCTGGCCGGGGCGATCTCGATCACCTTCTGATGCCGCCGCTGGATCGAGCAATCGCGCTCGTAGAGGTGGACGAGGTGCCCGTGCTTGTCGCCCAGGAGCTGGACCTCGATGTGCTTGGCCTTGCGGATGAACTTCTCGAGGAAGACGTCCGGGCAGCCGAAGGCCATGCCGGCCTCGCGGCGGGCCTGGTCGACGGCCTCGTCGAGCGCATCGGCCGACTCGACGACCCGCATGCCTCGGCCGCCTCCCCCCATCGAGGCCTTGACGATCACCGGGAAGCCCAGCCTCGCCGCGGCGGCGTGGGCGGACTCCCCCGGCTCGACGGGCTCGCTGCCGGAGAGGATCGGCACGCCGGCCTCCTCCGCCAGCTCCCGCGCCGCGACCTTGTCGCCGAGCAGGTCCAGGAGCTCCGGCGGCGGCCCGATGAAGACGATCCCGGCCTTCGCGCAGGCCCGCGCGAAATCGGCGTTCTCGGAGAGGAACCCGTATCCGGGATGGATCGCGTCGACCTGCTTCTCCTGCGCCAGGGCGACGATCCCGTCGATGTCGAGATAGCTGCGGATCGGCTCGCCCGGCTTCCCCACCTGGTAAGCCTCGTCGGCCTTCAGCCGGTGCAACGCGAAGCGATCTTCGTGCGAATAGATGGCCACCGTGCGGATGCCCAGCTCGTGGGCCGACCGGAAGACCCGTATGGCGATCTCGCCCCGATTGGCGACCATCAACTTGCGGAAGGCGCTCATGACTACCCCGAAGGTCCAGGTGTGGCCGGAGATGCCTCGAGGCGACTCGCGTCCCCCGACGTATCGACTCTCCGGCTGAGGATTATCCCCGGCATGGCTCCCGGAGACTACCCCTTGACGGCAAGGTCCCGATCCACCCATCCCAGCAGGTCGATCGGCCGCGACAGGACCGCGGCGGCGCCGTGGGCGAGCAGTTCCTCGGCACCCCGAAATCCCCAGCCGGCGCCCAGGGCGATCATGCCGGCCCGCCTCGCGGTCTCGATGTCGATCGAGGAGTCGCCGAGGTAGGCGACCCGCGCCGGCGCGACGCCGATCTCCGCGGCGATCCGCAGGGCCTCGCCGGGGTCCGGCTTGCGGGCGAAGCCCGGGCGATCGCCCAGGACGGTTGCGAAGGACCAGCGAGGCAGCAACTCCTGCACGCACCGGCGAGTAAACGGATCCGGCTTGTTGGAGAGCACGGCCAGGGGCAAGCCCCTCGCGGCCAGGCCGTCGAGGAGTTCCGGGATGCCCGGGTAGGGCCGGCTGGCGACATTCCAGCCGCGGCCGTAGGCCTCCTGGAAGCCCTCCACGCAACGGGCCAGGAGCGAGGCGTCCGACCGGACCGCCTCCTCGGGAAGGGCCCGCGCGATCAGGTTGACCACGCCGTCGCCGATGAATCGCCGGTAGGCATCCAGCGGATGCGGCGGGAAGCCGTGGCCGGCGAGCACCTCGTTGACCGATCGTCCGAGATCCTCCAGCGTGTCGAGCAGCGTGCCGTCGAGATCGAAGAGGACGGCGAGGGCGGCATCTCGGGACTCGGTCACGCGGCGCTCCTCCGGGGCGTGCGACGGATCGATCGTCGCGGGTCGAATCCCGCCTCAGCGGGTGGGGACCTCGGCTCCGGCCATCGCGCGGGCGGCGGCCTCGTCATCGGTGATGTGGAGGAAGCGATCCATGTGCAGGAGGCGGAGGATCGCGACGATCGCCGGCTGCGGCGAGTGGAGGATGAGCATGCCCCCGGATTGCTCGCAGAGCTTGTGGAATTTCACCAGCCAGCCCACCCCGGCGGAGTCGATGAAGGACGTGTTCTTGAGGTCGAACAGCACCTTCCTGGTGTAGCAGCCCGGGCCGAGGAGCGCCTCGGCCGCGCCCTTGTCGGCGGGCCGATCGCCGAGGCGGATCTCGCCGGTGTTGTGCAGGGAAACCATGCCGTTCTCGACGTTCCGCGCTGTGAGCTTCATGACCTGACCTGCGGTGAATTCCCGGGGGATCAGGCCCGAAGGCCCTACTCCTCGCCGCGACTCGAGACGAAATCCATGATACGCCAAGTCGCCCCCCGGCGAAACGGGGCCCGCCGCAAGAGGCGAAAAGCAGACGCTCCCCCGCCGGCTCACGGCTCCCGGGGCGGCGTCCGGAAGTCGATCAGCCGGGCCTCCGGCGCGGGGTGAGCCCGCGAGAGGGCTTCTCCGATGCCCGAGCGGAGCGCCCGCAGGGCGTCCGGGTCGAAGCCCGCGGCGTCGATCCGGCCGGCGTCCTCCACGCCTCCGGCCTCCGTGGCCCGGCGCGTGCCGGCGAGCTTCAGGGCCCGGCGGGCCGCGACGGCCACGGCCTGGCGCGGCAAGCCTTGCCGGCGGGCCCAGAGCGTCAGGTACTCCACATCCTGCTGGCCCCGGCGATACGCCTTGAGGCGGACCGACGGGACGACTCCGGCGCCCCGGCCCCGGGCACTTTCCCTGGGATAGAAGAGCGCCAGCTCGTCGGCCTGCCGCCACGACCCGGCGGTGCCGATCGTCTGCCAGGGGACGACGCCATCGGCCCCGAGCGTCCAGGCGTCCAGGCTCCACGACACCGGCTGCCAGTTCGACGCCGTGATCGGGTTCGTGCTCCCATATTCCAGGACGATCTCGCCGAGCCGTCGCTTGCGATCGAGGACCAACCGCGGGTATTCCCGCATCGCCGAGCTGACGACCATGTCGTCGAGCAGCCCGTCGAGCACGTCGCGCCGCCACTGGGGCCGCGAGATGTCGGCCCGGAAGACCATTCGCGGGAAGCCCCTCATTCCCGCATGCGGGATTTTCGCGCCTTCGCCCTTTCCCTCCCTCGCACGGGCCTGGTTGATTCCCTCGTGGAAGGCACGGGCGAAGTAGCGGAGCGCCCAGAAGTCCTGGAAGTTGGCCGGCTCGTCCAGGAGCCAGGGGGACGAGCCTCGCGACCAGCCGGGCTCCTTGAAGTTGTTCTTGTTGTTGAGGAAGCCCTGGAAGAGGGTGTCGTCCCAGCCCCGATCACGGAAGTGCTCGGCGAACTGCCTGGAGGAACGGACGAGGGCCCGGCGGTATGACTCCGGGAAGGCCCGGTCGGCCCAGTAGCCGTCGCGGTAGTTCCCTTCCATCGGGGTCGGCCAGTTCTCGTGGATCGGCAGGTAGAAGCACTCCACCGGCACCCCCTTGCGCGGGAGGTCCGCGAAGGCCGAGCCGTCCAGGAGCGGGCCGAAGCGGCGGTCCCAGGCCGTCCAGTCGAGTCGCCCGTCGGGACCGTCGCCGACGAGGGTCGGGGCACAGCCATCGGCGATCTCGCCCCTCTGGTTATAGGGCAGACGATTGAGAACCGTCCGATGGCGATGTGCCAGCCGATAGTAGTCGATCTCGTCCTTCGCCAGGCCGTAGGAGTTCATTTCCGGGAGGAAACTGAGGTGATCGGGCAGGCTGAAATCCCAGACCCGCAGCTCAACGGCAAGGGCCAGGCGGTCGCGACCCAGCTCGATGGTCAAGGTCCCCCGGTGCGTGCCAGCCGTCGCCTCGTGCGGCACGTAGAGCTCGGCGTGGAGGCTCCGGGCCAGGAACCGGCCGGCCGGCTCGGCCGGCGTGCGATCGCTATCCGGTCCGAGGGGGACGATCGGATCCGGCAGCGGGCCGTCGGCGGTGGGGACCAGGTGGTAGCGTCCGAAGGTCGCCTCGACGGCCCGCCCACGCCCCTCCTGCCCGTCCGTCATCTTCAGCCCGATCTTCAGGCTCTCGCTCGGGATCGGGGACTCACCCCGGACCAGGACCTGGAAGGCCACCAGCTCATTCCGGGCCGCTTCCAGGCGGATCGTCCGCGAGGCGGCATCCCAGATCGGGCTGTTCAGCAGGACGTCCGCGGGCTGGGGCGGGATCATCCGCCTCGTCTCCGGATGAACCTTCACCAGCTCGTCGATCACCGCCACCTCGGCGGCTCCGAGTCGAGGCAATCCGGCCCTCGGATCGGGGGGGGCCCTCCTGCCGCCTGCGACAGCCGGCCCTCGGAAGGGCAGATCCACCGGGTGCTCGCTCGCCAGCCTCGCCGTCACCCTTGCGGCCGGCCCCACGTTGCCGGCGGCGTCCACGGCGGATATCGCGAGCGTGACGGATTTGCCGGCTTCAAGCCCGAGATCGCGAAGGTGCATCTCCACCCGCCCGCCGGCAACGCCCGCCAGCGGGATCAACTCGCGAGGGAGTACCTTGCCGTCGAGGGTCGCCACGAAGCCGAGCGTGCCGGCCGGGCCCTCGTCCTTCGGGGTGATCCACGAGACGATCGCCTCGCCCGGCAGCCCCTCGAACGGGAGGGATTCCAGTCCCGTGGGCGGGGAGGGAGGCCGGCGATCTTCTTCACCAAGGCGGACCATCAGGTACGGGGCGCTCGCGCGATTCTGATCCTTGCTGAAGGCGAAGCGGTTGGGAAACAGGCGGAGCTTGAACCGGCCTCCTTCGTGCGAGAACTCCGAGCCCGTGTCGTCGAAGAGCAGGAAGCCGTGGCTGAGCCCGGCGACCCGGGCGGCGACCACGGCCGGGCGAACCGCGATCGATTGCCAGCCGCTCGCATCGGGGGACGTCGCGTCGGCGTTCCCCCAGTTCGTCCCGCCGTTGCCGAGGATCACGTGGCAGAGGTCGCCACCTCCGATCGACCAGGGGAGGTCGGGATGACGGCGACAGCGGAACGTCGCCCCGCCCGGATCCGTCGAATAGCTGGTGCCCGTCCCCTCGTACCATTCCGCCCCAACGCCGCCGACGGTGATTCGGAGGAGCGGCGACTCGCCGACCTGCCTCACGTGCAGTGTCGCGGCCTCGATGACCCGGCCCCGGAGCGGTGCCGTGTCCACGTCGAGGAGACTCATCTCCTGATAGCTCTTCAGCTTGAGCCGGGGCGAGGCGCCGTTGTTGCCGTCCGCCTCGGAACCGACCTGGGAAACCCAGGCATCCCGAGTCGTCTCCAATCGAAGCTCGCCCTCACCCCTTTGCGCCTGCTGAGCCCTGGCTTCCGGGGACTCGGTGGCCGTCGCTCCCGCAATCGCAAGAGTGACGATCAGGATACTTCGCCGTCGCACGAGCGATCCCCTCCACCGGAGATTGCCGGCCGCGACCATGGAATGAAAGAGGGCCGGCCTCACCATCCGGACCCTCCGAGCATGCCAGGCACGCGGGGGAGAATCCAGGAGGTAGAGCCGGCCCAAATCTGATCAGCCGCCGATCGGGCTGATCGGCCCTCAGCCTCAGCCCTGCTTGGAGGGGGCGGCCGGGGCCGCCTGGGTCGAGGGGGCGACTACCGGGGCCGCCTGGATCGTCGGCGCCACTTCCGACGCGTACGCGACCGGGGCGGCACACGGCACGATCCGCTTGACCGGCTTGTAGCAGGTGACCGCGACCTGCTCGCAGACCTTGCGGGGGATCTGCTTGGTCACGGTCTTGGGCACGCACGTCCAGGTCACGCAGGGGACCTTCTCGGTCACGACTTCCTGGACCATCCGGCACTTGGTGATCCGCTGGACGTCGTTGACGACTTCCTGGACGTACCGGGTGCGGGTGACCGGAACTTGGCGGGTGTGCGTCTCGGGGACCAACGTGGTCGTGACGACGTCGCGGGTCACCGGAACCGGCGTGTAGGTCGTGCACGCGACCGTCTTGCAGCCGCACGGATCCTTGTGGCAAAGGCCGCACTTGTGGCCGGTCGGCACGGTGACGTACTGGGTCGTCGGCTGCAAGCAGTACGAGGTCACCTGCTGGGTCGTCTGGACCGGCTTGCAAACGGTGTAGTTCTGGGTCACGTAGTCGGTCTCGTGAACCGGCTTGCACACGACCCGCTGGCGAGGAACCTCGATCGTGTCGTAGACGGGCTTGCTGACGACCCGCTGACGCTCGACGTAGTTCGTCACCGGCTCCCGAACCATCACCGTCTTGGTGACCGTGTCGTACTCCGTGTGCCAGACCTTCTTCACGACGGTGTACGGCACCATCTCCGTCACGCACTGATACGCCGGCTGCGGCGAGACGTACGCGCAGGGAGTCTGCTTGCACTTGTGACAGGCCGACGCCGTGCCGGTCGCCATCGTCAACGCGGCCGCGACCGCCAAACATCGAATCAATCCGGATCGCATGAACTTTGCCCTCTCAAGAGTTGCCTGTCCCAGGTCGTTCTCCGGCTTTCGCGTCACAAACATGATGCGGATTCAGCCGGAATATCTCAACGAAGTCTACAACATGGGAAAGATTGGCACCATGGAAAAAATTTGACGATTAGGGGCTCTGGAAAAACCTTCTCTAATCGCTTGCACGTTGAACTCTAGGACACTCCCTTCGGGGTCCAGGATGTAGAGAGGTCTCTGGAAGGCGGGATCTAGCGATTTTCGTGCCGGTCGAAAGTTGCGACTCTAACGCATGGGCAAGGTGGATGAAAGGGCCCGGTGCGGAGCGCACGGGGAATAGTGATCATTCACCAATCGAACAGAGCCGATGACCATTCGGGTAAGCGTGCCTACCGGACATCATCCTGGGCAAGCTTTGCCGGCCGATGGATTGGATCAGATCCGGACGAAGACCCTGTTGCGGTACATCCAGAAGAGGGTCAACCACAAGACTGCGAGAACGACACAGCCCCGGACAAAGGGAGCATAGACAGTCCCCAGGATGTCGAAGACGTGGGGCCCGAGATGGGTCTGGACGCTGCCAGCGATGAACGGCTCGATCAGGTGGCTGAGGCAGTAGGCCGCGATCGAGTTGGCGCCGATCACCTGGAGCGGAAAGGCCCAGATCTTCCATCCCTGGACGTCCATGACCAGGTAGAAGGTGGCCAGGAAGAGGAGGCAGAGACCGCCCGAGTAGAGCACCCAGCTTGGGGTCCAAATTCGCTTCACGACCGGGCAGACGCCGAGCTCGCCGAGTCCCCAGCCGAGCGTCAAACTGACGATCCCGGCGATCGCCAGGCCGAGGACCTTCGGGCGGGGCTTCCACGAATTCCTCAGGACGCCGCCGGCGAGCAGGCCGAGGATCATGGTCGCCAGGGTGGGGATGAAGCTGAGCGTGGCATAGCCGCCGCCGTTGAACTCGAACCGACGTGCCCGGGGGAAGAGGTTGAGGAACCAGACGTCGAACGCCCAGGCCGGGTTGGCGTTCTTGTTCCAGTGCGCGGGGAAGCCGGTGAAGTTGTACTGCTGGGCCCAGTCCGCCTTGACGCCAGCGGCCTCCGGGACGTAGTTCGTGCCCGGCGTGTAGGCGGCGAAGAGTCCCCAGTATCCGATAAGGATCGCGACGAACGCGATCCACTGAGTGCGGACCCGGCAGCGGCCGAGGAGGAAGAGGAACGTGTAGCCCAGCCCGATCTGGCTGAGCGTATCCTCGAAGGTGAAGTTCGTCCGGTCTCGACCCACCGAGCGGAGGAAGACGCCGAGGAAGATCAGGAGGAACGACCGCCAGACCGCATGGGCCGTCATCCGGCCCGGGGACTGTCCCCGGGCCATTCGGCTGGCGATCGAGAACGGCAGCGCCACGCCCACCAGGAAGGAGAACGACGGCTGGATCATGTCGTGGAGCACGCACCCCGCCCATTCCACGTGCGACTGGTGATGGCAGAGGAAGGACCAGACGGGGGCCAGGAGGTTGCTCCCGGGCACCTTCTCCGCGACCTGGCAGAACTCGAGGACCTCGGCCATCATCAGGAACATGACCAGGCCGCGGTAGGCGTCGATCGAGTCCAGGCGCTGGCCGGGAGCGAGCGAGGGCGGCGGCGCCTCGGTGAGCATCCCCTCCGCCAGGTTGGCTGCCTCATCATGCGGAGGAGTGACGGACACGTCGTGACTCATCGCGGGGGTCCTGGTCTGTCATTCGAACGCGAAGCGAGGGCGCATCTCGGCGATGCGCCCTCGCTCATTATGGACAACCCGCTCCCGCGCTGTCACGCGGGAGCGATGCTCTTCGCGTTCTTGGAGATGTTGAACGTCAGGACCGCTCCACCGACGCTGCCGAGATAGCCACCGGCCGAGCTCTTGAGGCCGCCCGGTGCGGTCCCAATCAGCTTGATCTGGCCGCCCAGCTTGAAGACCTTGGTGTTGGTAGTAACTAGCCGGATCGTTGTGCTGTTGACGATCTGGAGCGAGAAGGGGACGACATTGTTCGGCTGGAGGGACTTGACCTTCTTCTTCCCGACCTTCTGCGTCACCTGAACCAGGGCCCGAAGGGTGTAATTTCCGCCGTTGTTGAGGCTTGCCCCGTCCATCGCGGAGCTGAAGACGATCTGGAACCCGCCGAAAGTGGCCTTGCCCCGCTTCTTCTTGGGGGGGTTCATCACGATCGAGGCCGAGACGACGACCGGCGACGGCGGGATCGGATTCTGCGCGGTGATCGCGGTCGAATTCGTTCCCGTCAGGCCGGTGCTCGAGACGACCAGGGCGAGGCTGTTGCCGGCGTTGGCCAGGGTGAGGTTACCGAACGTGGCCACGCCGTTCACGGCCTGGACCGTCGTCGTCCCGCCGAGGCCACCGGCGCCCCCTGCCAGGGCGATCGTCACGTTGCCGTTGAACGTCGGGTCGACTGCGCCTGCGTCATTGACGGCCTGGACGACGACCGAGAATCCTGACCCGGTCGTGACGTTCGATGGCTGGGAGACGATGACGAGTTTGGTGGCCGGTTGGATCACATTGATGGCAGCGGTCGTCGCGGAGGTCAGGCCACTGGCCGTGACGTTCAGCGTGTACCCGTTGCCGGCCTTGTCCAGCGTCAGGCCGGAGAAGGTCGCCACGCCTTGGACCGCGGCCACGGTGAATGTTCCGCCTCCGAGCGTGCTCCCGCCGGGGTTGCTGGCCAGAGCGATCGACACGCTCCCGGCGAAGGTCGTGTCGACCGCACCCGCGTCATTGACAGCCCGCACGACGACCGAGAACGCCGTCCCGGCATTCAGGCTCGCCGGCGGTTGGGCCTGGATGACGAAGTGGGTCGCCCCCTGGACGGTCGAGCTGACGCTGATGGCCGTGGTGGGGGGGGTGGACGTAAGTCCGTTCGTGGAGACCTGCAGCGTGTAACCGTTGCCTGCCTTGTTGAGCGTGAGCCCGGAGAAGGTGGCGACGCCGTTGGTAATAGGGACCTTCAGCGTTCCGCCCAGCGTGCTTCCACCGGGATTGTTCACCAGCGAGACTGTCGCGTCTCCATTGAACGATGTATCGAGAACGCCCCCGGATGTCGTCGCATAGATGACGAGTCCGAACGGCGTATTTGCGTTCAGACTGGTCGGAGGCTGGGAATGAATCGAAAGCTGAGACGCCTGGATAACCTGGCCGATAGCACCATTCTTGTCCGTGTACCAGACGATCCCGTCTGAACCCGTCGCGACCGCCAGCAGTTTCGGTGTTGGATTGTTGATAGGGGACCCACCGGCGGTATTCTGGATCGTTGCAGGTGCTGGAGAGCTTGTGAGGCCGTGACTCGCGATGTCAAACTCATAGACGCGGGCCTGAACGGGGTCCGCGAACCAGATATTGCCGTCACCGCCCGTCGTGATCCGATACGGATAGGGAATACCATCGGGGGTCGCGGCGAAGGGAAACTCGGTCACCGCATGGGTTGTGGGGTCGATTCTGGCCAATTCGGCGGCGGTCACGACGTTGCTATTGGTTACATTTACCAGGCTTACCCAGATGCTGTTGTCGGACCCCAGAATGATATCGACGGGTTTCATGCCTGATGCCTGGGGAATCTGGATGCTGGGAACCCACTGATTCAACGTAGGATTGTATGCTCCTACGGCGGCCACGGGAGTCGAACCGCTCGCATCATATTCGGTGAACCAGAGCTGGCCGGCGGCGGACACGATCTGAGAGGTCAGCGAATTGAAGCCGATCTGATTGTGGGCAGTGATGGTAAGCGGGTTGACATTTCCCGCCGAATCGACCCTGCCAAGAATATTATTGGCGGTATCAGTGTACCACATCGCGCCGTCGGGGCCGGCCACCAGTGACGTAGGCCTGGCGGGGAAGGTTCCGCTCGGCAGGTCGACAGGCGTTTGGCCCAGTCGCCCGATTACGCTACTCCCGTAATCCGAATACCATATCGATCCGTTGGCACCAGTGGTGATATCCGAGATCGCGATGCTGCTGGGAGGATTCGTAACCGATTGAACGCCAGCCGAGGGGTTCGACGTATCGACCACGCCGATCTGGCCAGTGTTCGGCGACGTGAAATAGATCTTGCCGCCGGAGAACGTAATCGCTTCTGGGCGCAACGTGCTGCCCGCTATCGATGAGGAGAACTCCGTGATGGTAGAGAGGAGCTGTCGTGACTCGAGCACCTCGAGCTGAATGGGCAGATGCCTGGGTGTTCGGCGACGATCCGTGCTCTGGGTCTTTCGGCGAGGTCCCGAGCCGACGCTGCGGATGGGGGAGAACGGCGATCTCATCGATTTATTCCTGAGCTCCGGGGGAGAGGTCCTCTTCCGTATCCCTTAAGAATACTCCGCTCACGACCCGCCGCTAATCATTCTTCGAATGATGACGCGAATCGGCAACATTCAGAGCTACCTCCACCCCTCCGAGTGATTCCTGGCCCCTCGACGCGGCTCGCGACCTGGCCCCCCAGCATCCATCCGCAAGGGCTTTTATACGCGGTACTTGCGTCGAAGGAACGCGATCAGGAAGCGACCATCGGGCGGATTGCCCGTAGCCTTCTCTATGAGATGCTCGGCCCTATAGCAACGGCCGTGACGATGGATGCGGTCCCGAAGCCAGGTGAGAAGTCCCTGGCTATTCCCCCGTGCGAAGTCCGCCTCGAGATCGGGCTGATCGGCCTGGGCCTTCTCGTATAGCTGCGCCGCGTAGATGTTGCCCAGGGTGTACGTCGGGAAGTAGCCGAAGAGTCCCCCGCTCCAGTGCACATCCTGCAAGCAGCCGTCCGTATCGTTGGCGGGGCGTATCCCCAGAAGCTCATTATAGATCTCGCTCCAGGCCCCAGGCAGGTCGGCGGCGGTCAGGTCTCCTTTGAGGAGGGCCCTCTCGAGCTCGAAGCGGGCGATGATGTGGAGATCGTATGTGACCTCGTCGGCTTCGGTGCGGATCAGGCTCGGCTCGACCCGGTTGATTGCGGCCAGGAACTCGTCGAGCGAAACGTCCCAGAGTGCCTCATGGAAGAAGCCGCGGGCTATCGGGAACCAGTACGTCCAGAAGGCTCCCCCGTGGGCCACGAAGTTCTCCCAAAGTCTCGACTGAGACTCATGGACTCCCAGTGATGTGGCCTCTCCGACCGGCGTGCCGAACGCCTGGTGGGGCAATCCTTGCTCATATAGCGCGTGCCCGACTTCATGAATAACACCGAACAAAGCTTGGTCGAATCGGTTTTCGTCGAAGCGAGTGGTGATCCTCGTGTCTCCGGGGGCGATCCCCGTACAGAACGGATGAGCAGTCACATCGAGACGACCGCGTCGAAAGTCGAAGCCTAAGGACGACGCCACGGTCTCTGCGAACGTTCGCTGCCGATCGATCGGATATCGTCTTTGAAGGATATTCCGGAGCGGGGCTGTCTCGTGAGCACGGCGAGCACACACCTCGCCGACGGATTGAACAAGTGGTACGAGTTGCTCCCGAAGCGAACGGAAGATGGCGATCAGTTTGCCGCTCCTCGCCCCTGGCTCATACTCATCGAGCAGAGCATCATAAGTCGCATCGTCGTTATTCGCGGAATCGGCGGTGGGCAGGAGGGTTTTCAGAGCTTGCCCCTCCTCGCGCTTGAGTGTGACGATCCTCTCCAGCCAGGGGCGGAAGGTTTCGAAAGATGACCCTTGCCGAGCCGATATCCACTCCTTCTGGGCCAATGAAGTCGTCCGAGCGAGTTCCTCAACAAGCCGACGAGGCAAACATGTCGATCGCTCGTAACTCCTCCTCATTTCGCGAATATTGACGGATTCGGGGGATTCCGGACCGAAATCTCCGGCATTCGATTCGAGAACAGCCAGCATGTCGCCAAGCTTTGGATCTGTGGCTCGCTCGTGGAAGAGCCCCGCGAGCATGGCCAATTGCTCACCTCGGTGCTCGGCGCCCCCCTCTGGCATGTAGGTTTGTTCATCCCAACTCAATAGCGACGAGCAAGAACCCAGCACGCCAAGCTCCCGAGCGCGACGGATCAGGTTGTCGTATGCGACTCGAGGTTTGGCCATGGTCATTCTTCAAGGTCCTGCTTGCAAGGGCCGGATCGTAGGTCACCCTCTGCTTGATTCCTGCCACAGTGTCGACTACTAACCCATCCAGCGGGTCCGGCGAACGAGTCCCCTGCGACGCTCTGCGTGAGATTGGGGGCGTTGGGACGATGATCCGGAAAACGGGAGCCGTTGACCATGCTGATCGGGTTGCCGGTCGTGATCAAAGTAAAATTCGAAGTCCATGACCACAGGCGACCTACTGACTCTGCACGCGGGCTGATGGGTTGGAGACGGAGAACAAAGCCGTGCGGATGGATCGACGAGGAGTCTCATATGGACGCACTTCCAGTCGGCGATCGGCCACAGTTCCTCGACCAAGGGTCATCTCCGCTCAGGATGGAAGGCTTCGGGGAGACGTTCGAAAAAAAAGAATCGCCCTTTGCGGGCGATTCTCTGAACCGCAGGAGATTGAATGCCACCGTGGTGGCAAAATCATGAACGGTCCTAGGGCTGAAAATCCGGTGTCGTGGGATTCATCAGGCGATCGAAGACCGGCGGAAGAACCGGCGGAAGGTCACCAGTCCACTGAGGCCGATGCCCAGAAGGGCCATGGAGGCCGGTTCGGGGATGGCCGTGGTCGAGAATCCCTGATTGATGAACGAGAGAGAGTAGCCGGCGCTGCCGCCGAACACGGCGATGTCCTTGTGAACCCGCACCGACTTCACGCCAGCGAAATCGATCGTGAGCCCGTCGAGGATCGCATTGGCGGTCAGCTTGCCAAGCAATGCTCCGGTCGCCGCGTTATAGTACGACTCACCGATCGTGTAACCACCGTCGGTTCCAAAGCTGGAGCCGGTGGCCGAGAGATACGCGTCGGTGATGAGTCCGGTCGTGGCCGTGACGGTATACTCGATGGACCAATCCTGGACGGTACTGGGCGCCGCAACGAATGCACCGTTGAACGTCAGGCCATGCTCGTTCCCGATCGCGAACTCGGAAACATTGATACCTGAGGCAACGGGAGGAGCGCCCGTCGTCTGGGTGTACTTGAAATCCGAGAACGTCAGCGCTCCGGCATTAACCGTCGTGAAATTCCCGTTTGTCAGACCGTTTGCCAGTACGAAGCTATCGAGCTTCGTGGGCAGCGGGACATAGCCAGCCTGGGTGTTGGCACTGACGAGCGTCAGCGCCACCGCCGCCGCCATGCAACCGAAGAGAAATCGACGCATGAAATGAACCTCCGGAATTCTTGATCCTTGGGAAGAATGACCATCCTGGCCGCGAGGTTGAGCGATTGATGGCTGAGGTCAACCGCCTGGATGCCCAGGCCCCGAAACAATAGACCAATCGGATCGTGCGTTGCTTGAGTCTCGGAAGCGGTGGCCGGGTTCATCCGCCGAGCATGACCTGGCTGAGGACAGCTAGACGAATGAAGCCACCAAATCGGACGGCTGGTGGATAGCCCTGGTGCAACGAATCCTGGTCCGTCGTTCGGCTGATTCTGGCCCGGGGAGAGAGTGGCCCCTTCGCGGCAATGATTGACGGGACGTCGAGCTGGCGTCCGTATTCTCGCTTCCGTGAGAAGTCCGCCGGGCCGACGCTCGTCTCGAGCCCGTTCGCGAACTTCCTGGCTTCACCACCACTTCCGAGGAAGTCCTTTCATCGCCCGAAGGCGAGATCGGCATCATGGTGATGGTTCCGGCCCACCCTGTCAACGACAAAAAGATGCCCAACCACTCAGGCTGACCGACGTTCCCCTCAACTCACCGCAGCCGGCTTAGCGTGGAAAAGTCGAGAGAATCGCCTACTTATCTCCCTTGATGACCCCTTCGGACATGGGAAACAGCCGTCAGCCCCGAGAAACCGGGTGATACCGGCTCCCCTCGTTCACGAACTCACTTTTAGCTTTTGGAACGGTGGAGATCAAACCAAGATTGAGGGTATTGAGGAAAATCAACATCTGGCCTCCATCCGGATGGCCGATGATGCGAAAAATCGTCACTTAGTCGCCCCGATCCCTCAATCATCCAGATCTATATCCCAAAAACGCGATCAAGCATGCGTGACAGACTTCGAATGACAATTGCGTGCACACAACCAATCAAGCGTGCCTCCTCCAGGACGTCCTGCGTTGTGGCGCCATGGCGACCACGCAATGGCCACTGGATCGCATCGCTTTGTCTCACACGGATATGAGCGACCAAACAGAACGAGCCCGCCCGATCTTGAGGGCAACGCGGCGCCGGCATGGGGCGCTCGCAAGGTCCCTGGGATCGGGCGGGCTCGTCCCGCAACGATGCGGACTCGTCTCGTTCAAGCTTCGGATCAGGACATGGAAAGGGACGATCCCGGCACCCCGGGACGCGGATCGTCCTCATCGAGGGTCAACTCCAGGTTCTCACGCAGCTTCCCGAGTGCCCGATGCAGGATCTTACGCGCCCGGACAGGGCTGATGCCGAGTATCCGGCTCATCTCACAGAACTTCGTGACGGTAACCGTTCCGACCCCGCCTCGCGTCGCCCGGGGACGACGACCATTGAGGCCGAATCGGCAGTTCACGACGCGGGCCTCGAGCCGGGTGAGAGACCGAATCGCCTTCCGGAGCTGGGTCGCCGTCTCGGCCTTCTCCAGCTCCTGATCGGGGCGGCGCGGATCGACGGCCGATTCTTCCAAGGCGCTCGACTCGCCCTCTTCCACGATCGACCACCCCGTCTGCGTCTTGATCGCGGAGACGACGCTTCGAAGCCGTCGCGCCGAAAGCTGCAATTGGCTCGCGAGCTCTGCCAGGCCCCTGCTCCGCTCGCCTTCATCCCCGCGTTCGGCTTCCCCTGAAGCCTCGTTGTCCCCCGCGTGAGACACCCCGGCCTCGGCCGCGTCGAGCCCCGACTGCGCCAGGACCCGTCGACATCGGCCATGCAATCCCACCAGGTATCGAGGCAGACGAATCAGCGAGAAGTTCTCGCCGGCGGCCCGCTGCACATAGCGCCGGATCCAGGAGGCGGCATAGGGACCAAATCGGGTCTCGTATCGCTCGGGATCATAGAGTTCGGCGGCACGGATCAGGCCGCATACGCCTTCCTGGCGGAGATCCTCGGCCGTCATGCCGGGGCAATGGAAACCTCGGATGGCATGGACGACCAGGCCCAGATTGGCGGTGACGAGGGCATCGCGAGCCTCATGATCTCCGGCCTTGACGCGGGCGGCCAGCGCCCGCTCCTCGTGGACATCGAGGAGATCGGGACCATCAGGAACGGCCCTTCCTCGACCGACGGGCGGTCCCGCACGCCGGGGGGCTTCCTTCGTTCGCAGGCCCCGGCGCTCGCCAACCGCAGCATGGATGCAAAGCAAGGCGGTCATGATACTACCTCTGAAGCAAGTGCGTCGTCACGACGATGTGGATCACGCAAGGCGAGGTCAGGGGACGCGGGAAATCGGAACGGCCTCAGGCAGGCAAATCGCGATGGTCGTCCGGGGATGACCAGGACGAACTTGATGTTCGGGCCAGGCCGCGCGACGGCGAGGCCGCGGGAGCCAGGGCCCATCGTCCCGCCTCGACCGCTTCCACGGCCGCCTTCGCCGTTGGGTACGGACGGCTCCGCGGGATCACACCCACGTGAGTCAACTTGCGGACGTACCACTTGCCAGCGCGATGGCCGGAATGGAATTGCTGGGTGAAGCAGGGCGTGTAGACCACCACCGACTCCCCCGACGGCCGGTCGAGGACGCGGAGGGATCCATCCGACTGGCGGCCCCCGACATGGACGCGAGGGACAGGGATCTCGGTCACGGGAAGGAGTGAGAGCATCGCCAGGGCCCTTACCGCCGAGCTGTCCTTGCGGGGGTATGCCCTGGGCCGTGCAGACGGATCACACTTCCGGAAGGGCAGAATATCTGGTTGAGCCTCCCGCTCCGAGGATGCGGTGGCCTTGTCGTCTTCGCGACCGGAACGTGCTTCTGGCTTCATGGCGATGGAACCTCCCAGCGAAGGGCCGAGGAGCTTGATCTCTGTCGTGGACCCGGTGGATGTCGTTGCGGGCGAGGCGCGCACCCCGGGCGTAGACGCCGCCCGGGCGCCAAGGATGGGGCACGCTCCTCGATCCGTGGAGTGAGAAGGACGCGGGCCCGCTCAGGGGCAACGGGCTGATCGCCGCATACTCCCGCGCGGGTGGGAGAGAGAGGTCCAGAGCATGGGAGCGTTGGACGCTCGACACTCTCCGGCGATGGGAGGGGTCGCGGGTCCTGCGACGAGGGCGAGCGCCCGCAGGATGGGAGGCGAATTGTCCCCCGGACGGATGAACGGCCCGAGGATGGCGATCGCGCGATCCGCGTGCTCGCGATCGGCCAGGATCGCCTTGAGCCAGGCGAAAGGCCGCTCGTCGTCTCCGGCGGGGTCGGCTTCCGGGCTACCTCGACGGCCGGCGGCCCAGTCCGCCTGGCGGATCAGCTCGCGGGGGATGCAGCCCCACCGCCAATCGAGCATGGCGCCGTCGAGCTTCGCCCCGTAGAAGAGCGAACCGCGGAGGTCCGCCCCGGCCAGTCGAGCACCGTCGAGCCTCGTGGCGCGGAGGTCGGCCTGTCGGAGGTCGGCCTGTCGGAGGTCGGCGCCGCGGAGATCCGCCTCCTGGAGGTAAGTCCGCGAGAGCCTGGCGGTCCGCAGGTCGGCCCCCGAGAGGTCGACTCCGGAGAGGACGGCATGCGACAGGTCCCCCCCCCGCAGATCCAGGGCCGCCAGGAAAGCCCCCGGTGCGACCAGTCCCCTCAGGTCAGCGTACGGGAGCGGGACTCGCCTGGCTGCGGCCAGTTCGATGGCACGGGGCGGAGATCCGGCCTCGACGAGCAGGAGAGGAGTCCTGCTCCACCTATGAACGATCGAGTAAGTCGCCATGTCTGAAGTCCCCCCCGCGGCCGCGGAGGCGCGATCCGACGCCTCGCCGCTGTGCGGCCGCGATTCGATGTGCGAGTCGACCTCGATCCCGTTGACTTCGGGCCGAAATTCCCTAATGCGGGAAGACACCCCCAGGACCGTCGCGGCCCGTCCGACCTCGGGGCCGGCCCCAGCCCCCCGGGATGACGGATGGGAGGCCCTCCCCGATCGGCCGACGGGCTAGACCGATCGGGGTCGAAGCAGGGCTCTCCGCTCAGCCGGGCCCGACGGGTCCGGACGGCGGCAGGGGCGGGATGAGGATCGGCGGCTCGTCGGTCGGCAGCGGCCCCGGATCCGGCTCGGGCTTCGGCGCCGGATCCTCATCGGCGGGGGTCTTGGGGTCCGTGACGCCCGCGAATAGCCCGCTCATGCTGAGCCTATGCTCGAGCCCTTCAAACGACGCCAGGCCCTCGAAGACAAATCGACGACACATTCCTCTTCGCTCCTTTCTTGGAGTTGGTAGCTGGCCCTCTTTCCGGAGGGCCGACACGGCGAGAGGAACGGGCCGGACTCGGCCCCGCCTCGATCCTCTCCTCTCTGCGGCCCCCGTTTTCTCGCAGGCTTTACTCAATACAATCCCGAATTCGGGATGTTGAGTTTCACCAAAATGGAAAAAAACCGGGGCTATCCCAAATCCGCGAGCGAATCGCTCGCGGCAAGGATCATCGGGCGCGGGCATGACGCCCGATCCGAGCGTCCAACCGGACGCGCTTCCGGCCTCCCGCGCGGATCAGTCGGGGAGTGCGTCGAGATCCGACCGGAGGATCCGGGAGAGGCGTTCACAGGCCGCAATCTGCATCTGGTCGAACGCGAACCCCACTCTCCCCGCAGGGACATCCTCCACCGAACGAAGCTGAAGCAAGGGCACGATCGCCTTGATCCAGAGCCGATTGGGGATATCCGGGTCGGATGGCACGTCGGCGACCGAGATCACGAATTCGTCCTCGGCGGACGGGAATGGCCCCCCATCATGATCGGGGCTCGCATCGTCCGCATTGCCGAGGGATTCCGGGGATTCGTCCGGGCGGGGTGACTTCATCGAGGCGCTCCAAACGAGGGGTCGGAAAACAGGCCGAGGCACGCGGCAGGCGGGGCCTCTGGGTCATCAACGGGGATCGCTAAGGGCCGTCATGCCGCGCAGGCAGTCGAGGCAATCCTGATGATTGACAAGGCCTTCACGTCCCCTGCCCAGCGCGCATCGAGCCAGGCCACCGCAGCCGCAGTCGAGTAGCTCGGCGCGGTTGGGGCAGGCTTCGAGGCGACGCAACTGGGCGAGGACTTCGGCCGGAGTGGGCCGTGAGGGGACATCGATCGGCCCGTGCGTCGCGGGAGCGGATTCGGGCCTAGCGAGGCTCAGGAGGAGATCCCGATACGCCGAGTCGTAGTCGGGATGCTCCGGGCTCGCCAACTCGCACAGGCGCCGGGCGCGTGTCCCCTCACAGGGTACCCCCGGGGCCACGGGGCATCCGTCACAACGAGACTCGTCGAGTAGCCTGGACATCTCGGGGGGAGCTTCGGCAGGTTCGAGGCGAAGGGGCCGGTTCCGGGGCGGCGTCACGGATCAGGCCGTGATCGTGAAGGCGGTATAGCCCCTGTTCGATAGTGCCGTGCAGGCTGCAGCGGTCGCCCTGTAATGCAGATAGAGCGGGCTGCACGACCAGGAATCCAGCACGAGGGCCTGGGGGTTCAAGCCCGGGCTCGCGCACGTCTGCGACGGTTCGCCCAGGCATGAACCGTTGAGGAAGAACTTCACCCCGAACTGAATCAGCGACGCCGAGCAAGCGAGGTAGAAGCGCAATTGCTGGGTGCAGGCCGATGTCCAGTTCGAAGGGGCGTTGAAGACCAGGGGGGTCGAGCCATTCCCGAGCTGGCTATTGGTCCACGAGACGACGAGGTTCTTGCGGGGCAAGGAACATGGCGAGCAGCTCAAGAGCGACGAGGCCCCGGAATTCGCGACCCAGCGCCCGCCTATCGAGAGCGCCATGACGAGGTCGCCGGCCGCTGGGACGCGCGAGCCGATCATCACCACGGGTATCGTGCGCGTCGTGTCCGCGGAGAAGGATGCAATCCCCCCCTCCCGCTCGGGCCCATCGAGCGTCACGGGATGGACGAGGAACACCTTCTTCGTGCTCGAAGGGATCGCCCCCCCGCTGGCCACCTGCCCGACGAATCGGGGGTGCCCGCCAACCGCGACGGTGACCCCGTCGGAAGCGCGGGCGCGGATCGCCTCGTCGCGAAGTCTCGCGAGTCGTTGAAAGGTATGATCTCTCATCAATCTCGAATCGAAGCGAAAGGAAGAGGGGAGAAGGGCGCCGACGCGGGTATCCCTCAGCCATCGTAGCGGAAGGTCCAGCGCCCGCCGCAGGAATGGAGGATGACCTGACTGCCAACGGGGGGTATCTGAGTGCCCAGGTTCAATGCGTAGATCGTCCTCGAGGCGTCGATCGCAAAGGTTGCGATGGCCCCTTCGGATTCCGCCCCGTCCACTTCCATGGGCGAGCACGCGAAGAACGCCTGGACCTTCGTCGGATAGCTGGCGACGAGCTTGGTCTGGCCGAGAATGGCGACCGAGCCGAGCTCGGCGTGGGAGGCCAGGCGATCGGAGGTTGCAAGCCTCTCGGACTGCCGGTCGCGGAGGATTCTGCCGTCGGTCATGGGATCGGCCCTTGATCCAGGGGAGCAAGCCGGGTTCGATCACGCCAGCCCGGTGGCCTCGGGACGACGATCGGCGAGTTCCATGACCGTCGCCTGCCTCTGACCGGTGAAGTCCCAGGTCAGCGAGACGACGACGGGATAGACCGGTGACTCGCCCTGTCCTTCGCCAAGGTTGGTCTGGAATGAAATGTCTCGACCGTTGATCCGACCGATTCGATCGCCGACGCGGAAGGCGGTCAACAAGCTAGGCACGGTCACGCTGCCGGCCAGCGGGGGGAATTCATGAGCGGCCTGAAGCTGGCGAGCATGGGCCAGGGCGAGGTC
Organism: Aquisphaera insulae; assembly: GCF_011064615.1. Lineage (GTDB taxonomy): Bacteria > Planctomycetota > Planctomycetia > Isosphaerales > Isosphaeraceae > Aquisphaera > Aquisphaera insulae. The sequence continues at coordinate 129,942 of NZ_JAALJH010000007.1, read as the reverse complement.
GGTGTCGTCTCGGACGACGACTGGCGTCTGGCTCGGGTTGTACGCCGACCGCGCGGCAATCGACTCCATCCGGAAGTGGTCGCGCGCGTCGACCCGCCGCCGAAGGGTGAACGTCGTGGGCGAAGCCGGCCGTGGGGCATTCACGGCCGGGAGCATCAGGTCGTCGTCGATGACGGTGGTCAGACGAAGCACGAAGCGAGTGTTCGGGGCCGACGGATTGGACTGGCTGGAGATCCCTCGCAGCGTCCGGCTCGACTCCTGAGGATTCAAGCCGGTGTACTCGCCGATTGGCCAGGCTTCCGGATCCTCCGCCGTCACCAGGATGCCCAGCCGGTCTTCCAGCAGCTCCCAGGCGCCGGCGATCGGCTGCCAGGTCCCCGAGCCGTCCCACAGGCCGGGCGACGCGCCCGTGTAGTCGCGAGAGAACGCAAGCTGGGCGCGGAGCGGACGGCCCGTGGAATCCCTCGACACGAGCGTCATCGAGCCGGGCCGCAGCCTCCGAACATAGGAAGGTCGGTTGCGGTCACGGGGCGGGAAGATCGCCGAGAGGTCGAGCGGAGACGTGACCCATCGGCCCGAAGAGCCATCCCAATGGCCATCGCCGGCCTCGTCCGCGACATACACGCGGTACTTTCGGCGGATGTCGCCGTCGGCCATCGACAGATTGGCGCGGAGGAATCGGACCCGACTGGCCGCCAACTCGTCGCCCGCGGCGGGCGAGAAGCCCGCCGCCAGCACGACGGAGACCTCGACTCTCCGGGGCGGCGTCTCGACCGAAATCGCGTTGACGATCGACCTGGCATCGCGAGACAAATGGAGCGAGGCGACGTTGCAACGGGCCGGGTCAAGTTCGGAGCCACGGACCGGCAGCTCCAGGTCTCGCGCGGCAGGCTGGTCGCCTGCATCTTTCCGGTAGAATTCCAGCTCGGTGCGAGGGGCGCCCTCGTCATCCTGAGTCGTTACGAACCTCATGCCGAAGCCGGCGTAGCCCAACTGCACGGCGAGCGCCTCCGGCCACGCCATGTTCGTCGCGTCGAAGTCTCGGACAATTACATCCTCGGATTCATAATCTCTGGATTGAGTGATGTCGATGAAACCCGCCCCCTGACGCGGCTGGCGAGCCTGGAGCAGCGCATCGATCGGCCCGAAGTCCGGATTCTTGATGAAAGCGCCGTCATTGTGCACGGCGAGGATGTAGCGGGCGAATTTCCCGAGAGTCCAGAACGTTCGAGGGTCGGGATCTCGCCGGAGGTTCGGGTCGAGGAAAACGGGGTATCGCTTTGACGGATCCGAGTTCAAGGCGTCCCGACCGTCCGGAGTGCAGTTCGGTTGGCCGTCGGGATTGAAGCGTGTCGGCAGGTCAACCGAGACCATGTCCCCGCCGTTGGGATCGTCGGCGTGGCGTTCGAGACGACCACCAATAGGTGTATCCCACGCGCGGATCGCGGCGCCGACGGCGAGGAATGACACGTCCTGCGAACTGGGGCTGAGAGCAACGGACGGCACCTGGACGAACCCGTCGAATAGGATCCGGATCCCTCCCCACGGCGTGTTCGCCAGCACGACGATCCTCTCGTCATTCCGCACGACGTACGGCCCTTGGGCGCCCATAGGCCAGAGCAGCTCGAACTGGGAGGGAAGGTCCGACGAGGGATCGGAGTCGTCCAGGGTGTAACGGAACCTGGCCACCGGGGGCTCCGGCCCCTCGCGATGCTGGATCGACTCACAGCGGACGTTCGGCACCAGCGAGAAGCACTGGTCCCCCGACCGTGAGGGGTCGTAGCGGAAGACCCCCACGGTCGCCGCGGGGCTCGCCAGCGGAGCGGCGAACGGATCGAAGTCGAAGCTGCCGACCATTTCGGAGAATCCCGTCGAAGGAGTGGAAATCGCAGCCCCATCAGCCGATCAGTCCCGCCGAACGGAGGTCGTTGATCAGACCATTTACGACCTGAGCGACGTTTTCGGCGAGTCCGCGCAGGTTCTCGTAAGCAGCTCGCAGGTTGTTCAGGTCGCTTGCCTGGGCATAGGGGCTGCCGGATTGGCCGCTCGCGATGCCCGCGAACGCCGTCGTCTCGACGATCGGCGCATAGGCAGCGAGCGTCCGGCCCGCTGCGGTGTAGACCTGGGTGAACGGGCCGGGCCGCACGACCGGTGCCGCGCCCCAGAATCCGAGCTTCTGGCCGCTCGCTGTGCCGATCTGAGTGCCCGTCGTCGCGCCCAGAGTCAGGCCGGCGCCGTCCACCAGCGTCCCTCCGGCCAGGGGCACGAACTGCAACGTATCGGATCCCGCCACGCTGCAGATCAGCCGATCATCGGCCACTCCGAGGACCGTCGATGGCCCTGTCGTCACGGTCGCGAGCCGGATGCACGCGGTCGTCGGATATCCACTCGTCGAGGCCAGCAAGGTGCCGCCGTCGCTCAGGTAGAGCGAAGTCGTCTGGCTCGCGGCGAGTGCGAACGACGCGGCGCCGGCGAACATGGCGGCGGTGCCGTCCTTCTTTCGATACCAACCGCGTGCGACCTGCACATTCAGGCTGACACTGGGAGCCTCCTGCGGCGTCACGCAAAGGCCGGCGAGCGGCGAGAGCGAATCGAGCTGGTCGGCGTTCGCGTTGAGTACGAGGTTCCAGTTGCGATCTGCAACCGCGGGCTTGCCCAGCTTGATGTTGCCGGTGTAGGAAGTGGCCATTTCTCTTCGGTCCTCGGCGGTGTGGAAGTCAGGCGGGGCTATCCAGCCAGTTGAGCGTCACCCTTCGCGTCGTGGGATCATAGGACGCCTTCAGTCGCGTGCCATCCGGGAAGGCCGCCGGCGAACGAGGCGGAGCCTTGATGGTCGCCGAGACGATCACGGGGGCTCCCAGATTCCCGGCCGCATCGAACGAGGCGACCGCGAACGACCATGTTCCCGATCGGAGGGAACGGCTCGTCCATTGATAGCTCGATGCCGAGCGGCCAAATCCGCCCTGACCGAAGCCCCCGAGCCCGAAGCCGTCCGTGATGATGCCGCCGGCGTACGCCGGGATCTCGACCAGGGGGGTCGTGAAATCGATGCCACTCCCGGGTGTAACCTCCCCGAAGACGCGGAATCCGGCGACGTCATCGCTACCCGTGGGGTCGAGATAGGATCCGCCGAGCCAGGAGAGCGACGCCCGGTCCGCCGGCGCCAGCGGCAACATGCCGCTGAAATCCACGGCCTGCTCGCCGGATCCGACGGCACCGATGTCGACGCGGACCCGGCTCGTGGGCATCGTGATGGCTGCCCATCGGCTCGTCCCATACCACGCCAGCATACGCCCGACATACACCTGGAAATAGGTCCCGTCCGGCGCCGTCGAGGACCATTGGAGATGGAGCGCGGAGCCGTCCCAGACCGGCGGCTCGACGTCGATGATCGAGGATTGATCGAAGGGCATCAGCTCAGTCCATGGAAGACGGCCCGGTACGGCAGCGCCCAGCCCCTCACCGTGCGAAGCGGCCCCTGCGCGTCGGAATGGAACTCGCCGCGGAAGATGACGTTGGGCCAGGTTCGACCCCGAGGATCCACCAGGATCCTGGCCTCGCCATCGGCATAGCTCCTGAGGGTCGCCTCGGCCGCGTTGAGTTCGTCCAGCGAGGCCCCGAGCAGGATCCCCCGGATGAGGAAGATGCGACCTCGCTGCCCCCCGAATAGCGACTGCGTCCCGTTTACTCCAAAAAACGTATTGACCTGTTGCGCATTCGGATGCGCCACGTGCTGGAATTGAACCGCGGCGCCGAAAATGTTGTTGCCGTCGTATGTGATCATGGATCAGAAGGCTCCTCGGGCCGTTGGGTGACGAGCTGACCGGCTCAACCATCGACGCGGCCGCGGAATGGCGGCGGAGTGGAGGCATATGCCTGGGGTCGCTGCATCGAGAAGCGTTCGGCTGCCTGTTCGATCCGAGCGGCCACATCCAGCAGGCGGGCCGCCACCCCGGAGATCTCGTCGATCGAGCCGGAGTTCCCGACCGGGCCGGTCGCACCCAGGTCAAGGGATGACGGGACTGGGAACCGGGTGGAAGGGCCTCGCTCTCCCCACGGACTGGCCTCACGAATGCTCGAAGCGGGCTCCGAGGCAGCCGCGGGGCCCAATTCCCTCGGGCCGTCCACGGGGGAGCTAGCTGGCCCGAGCAGATCGGTCGCGGAGACGATGGGCGAGGTGGCGAATCGAGAACTGCGGGCTGAATCGAACTCGTCGAGTTCGTCCGCGTAATGGGCCGGAGTACTCCCCGGCGACGGTCCCCAAGCTTGCTCCGGTGGCATCGCCCGCTCGACGATCGAGGCCGAAGATGACAGATCGAGGGCCGTCGACATCAATCCGGAAGGATCCTCGATGATCCCCGGGACGACCGAGTGGCCGGCGCGGGAGGTCGGCAGCCCGGCACGCTCCGTCCGCCCGGCCGAGACGTCGAGCAGCAAGGCCGAGGGATCAAATTGGCCCTTGATACGGTCCTCCGAAGGGTGAACGTCGGGCGAGCGTGCCAGGAAGGGGTGCAAGACCTCGTTCCCTGGCGGACTCGATCCCGGCCCGGGTAAGAACGGTTGTTGGGACGAGGTCATCATCGCCCCCCGTGCCATCCTCAGTGCGTCCCGCTGAGACGCCATTTCGGCGGGTCTGGGTGGCTGGTCAACGATCGACTCGGACGGCGAGGAACGAGGCAAACCACGATCGGCCATCGCCATCGAATCGGCGGCGGCTTCCGGCCGAGTCTCTTCGAACTCAACCGCCGGGAAGATCACGAATGGATCGAGGGTGCCGGTAGGCAGCGCGCCGAGCAACGAGGCAAGGCCGCGGTGCTCGATGGCCGCGGCTCGGTCCGGCTGATCATCCGAGATTTCTCTCTGGTCCTCGGTCACGGTGATGGCTCCTCATCCCGCGGAATCACAGGAAGTCGGATCAGAACAGGGCTTCTCGGGCCGCCTCATCGCGGCGAACGGAGAGGCTCTCAACCCAACGTGTCGGGGACACGGCGCGTCCCAGAGCAACCAGCATATGGGCCACGCCGATGGCGTCCTCCCAGGGGAGATCCCGGGTGATCCCGTTTGCGATCAGGGTGTAGCGGAGCCATCGGCAGAAGGTTTTGGGGGGCGGCCCAGCAGGATCTGGTTGATCTGGGCCCAGCGACCCTCGCAGGACGGATCCGCGAGATCGACGGCCAGGAGCCGCCGCAGGTCTCGATCGTCGAGCTCGTAGTTTCGTCCGAGCAGAAGGCCGGCCATCTGGAACTGGAGGGCCAGCCGGGATGAGGTGTCGTCGGTGCCGCACTCGACGAGGCGGTCGACGAGTTCTTCGTAGTCGGCGCCGTAGCCCATGCCGCCGCCGACCGCAAGCCGTCCGTCCGCGCCGCGGACTGGATAGAGACGCAGCCAGGGGCGAGGGAAGGTCCACTCCTGGCCGTCGCCGAGCACGACGCGAGGACCTTCGGTGAAAGTCGCCTTCCGGACAGTTCGCTCATCACGCATCGGGAGCCCTCTCGACGAGGAAGCCGTGCTCCGAGCCGTCGGGCTGGACCACCCAGCCATATCTCGGCGTCCCTTCCCTTGGGTGGCCGATCGGGAACTGAAGCGTGTCGCCGGGGTCGGGCGTCACGAAGAGACGCCCGCCCGGCTGGCGACGGATATAGGCCCGCCCTCCCCTGGCCCGGTCCACATTCAGCACGGGTTCGGCGAATCTCAGGATCGAGTCGATCCGATCGAGCTGTGTCTCGCCCACCTTCCAGGATTCGGGAATGAGGAGGGCATCCGGAGCGTTCATGTCGCCCTTTCACTCTACGCAGGAGGAGTCAGTCATGCGGCTCGCCACGCCGGGAGCCGCCCAGGACCGGCAATCAGGCCCGGGTGAAGCTCAGCGGGTTCGTCACGCCGTCGCTCGAGAATCCCAGCAAGGACATGGTGGCAGAGCCGAACTCGCCATGACTGCCCGTCGTGTCGACGTTCTCGACGACCGCATTCGCCATGACATAGAGAACGTCACCTCCGGTAGCCCCCTTCGCGTCCTTGTGCGTCGCGCTGAAGGAGGCGACGGTCCCCGGCGCCAGCCCCATCAGGGTGGCCGTGTCCGAGCTGGTTACCTTGGCGCCGGGCTTGTTGAGCAAGCTGACGATGACCGTGGGATAGTGGTCCCCGTCGGCGGAGTACGAGCTCAGCGAACCCCCTTGAGTGAAGCTCACCTGGGTAACTCTGGTGATGGTGGTCGTGCCATGTGAAACCGCGGTCCAATTGGCCTGCAGCTTGGTAGCCGCCATGGAAGAACCTCCTCTGTGATTCGGTTGAAGGCGTGATCAGCGAACGGAGCGAGATTGGAAGAGCGAGTCACCGTCATTCGATCGTGTTGAATCCCGTCAGGCCATCGACCAGATACTGGTATTCCAGGACGGCCTTGATGCGCCGCTCAGGGGCGTCAGTCGGTTGCCAGGCCCACGACCGGACACGGGTCTTCGAAGCGATCGCCGCGCCGCCGAGGTTGCTTCGCCAGAGGGAGTTCGCCGCGACGTTCAGGAGGAGTTCGGCGATGTCGTCGCGGATCTCGGGATCCTCGTGCCTCGCCATGAGGGTCAGGGAGATCTGGCACGTCATGATCGGTTCGCCATCCAAGTCGTCCCAGGGCTCGGCCTGGCGAGACTCGACGGGCTCGATGCACACGGCCCGGATATCGCTTGCGCGTTCTCCTCGTCCCTCCGGAAGCCCCGACAGATAGATCCCGTCGAAAGCTCCTGTCTGCTCGAGCAGTTCGCCGATCAGCCGTCGGACATCGCGTTCGCGAAAGAGCGTCACGGTGGTGCCTCGCTTCGTTACGGGTCGATCACCTGAATCTCGGCCGGGGAACGAATCTCTTCGCCGTGCGACTCGAGGACTTGGGCGGGACGACCACATTCCCCGACCGAGCATCGGCCATCCACTCGTTGATCGCCTGCCCGACCACCGACACGTTTCGCATGTCCTGGATCACGCCGGCCGTCACGGAATTCGGGAGACCACGCTGAGCGAGATACAAGCGGTTGTCGGTCTTTCCGTCTGAGCCGTCGCCCTTGCCCGGCAACTGCGAGGAGGTCGTGTAGGTCCCCCACGCCTTGCCGTACGGCCATGGCATGGCGTAAGCGTAGCGATTCCATCCCTGGAAGCCGGCCTGCTGGAGGATGGCGATGAAGTCCTTGAAGCAGATCCTCCAGTTCGGGTGATATTCGAGGTCGCGGGCCTTCAGGAAGAAGTCCGAGACGACCGCCTTCCCGGACGCGTGACTCTGGTTCGAGGTCCCGTACAGCCCGCGCGTGACGGTCAGGACGTTCCCGTTGATCCCCGTGATCCGGACCCACTCGTCCGTCGCGGCCATCCGGCCGAACGGCTGCGCGCAGATCATGAGGTCATCCCCGATGCCGAGCTTCGCGGCCTGGCCGCTCCCGAGGGTGATGGTCGCGTCCGACGCGCCCACTGCCGCCCCGAGCGTGAATCCGTAGTTGTTGCCGACGCTGATCACGCCCGGTGTAGGCCACGGGTCCTGGTCGCCGCCCTCGTAGCCGTACAGGAACGCCGACTTGCCGTACTTCGCGTTGTACGCGGCGACGGACGCGGCAAAGGAGAGGCTCACCTGCCGGATCGCCGCGAACGAGCCGTTCGCGCCGTACCACATGCCGTTGATCAGGATGTCGATCCCTTCGGGGATCGTGGCACCGCGGTAAAGCGCGACGGTCGACGATGTCGTGAATCCCAGCGCGCCCGTGTAGGGTGCCACGGCCACCACGTCGATGTCGTATCCCTTGCTGCCGATGTAGTCCATTTCGGACGTGATGGCGCCGCCCGTGTTGACGAACTGGTGATTGTAGATTACGTGAACCTCGCCACCGCGGTTCCGCCCGCCTTCGTTGAAGATCGCCTTGAACCGCTGGCCGACCTGCTGGGTCCGGTCGATGTTCCACGCCCTCAGATCGCCCCCTGGCCCATTGAGCATGTAGGAGAGGTGGTAACTGAACGCCCACTGGAAATACCAGGGTGGGAATGTGTTCCACGGCTCGCACCCATACTCCAGGTAGACCTTGCGGCCCGCAGGCATGGTGTCGCGGACTCGGCGAGCGATGGCATCCACGAAGTCGTCGTTCGCGCAGATCGGGAGGCCGACGTGTGCATCCGCCCCGAACGTCGACGCGATCCTGGTGATAACCTCGATGGGGTAGGAACTACTCGGGCAGACCTTCTTGAGCTGGCACAGCGACGAATTCAGGCTCGTGGTCGTCGAGGCCGTATAGGGTCCTGATGAGGCGATCGCGTCCTGCAGGGTGAGGAACGTGTTCGGGCCGGTGAGGAAGGGGGTGATGTATCCGTCCGAGAAGCCAATCGACCCGCCGTCGGTCATGGCCTGCGAGCCCCAACTCGACGTGGTGGTGCAGTGATAAAGCGGTCCCGTCATCAGCACGCCGGGGGTTGCCAATACCACCTCGATGACGCGGGAATTCGGCCTGAACGTCGTCGAGCTGATCGGGAATCGGAAAGAGACCGTCACCGAGCCGAGCGTTCCCACGCCCGATGTGTGGGTTGCCGGCGTCGTGCTCCGCGAACCTCGTCGAACAAGGATGCTGGTCCCATTGACGCTGAGGACGCCCATCTCCTCGGAATCGATCGTGAGCCGTTGCCCAGCGATGATCGGCGCCGTCGACGCATCCGTGACGATGATCGTCGAGACGCGCCTGCCCTGGGAGTCGATCGAGCCGAGGTCCGTGATCGAGGCCCCGAGCGTCGCCTGGTAGGTCTGGCCGAAGTGCGAGCTGTAGACGTACGGCGAGACGGCCGGATCCCACGGCCGGATCGCAGAGCAGCCGACCGCCGTGATCAGCGGGACCCCGGTGGCCAGGTCGGTCGGGGTTCTCGCGTCCTCCGGCTCGTATTCGCCGCCGCCGAGCCCTGAGGCGCCCCACGTCGTGTCGATGCACCGCACCGACCCGATGCCGTTGGGGAATCGGGCCAACATCATGGGGTCGAGCGCGAGCGGGTCCGATTTGTCCAGGTCGCATTTCACGCCAGGCGTATACGAGAAGCTGCCCGGCGGATAGAAGACAAAATTCGATATCTTCGGGGCCTTCGTCGAGCACGAGAGGTTCACGTATAGTTGGACAGCAGTCAACAGAGTGTTATGCGTAATCTGATATAACCTGACCTTGCCGACACCATTGACACCTGGGTTCCTGCAGCCCGCTAGTTCAGTGATTGTGAGATCGCTGCCGGCCGACTTCCCGAGAGTGAAGTCGGTCGGGTAGCCATTCGCCGCGTCCAGATCGTCCCATCCTATTGCATACACGCCGTCTGGATGCGGAACCATCTCGTTTACATTCGTGCATGACCCGAACGTCTCGTAGAATATTCGGCCTTGATCTGTGGTGGACGGCATTGTGCCGTTGCCGTTTCGGTCGAAGACCGTTCCTCCGAGCCATAGACCGAGTTTCGCGGCCCAGTTCTTGAGCACGACGCCGGGATTCGACTCATTCGGCGACCAGCCCATATTCATCCCGGGCTTGAGCGTCTTGACCAGCGCATCGGTCCCGAACGCCGAACGACCGACGCGGTTCTCGACGGGGGCGTTCGTGGCCCCGAACGTGATCCCGGTGCTCGTGTTCGCCCAGCCCATGGGGGCCGAGAAGGTCACGGCGTCCGCGGGATCCACAGACACTCCCCCGGGAATACGGAATAGCCAATCGGAGCAGGTGCCCGCGAGGTCGAGTTGCTGGAGTTGGCCAACGACTGTTCCATTCACGGCGATCGTCGGGGCCGTGATGAGCAACGACGGGGTCGCCGGGACGCCGTTCACCGCCGCCGAGAACATGGCCCTCACGAGCGTCCCGCCCGTGAGCACGGTGAGCGCGGCATTGGCGGCCGGCGTAAGGACCAGTGGGGCCGTGTAGACGCCCGCCCCGGTGCCGGAGGTGAGGGTGAGGTCGTAGGATGTCGATCCGCCGAACGCGTTCTTGATGGCCGGGTCCCCCGGCGCCACCGCGGACCCCACCGCGCCGTCGAATCTCCAGCGGACACGCGTCGTGGCGGACGAACCGATGCTGGCCGGATCGCCGCCGTCCCGGATCGCCACGATTTCGGTCGGCGACAGGGCATAGCCGTTCCAAGTCACGGCATCCGAGAGCTCGACTCCGGCGCCAGCCGGGGCGCCGGCGAGCCGCATGTCCGTGCTCGTGATGGTGCTCGTCAGCTCCGCGAACGTGAGGAGCTTGACCTGGATGCCGTTGACGTAGAGCGCCTGCGAGCCCGATTGCCACACCCCGGCGATGTGGTAGACGACGCCCGCCGATATCTGGACCGTCGTGCCGCAACTATGAATCGCGCCCCGCATCACGGGGGTCAAAGCGATCGTCTGGCCGGAGACCGCCCCGAACGTGAGGTTCCATTTGGTATTCGTGTACAAGCCGCCGATCGGCGCGGCGTTGACCAGCGCGGCCAAGTTGCTCCCTGGCGTGATCATCAGGAACACGCTAAACGACGCCGACGCCTGGGAGACCCACAGGTCGTTGCCGGCCGTGCAGAGCAGGTAGTTGTTCGTGCTGGAGAGCTTGATCGACATGGGTATCCTCGGTCAGGCTGCGCGTCGCGGCCTTGCTGGTCGGGGGATTGGATGGAGGTCGTCTGCAACCACGACGAATTGCCGTGCAGGGGCCAGGGACCGAATCGAGCTCGATATGCCGGCGAGCCCGGCAGGGCGCTTCGAGCTCGGAGCAGACGTCGTAGTTTGTATCACGTGGTGATTTCTTGACCTTTTAACTACTCCGAACCGAGAATCCTCACGCAAATTGCATCCACCTCCTCCGGAGGGCTTTCGTCCACCGAGGACGTGAGTACGACCGTGTTCTGCTCCTCCCCGCATGCGCCGTAGGCACGGACACCGACCTGATAGGCACGGCCACTCGTCAACCTGTCGAGATCGATGGAATAGCCCCCGAGCTTCCCACCACCCCACGAGAGAATCGCCCTCGGAGTCGTGTAGTCGGGCGGTCCATCAATGCCGACGTAGACACGATAACCCAAGGGCCGGCGAAGGGGGCGGACGTCCCCCGAGTCCGCCCACTCGACACGGAGCTTGCCCCCGGCTAGAGCAAAAGCTCGCATCCCTCGAGGAGGAGATGGTAAGTCCGTGAGATCTCTGGCGGAATCGTCGAGGATCAGCTCCACGACGGCGTCGACATTTTTCTCCTCGAGGCCGGAGAAGATGCCCCTGGAGCGGACCGCCAGCTTGTACGAACCCGGGGCATCGAGTGGCCGGCTCGTCCAGGTCGTCTTCGATGTCGTCGCCAGGACGAGCGAATAGTCCACCGAGCCACCACCCCCATCATTCATGTATATTGCATACATCGTTTCCTTGTCAAATGCCTCTCCTCCGAGCGAGGAGCCACCAGAGACCGCCGGCTCGAAGCTCGTCCATACGGTTCGCTCTCCGCCTAGACGCATGCCTCCCGAGGCGACGGTTGTCGCCGATCGCCACGAGCCGGCCTGCCCCCCCTGCCCCACGCCGACGACGCAGGGCGCCTTGCTGGACGTGGCGGGAGCCGTTCGACCCCCATGAACAAGTCCTCCCGATGGCGAGAACGAGGCATTGACAGTGCCGATCGGGCCACCGAGTCCCTGCGATACGACCCGAGAGCTCCCCCACCCCTGAAGCACGGGGCCCGTATTCAGGATGACTGGCCCCCATCCCTGCGTCACGAGATGATCGCCACCCAGGCCCTGATTCAAGATCGATGGCATCAGAACCTCTGCGTCGGCGCCGTGGCGCTGTCGAGGGTGAAGGTCCGGACGATCGTGGTCCCATCCCCCGCGTAGAGCGTGAGGGCGGTGCCGACGAGCGTCCACTTGCCGAAGCCCTGCGCCCGAGCGGCGTTGAGCGAATCGCCGACGGTCTGGGGGGTATTGGACGTAGGCACGGCCTGGGTGAGCAGAATCGGGAGACCGTTCTTCACCGCGTACCCCGGACTGTTGCTGACGGAGAAGTCGCCCGACGCCGTGTCCGTCCAGATGGCCGTCGCGACGGCTGCGGCGGTTGGGGGCGTCGTGTAGCCCGAGTCGAGGAGCCAGTCGCCCTTGCCGTTGAGTGCCGAGGAGGCGATGCCGGCGGCCGTGATCCAGTTGGGCGGCATCGACGGCAGTGTGACAGCCGCGGTGACGCTCGCCACCGAGCCGGCGACGGCCCCGACGGTCGTGATATTGGTCGTGCTGGCAAGCGTCGCGGCCGGGACCGTCACGCCACCCGAGCACGTGACGGCCTGCGTCTTGATGGTCTGGATGTCGGCCGGGAGGTTCCCGGTCACGTCCGTGCTGACGAGGGTCGCCGGGGCCTTGCCGGACGACGGATTGATCTGCCCGGCGCCGGTCCCGACCGTCAGCATCCCGCCGGCTGCCGCGGGGTTCGCCGTCGGCAGCGAGGACAGGCCGAGGTTCGTCGCCGCCTGGGGATCGAAGGCGACGACGGGATAGAGCACGTCGCACGGGTCCGCGCCGGCGGCCGTCGCGTGGAGGATGAGCGGGCCGAGCGTGCTGCTGTCGGTCGCGTTGCCGGCCACCTTGTACCAGCCCGGCATGTTCGTGGCGTCGACCTCGGAGACCGCCCCCGACGGAGGCGCGCCCGCGGCGCCGGCCTTCGAGATCTTCACGGTCGGCGTGGCGCCCGTGACCGGCGTGGTGTGATCGGTCGACGAGATGAGCAGGAACAGCAGGGGCTGGGCCGTGCTCGATTGCTTGATCGGGTAGCTGATCATGTCGCGCTCCTTGAGCCGAATCGGGGCGAGATCGTGCGCCGCCAGGTCGAGGCGGACGCGGGGGCGTAGTAATAGGCGGACATGAGATCCTCGCGCCACGGCGCCGGCGGCTCGAACAGGTCCCACGGGTTGGCCGCGAGCGCGACGAGCTCGGTCCGGGACAGCGCCCGCCCGAACATCGCGGCGAAGGCGAGCGTCCCCCGCCCGATCGACCCGAGTCCGTTCGGGTTCACGAAGAGCCCGACTGGCACGGCCCCGGATCCAACGAACGCCGCTCCGGGCGTCCCCGTCGCCGTCGCCACCGGTACGCCGTTCAGATAGGCGGTGGCCACCGCCGTTGCAGAGTCGTAGGTGGCCGCGAGATCGGCCCATGTGTTCTGGACGAGGACGGCCCCGGTGACAGCCGCCACGTTTCCGGCGGTGGTGAACGCGAGCGCGCGAAGCGTGCCTGTCCCGACCCCGTCGAGGATCCCGATCCGATTGGTCCCGTCGTCGAGGCGGATGACTGTGCTGAGGTTCGTGGCCGATGTTATGAACACCCTCGCAGCGAAGGTGAACCCCGACGACGGCCGGTATCGGGTTGACGCGGGCAGCAGTCCGTACTGAGTGCCCGTGAAGCCCAGCCCGTGGCCCTGGTCCGTGGACGCCCAGGCCGGCGCCCCGGCGAGGGTACAGGCGTCCGACCAGGCCGCGTTGGCCAGCGTGATGCCCTGGCCCGCATTCACGGCGATCGCCAGCAGGCAGCCCCGGCCGATCGGGTGGGCCGGGTCGACGCGGGTGCCGAACGAGGGCTTCGAAGTCCATCGCATCGAACGCCCCCTCTCAGCTCATCTTCGAGCTGGTGATCTGCACGGTGATCGCGTTGGTTGCGTCCAGGTTGGTCGCCTTGAGGCTGTACACGCCGGTCGGCAGCCGGAGCGTCTTCTGGTAGGTGCCCGAGGCAACGACCGGGCTGAGCGTGTATGACTGCGAAGCGACCGTGTCGAAAGCTGGTGTGGAATCCCCGAGAGGAAAGACGTCAAGCCGGCACCCATTGGTCCCGGAGACGGTTGCCCCGGCAGTAACCCTGATGGCGACATCGCCGCCAAACGCGCCTCCCGTGCTGAAATCGACCGTCGAGGCCACGTTAGCGCCAGCCCCGAGCAACCCGCTCGCGACGACATTCCCCGCGATTCCAGCAGTCACACTCGGTCCAGCCACGTCGGCCCATCCTTTCCGAAAATTGCGCGTGAGTATAAGTCATTGGGTATTGCCTCCGGGTCACGCGTCGACCAGGGGGGCAGCGATCCGATTCATGCATTCTCGAAGACGGGCGTGATCGAAAGGCTGTCTCCGCTGACCAGTGTGCGGGGGGCTGCAAATGCCTCGGCGCAGATCAGCTTGCCGCTGGTCGCGCCGATGATGAAGTACCCGTAGATCGTGTCCCCCGTCGCACCGCAGGTCCATGTCTGGGAGGTCGAGCCGTACTGGCTATGGCCGACCTGCGCGCGAGCAGTCCACGCAGGAGACCCGCCGGGCGCCTGGACGACGGGCGTGTTCCAGGCGCCAGCTCCGATGCTCCTGGTCAGGGTCTTGCGAGCATAGTTCGTGAACGTCGCCTCCTGGGCGGTGTAGGCAGCGGCCGTGTCCGTCTCGGAAGGCGTGATGTTGGCGTGGAACAGGCCCAGGAGCCAGTTCTCCAGGGTGCCGCCACCGAGCAAGTCGGTAAGCAACTGGACATCACCCTCATGAGGAACCAAGAATGCCATGAATCGATGACTCCGTGGTCAGCGTACGATCCGGGTGGAGAGCCAGCTCGTGGAGTTCTCGGCCGTGCCGCCGGCCCCCCAGCGGAGCTGCAGCCTTGCCAGGATCTCTCCCAGCTCTTGCTTGACGTCTGACAGCTTCAGGGCGAAGTCGCCCTGGCTGCCGCGAACCTCGGCCGCATAGCGGCGAGCGAGCACGGTGAGCACGCAGGCCTGCCGGAGTTCCCGCAGGTCATGGAGGTCACTCGGAGCCCTGCCCGTCAGCAGCGGATCGATGGAGAGGCGGCGGTTCAAGTCGAAGCTGGCCTCTTCCGTCTGGGGGTCCAGCGTCGTCATCAGGAATTCGACGGCATTGAGGTCCCCCCCCGGCGAAGGCGGCTGGCCTGCGCCGGGGGCAAGGCCCAACCGTCGCAGCGTCACGGTGTTACCGGCCACGGCGTCCACCGCGAGCAGCTCCCCGCTCCCCTTGAACACGGTGCTGGGCTTGCGCAAGAGGACGACATGGCCGGGGACGACGCCTGCCCTTGAGAAGTTGACCGATGCCGAGCTGAGCACCCATGGAGAGCTCGCCAGCAGGACTCCGTCGTTGCCCCAGGCGAGCTTCTGCCAGTCTGGGCAGAGCACGCTAAAATCGCCGCTGGCGTGGACGGCGATATTCTCGTCGGTAGCATAGACGACCGCGAGGCGATCGGCAGCGGACATGGGATCTCCCGGAGAAGCTGGAGTTGAGCGGAGGGCGGCGGGGACGGATCCCGCACGCAGCGATCACGGCCAGGAGCGGACGGTGACGGGATGCCCCACCGGCAGATACTTGTAGGCAAGCGTCCCAGGGTTGAGCAGCACCAGCGACGCGGCCTCCTTTGCGGCCTGGGCCCACAGTGCGAAGATCGCGGCCCATTGCTGTGCAGCCAGCCGTCCTTCCTTCCGCAGGATGGCGCTCCCTCGCAAGAGCGTGGAGAGGAACGCCGAGTAGCTCTTGATGACCTGGTCCCCGGAGCTGCCCCGATAGCTGCGGATCTTGTCCGCGACAGAGGCGGCGCCCGTCGTGTTGGCGGTCGGGACCGACGCCGAGGGATCAGACCCGGCGGCCAGGGACATCGCGAATGTGGTGGCCGTGATGCCCGTTGCATACAGCGAGAGGGGACCGGTCGGGTTGCCCGCGGCGGAAACGTAGAGCCAGATCTCGTCAGCTCCGACCGGCACGGCGGGCAGCGTCACGGTGGCAATCTGGCCGGCCGTGATCGTGAAGGTGGCCGACTGGCCCCCTACGAGAGTCTCTCCGAACGCGTCGCGGAAACTGTAGGCCACCTGATACGTACCCGCGGCGAGCGTACCGCCCGTGCCACCGACGCTCACCGTGGCCGAGACGGTCGGGTTGGCGACCGCGCCGTTGGCGGCGATCAGATTGTCGATGAGCAGGGAATACCCCCCCGCCTGGAACTGGGCAAACGTCGTGCCCGATGGCTGTATCACCGGGGCGACATACGTGTCATTCGGCATGATGAGACCTCGTTATGGATTCGCGGGGTGATCCGGTCGAGTGGTCCTCAGCGCTTCCTGGGCCGCTTATCGGCACCCGCCGCCTCCGAGCCGGCCGCTCCCGGGAGCGGGATGCCGAGCTCGGAGGCGGCTTCCTCAATGGCCACGTCGATCCCCTCGAGCGCGGCCGCAAGAGAGTCTCGGATGGCCAGGACATGCTCCAGCAACTGTCGCTGGCTGCGGCCATCCAGGCGGGGGATCTGCCCCAGCGCATCCTGGACCTGCTTGCAGTGCCAGAGCTCGCCGGCGCGGCCGAGATGGTGCAGGCTACGGCCGTGGGCCACTCGCTCGATGAATGGCCAGAGGCCGGGAAAGACGTACGGCATGTCGATAATCTCTGCAGTTGCATCGACGACTTAGGGAAAAGGATGCACGATCGGTCGCGATCGGCGCCCGGGGGCGGGCCCGCATCCGTGCGGGCCCGGCGACCGATGACGGGTGCCTCAGGAGGCCGCGAAAGCGGTGACGCCGCTGACGCAGGCGTGGTGAGCCTCGTTGTCCACCTCGATGGCGCCCTCCATGATGATGTCGCCCTCGAAGGCATCACCGCGGCTGCCGCGGGGCTTGTCGATCATGGCTCGCTTGAGGCGGATGCGAATTTCCGAGTCGGACAGGCAGATCGCCGTCCCGGGCCGCAGCAGCGGGGCCGGGATGATCGAGACACCGGAGAGGAAGGGCGCCTCGAAGAGGTCGATCGGCGTGCCGAAGACATTCGACCCGGCATTCAGCCGCATCGCCGCGTGGCCCCAGACCGCCATGCCGGAAAGGAAGTCCGTGCTCACCAGCAGCACCGTGGGATTGCCGCCGCCGTTGAAACAGGCCTGGAGCGTGTCGCGGACCAGGTCGCTCGGCTTGTAGGCCGCGGCGTTGGTCGGCGAGCTGACGTTGTTGGTCTGGAGGAGGCTGAAGATGCCCTTCATCAGCGGACGGCTGGTGGACGCGGAAAGGGGGACCCCCTTGCCGTAGTAGCAGGCGCTCTCGAAGTCGTCCATCGTGTGCTGGATCGCGAGCATCCGGTCGCGGTCCAGCGGGGTCGCGAAGCCCGAGGCGTAGTTGACGTCGGACAGCAAGGAGCCGCCAACCTGATAGGCATGCTGCACCGTCTGGCAATACTGAGTGACGGCCTGAGGGATGCGGCTGACGCTGGTCACGTTCAGCTCGGCCCCGGTCCGGCTGTTGCTGACCAGGTAGACGGGCAGCGCGTCGGCATGGCTCGCGGCGGTCGTGCCGGCGTAGCCGCGGGTGATGGTCAGGGCATTGCCACTGATGCCCGTCACCAGGATGTACTCGTTCTCGATCTGGATCACGTCGCCCGTGTCGAAGATCGAGCCGTCCGCCACCGTGGCGGTCGTCGCCGCGGCTGTCACGGCGGCCCCGTTGTTCAGCGGGTTCGAGCGGGGCCTGTAGTTGTCGTTCGTCACCAGGAACTGGGGCGAGCCGGTGGGCAGCTTCGGGAGGCGCGACACCAGGGGCGTCCGGTTCACGAACCAGTTGATCGCGACGCCGAATACGTCGTTCGGGATCACGCCGGCGTTGAACGCGGAGAAGGGAGTCAGCGGTCCACCTTCATAAAGAGGCATACAAGGCTCCTTGAATGTGAGAGAACCTCGGGCCGGCGGTCAGCCCGGTGCGAACTCGGGAGGGTCGAGGAGGTCGGCGGGAGGCTCGCAGCGACCGGACGCGACACGCGTCATCGGTTCAACTGCGGGAGCGGAGGCCGAACGACTGATACTGGTTCTGCCGGTTCCGCCAGTCGGCGACGATCGCGTCAAGCGTGCCGGGCTGCGAGGATTGCGGGTTCGCAGGTGGGCGGGTCCCGTCTGTGCCCGACCCGCCGCGAGAAGACGGCGCGAAGAAGATCGCGAACTGGGGAGAATCGAGCCGTTCGCGGAGCACCTCGATAGCAGGCCGGCCGCTCACCTTCTCCCGTACCACCAGCGCCCCGGAGGCGTCACGAGTCGAGTCGAACTCCTCCTGGAGAAGACGCCGGACCATGATCGCCGTGGCGGCCCGCTGCTCGGCGGTCTCGCCGATGAACGACCGGCCCTCGAAGGACTCGGCGATCACCGCGGCCTTCCGCTCGGCGTGGACCTGCTGCTCGAGTTGCGTGTAGCGGGCCGTAGCTTCGGCATGCTTCTGCTCCCAGCTCTTTCGCTGCTGGGCCAGGGCCTCTTCAATCTGCCCCTTCTCGGCGAGCGCCCTCAGCCGCTCCGCTTCCTTGGCGTCGATCGCCACCTGTTGCGCCTTCCGGACCTCGTCGAGCTGCTGCTCGAACGCCCGGAGCCTCTGGTATTCCTCGACGCTCAGATGGATCGTCGGAGGGGCGGCCGAAGGGCCGACGGCCGGGCTCGAATTCGATTGGCTGTACGATGGTTCGCTCACGGTTCAGCTCCGTTGCGGTGCGATGGACCGAGGCGACCGCGTCGGCCGTCTCGGAAGTGTGCAAGGGCCAGGCGAGGAGCACGCCGCGACGAGGCTACGGCGCGGATTTCGAGCAATCCGGACGAGATCCGGGCGAAAGCTCGTCCGGGGAGCCGGCCCTCGCGGGCCCGCTCGCCGAGCGGGAGTCAAGGTAGGCGTCGATCTCGGCGTCGAAGCCCGCGTAGTCCCCATCCTCGAGACCGGGGAGCATGAGGCGGACGAGCTTCCGCATGAGCTGGGACTCGGTGGCCGGCGCGTGGCCGGCGGCCGCCACGATGCCCTGGAACTGCGAGATGGCCCGGGCCAATTCCTCGGCGGTGAATAGGTCGAACTGCGTCGGATAATTCACCCGCAGGGCCGCCGCGTCGCCGCGCGGCTTGCCGTCATCGAGGACGAGGAGCACCAGCTCGGCGATCTGCCGCTCGGCCCGGCCGAGCATGGCGGCGATCTTGCCCAGCAGGTCGTTACCGGCCGCCTGGTCAAGTCGCTTGGAGATCCCGCTCTGGCCGACCGTGGAGCCCGAGGTCCCCGCGCCGCCGGCGGGCTTCAGCAGCAATGCCGCGCGATCCGCGGCGTCGCGAAGGTCCGCCTTGTTGAGGCGGATCGAGTCGGCCCCTTCCTTGGGGAAGGGGACGACATCGAACCCCTCATAGGTCGCGCCCGAGCCGCCGGTGTTCTTCTTCTTGGGGAGGAGCCAGTTGGGCCCGATGGGAATCGTGCCGTCGGCCTGGACGTAATCTTCCGGCCCCTGCAAGAGCGGGTGGGCCTGCGTCGTGTCCGACAGGATCAACTCGCTATCGCGATTATAAAATTCTCTCTGGATTTCGGCGATGGATTCATAGCGAGGCAGGCCGATGTTCCGGCTCCTCGGCCGGCGACGGTCGAAGAGGCGGATGACGGGGACGCGGCCGAAGGGATGCTCCACGGGCCCCCTCACCAGGGCCCCGGCCGAATCATAGGCCGCCCAGATGCGAGCATCCCAGTACCGCCACCGGACCTCGCCGTCGTCCGCGACCTCTCGGACGAGACACTCGCTGTAGCCGCCGAGTCGGTCGAGCGACCACCAGGTGAGGTTCTCCGGCAGGATGTACGATGCGACGCAGGAATCGAGCCCGAGGCGGACCTCGTCCGCCCTGCTCCGCACCTCCTCGCCGGCGGGGATCGCCGGATGGTCGATGATGATGTCGAGCTGGCCGAGGACCATGAGCAACGGCGCGATGGTGCCGACCATCCAGTCGTCGATGGTGGCTCCGCGGCCGTCCACGTCCCGCCACCAGGCCACCAGCCGCTCCGGGCCCTCGCGATGGACCTCGCGACTGTAGATCCTCGCGAGGTGCGCCTCGACGGCCTCGGCCACGAACGTGGGGACGGGGGTCCTCGCCCTGCGGAGCTCATAGTCGTCGTCCGTGGCCTGGGCGGCGGGGTCGCTCCCCGGCGGCCGACCGCCCTGCGAGGAGGTCCCGGCGTCGAACGCGGAGGGATACTCCCGCTTGTGGCGAATCAGGTTGCGGACGGGCATCCCCTGAGGATCGAACCCGTAGACGGCCATCCGGTAGGCCTCTCCCCCCTCCCACGAGTCGAGGAGCCATCGCCACCGGAGTTGGTGCATGAGCCACTCGGGATGGGGGCGATCGACGACCCGGCCGTCGGGGAGCTTGAGGCGGGGGATGCCCGCCGGTCCGTTCAGGTAGGCCAGGACTGCCGAGTTGGGTGCGAGTGCCATGATGTCGTTACGTCCGGCTGAGTGTCTTTCGAACGATGGCCACGACGAACAATGGGTAGAGCGACGAGAGGCAAGGCAAGAAGCTGCGTTCAGAAGACGCGGCCGACCCGGGCACGGGCGAGCCCCCTTGCCTGCCCGCGGTCCTCCGGCAAGCTCAGCTTGAGTCCGCCACGGAGGGCATCGATCAGGTCCTCATGGGGATGCTGGGGATCGGCCGGATAGTCCATCCATTGCCCCCCACGCCGGGCGCGGGCGTAGCTGCGGAGCGCGACGTCGAGCCGCCGACACCTTGGATGGAGGATCAGCCGAGCGCCCCCGTCGGCCGATCGGACGAGATTCTCGATGAGCCCGAGCCCCTCATTCACGCAGCCCGGATACTTGGGCCAGGACTGGATCCCCCCCTCACCAACCAGACCGCATCGCTGGTACTCGGCGATGACCGTGGGGCCCACCGGGTTGCGGGCCCCCCCCGCGGAGTCGGTCGAGACGGTCCGGCGGGCACCTCCGCAGAGCTCGTCCGCCATGGCCCGGATCTCCAGGGCGCAGGCCTCGGCGGTCCGGCCCTCCGCCAGGTAATCACCAAATACATGAACATAATCTCTATTCGATCCTCGCTCGCCTCGCCGCGAGGCGGGCGCGACCTGGAAGAAGACGGCGCCGGTGAACACGCCGCTGTCGATCGCGATATGGACCGGCAGCGCCGGATCGTACTCGGCGGACTCGCTCACGTTGGAGGCCGGGTCGTACTGGGTGAACCAGACGCCATCGGCCTTGGGTCCCAGGCACAGGTAATCGCTGGCGAAGACTCTCGCGGAGAGGCCCTTGACCTTCTGGATCAGGGCGTCGATTGCATAATGACCGCGACTCCGCTTGGCCTTGGGCCGCCATCCCGGTCTCCCATCGTGGTCCTGATGGCACCAGGCCACCAGGGGGCATTCCGGGCACTTCTCCAGGTTCACGCCGCTCCGCTCCGGGGGACAACGCTCGAGGACTTCGAAGACACACCATGTGAACACGGGGAACTCGCCGCCTCGGCCGCGATCGATGAGGGCGGCCATGGGCCCGTCCAAGCGGTGCCAGGTGGACGTCATCAGCACGCTGGCGCGGACGCCGCGGATCTCCATCGCCATGCCCAGGGCCGACTCGCGAATGTCCGGGACGATCTCGTCCACCTCGTCCAGCTTCAGGCTCGCGACGTGGGGACCACGGACGCTCGTCGGGCTGGCCGCCAGGATCGAGACCCGGGAACCGTTGACGTAGTCGGCCTCCGTCTTGAGCAACTTCCGGATCACCTCCCGATCGCTGCCGGAATCCCCCTGGCCGTGCAGGACCACCTCGGCGATGGCCCGGTAGATCTGCTCGGACTGGGCCTTCGACCCTCCCAGGATCCTCGTCTCATGCCGCGGGTGGAACCGACTGGACAGATGCGTGTCGATCGCCGAGAGGAACGACTTGCCGCTGCCGCGGGGACCGTGCCAGAGGGCCAGCGAGGGACGCTCCAGCACCTGATGGGCGAAGATGTCCAGCGGGGCATGGTGACCGGAGCAGACCGATCGGGAGGGGATGCGAACACCCAGGAAGCGGTAGACCCATCCGGCCAGCTCCTTGATCGTCTCCGGGCGACGGTTGCGGACGGCATCGAGCCACGGTACTCCGTTTATCTTCCCGCTAGTCCTCGTCGTGGGTGCCGGCATCTTCGTCGCCTTCCTGGGCCTCGTCGTCAGTGCCGTCGAGGGCGAGTTCCAGATATCTCCGAGCCATGTCCTCGGTCAGCGGCCCGGGCTCCTCCTCGGAGGGCTCGAAGGCCGGGCCGGGTTTACCTTCGAGGCGAGTCCAGATTTCCTGGATGGTCTTCAGGTCGCCACGGCCGGCCAGATTCAGGACCTGTCGGATCACTTTCTGGCGGCCCGACACCGTCGGATCGTCGGGGCTGGGAAGGTCGAGGGAGTCGTGGAGCAACTTGGTCAGCCCGACGGTCCCGCGTCCCGTGGGCAGGGGCTCCGGGGCGACGGGAGGCTCGCCATCCCGATCAGGCAGGGGCGACGAGATGTCCTCAGGGTTGCGACTGTGGGCTCGAACGGGCACGATCGGGCTCCCAACTCGTGTGTCTCGGCAGGCCATCACGGAGCCGCCGGCTTCCGGGACTGGGCGGCGACCTGAGGCGGCACGGCCCGGAGCGCCCTCAGGGTCGCGTCCCGAATGGCCGCCTCTCGGCGGAACCCCTCGCGGACCTCGCGGACGACCTCGCGGTACTTCATCTCCGACCTGGCCAGCGAGAAGATCGTCCAGACCAGGACCGTGGC
Source organism: Aquisphaera insulae (assembly GCF_011064615.1). Taxonomy (GTDB): domain Bacteria; phylum Planctomycetota; class Planctomycetia; order Isosphaerales; family Isosphaeraceae; genus Aquisphaera; species Aquisphaera insulae. The sequence continues at coordinate 107,453 of NZ_JAALJH010000007.1, read as the reverse complement.
GAGCACGAATACCGCCGCGATCTGCGTCTTGCGGCCGCTCCACCACCTGCAGAAATCAAGCATTGGCGATCTCCGTCTGGGAGTTACTGCCCTCATCCGCGCGGAATTCCGGGACCGCGGGTAGCGTGGGCACGGCGTCGTGGGCAGCCTTGGCCCAGTGGTACAGATCATTGAGGGCGACATGGGATCGGCCGGTCCGCAGCTTGAGGCGGAGCACACAGACTTCGTGGTCTCGCTGCTTCTGACGGTCGGTCCAGTAGTCCTTCGAGAAGGCCGAGATGGCCGCGATGAGCCCGGCTCCTCCGAGCAGGAACGAGCCCGTGTTCACGGACGGATCGGTCGAGGTAGCTTCGGCGATCACGGCGACGCCGGTCGCCATGAGGCCACCCACAAGGGTGGCAGACCTGACGGTGATTTCGGGTAGAGAACTCATGCCCGCGGTTCCTTGATCCTGGGGGCGCGGTCTTGCGTCGAAGCGGCGTCGGCAGGTCCCCGATCTGCCGACGCCGCCCCGGCCCCTTCAGGACGCCGAGGGCGTTTGAGCCTCGGCCTTGGAGACAGCGTGACGCATGCTGACGACGGTGGTGCCGCTGAAGACGACCAGGAGCGCCTGGAAGATCTGGGCGGCGCCCTCGCTGTAGTTCTTCGAGAGGATCATCCCCAGCCCGGAGACGACGGCCAGGATGACCGAGGAGTAGGTCTTGTAACCATTGACCAGACTGAGTAGAACCGCGACGCTTTTCATCGTGATCGGACCTCGGTGGTGATGGATTGGATGGTTCAGAGGGGGATAACGGTCCAGAGGCTCTCGCAGAGGAGCAGGAACAGCCCCATGGCCGACAGGAGGGCCAGCCAGGCCCATTCGTCGACGGTGAGATCTCGCGGGCCACGTCGTGGCCGCCGCGGGGCGGCATGGCGGATACTGTCGGGCGCCCCCGCATCGCGTGAGGCACGCCGCGCGGGCCATCCTCGGCCTTCGTCGGCCGGTCCCGCGCGGCGGCCCTCGCGAGGGGAGTTCGCCTTGATCGACGGTCTTCTCATCGGCTCATGCCGCCGCGTGATATCCCCACTGTTCCGGGAGCGGCCGGCTCACGAATGCAGCGGCCCTTGAGAGTGCCCAGGAATCCCCGGCGGCGAGGATCCGCTCGACCGCTCGGCGATCCGCCCAGAAGGAGAACGATGGCTGATCGAGGGATCGAGGCCCGTCCGGAGTCTCGGGGCCCCAACTCTGGAGGATGCACGCGCCAGGGCGGTCGAACCGGACCCCCGCGATCAGCATGCAGTGGCCCCAGATTCCCTGTGCCGAGCAGAACCCATCCTTATCTCGGTGCAGCGAGAAGCCCTGGTTGGAGCAGATGGTCACGGGATAGCCGTTGCCAAGCGCCGCGACCAGCTCATCCCAGGTCGAGACCAGCGCGGCAGACCCCAGCTTGTACGGGCCGGCCTTCTCCTTGATGGCCCGCGGCACACCGGTGCGACCCCAGGCCCGAGCCCGACCGCCGCTGTAGGCGCCGTCGGGGCCAAGCAGCTCGCGGCTGACGACGCCGATTGTCGTCATCGCCTTGATGGCGGCCGCCCCGTAAGAGCCGTCCCCGCGGCCGAGGATGCCGGCGGCCTCACGCGACGTCCCATAGATGAACTCCGTGTCCGTCTCCCGGTACTCGGACGCCTCGCCCAGGCCGATCTCGATGCATTGCAGCAGATCGTTGGCGTGGCCGTGGCCGAATGAGACGCAGTCGCCGATCTGCTGGGCCGGATAATCCGGATCCTTGCCGAGCACCTCACGCCAGGCCTTGTACAGCAGGATCGGGGCGGTCGGCGTGTCGCGAAGGAGGTGCGGGGCGGCCGTCGAGAGGGCCGGAAACTGGCCGGCGCAGGCCTTCTGCGCGGCGTCGATGCCCAGCCAGCCGGTCACGATTTGCGGGGGGATCGTCGCGCCCATCTCGGGTGATTCTCCGTGTTGATCGAATCGTCGTATTCTCTTGTCTTGATTTTTCGCTGTACCGCCGCCTCCGTGCCCCTCGCGGCGGCCCCCAGGTCCTCAACGGCCGAATGGCCAGCTCAACCGACCGCGGGGCTTCATGCCGCCGGCCAGGCCTCGCCAGGCCCGGACCATCGCCTCCTTGTCGCCATCCTCGATCTCGGATTCCGCCTTCCCGTCCGGGATCACCTTGGAGAGTTCGGGCGTCACCAGCCGGTCGAACAGCTTCGCCCGTCCTTGCTCCCACGACCGGCCGACGACCTTCAGAGCCTCGCCGATGCCCTGGCCGGCCTCGAGGGCCTTCGCCCCGTCTTCCCAGGCGGCGGAGTACGCCTCGCCCAGCTCCGGCACGTACGAGCGGCCGATGGCAACGAAGCGAGGATCGAGGGCCGGAGCCGCCGCGGAATCGCCTCGCCACCATCGCAACGCCGCGGGGATCGCTCCGCCCGTCAGGCCGACGGACGCCACCGAGGTGACCGCGACCAGGAGCAGCGTCTTCCGCTCCGCCAGCAGGAGACTTCGTATTTTCTGAATCATGATCAACTCACTTATAAATTTCTGATCAAAGAGGCTCACGTGAGCCGCGCCGCCGGGGACGATCGGGCGGGACGGCGGCGGATCACCCGGGCGGGGGGGACCGTGCGACTCAGGACCGGGGCGGGCCCGCAGAGGCGGGCCCGGACCCCACGCGGAGCCGGAGCCTCCGCTCCCTGCGAGTCTCTCGCGAGGCACACTTCCGCGACGGCTCCGCGGCGGCCCGCTTCGGCTCAGGACGAGGATCCGTCCTGGCGTCGCGACTCAGGTTTGGGTGGTCGTCGAGCCCGGATTGGGAACAGACCATGCAACAGAACGACGACCCCCTGCGAATCGGCCCGTGGTGGGGACATTGGGACGTCGGGGTGAGCGGACCGATGGGGAACAGCGGGATCAACCGCAGGTCATCTTCCTCTCTCGCGCTCCGCCTTGACATGGTTACCTGTCCCTCTCTCGGCGTATCCCCTATACGGGATTCGGGCTCAACGAAAGACCCGCTCCACCTCCAGGCGATCCTCGTCACGCCTCTATAGAGAGAGTGCGCCATGTCTGCGATTTTTCGTTCATGCAATTCGCCAAGAGAAGCCATAGACTCGCCACAAGACGTTACACGGCAGTCAATTAAAACTTCCAAAAATTCACTTGACAGCCAAGGCTTTGCGTTCACGCGAGTTGCCGCATGGCGTTTGATCGCCAATCGCTTGGGTCCGGATTTGCACCCAGGGGAGTGAGGTAACTGGACATCATCACTAGAATGGAGGGACGCGGGGAGCGATTCGACGTGCTCCTCTCAGATCCGAGCGACCACCGATCCCTCAGGGCAGCGCCATGGAACACGACAACCAGACGGAATCCCCGCGAATCCTCAGCATCGGCCAGTGCGGCTTCGACGGCGGTATGATCGCCGACTTCCTCACAAGGCAGCTCGGTGCGCGCGTGGAGGCGGCCGACGACCTGGAGGACGCCCGCCGCCTGCTCGCGTCGGGACCATTCCAGCTCGTGCTCGTCAATCGAATCCTCGATGGGGACGGCTCGTCGGGAGTCGACCTGATCCGGGCCATCAAGCAGGACCCGAACTCGGCCGTGTCCGCACCGCCGGTCATGCTGGTCAGCAATCTGCCCGCGGCCCAGCAAGAGGCCCGAGAGGCGGGCGCGGTGCCGGGATTCGGCAAGTCCGATCTCAGTCAGTCCGAGACCGCTCAACGGATTCGCGAGGCGATTCGCCGCTGAGGTTCAACGGCTCGCTCCCAGGTGCTCTCCGGGCGTCGAGGGCGCGACCTGGATGGGGATCTCCGGGCCGCGGATTGACGCCTCGCGAGCATCCGGCTCGGAGACGGCGCGAGATCCGCTCCCGCGGCGATCCAGGGATGGCCCTCGCGGTAACGTCTCCCCCACATCGAGCGAGACCTGGCCGCCCAGTCTAGCCAGCCGCCAACCCAGCCGAGCACCGGCGACCGGTGGGATGGATCTCGCGACCGGTTCCGCCGCGGGGATGGCCACTCGGATCATGAACCAGGCGTGGGAGGCCGTGCCCGCGATCACGAAAAGGTGGAAGACCTCGTGGGCCCCGAAGACGCCGGGAAACGGGGCCGGCCAACCCGTCAGGTTGATAACCGCCCCGACGCTGTAGAAGGCCCCGCCGATCGGGAGGAGTCGCAGGGCGCGATGCCCCAAGCTCCTCGCCAGTTCGCCATAGCAAAGGAGGACGCCCCAGCCCATCCCCAGATAGATCATGGTTGACGCCCACCGGGCGAGCACTCCACCCATCCAGATCCTGGCCGAACAACACAAGGCTAGCGTCCAGACGACCTGGAGCGTCCGGCTCCGCCAGCGCCCGTGCATGAGGCACCAGACCCCAGGTGTGTACGTCCCGGCGATCAGCAGGTAAATCCCCACGTGATCGAGCCTGCGAAGCCTGGCCAGGGTTCCCGCCTCCGCCGTCGCCCCATGATACAGGCTGCTGCAGCCATAGCAGATCATCATGCTGAGCCCGAAGACCAGCATCGACGCGAGCTTTCCACGCTCAAGTCCGACGGCCTTGGTGCTGCCTGCGGCCATCGCGAGCCGGACCCTCTCGCTGCAAGTCCGCCAGAAAGTCCACGTCAGGAAGACCGCCAGCACAAATCCGATGCCGTGACTGGCTGAGCTCAGAGGCTCGCGGAGCAGGATCGGCATGCGGCCCCCCGTGGTTCGCGTCCGGACGATCGATCCTCGGGTCGGGCGGCTACGACGCAGGATGGGAGGCCCGACCGACGGTCGAATTCGACCAAATCGGCTCATCGGGTTTCGACCGACTTCGCGGCCCGTCTTGAGGGATTCCCGTGAGGTCGTCGGGGAGGCCGGGGCTGAAGAGGGATGTGATGATGAAGGGAGAGCGATGAGCGCGGAGAATCTGGGGAATGACCTCGCCTCGCCCCGGACGCCAGGAGGATGTGCGCCGAGACGAGGCGAGGCTTGTCCCCTTGTGGCCGGGCGGTCTCGTCGAGCGGCCGTCGGATCGCCAGCCATTCAGGTTGCTCTGCGACGACAACGCCATCCCCGGATTGCAATGGCGGAGGCGGCCATGCCGAAGACCAGGATCGAGCCGGGCTCGGGCACCGGAGCCGGCTGGACGTCAGCGGTCGCACCGCCGCTCGCCGTGCTCAGCTCCTGGGCGGCCACGGTCGTTCCCGATGTCAGAGCGGCGTGGGCGGACACGTCCTTGAGCGTCGCCCGCCGCAGCTCTGCCTTGAGGGCTTCGAGCGACTCCTGATTCCACTTGGCCACGCCGCTGGACTCCTTGGAGACCAGGCTCGTGATGTCCTTGATCAGGCTGTTCCCGGTGATCGAATCGAGGATCTTGTTGGGATCAAGCAGGTTCTGCTGCGCCGTCGTGGTCGAGCCCTTCGCCGTCGTCGCGGAGGCGTCAGAGGTCGCGGAGCGGCTGGCGGCCGTCTGGGCTGCCAGCCAGGCCAGGACCTTGCCATTGGAGACCCCGGGGCCGAAGACAGGAGGGATGGGCTGGAGCAAGGTCGTGCTCTTGCCGTTGTTTACCGCAACGCTAGAGCCGGCCGCGAGCGCCACGCCGAGTTGGGCCTTCACGGCCGGGTTGAAGTACAGCGGCCCGGTCGTCTTGTCTCCGGAATGGGTGACGACCGTGGGGATCGATGCATCCAGGGCCTTCGGATTCGAGACGCGGTAGGCCAGATAGGACGGCGTCCGGTTCGACTGGAGCGCCACCGCCGCCGAGCTCACGCGGGCCGGGAGCCGGAGCGGACGGCCATCCGCGTCAAGCACCACGGGGCCGGTCAGTACGGTGGACGCCGACTTCTTGCTCGCGGCGAGAGCCGCTCCGCCGGGAATCACCCCTGCCCCTTGAGCCAGGCACAGGGCAACTCCCAGGGCCAGGCGAGCCCGACCCCGGAATGGGAAGCAGAGCCAGGTGGGGAGCCGGAACCGATCACAGCGCGGGATTCGTCGTCTCATCGGGGAGCCCTTCCTTGGGATCGACCGAAGTCGGTTTCAGTGCCCTACCCCCGCCGCGACTTCCTTCAGCGCGCGGCAAACCCCTAGGGTGGGCAACCGGTTAGTTCAAGCGACAGATCCGCCGGAGTTCCCGGACCGATCTGTGCGTTAGGTTTATCAGGTCGAACGATGTGAGATGGGGTGGCCGATCTGCGAGGGCCATCTAGCGCGATCCGCGGCGATTGAACAACCCGGGATCCGGCTTTTTGAAGGAGATTGTAGTTTTTTCTTCAAGTTTGTCAGTCCGACAGCCGTGTTCGTGACAGGCGATCGCCTCAGGGCATGGGAATTTGACGGAGAAACGCCCGGCGTGAGTCGATCTTCCTCACGCCGGGCATTCCTTGACCGAGTCACGCCCCCCTGCAATTCACCGTCAGATGAAGAGACCGAAGGCCGACAGGCCTAGAGCCGCAAGCACGCCCAGGATTCCGAGCACAAGGCCGACGACCGACCATGGCCTGTGGAGACCCGCGCGAACAGCCAGGACGATGCCCAACGTTTCGAGCACGAAGATGGTGGTCGTGGAAGAGAACCAGAATCCGAGCACCAGCACGTTGCTGGCCGAAGGGGCGACGGACACGAAGACGTAAACCAGGGGAAGCAGGAGAAGCGACGTCACAAACGAGACGATCCCCAGGAGACCGCTGATGAGAGCCAGCCGGCGGCCAGCCGCATCCGCCTTGATGCCCGACGCGGTCTGTGATCGTTCGCGCCGGTTTGTTTCCCCGGTGCGTCGCGGGGAGACCTCTCCCTCGGCCTCCTCACTGAGGTACGCCTCCGGCGGGTCCAGCCGGGCGAGGACCGCCAGCACGTCCTCGCGAGACACTTCCTCCCCCTCCCGCCCCGCACGCTCCTCCAGGAGCTCGTAGATCTGCGACTCGACGTCGCGGACGACATCCAGCCGCTCCGATCGAGGCAGCCGGCCCAGGAGCATCCGGTCGACCGTGTCCAGCCGCGAGTCAATCAGCCCCCGTAGGCTCCCCGACATCCGTTCCATCACCGGCGCCGCGGTCATCATCGTCCTATCCTTCCTTCACGTGTTCATTCTGGCACTCGATCAATCCCGAAATCGACCTCGATACGGACTCCCAGCTCACGGCCATCGCCCGGAATCGCCTGGATCCGGCCGCCGTCAATCGGTAGTAGCGGCGCACGGGACCGGCCCGCGAGGGCTCGGATCGGACCGCCAGACAGCCCTCGCGTGCCAGCCGTACCAGGACCGGATAGATGGTGCTCTCCGTAAACGCCAGGGATTCAATCCCCTGGAGCTCCTCCACAATCCGATACCCGTACGTCTCGCCGCGAGAGATGAGCCCAAGGACGGCCAGTTCCACCAGCCCCTTGCGCAACTGCGTTTCCCAGTTCCCCATCGATGCCTCCCTCACCACTACTACGTCACACAAAGTAGCGAAGTGGGTTTCCGCAGTCAAGGGGCCGAATTTCGGGAAGATGCGGGAACATGCCTTGTGGGAATGGTTTAGGATTTCGGCGTCGCCAAACGCAGCAGGAATTCGAGAGTGAGTTTGACACTCGACGGAACGCGTGAATAGAATCAAACTACGTACGCGATCGCGGCACAGTTTCCGAATCCTCTTCGGGCGGACTGCATGGCTCTGCGACTGCTAACCCTTCTCTATGTCTTCGCCGGTACCACGAACCTCTCGCCCGCCGAGAGAGTGGGGGCGTCTCTCGTCCCCGCGGCCGTGGCCGACCACGTGCAGACCTCGCCGACGCCGACCGACTGCATCGAGACGAACACGCACCCCGAAGCCGGATCGCTGCCGATCCGTCGGCCCGAGGATGAGCTTGTGTTGGGGCCGGACGATCGCGATCCGCTGGAAATGATGGTGGACGCGGAGGAGGCGAGCACCGAGGACGATGGCGAGACGGCGGCATTCTGCCCCGAAGGCCCGCCCGTCCCCGGCAAGGGTGATCTTTCTCTCCGCACCTCGAACCACCTGGCACTTTCCCCTCTCCTCCCGGCCTGGCGAACCCCGCTTCGCTGTTGAGCCGGCGGCTCGCGCCTTCGCCTTCGCCACCCCCTGGGTGAAGGTTGCGCCCTTAAATCCCAAGGCGTGAACCCCCGTCACCTCGCGGCCCTTGATGGGCGCGATCCACAGCGGATCGGCACGAGCGGCACCGCGACATGGCGAGGCTTTACGGAGTCGCATCGAGATAGGACCCCCGGCCGGCACAGATGGTTCGCCGAAGTCCGCCCCGGGGTCGACGACGATGGATCAAGAGGTGTGCAAGTGGAACGCGACACGATGATGACGATGCCGATGACCGTGGAAACCCTGGACGATCCCCGTTGCCGCCGCGCGATGGCGTATATCAACGAGCGGCTCGGCGAGGAGATCTCGGTGGCGAGGCTGGCCCAAGTGGCGGGCCTCAGCCCTTATCACTTCCTGCGCGTATTCAAGCGGGCGACGGGCCGTAGCCCCCACCGCTACATCATCGAGCAGCGCGTCAGCCGCGCCGCCGATCTCCTCCGCGACCCGCGGCGGACCATCGTGGAGGTCGCCTATGAGGTCGGCTTCTGCTCCCAGAGCCACCTCACCGTGGTTTTCCGCCGCTTCATGAAGACGACGCCGGCGGCCTACCGCGACGACATGCTTCGCATCGAGGGCATGGCACGGACGGAGCGGGCCACCGGCTGACGCCGCCTCCGACGGTAGCCGGAATGGGGATCGCGACCGCCGCCGCCTGCATGCCTTGCAGGTGCCGAATCGCGATCTCATCCCGGACGATCTGGTGAGGCTGAGACTCGCCCTGCAACCAGGAGGGCCCGGGGACGTCCGATCGAATGGGGAGCAGACGTGACAAGCGTCGATGACCCCACGCCCTCACTTTCCGGCGAGGAGTCCACGGGTCATACCTTATTGCTGGGGCGATACCAGCGGGAGAGGGCCTTGTCGAGCTGCTCGGGGGGTTCCAGGCCGAGGGTCTGGAGCTCGCGGAAGACGTCCTCGGGGACGTCGAAGCGGAGCTGGTGGGCCCTCGGGGCATGCCAGAGGATGTACTTGACGGCCCCCTGGAAGTCGAGGTGGGAGATAACGAGGCTGTTGTCCTTGTAGAGCCAGATGGCCAGGATCGGCTTGCCCGCGGAGCCGGTGGTGCGGAACGAGGGGGTGGTCATCTCCACCTGCTTGTTGGCCATCCCCTGGATGGCGACCTGGCCGGCGGCCCGGCCGCGGAGCGAGGCGACGACGACCAGCCGATACGGCCCCACCGCGATGTGCTGGTGGCCTGCGGGGGCGGGGCGGCCGGGGACGGGACGGGCCTGGCTCTGGAGTGCGTTGACGGCCTCCTTCCAGAGCTCGTGGAGTTGGCCCTGGAGGAAGCGGAGCGGGTCGGGATGCGTCAGGGGGACGAAGCTCCGGGGCTGGCCGGATCGGGACGCGTCGGCGGCGAGGTCGTCCATGTCGATTGCGCCGCCGGAGACGGCGGCGCTCAGGCGGTCGGCCGCTTCGTCGGCCTCGGCCCCTACATCCTCGTCCTCCTCGACGTCCCGCGGCTTGCGGGCCAGCAGGTTGACCGAGTCGTCGATCTGGGCGACCACGCGGGCGGGGACCGATCGCTCGAGCAGCCGATCGAGCTGAGAACCAGCGTCGCCGATATGGAGGACCTTGCCGACGAGCCCGTCCCAAACGGCTTCCGCCCGCGACCGGAACCGCCGCTGCCAGCGGGCGAGCTCGATCAGGGGATAGACGACCTCGGGCCAGAGTGCCTGGCTGGCCGGATCGCGATAGGCCAGGGGGCTGGCGTAGCGCAGGGTCGCGGTGCGGAAGGCGGGCTGATCGCGCCAGATCTCCGCCAGGCGGTTCCATCGCTCCACGAGCACGTCGTCCACCACGGTCCGCGTCGGGGCGACCTTCCGGAGGTCGTCCAGGACCTGGGGCATGAGCCCGGGATTGAGCACCCCTTTCGCATCGGTCATCGACTTGCGTGCGTAGGAGCTGGCCTCGAGGAGGGCCTTGCGTGTCTGCCGGAAGAGGCGACGGTGGGGGGGGCTGGCCCGCCACTCCAGGTACTTGGCCACGACGACCGGCGAGAGCGCGGGACGGACCTCGATCTGCTGGTCGAGCAGCTCGGCGGCCTCCTTGACGGACTCTTCCGTGGGGCCGCAGGAAAGGGCGTAGGTCATGGCCAGGAGGAGCCGTGCGCGATCGGCGTTGCGACGGTCCGCGTCCCGTCGCTTGAAGAGGCTCAATCGCCTGGCACCGATCAGCAGGTAGGCCAGGTAGTGGCCCATGAGGTAGCGTTCCTCCGGCTGGAGGATCACCGGCTCGGCGAGGACCCGGCGGAGCATCGAGCGGACCATGGGCGAGGTGACCAGATCGGCCGCGTTGGCCGGCGGTGGGACCGGCCGGGGGGGGGCGACGGCACGCGTCGGAGACTTCGCCGGGGGCGATCCGTCGCCGCCGGCCGCCTCCCCGGAGTCCACGGAGCCGGCCTCCTCCTCGATCCGCGCCAGGGCGGCGAGATCCGGCCCGGCGGGGATTGCCGGCGGCGCGTCAACGGCCGGATCGAGGCCCTGGGAGCCCAGCTTTTCGACCTCCTGGCGGAGGGCCTCCGCCACGGCGGCGCCGCTCGCGGGACGATCGGCGGGCCGCTTGGCCAGGAGATCGAGGATCAGCCGTTCGAGCGACTCGGAGATCGACGGATTTCGCTCGGAGGGTCGCGGCGGGGGCGTCCCGGAGTGCTGCGCCATCACGGTCGTCGTGTTCCCCAGGAAGGGGACGACGCCCGTCGCGGATTCGTAGACCATCACCCCCAGCGAGTACAGGTCGGTCCGGAAGTCGAGCCGCTTGCCCTTGGCTTGCTCCGGGCTCATGTAGTGGGGCGTCCCCCGGATGGCCCCCGACTCATCCGCCTGCTCCGCCAGGAGCGAAAGGCCGAAGTCGGACAGCTTGGGGACATCCGTTGCCGTCAGCAGGACGTTGCCCGGCTTGATGTCGCGGTGGATCACCCCCTGGTGGTGGGCATAATCCAGGGCATCCGCCACCTGGGCGAGGATCCGCAGCCGCTCGGCCAGGGTGAGCACTCGCCACCGCCTGACGTAGCTGGTGCCGTCCACCTCTTCCATGATGAGATACGAGATGCCTGAATCCTGGTCGAAGTCATAGATCCGCACCACGTTGTCGTGGAGGAGCCGGGCCGCGATCTGGGCCTCCAGGCGAAGCCGCTTGCCGACCTCGTCTCCCCCCTGCTCCTTGAGCAGCTTGATGGCGACCTTCCGCGCCAGGACCTGGTCGGTCGCCGAGTAGACCGCCCCCATGCCTCCTCGGCCGAGCTCCTTCTCCAGGAGATAGCGCTGCCTGAGCGTCGTCCCAATCCCGATCAAATTTCCGCTCCCAGCCGCCTGCCTCGCATCGCTGTGAACCCGATGCCCGCCCGCCCGCGCCGACGACGATGACTCAGATTAAGCAATGACTTGCGGCGATACAACGACCCGGCCGAGGACTCGAGGAAATTCTCCCCGCGATCGTTCGGCCGGGCGGTGAAGAGGGCGTCATGCCGGCCTACCGCTTGCGCGGGCGGCTCGTTCGTGCGTCTTCCGGGAGCTCGAGGACCTGACCTGTGATCAAATGAACAGGATCGTCAACGATGTCGTGGTTCAGCTCGAGGATCTCGTCGGCGCGGCGGGCATCGCCCAGGGTATCGCGGGCGATGGTGCGCAAAGTATCGTTCTGGCGGACCTTGTATACCGGCCGCTCCGCGCCACCCGAGGGGCGGGCCGGTGGCTCCGAATCGTCGTCTCGGAAGGCGCGGCGGGCGTTCCTGGATCGCCCGGAATTGCCGGAGGCGGAGCCTGCTTCGCGGGGGTTCGCCGAGTCGGCGTCGGAATCGGGGAGGTCAAGCTCCGCTTCCGCACGGCGGGAGCGGCGGATGGGAACGCCGTCAGAATCGGCTTTGGATCGCGTCCGGGCCTCCGAGCGATCGATCTCCGGATCCTGGCGGGCCCGGCCGCCGCGTCCGGCCGTGGACTCCGTCCCCGCGCGGGCCGTGCGCATGCTGGCCCCCGGAGGATCGATGTAGGCCGGGTCGAGATCTTCCTCGGGCGGGATCCGGATCACCGTGCCGCGATAGAGTTTGTCGATGACGGGGACCGTATCGGCATTGGCCTTCCACAGGGCGCGATAGAATCGGCCCGAGTTGTAATAGGTGCGGGAGATCGTCCAGAAGTTCTCATTGGTCGCGACCTTGTGGAGCACGGTCTCGGCCTTGCCGTCGGCCTGGGCGGCAGCCCTCGCGGCCGAGCTGTCGGGACTCGCGATCGATACCTTTCTTCCGGGAGGGAGGTCTTCGTTGCGAGCCGGCGGCGTCTCGAGGTCGAAACTCTGCGACTTGTCCGCGTGGGCCCCGGGGTCGATGGACGAGCCCTCGTCCATGGCCGGCATCTCGCGCTGGATGTCGCGATCGATCTCTCCTCCTGAGTGCTTGAGCGGCACCCAGCCTTGCTTCGTCAGCTCGTCCTCGGACAAGGCTCTCGGCGCATTTTCCTCGGATTTGGGAGAATGCCCCGGCGAGGATGCCAGAGGATCTGCCGCCGCGACACCCCTATCGGAGGAAGAGGGGCCAGCGTCACTCGCCGGATGGAGAGAGGGCAGGTCCACTGGCTTTGCTGAGGGCACGGCGACCGCCACGACCGACGGGACCGCAACCGACGGGCTCGAGGGCAATGATGCGGGCGCAGCGGGTGCCGGCGCGGGCGAAGCGGGTGCCGGCGCAGGCGTGGGCGAAGCGGGTGCCGGCGCAGGCGTGGGCGAAGCCGGTGTCGGCGCAGGCGCGGGCGAAGCGGGTGCCGGCGCAGGTGCGGATGAAGCGGTTACCGGCGCAGGCGTGGTCGAAGCCGGTGTCGGCGCAGGCGCGGGCGAAGCGGTTACCGGCGCAGGCGCGGGCGAAGCGGTTACCGGCGCAGGCGCGGGCGAAGCGGGTGCCGGCGCAGGCGATGCCTGCGTGGTGTTGCCGGGCACGGGACTGGCCGGTGCTGGAGCCTGTGCGACAGGGTTAGGTGCAGGACCGATGTGAGGTTCAGCGGGCTGAGCGCCCTTCTCGTTGGGGGGTTTCGGAGGTCCTTCCTTCTTGCCATCCACCAGATCGAGTGCCGGAGCAGCGACCGCGGCGGCTCCGAGCGCAAGGCCAAGCCCGGGCTTCGGCTCCACGGGCGGGATCGCGGAAGGGGGGACCGGAGCGTGAGCGGAGCCTGGAGCTGCCTTAGGATCCGCGACGGTGGCGGCAGGCGCGGAGGCCGGCGCACCAGGCGGAGGCGTACCAGGTTTTGTATCGGCGGCGGCGAGCTCGATAGGCGGGGGAGACGCCGGGGGGGCGACCAAGCTCGCAGGTCCGTCCGGAGCTGGGACGGCCGTGGCCGGGGTCGGCGGATGGGAAGTTCCCGATGCGGCCGCCATCGCGGGTTGTGTCTCGATCGGAGGTAATCCAGGCTCGGCCGCACCTTCGCCGCCGGTCAGCTTCACAGGCTCGCCGACCGCCGGAGTCGGGTTCGGGATGGGAGCGGGAGCGGGCGCGGTGGTGTTGGGAGCATCGGAGGGAGCTGGCAATTCGGCAGCACTAGCGATCAGGTCATCGACGCGATCGCGCGCGGGAGAGGTCGTATCGGCCGGCGTAAGGGGCTCGGATCCGCGTACGGGCAAGGGCGGATCCGCGGCAACAGCCTCCGGCTTCCCGGGATCGGGTTCTGGAGCGGGGGTCGAAGCCGGTGCCGACTCGCTCGCCTTCGGTGGGACTGGCGATGGGTCGCCCGCGAGATTCGATGGCGGTGCAGGCTCCTTGTCGCCATTCTCTTCGGGCTTATCGGGCCGACCGGTCGCAGCGGCGGGCGCCTTGTCGGCATCTCCGGGCAACTGGACTTTCAGGTCGCGCGCCCCCGTGCCCGGCCGGAGGACGATCACGCCCCCGAGGATCGCCGTGGAGAGGCCCGCGGCGAGCAGTCCCCGAGGATGGCGCCGGGCTACGCTCACACCTTGAAGGGTCAGCGATCCGGCCGACTTCGCGGCGGTGCCGGCTCCGGCAAGGAGCCGAGAGGCGAGGCTCACGCCCCCCTGGCGGCCCGCGGCGGAGCCCTCGACTTCCGGCCCCTCTTCCTCGCCACTGCCCTCATCCTGATCCCCGAGCTCGCCCTGATCGGCGGCGGTCGGGATGTGCCCCGAGACGTCGGGAGGGGCTCCGGACTCGGCGGGGTTCACGACGGGTTCGGGCTCGTCATTCCAGCCTGTTTCGGGTTCGGACATCGCTCGGCCACCCTGAGTTTGGCGCTTCGCGCACGAGGATTGAGGGACACTTCCTGGACCGTCGCCGTCACCGGCTTCTTCGTCAGGACGGTCAGCCTCGGCTCGTTTCGAAAGGCCCACTTGACGCGGCGGTCTTCCAACGAGTGGAAGCTGATGATCGCGGCACGGCCCTCGGGGGCCAGGATTTCGGGCAGGATCGCCAGGGTCGCGTCGAGGTGCTCGAGCTCCTCGTTGACTGCGATCCGCAGGGCCTGAAAGACGCGCGTCGCCGGATCGATCGGCCCGTGCCGGTACTTGCCCGGGATGCACCGGCGGACCAGCTCGGCGAGCTGGTGGGTCGTCATGATCGGCTCGGCCCGCCTGGTCTCAACGATCCGCCGCGCGATCCGGCGGCTGAACCGTTCCTCACCATATTCGAAGAAGATGCGGGCAAGCTCCTCTTCCGGGAGCGTCGCGACGAGCTCGGCGGCGGTCGGGCCCGGCGCCCGATCGGGATCGGTGCCGGATTCGAATCGCATGTCGAGCGGCCCTTCGGTCGCGAAGCTGAACCCGCGATCAGCCCAGGCCAGTTGATCGGAGGAGAGCCCCAGATCCAGAACGATGCCGTGGACGACCGCAATCCCCAGCTCGTCCAGGACCCGCCGGATCGCGCTATAGGGCGATTGGACCAGGGTCACGGGCAAGCCGACGGTGGCGGCGCCTGCCAGGGCCAGCATGGCCGGATCCCGATCCAGCCCGATCACGCGCCCGCTCGCGCCGACCTTCCGGGCGAGGGCGGCGGCATGCCCGCCCGCGCCGACGGTCCCGTCGACGAGGACCATGCCCTCCGCCAATCCCAGGTGGGCCACCACCTCTTCCAGAAGGACGGGGCGATGCACGGCCCTGGGATTGGGCTCGGGCTCGGTCGAGCCATGTTCCGGCGAAATCGGATCCGGCGACACGGTCCACTCTCGCGGAGAGGGAGAGGGTGGGTCGAGGAGTCGGACGACCCCCCGACGACCGGGGCAACGCCCGGGACGGGCTCGATCACGGACAGGAGCCGCGGGGACTCTAGCCGAACCGCCGCGCGTGTCAACCCCGGACGGAATGCCGCTCCTCGAGTCAGGATCGGCTCCATTCCCACCCGGGCTTGATGCAAACGCAGGCTCGGCCCTGGAAAGGCGGCGGGATTGCCGTTTGACAGATCGCCTCGACGCGTTACGATCCCGCCGATTCACACCCCCGGCGAGCCATGGAAGGACGAGCCGCAAATGACAGGTCGAGACGATCAGAGACAGGACAGGCCGGCCGGCATCCGTCGGGATGGCATTCCCGCCGCCGACGGCGCCGGCCCTCATGGTTTGCCGCGGGCACGCGTGGGCCTCGCCGTCCTCTTCGCCCTGCTCTGCCTCGTCTTCTCGGCGATCCCGCTGGCCGCCGATCTCCGCGACCGGCCGAACAAGGACTACAGCCTCTGGTATCAGGTGGGCGAGGCCGTCCGCAAGGGTATCGAGATCTATCCGGATCCGGCCTCGGGCCGGCTCTTTCCCTTCATGTATCCGCCTTCCGCCGCCGCCCTCCTGGGATATCTCAGCCCGCTGGGCAAGCACGGCACAACCCTCGTGCTGGTGCTCGGCCACTCCGTAGCCTGGCTGGGAGCCGTCTTACTCTCGATCCACCTGGCGGTCGGCGGCCGGCGCGATCGGGCGGGCAACGGCAGACTCGGTAGCATCTGGGGGCAGCACCCCCTGCTCTACCTGGCGCCCTCGCTCTGCATCATCGCCCTGATCCATAACACCTACCTCCTCGGCCAGCCGAACCTCGCGCTGCTCACGTTGCTGCTGGGTTCCTTCGCCTGCCTGCGGCGAGGCCGCAATGGGCTCGCCGGGGTCCTCGTGGCGACGGCCGCGGCGATCAAGGCATTTCCGATCCTCGCCCTGGGATACCTGATCTATCGCCGGATGTGGCGGGCCACCGCCGCGACGATCCTGGCGCTGGCGACCTGGCTGCTCATCGTCCCCCTGCCCTTCCGCACGCCGGCCCAGGCGGTCCGCGATGTGGACGTCTGGGCGCGGGGCATGGTCTTCACCTACAACTCTCACGGGATCGCCCAGCGGCCGTATCGATCGTTCAGCTACAAGAACCAGTCGATCATGGCCATGGCGCACCGCCTCCTCCGCGACGTGCCGGCGGACGGCGAGAAGGCCATCACCCGCGGCGTGGAGACGGCCACGGCCGCCGCGGAGGCGGCCGGCAAGCCCTTGCCGGCCGCGCAATCTCGCAAGGCGGCGCTGGGCCGCGACGGCACGTTCGACCTGACGGCGATGCTCAACGCTCCGACCGACACCCCCCGCTGGGACGATTACGGGCCGGAGGTCGCCGCGTCGCTCCGGTCCGCCTGGCGCGTCAACGTTGCCTCGCTGGATTTCCGAGCGGTCACGCTGATCACCCTCGCCGCCATGCTCGGGCTCTCGCTCTTCGTTCTCTTCGCGATGCCGAGGCAGGGTGCCCGGACGGGGGAGACCGACGCGATCGAGTTCGCCCTGATGACGCTCCTGATCGTGATGTTCTCCCCGCTGTCGTTCAACTATGCCTTCGTCTGGCTCCTCTACCCGACGACCGTGGCGATCCATCTCGCCCTGAACGATCCCTCCCCGGCTCCGTGGCGTAACGCGGAGCGGGCCTGGCTCGCCGCCGTGCTGCTCATCCCCGGCCTGGCCGTCTTCGCGCCGTTATATGCCCAGGCTTACGGCAACCTCTTCATCCCCGCCGTGCTCCTCACCCTGGGCCTCGGCCATCGACTACGGCAAATCGGGGCCCGGGTTCCGGAGGTTCCCTCGAAGATGCCGCATTCCATTCCGGCCCGGCACGAGGCGCCGTCCCGTGCAGACGCCGTGCAAGCCGGCGAGGCGAACTGAAGAGCCCCTTCGCTTCAATCGCCCGCCAAGGTCCCCGGGGCCGAAAGGTATCGGCGGATCAGGTCGGGTAGCTCCTGCGTGAAGGCGCTGCGGGGCATGACCCGGTCGCAGCCGGCCGCGCGAGCGGCCGCGAGCGCCTCGGTATCCACATGGGATCCGAAGGCGACGAAGGGCGTCCCGGGGCCGGCCAGGGATTGATAGGCGACGAGCGCCTCCGGCGTCACGAGGTCGCCCGCGGCCAGGTCGACGAAGACGACGGCCGGGCGCCACTCCTCGATCATCGATGCGGCCAGGCCCGGAGTGCCGGCAACCATGACGCGTCGGCCGAGGGCCCTCGCCGTGCCGGTCACCTTCGACGTGAAGATCAGGTCCCGCCCCAGCAAGAGGCCGATCGGTCCGCTGGGGTCGGCGATGGAGCCTTCGTTACTCATGATGAATGCCGATCAATCGACTCGATTTCGTTCTTTCCTGCGGATCTCGAGCGTTTCGTCAGCGCGGTCGGCCGGAGAAGTGGGCCTCGATCCACGCCGGGGTCAGTTGGTCCAGCCCGTGGATGATCGCGTCGGCGCCGGACTGACGAAGTTGGGGGGCGTTGTAGGTGTGGGTGATACCCACGGCCCACATCCCGGCCCCCTTGGCGGACACGATCCCCGCGAGGCTGTCCTCGATGACCAGGCAGTTGGAGGCGTCCAGGAAAGGGCCGGCGGCGGGCGTGGAAGGCGACCTCGCCGCCAGATGCTCGCGGAGGGCATCCAGGGCCTGCAAGTAGCCGGCGGGGTCCGGCTTGCATTTGTGGGCATCCTCGGCGGCAACGATGGCCGAGATGCGGCCCAGGCGATCGATCCGTCGCAGGGCGTACTCGATCTCCTGGCGGAGCGCACCGGAGTTGATGGCCACGGGCCAGCGTGCGGACAATTCGTCGAGGGTCTCCCCGGCCCTGGGGAAATACCTCAGGCCCTGGTCGGCAACGTCGACATAGCGTCGGGCCTTCCGCGCGATGAGCTCGTTCAGCCTGGCATCGTCCGCCGACCGGCCCACATCGGCGAGCGCCGCGGCGAAACAGCCGCGGTCGTCGTAGCCGAGGTACCTCTCGTGATAGTCCCGATCGGTGATCGTTACGCCCTCCTCCGCGAGCACCTCGCGAAAGAGTTCGAAATGGACGGACTCGTCGTCCACGAGGACGCCGTTGAAATCAAAGATGACCGCCTGGATCATGGTTCCCCGGTGCTGACGGAACGAGTGTAGGCCCAATTCGAGGCTCGTCGCCGCGTCAAAATGCGACCGGCCCAGGCTGACTGGGCCGGGAGACGAGCCGGGGATTACGATACGAGATCCCGAGGAGGCGGTCGAGGCCCCCTCGCGGGCGACGGTCAGATAGCCTCCGGCCCGCGTTCGCCCGTGCGAATGCGAATGCAATCGTCGAGCGGGAGGATGAAGATCTTGCCGTCGCCGATCTTGCCGTCGGGGCCGGAGCGGCCCGCCTCGAGGATCGCGTTGACGGTCGGCTCGACGAAGTCTTCGTTGACGGCAATCTGGAGCTCGATCTTGCGGAGGAGATTCACCGTCACTTCGTGGCCTCGATAGACCTCCGTGTAACCCTTCTGCCTCCCGAAGCCTTGCACATCCATCACCGTGAGGCGAAACACCTCGACGCGAGAGAGCGCTTCCTTGACCGCCTCGAGTCTGGTGGGTTGGATGATCGCGATGATCAACTTCATGGAAGGAGTCTCAACGGACGCCCTGGAGCCCCGGCGTCGGGCCAGGCCTCGGGAACGAAACGCTCGTTCTCCGCCGACGCTCGCTGCAATCGGCCAATTGTCCCGGAAACTCACCGGCCGAGTCAACACGGCGGCAATTCGATGAAACGACGAACGACGACACTGGCCCGTCGTTCGCCCCAGGCCCCCGCCCGCTCAGGGCACCGGGGGCATCTCACCCTGGATCGCGGGCGGATGGCCCGGATGGTGACCGTCGCCGGCCGAGACCTCCGGCGGGTAATCGCTCCGGGTTTCCGTCCAGGTGCAGCCGGAGAACCCAATCAGGAGTGCCAGGGACAAGCAGAAAGCGGCGATCCTCGCCATGGCTCCAGATCCTTCCTGTGACGAGAGAAAACGAGTCCCTCGAGAGACGCGGTGATGAGGAGACGCCGATCGGATCGATCCCCTCGCGGCCCCCAGCCTTGACAAGGCTCTGCGACACGCCGACCGGTCAGGGATTCGCGGTTGGGGTGGCGGGATCGACGGGCAAGGGCGGAAGGCTCCCCTCGCCGGCAGCGGGTGGCGTGGGCACCTCGGCGGGGATGGCAGGACCGGTCCCCTCTTCACCCGTGGGTTGAACCGGGGTGTTCGCGGATGGCTCCGGGGTGGCCGTGGCGGCGACCCGAGACTCCGAGGTCACCTCCGCAACGACCGCGGGGGCAGACTCGACGCCGGGCCCCCTGCCTCGATCGGCGGCGGGAGGCGGGACGGGTACGGGAGGAGTGGTGGGCTGGTCGGCATCCGCGGGGTTGGGCGTCGATTCGGGGGGTGCGGGGTTCGCTGGCGGCAATGGTGCCGGCGAGCTCTCCTGACCGGGGCCGGCATCGGGCGCAACCTGGAGCGGAGGGCCGGTATACGAGCCCGGCAGCAGCATCGTCGGTCCGCCCGGCGGCCCCGGCGAGGGGAAGTCATCGCACTCGTCGCAGAACATCACGCATCCGGTGCCACCGACCGCCATCGCCACGGCCAGGACGGCATCTCGTAGCCTCACCATGATTCGAACCCTCTTCCTTCCCTGCGGTTATGCCCCGCGGATCGACTCGACCGGTGGAGCTCGCCCCGACCGGCACGACGCGATTGAGCCGTCGATGACGTTTGCAACGATCATCGGCCACGCACGACCCGGACAATGAGCCGAATTGGTATCCCCGGCCCCATGGTGTCGATCCACAGCATCGACAAGTGCGAGACGGGCATCGACGCCGGGCGGTGGGGTGATCGGTTCGCGACTGCAAATTGACAACGACCATGCATGTCCTAGGTTACTGGAAGCAGGCCGTCCCCGAGACCGGGGCGGCGGACCCGGGCCATCGAAGGATGAAGCAGGGCCACCAAGGAGCGAATCCGCCATGATGCCCCACCGAGCCGAACGCCGCGAGATGAGCACAGCGTCTCCCCTCCAGATCTACCTCCACGACATCAACGATACGCCGCTGCTGTCCCCCGACGAGGAGCGTGAACTCTCCGAGCGCGTGGCGACCGGGGACCCTTACGCCCGCGAGCACATGGTCAAGGCGAACCTCCGCCTGGTCGTCAACATCGCCCGCGGCTACCTCGGCAAGGGCCTCAGTCTGGAGGACCTGATCGAGGAGGGGAACCTCGGCCTCATGCGGGCGGTCGAGGGCTACGACGGCATGATGGACACGCGGTTCAGCACCTATGCCAGCTACTGGATCAAGCAGTCGATCCGGCGGGCCGTGATGAACAACGGCAAGCCGATCCGCCTGCCGGCCTACATGGTCAGCCTGCTGGCGAAATGGAAGCGGGCTACCACCGTCCTCAGCGACCGGCTCGGCCGCGCGCCGACCCCCGACGAGGTGGGCAAGGCGCTGCGGCTCTCCAAGAAGAAGATCGGGATCGTGGTCAAGGCCATCAAGGTTAGCAACCTGACGCCGCAGGTCGAGTGCTCCGACGATGACGGGGCCGTCCTCGACGAGATCCTCACCGACGATCGGAGCAAGGCGCCCGAGCAGCAGATGATCGAGGCCGATGACCTCAGCCGCGTCTTCGACCGTCTCGACGACCTGGACGAGAGGGAAGCGACCGTGATCCGGATGCGGTTCGGACTCCTCCGCCCCTATCAGCCGATGACCCTACGCGAGGTTGGCGAGAAGCTCGGGCTGACCCGCGAGCGGGTCCGCCAGCTTGAAAGTCAGGCGATCCAGAAGCTCACCAACGGGCTCGTCGAGACGAGCGGGAGCGTCGATCGCTGATGATCGGCCGGCCCCCCGCGCGGCCTGCCTTCCCCCACCGACCGACCATCTCCCACCATCACTCGGAGCCTCGGCATCCCACCGATGCCGGGGCTCTTGCTTTGCAGGTTGCCTTGAGGGAAATCCCTCCCGGTCTTATCGATCGCTCCGATCGCTCCGACACTCCTCGACACGCGCACCACATTCTTCGATTCTTGATGAAATTCTCCGTTGGCTCGTATATCATGTCTCCTGTACTAGCGTGATGACCGCACGCGTCCTCGACGATCAGACCTCCTCTCCTCCACCCAGCCAATCAAACACAAAACTCCCTCGCGACGGGATCTTCCCGTCGTCGAGATGTCGTCTTGTATCCGCTCGCGACCTTGTTCATCCAGATCCCATCCCGAGGAGCCGTCTGAAATGATCGCCCCGAAACGACTTCGTGCCGCCAACGGTTTCACGCTGATCGAATTGCTCGTGGTGATAGCCATTATCGCCGTCCTGATCGCCTTGCTCCTGCCGGCGGTTCAGTCGGCCCGCGAGGCCGCGCGACGCGCCCAATGCACGAACAACCTCAAGCAGCTAGCCCTGGCGGCCGCGAATTATGAGTCGGGCAACGGTGCCCTTCCTGGTGGTTCGTATTCGGGTCTCAATGGCTTCAATCCCCCTCGCTGGGGCACGTATGTCGAGAACTACAGTTGCTTCGTGCGGATGCTGCCATACTTCGAGCAGGCTCCGATGTACAACGCCATGAACACGAACCTCTGTTCGTCCGACGTGTCAAACCTGACGATCTGCGGCGTCCGCGTCGCCTCGCTGATATGCCCCAGCGACCCCCAGAACGAGACCATCCCGATCCCGTCCACGCGATCCTCCACGGGGGTCTCACCCGGCTGGAGCTTCAACCTGATCGACAGCGGCACGAACGCGGTCTTCCCGCTACCCGCCGGCGGCACCTGGCAGCAGGCCTTCACCAGTTACGCGGGCAATGCGGGCACGTTCACATTCGGTTTCACCAAGCTGATGCCCAGCGCGGTCCTCGGCCAGTTCAACGGCCTGATCTATAACGACAGCAGCGTCCGCCTCGCGTCGATCACCGACGGCACCAGCAACACGTTCCTCTTCGGCGAGCACAGCAAGTCCACCCTGTTCCGGGTCGACCCGGCTTATGCAATCTCCGACGGCGCGTGGAACTCCGCCCGCTGGTACGACACCCTCTTCTCCACGCTCTACCCGCTGAACTGGGGCAACGGCACCAATACGGCGATCAAGAACGTGAGCTACTACCTCCCGACGGCGGCCGGTAGCAGCCACCCGGGCGGGGCGAACTTCGCCTTCTGCGACGGCTCCGTGCGGTTCATCAAGAACTCCATCAGCACCTGGTCTTTCAACTCCGGCAATGCAGATAGCTACGGCGACTCCATGCCGGACAACACCACCTTCGTAACCCTGAGCGCGGCATCGGATCCGAACGCCATCAAGTCGGGCAGCTACCTGCAGCACAGCAGCACCAACGGCCCAGCCCAACTCGGCGTTTACCAGGCCCTCTCCACGCGAGCCGGGGGCGAAGTCATCAGCGCCGATTCGTACTGATCCGAAAGCCTCGGCCGCCGGTCGCATGGGATACATCCCGGGCGCCCGGCGGCGGCATTCACCTCAATGGTGCCCTGCAAGGGCGATCGGTCCGCGCGGGCGAAGCTGATACCCTTCGGATTCACTCAGGATTCGATTCATGATGCGGTTTGCGTGGGTTGCCGGCCTTGCATTCCTGCTGGCCGGTTGCGGAGGGCCCAGCCTCTCCACCGACAATCCAGGAACTCCCCCCCCTCACGGCGGCGAGGTCATCAACCTCCCGGGGGGCAAGGGCCACGTCGAGGTCGTCAAGAAATCCCCTTCCGCCTCCGGCGGCGAGGTGACGTTCTACTTCTTCAAGGACTCGACGACGCCGTACTCTCCGGCCCCGACCTCCGGCACCTTCACCTCGGGCAAGAAGGAGATCACCCTCAGGCCCGAGGGGGACGGCCTGACGACCCCGGCCGGCCCCGCCATCCTCCGCGGCGGCGCCATCGACGGCACCCTCACCGTGGAGTTGGACGGGCAGAAACTCACCATCCCCCTGGGCGTCCGCTGACCACATCGGAGCCCACGACTTGCCGTCGTGGGCCATCTACCGGGCGTTCAGCGTCCAGTAGGGCCCCGGCCCATAAGCGATCCCGAAACGCGTGACCGACGGTGAGAGCATGTTCTCCCGATGGCCCGGGGAGTCCATCCAGCCCCGGGCCACGTCCTCCGCGCTGGTGTGATTCCAGCCACAGTTCTGGAAGCACCCCGGGTTGACGTGGTGGCCGATCCCTCGCCGGCACTGCGCGGCATTGTTCTGGCTGGCCCAGGACGAGAGGTCCGAGTCGTACGACAGCGGATGCAAGCCCGCCGCCGCCCGGATCCGATTGAGTACCGCCGCGAACCCGTACGGATCACCGCCGCTGCAATCGCAGGGGGCTGCCCCTTGCTGCGGGGCGGGCGCCGGGGCCGCCGTCGCGGGCTGCGCCTGGGCAGCCGCCGGATGATGATGGCGGAAGCGATGGACCAGCCGACCGATCGGGCCGACGGACGTCTCCTGCGCCCGTGCCGTGGGGATGAATCCGGTCAGGCCCGCGACCATCGCTAGGGTGGTGAAGATCACCGGATTGAGGATCGTTGTGCGCATCGTCGGCACTCCGCTTGAAGTCGAAGGATGAGGTCTCGCGGACGAATGCTCGCGGTCCGGACGGGGATACATCCAGTATTCTTTACACGTTATGGGACTCGCCGCCGAGCGGACCGCAGGCCCGGCCTCGTGGCTGTCCGCCTCCGGGCCGGCTGGCCCAAGGAATCGCAACGACCGTGCCAATATGGGGCGACTGGATAAAATGGGGGCTTTGAGAAGAACACCGCGGCAACCGAATGGGTTTTGCGGGATACGCCGGCAGGGACCCGAAACAGAATTACAATCCGGTTGGAAGGGGCTGCAAGGAGCCAGCACCTCACCCCTGTATTTCTTACAAATCGCCTCCAGTTCCGGGGTTGGGGTCATGGCTCTGCGGGAGATCGGGCCTCGGTGGCGAGGATCTCCGGCGAGGCGAACCGGGACGTAGGTTGGAGCCCGCGGGGAGGGCCCTGGAATTTGGCGGACGGCCAATAATGCTGGGCGGCCCTCGAATTACGGTTGTGGAGCGGTGAGAGTCCTGCTAGTCCCACCGCCAACGACCACAAGAGGTGTCGCCGGAGACGAGGGGTTCCAGGGTTACAGGAGAAACAGCATGGTTTGCTCAATGGTCAAGAAGGCGGTGGTGGGGACGGCGCTGGGAGCCGGCGCGCTGTTCCTGGTTTTCGGCACGCATGCCCCCAGCTACGTGCGGACGGCCTACCATAAGGTCCGGCAGAACGCCAAGGACATGACGCCGCTGCCGTTCGACATCGACCGGGCCCGGGATGAGATCGCCAGCCTGGAGCCGGCGATCCGCGACAACATCGAGAAGTGGGCTCGGGCCGACGTGGACGTGGTGAACCTCGAGAAGGAGATCACCGCGATCAAGGCCAACGCGGAGGCCGAGAAGAAGGCGATGCTGACGCTCCGCGAGAGCCTCAAGACGGGCGAGTATCGCCTGGCGGGGCACACCAAGGTGGCCTACACCGAGGATGAGGTGAAGGCGGACCTGGGCCGGCGGCTCGACTCGCTCAAGAGCACGCAGAACATCCTCAGCGCCAAGGAGACGACCCTCAAGGCGAAGCAGAGCGAGATCATCGCCTTCCGCAAGCAGCTCGACGCGATGGTGGCCCAGAAGAAGGCCCTGAGCACCAAGCTCGACACGATCGAGGCCAAGCTGCGGCAGATCGAGGCGACCCAGGCGTCCAACGAGTTCCAGCACCTCGACGGCAGCGCCCTGTCCCGGGCCAAGGAGACCGTCACCGAACTGGAGAAGCGGATCGAGGTGATGGCCCACAAGGCGGAGCTGGAAGGCCGGTACGCCGGCGGAGAGGTCCCGGTTGTGGTGGACCCGACCCGCGACGTGGTGAAGGAGATCGACGCCGAGTACGGGGCCGAGTGCCCGGCCTCGAAGCCCGGCAAGAGCCTCTGATCGACGCCCCGGATTCTGGATCCCCGGCCGGTCGAGGCCGGCCGGCCGCCCCACACGCGGATCCGGCCGGCCTCGCGACTTCATCGGGCCCCGCCCGAAATCGGCCTCAGGATCGTCGAAAACGCCCCCGAACCGAAGGACGGGCTGGTACGAAGCAAACGGAAGGTGTCGCCGCACCGGGCCGACGAGGGGCCGCAAGGCGAGAGCCAGGAATTCGCTCGCGAAGGTTGGCACGGCTGGAGCGGCAGTAGCAACAGAGCGTACGATGGCGGAGAGTGGAATCCCCATGGTCAATCCGGGCAACGAGTCAACCATGTTGGGACAATGGCGGATCGTCCTGCGGCAGGCCGAAGAGGCCGCGCGTGGTGGTCGATACGACGAGGCCTATGCCCTGGCCAGCCGGTCCGACATCGCGGACCACAACCAGGCGGTGCAGTTCCGCGGCCGGCTCGGCCTGGACCTGATCGCTCGGGCGGGCCGCCGCGGTGCGGCCGACGACATGGCCGGCGCGATCGAGGACCTCTACCTGGCCGAGCGGATGGGAGCCCCTCCGGACTCGCTGGCCGCGGCCCGGCTCAGCCTGGCCGACCGCGTCGCCGACGAGATCCGCTCGGACCTCGACGTCGGCGACCCGACGCGAGCCCTGGAGCGGATCGAGGAGCTGGCGCGGCACAAGATCGGCGGCCCGGCCATGCGGCGATACCGCGAGATCGCCGAGGCCTGGCAGGCCGCGACGGCGGAGGCCCGCCGGGGCGAGTTCGGCCACGCCTTCGAACACCTCGACCGCGCCGAGCGGCTGGCCGGTGGCGCGGGGGTGATTGGCGCCCAGAGCGCCGTGGCCGCGGGGCGGATCGACCTGGAGGCCCGCCAGAAGGCGGCCGCCCCCAAGGTCGAGGCCCTCTACCAGGCCCTTGCCGACACCAGGTGGCCGCAGATCCTCGCCGCCGCCGAGGCCCTCCTGGCGGTCGTCCCCGAGCACCCCGCCGCGCGGCAGGCGAGAACCCGGGCCTGGCAGCAGATCGCCGCCATCGGCCCGGCCGGCGCGGCCCAGTGGCCCCATCGCGGCTCTCGCGCCGCCCAGGCCAATGCCCTGATGGGCCTCTCGCCCGAGCCGGCTCCCGCGGCCGGTCCCGACCGCGGGCCCGCCGCCGCGACGCCCGGCGGACCCGCCAAGCCCGCGGACGAGATAGTCTGGCTGACCGCCGACGGGGACGGTCTCGCCGCCCCTGCCGTCGCCGGGCCCCGGCTCGCCACCCCCCGGGCGCCCAGGTCGGCCCCCGGGGCGCCGCCGGCCCCGCCGCGTCCTGTTACCTCGCCGGCGGACTTCGCCGGACCCCGCGGTCGCTTCCTTCTCTGGGTGGATGCCGTCGGGGGATATCTCGTCTGCCTCGACGACCGGATCGTCCTGGGCCGAGCCGGCCCGGACAGCCCGGCCGATGTCCCCCTGATGGGCGACCTCTCGAGGAGCCATGCCACCCTGATCCGCAGCGGCGAGAGCTACGTCCTCCAGGCCCACCACCCCTCGTTCATCAACGGCAAGGCCGTGGCCGACCGGGCCGTGCTCCGCGACGGGGACGTCATCCGCCTGGGCAACACCGTGGAGCTGGAATTCCGCCAGCCCAGCCCCGTCAGCGCCACCGCGAGGCTGGCGATCGTCAGCCGGCATCGCCTCCCGCTGGCGGTCGACGGCGTACTCTTGATGGCGGAGACGTGCATCGTCGGCGGGACCGGGCAGGCACACATCCCGGCCTCGTCGATCAGGCAGCCGCTGGTCCTTTATCGCCAGGGGGAGGCCCTCTGGTGCCGGGCCCCCGGCAGCTTCGACGTCGATGGCCGCACCTGCGCCGCCCGCGCACCGCTCACCCTGCAATCGAGCGTGCTCGGGGATGGTTACTCTTTCAGCCTGGAACCTCTCCGTTCGCACCCGGTCTAATGGAGGCAGGGTGCCCTCCCCTTCCGGGGGGAGATGACCCCGGCGGTCAAGAATCGCCGCGGGGCGACGAACCGGAATACAAAGTGACCTGAAGATCCGACGAATCAAGACGAGACGGGACGATCGGACCAGTGCGTGAGCCGCCATGTCGGCGACCTTCGGCCCGGTGACGCAAGTCGAGCCGGAGGCCGAGGGGGCGCCCGAACGGGATGAGCCGACGCGACCGCCTCCTGGACGTGGAGTTGAAAGAGCGATGAGCACGACGACCAAACCACTGCCCGGGGCGGATATGAACGAGACGGTCATCTACCAGGCGAACGATCTTTCGGGCTCCGAGCCCGGCTCGGGCCGGCCCATGGGGAACTCCGACATGCCCAGCTCCAACGAGGCCGCTTCGTTCCCCGGCTCGGTCCCCCAGGCGCCCCAGGGCCGCTACACCTTCAGCTCCGGCGCCCGGCCGCTGGACGGCTACACCATCAAGCGGGCCATCGGCCGCGGCGGCTTCGGAGAGGTCTACTACGCCACCTCGGATTCCGGCAAGGAGGTCGCCCTCAAGCTGGTCCTCCGCAACCTGGACGTCGAGCGCCGCGGCGTCATGCAGTGCATGAACCTGAAGTGCCCGAACCTGCTGGCGATCTTCGACCTCAAGGACAACGACCAGGGCGACAGCTTCGTGGTCATGGAGTACGTGGCCGGCCCCAGCCTGGCGAACGTCCTCAAGCAGTATCCCGAAGGGCTGCCGCTGCCCGAGATCCGGCGGTGGATCAAGGGCCTCGTCGAGGGCGTGGCCTATCTGCACGACCACGGGATCGTCCACCGCGACCTCAAGCCGGCCAACCTCTTCATGGAGGAGGGGACCGTCAAGATCGGCGATTATGGCCTCGCCAAGCTGATCACCCCGAGCCACGGCAGCGAGCACTCCGAGAGCATCGGCACCTGCCACTACATGGCGCCGGAGGTGGGGTCCGGCAAGTACCACAAGCCGATCGACGTCTACGCGATCGGCGTGATCCTCTACGAGATGCTCACCGGCCGCGTGCCCTTCGACGGCGAGACCGTCAACGAGGTGCTGATGAAGCACCTGACCGCACGGCCGGACGTCTCGGTGCTGCCGGAGCCCTACCGCCGGATCGTGGCGAAGGCCCTCGCCAAGGACCCGAACCAGCGGCCGGCCCGTGTCTACGACCTGCTCCCCCCTGAGGACGTCCCGAAGGCCCCCGACATGCGGATCATCGGCGGCGGCCGCCAGGGCCAACAGGGCGAGGCCCTGGACGCGGCCGCGACCGCCCGGACCTCGCGGCGGGCGGATGACGACGTCTTCCGGATCGAGGCGGAGGAGCCGGTCTTCTACATCGGCCCCGACACGAAGCCCCCGCGATCTCGCCCGACGGTCCAGCAGCGGTTGCGGGCCAACTGGGAAGCCCTGCGCCGGCCGGCGGCCTACCGCCGTCCCGCCCCGGCTTCGGCGCAGGTCCGCCCGCCCGTGCAGCCGCAGCCGCTCGCCGGCGCCCGCCGCGTCGCGGCCCCGCCCCGGCCCCGCCAGGCGACGGCCCTCGCGCCGCCGCCGGAGCCCCCGACCCTGCCCAGCGCCCGGGTCCGCCTCGCCGAGCTGGCCGGGTCCATGCTCTGGGCCGCCCCCATGGCCGCGATCCTGGCCCTGCCGCTGACCGCCGTCATGGGCATCAACGTGGATTCCAGCCCCCAGTCGGCCGCCTACCTCTTCGGCATGGCCCTGGTCGGGACCTGGATCGCGCTCGCCGGCAACAAGCTCCTGGAAGGGCGGGGCGTGGACACCATGACCCGGCGGATGGCCGGCGCCTTCGGCGGGCTCGTCCTCGGGGCCGTCGCCATCGCCCTCAACCGGGCGCTCGAGCTCGAGCTGCCGCAGAGCCGGTTCTTCGGCCAGGCCCAGGACCTGGAGCCCATCTACTTCGGCGCCCTCTTCGCCCTGACGGCGGGCTGGCAGGGCGTGGCCGATCGAGGCAGGAGCCGGAGGTTCCGCCTCTGGCCCCTGATCACGGTGACGTTCCTCGCCGCCCTGCTCTCACCCGCCTGGCCCTTCAACCGGTCGGACGAGCTGGCCGCCGCGGCCCTCATCGCCGCCACGACCCAGATCGTCAGCCCATGGAGCGAACAGGCCGCGCGGTATGCCCGTTACGTCCGCACGAATCGCAAGAAAGACCGCAATGTCCAGGTCGCGTGAGCGAATCCTGAGAGTCCGAACCGATCGATCCACCGATTCTTCCTTCTGGCCCGGACGCTGGAGCGGCTGAAACCCATGAAACGCCTCCTGATCGTGCTCCTCGTTCTGATGCTCGTCGGCTGGTCGCTCACCGTCCACCGGCAGCGGGCAGCTTCCCGTTCCGAGTATCGCGAGGCCCGCTCCCAGTGGGCCCATGCCTCGCAGGCCCGGCGGGAGGCCCAGCGCGCGGCCGAGGAGGCCCGGCGCGCACTCCGAGAGGCTCGCGACGAGGCCCAGCGGGCCATGAGGGAAGCCGGCCGCGATATCCGCGACGCCTTCCACGAGGTCCGCGACGCCTGGACCGAGGCCGCCGCCGAGGTCCGCGACGCGGGGTTCGAAGACCCGCAGGAGCTCCGCGAATCGGTCGCCGACATCCCCGTCCCCATCGTCCCCGGCACCCGCACCGTCGACGCCGTCCCCGTACCGCCCCGGCCCCCGCAGACGCCGGAAGCTCCGGAGCCCCCAGGCTTCCCCGGGCTCGCCCGGGATGTCCCCGGCCCGCAGCCCCCGGCTCCGCCGCGAGCACCCCGGCCGCAGCCGACCACGGCCGGCCCGGATCGCTGGGTCGTGGGCCTGGTCTCGGTCACCGAGGAGCGGGCCCAGGATGAGGCCCGGAAGCGACTCGAGAAGGAGGTCGCCGACTGGCTCGAGTCCCACGACATCCCCCGCTCGTGGGCGCCTCCAGCCCGGCTGATCGACGGCATGGTCCGCGAGAACAAGCTCTCCCGGATCGACAAGGAATACGGCACCGTCTACGAGGTCCGGATCCGGCCGGATTTCTCCGCGGAGCGGCTGGCCTCCTTCCGCAAGGTCTACCAGGACCACGTCGTCCGCAACCGGCTCGTCCTCCTGGGCAGCCTCCTCGCGTTCGTCCTCACCTGCCTGGCGGGCCTCGCCGGCTACATCCGCGCGGACGAGGCGACCCGGGGCTACTACACCAACCGCCTCCGCATGCTGGCCGCCCTCGGCGTCGGCGCGGCCGGCGGCGCGATCTACCACTGGATGGCCTGATCGACCGGAGGATAGCCAAATGCCCCGTGGCGCGTTTAGAATCCATGTCTGAGGAATCTCCGCGTCCTCCTCGATCCGATCCGAACGGGGCGAACCAGACCGATGGCCACGACCGACACCGACGCCCTACTGGTCCGGCAGGTGCGCGCCGGAGACGCCGAGGCCTGGCGACAGCTCATCGAGCGGTTCGAGGGCCGGCTACTCGCCTTCGTGGACAGCCGCCTCCGCGATCGGGCCGCTAGCGAGGACGTCGTCCAGGAGACCTTCATCGGCTTCCTGACGAGCCTGCCCCACTACGACGAGAAGCGGGACATGGAGGCTTACCTCTTCTCCATCGCCGCCCACAAGCTGACGGACCACCTCCGCAAGCAGGGCCGCCGCCCCATCGACCAGTTCGGCTCCGACGACCACGGCCGGCCCCTCGACGAGGTCCCCGGCGGCGGCCGGGCCGCCAGCAGCATCGCCCGCAGCGGCGAGCGACGGAAGGCCGAGGAGCGGCTCCTGGCCGATTCCATGGGCCAGCTCGTCCGCGAGTGGCTCGCCCGCGGCGATTACGACCGCGTCCGCTGCCTGGAGCTCCTCATCGTCAAGGGCTGGGCCAACAAGGATGTTGCCAAGTATCTCAATGTCACTGAACAGGCCGTGGCCAGCTACAAGTTCCAGACGATCGCCCGACTCAAGGAGATGGCCCGCCGCGCCGGGCTCAGCCTCGAGGAGCTGGGGGGAGCCTGACGCCATGACCCAAAACCATGACCATGACCATGACCGCGATCGTGGGCCGGCGACGGCCGCCTTCGATGAAGCGACCCTTCGCGACTATTTGAGCGACGTCCTCGCCCCCGGAGAGATGGCGCGGGTCGAGCGGGCCCTCCGCGATTCCGCGGATCTCCGCGCCCGGCTCGAAGAGGTCCGCAACAACCGCGAGGACTTCCAGCTCCACACCCTGGGAGCGATCTGGCATCGCTCCCGGCTCACCTGCCCGAGCCGCCAGCAGCTCGGCAGCCTGCTGCTCGATGCCCTGGACCCCGACCTGGCCGCCTACTTCCGCTTCCACATCGACGTCGTCGAGTGTCCCTATTGCCAGGCCAACCTTGCCGACCTGGAATCCCAGACCCAGGGCCCATCCGGCCCGCAAGCCTCTCGCTCCAGGCAGCACAAGATCCTCAAGGTCAGCAAGCACCTGCTGAACGAGAACGAGGGCCACTGAGCCGGCGAGACCAGGGTTCACGCCCTCCTCATCGTCCCTTCGCCTCCGCCTCACCCACGAGCTGTTCCGCCAACCTGGCGACCGCGTCCAGTTCGCGCTGGCCCTTGGCTCGAATCGTGCCCCCGGCGTCGATAACAAAGTAGGCGGGATTACTGGCGACGTGATAGCGAGCTGCAACCTTGTCGCCGCCGGTCAGCACGTTCGGCCAGTCGATCCCGTGGGACGCGATGACCTTGCGGGCCTCGTCGGTCAGGCCGTCGCTGACGACGCCCACGAGGGTGAACGGCCGGCCCTTCATCCTCGCGACGAGGGCCTTCTCATCGGGGATCGCACGCAGGCAGGGGCCGCACGAGGAGAACCAGTAGGCCAGCACCACGACCTTGCCGCGGAAGTCCGAGAGCTTCACCGGCCGGCCGTCGGCCCCCGTCCCCTCGAAGTCCGGCGCGGGCTTGCCGAGGGCCAGGTTGCGGATGTCGTCGAGCCGGGCCGCCGCCATCGCGCCCAGAGTCGGGGGCTTCTCGGCGAGGGCCTTCTCGATCGCGATCATCCGCTCCTTCCGCTTCGGGTCGGCGATCTTCGATGACGGCGTCTCCCGAGCCTCGCGCTCCATCTTGCGGTAGGCCGTCGTGATGTAAGGCACGTCGGCGTAGTCGGCGACGACCTCCCCGTAGAGCCGTTCCGACTCGGCGCGGAGGAAGGCCGGGTCGAGCATCCTCAGATGGGCGCGGTAACCCTCCTCCTGGTTGGGCATCGCCAACTGCTTCCAGACCAGTTTGCCCGACTCGTCGTACGCCTGATAACGGTTGAAGGATCGCCCCGGATGATTCCGGGCCGACTCCGAAAATGCTGCCTTCTTCTCCATGTATTGCGCCACTGCCATCCGGGCCAGGCCCTTCGCCTCGCGGCCCTCGGCGCAGGCGTAGATTCCCTCCAGGAAGGCGTCGCGATGGCGGCTGAGCTGGTTGCTCATCCTCAGCCCTAGGCGGGCGACCTCCGGGTCGTCCGCGTGGTGGGCGACCAGCAGGTCCACGGCACGGCCATACTCATCGCCGTAGCGTCCGGTGTCGGTCCGCGCGGGCGTGTCCATGACCCAGATCAGGGCGTCCCGCGCCGCCTTCTCCTTCGGATTGGCCATCGCAAGCTCCACGATCCGATGCGCATAGGGAGCCTCGTCGGGCAGTTCGTCGAGCTTCTTCGATCTCGACCGCTCGAAGTCCGACAGGCCCGCCAGCCCCGCCTCGGCGCGGGCCTTCGCATCCTCGAATTCACGGATGATCTGCTGAAATGGATCCTCGATCGGCACCGCGCCTTCCTTCGGGGGCACGGCGGCGGCCGCGGGCGCATCCCGCGGCGACGGCGGATCGCCGCCCCCGGCGGCCACGTAGGCTCCGATCGTCAGGGATCCCAGCGTCCCGGCGAGAATCATCGCCCCGATCGCTTTCATCATGCGGAAGCTCCCGAGTGTCCGCCGGGCCAGGTCGATCGCGACGGGGGACGCCGCGACCGCCGCGGGTCCTCCGGCGCGGCCCAGCCGTAGCGTGGTTTCGAGGAGCATCGGCGGCACGGCCGCGGTGGACGGGCGGGGGGCGAGGCATGCGGCGACGGCCGCGGGGGCGAGCCCCCGGCGGACGAGCCTTGAGCGGAGGAGGTCCCTGGCCCGCGAAAGCCGGCTGCGGACCGTCCCCACCGGGAGTCCGAGCGCCTCGGCGACCTGATCGTGCGAGAGGCCGTCGAGGTGATGCAGCGTCACCGCGTCGCGATACTTGCGCGGCAGCCGCGTCACCTCAAGGTCGATCGCCCGGCGGGCCTCGCGGCGGACGGCCAGCGCCACCGGGTCCTCGGCGGCCTCCCGGGCGACGGCCGGTGGCGATACCTGGCGGATGGACGTGTGCCGGGCCCTGACGGCGACCCGGCGGGCGACACCGCGGAGCCATCGGCCCAGCGAGTCGTCCACGCGGACCGAGCGGGCCCGGTTCGCCAGGATCAGGAAGACGGCCTGGAAGGCGTCTTCCGCCGCGTGCTCGTCCCGCCCCAGCGCGCGCCGGCAGGTCGCCAGGACCATCGGCCCGTGCCGCACGACCAGGGCCTCAAACGCCGCCTCGGACGTCTCGCCATGCCCGGTCAGGAAGATCCGGACGAGGTCCGCATCCGACCGCGCCGCCACCGTGCCCGCCCCCTCGAAGAGGATGCGGGCCAGCCCCAGGCCCATGAGTCCTCGTCGCGAACCGGCCATACCCTCTCCCCTCGTCGAGTTCGAGATCCTCGCCCGCCCTGCCCCGCCCATCGCGGTGCTCCGGCCGGCTCCTCGACCTCTCTATGCGGCGAAGCCGCCGGGCAATCCGCGATTTCCCCGATTTCGTCGCCCATCAGGGCGCCGGCACCCGGACGAACGCCACGCCACGGTCGCCCAGCCCCGCGACGATGCCGTCCTTGTGCTGAGGATCCAAAGCCAGCGACGTGACCTCGCCCCTCCCCATGCCCGGAATGCGGCCGACCGCCTCGGCCGACTTGCTGGCCTGCTCGAGCAGCCAGAGTCCGT
The DNA here is from genome assembly GCF_011064615.1 of Aquisphaera insulae. Taxonomy (GTDB): domain Bacteria; phylum Planctomycetota; class Planctomycetia; order Isosphaerales; family Isosphaeraceae; genus Aquisphaera; species Aquisphaera insulae. The sequence continues at coordinate 73,280 of NZ_JAALJH010000007.1, read as the reverse complement.
CTCGCCTGCCGATCCAGAGTCGGCCGAGGCCATCGCGAGAGACGGCGAGGATCGGTCCCGGCGGAGCAGGCAGGGCGACTTTCGCGACCGTTCCCCCAACCGGCTCATAGGTTCGCAGCCCCGCATCCGTCGCCAGCAGGACCGAACCGGGCCCGCCGATCCAGGGGATCGCAGCCTCGATCCGGAGTCGCTGACCAGCCTCGTGGAGATAGAGCGGAATCAGGCGTGGGTTCTCTCCGTGAGGACCGTGCTCGAACCGCCAGGGCCTCCTGAGTTCTCGTTCCAGGAGAAACCAGGGCGGCCCTTGCGTGCCAATCCCCTTCAGTCGGGTGAGGCTTGCCCCATCTATCCCCTCGGCCACGAGTTTCCACCGACCATCTTCGAATCGCCTGAACTCCCCGCTCAACGCGTTCCACAACGTCCCATCGCCGGTGACGAAACAGAAGTCCAAATTCAGATCTGACCGTTCTCTACCGATCCTCATGGGCTTGCCACCGGCCCACCGCGTCGTGGTCAAGGTCCCATTCATCCGGTTCGTCGTGCTCACCGTGATGATGTTCCCCCGGGGATCGACGATCATCTGGGTCTGGTCCCACTTGCCCTCCTCCTTCTCGGCCGCAATCGTTGCGGCATCACCGTTTGGGTCGACCTCGAAGGGAGGGACAAGACGGGCGACTTCCCACCCCTTCGGGCCGAGGATCCATGGGAGGTGCGTACCTTCTCCCTCGAAAAACACCAGGCCCTGACGCGTCTCGCGGATCTCGCGAACGTCCAGCGTATCGAGCTGGCCGGGGACGGACCGCGACACGGCCTTCGCCCCATCCAGGGTCACATAACCGTCGGCGAGCGTGGCCAGGATCCAGGGCTCGCCGGCCCGGCCCGGGACGTGAACCGACGAGACCGACGGATACGCGCCAACCGCGTCGGGCCGGCCCCAGCGATACCGGAGTTCCAGCGTGCCGTCCTGCCTCCAGTTCTTGAGCCGATCGTCACCGCGGAAGACTCCGTTGTACGCGAAGGCCCGAAGGCTACCATCCGCCTCGACTAGGTGGGAGATCGGCATGCTCGGCATCGAGGGATCGGCGAACTTCCCATCGTCATCGGTCGATTCGCACAGGTAGAGGAGGCGAGGATCCGCACCGTCGATGCGGGCGATGGACGCGTCGCTCGAACCCATGTGCATCGTCCCCCCATGGGCCCACAGTTGCCCGTCGGGACGCTCCATGAACCCGTAGATCCCCCGCCAGAACGACTGACGATCGGGCTCCCGAGATGGCGGAGGCATGATCCCCGTGACCGTGCCCTCCACCAGATCCACTCGCCATACGTTCCCTCCCCATTCGCCGTGATCCGAGCCCAGCCAGAGCCGCCCCTGGCGATCGATCAGGAAGGCGGTCGCACGGTCCTCCACGGTGATCGTCTTCCCCTCGGCCACGTCGTGAAGGGTCGTCTTGCGAGACCGCCACTCCGACGGATGCGTCGCCACGATCAGCCCCGCCTTCCGCCCCTTCACCGCCGGCGCCCGGCCGATCCACTGCGGCTCATCGACAACCTTGAACATCTCCCTGACATCCAGCGTCGTCGGATCGACGGCGACGATCCGGCCGTCCCCATAGCCCGCGATGACCGCACCGCCCTCGCCCGTCCCCAGGCAGGTGATCGGCTCGGGGTCCACTCGCTCGCGGACGTACCGCGGCCCGGGCAGGTCGAATCGCAGCAAGGCGCCCGACGAAGTCGCCGCGATCAGGTGATCGCCGGACCGAACGCTCGCGCGGATCGAGTTGCGGTCGAAGTGGATTGCATACGAGGCGGCTCGGCCGCTCGCCAGGCGGACCTCGCCCGTCGCCGGGCCGGGGGGCTCATCGCCGAGGGACGCGGAAACCAGGGCCATACCCAGGACGATCGCAAGGCCAGCAAGCCGCCCCATTGCTGTCTCTCCCACGGATTCCCGAAGGTCACCGCAATCAAGACGCGATCGACACATTTCGCATTCGCCGAGGCTCGATTACTTCGGCGCATCCTCGCCGGAGATCGGCGTGTCGTCGGCGTTGCCCCAGTCGGACCAGCCGGGGTAGTAGTTGCGGGCCGGGAGGCCCAGTCGCTCCAGGGCGAACGTGTCCACCGAGGCCCGGCCGCCGCCATGGCAGTGGGCGATCACGGGCTCGCCGGGCTTCACGCCCTGGGCGGCAAGCTTCTCGCGGAGGGCGTCAGGCGGGATGAACCGGCCCTCCTTGTCCACCAGGTTCGTCCACTCGACGTGGCAGGCGCCCGGGATGTGGCCGGCCCGCTTGCCGAGCTTCTCGGTCCCGGCGAACTCGCCGTCGCTGCGGGCGTCGATGATCCGGTCGGTCTTCGTCTTCAGGATTTCCAGGACGTCCTCCCGGGTCGCACGACGATCCTTGCGGAAGGCGACCCGGAACGTCGAGGGGGGGCGCGGGGTGGGCACGTCCGTGTAGATCGGCCGGTTCGCTCGCTTCCAGAGCGGGAAGTTGCCGTCGACGAGCCCCGTCCGGTCCACGCCCAGGTAGCGGAGCAGCCACCAGACGCGGGCGGCGTCGAGCTGACGCTTGCCGTCGTAGACGAGGACCTCCGTGTCCGGGGCGATCGATAGCGGGGCAAGCCACGCCTGCCAGGCATCGCGATCATCGAGGCCGCCGGGCTTCGCGGCCAGCGTCTGCGCGGCCTTCGCGTCCACCCAGACCGCGCCCGGGATGTGGCCCGCGTCGTACTCCGCCTTCGGCCTGGTGTCGAGGAGCCGCAGGTTGGCGTCGGTCAGCCGCGCCTGGAGGGCGTCGTGAGGGACGAGTGCGGGGGCCGATCGAGGTGCGGGGGGCTCGTCGGCGAGGACCGCCGAGGGGACGAGGGATGCCATCACCGCGCAGACGTTCAACCATGTCATCGGCATGAGATCCTCCTTCACTTCGCATTCGCGGGCGACTTCACGGGCCCGACCTGGTCCGGGTCGGCACCGACGCGGCGGGCCCCCGGCGAGCCGATGGCGAAGTCGGCCGGCTCGGGCGACTCCGGCCGTGACGCGGCGGGGGTGTGGAACTCGATCGGCCCGAGCACGGGTTCCTTCTCCGCGGCGAGACGGGCCCAGCCGTCGCGGTCGAGGGCGACCGCCGCGGCCCCCTCGCCGGGTTGCGCCACCCAGGCCGGGCCGGCGATGGCGAGCTGGTTCCGCTCCCCCTGCCACGTCACCGCCTTTGGGTCCCAGGCGACGGCCGGCGTGCCGGGGTCCCAGCCGGCCAGGTGCGCCGCCTGCACGGCGCAGTCGGTGGCCCTGACCTGGAGCGGCCCCGCGGGGAGGAACCCCGAGAGCCGCAGGAGGCCCGCGCCCGCGGCGAAGGTGCAGCGGTCCAGTGTCAGCGTCCGCGGCCCGCCGGAGCCGCCGCCGAAGAACCGTGAGGAGATGCCCCAACCCGGCTGTCCGGCCGCGGGGACGATCATCGTTTGCTTGAGCCGGGTCGTCGCGCCCCCGATGGCGTGGACATCCAGGGCGGTTTCGAAGCCGCGGAACCAGGCATTCTCCACGGTCAGCCGGCCCCCCTCGGCGACGACCGCCCTCGATCCGGCCGCCGCCGGCCCCTTCTCCCGCAGGAAGGCGCAACGGCGGAACTCCGCCGGCCCGGCGGCCAGGATCAGGGGGGGCGGGTTGGCCGGCTGGCCGGAGGAGGGTGCGGGATACCGGGCCACGATCGTCAGGCCCTCGACCACCAGGTTCGTCGTGGCCCCGGTGACCAGGAATGGGTTCTTGCCCTTGAGCTCGGCGATCAGGACGGGGCTCGTCCCGGGAGCGGCCTTGATCTTGAGCCAGCCGGAGCTCGCCATGACCCGGGGCGCGTCCGGCACGGCCACGGCCAGGGGTTCTCGGTTGTTCAGGACGACCCAGCCCTTCGCACCGAGGGCCGCTTCCATGGCCTGATAGATGTCCTTGGGGGGCGGCAACTCCGCGCCCTCGGAGTCGAGGACCGTGATCGCCGCGTCCGGGTGCGGAGGGGCCGCATCCGCCGCGGCCGCGGCCGCGGACGAGGGGGCGGGGGCGGGGGCGGGGGCGGGCGAGGATGCCGCGGAGATCGGCTGATCGCCGCGGGGTGCACGGGTCGGTTGGGTCTTCGCAGCGGGCGTGACGGGCACCGCGCCGCCGGACCGCCGGAGCGTGACGTAGGCGGCCAGGGCCAGGGCGGCGGCCATGAGGGAGGCGGCGATCACCCAGGGCCATCGGCCGCGGAGCCGACCGGCGAATCCCCGGGGGGCACCGACCACCGGCGAGATCGTGGCCGCCGCGGGAGTGGCATGGAGGCCCGACGACGACGACCGCTCCCCGGAGAACCAGGGCCGGGCCCGGGCGATCGACTCGGTCAGGGACGGCTCCGGGCCGAGGTCCAGGTAGAGCGGGATCTCTTCCTCGCTGCCGACCGCGTGGTCGTCGGCGGGGGGTGGCGTCGCCGTCGCGACGGCCGACGAAGCGTCGACGGCGGCGGCCATCGGCGAGCGCTCGCCCAGGTCGTAGCCGGCGGCGGCGACCGGCGACGCCTCGACCGCCTCCACGAACCGCTCCCCCGGTCCGAGATCCGGCGAGGGCGAGGCCGGGGATGGCGGCCCGGACTGATGCGACGAGCCGGACTCCGCCGTGGGGGCGGCAGGATCGCCGGGCATCAAGATCCCCGTCGCGACCTCGAGATCGCCCGCGGGCCCGGCCGGGTCCCCCGCCGCGAGCCCGGGCTCGTCCAGGCAGGCGTCCAGCGCCTGGGCGACGTGCAGCGGCGTCGGATACCGCTCGTCGGGCGTCTTACGCATCATCCTCCGGACGACCTCGGCCAGGCCCGCGGAGATCTCCGGCACGAACTGAGAAAGCGGCGTGGGCTCGAGCGCCTGGTGCGCGAAGAGCTTCTCCGGAAGGCTCGGGCTGGGGAACGGAACCTGCCCGGCAATCATGTGATAGAACGTACATCCCAGCGAGTAGATGTCGCTGCGGATGTCCGCGGAGTGCGAGTGCCGGGCCTGCTCCGGGGCCACGTAGTCGAACGTGCCGACGGTCGCCCCGTCGCGGGTCACGCGATCCTCTTCCGCGAGATCGAGGGCCAGGCCCAGGTCGGCCAGCTTGGCCGTCCCGTCGTGAGTCACCAGGATGTTATACGGGTTGACGTCGCGATGGATGAGGCCCTTGCGGCGGGCGTGTTCGAGCCCCAGCGCGATCTGACGGACGAGTCGGGCGGCCGTGGCCGGGGGCATCGGCCCCTGGGCCGAGATCAGCGCACCGATCGTCTTTCCCTCGATGTACTCCATCACCAGGAAGTAGCGGCCGCTCGACTCCCCGAAGTCGTAGATCCGGACCAGGTTCTCGTGCTGGAGCTGGGCGCCGACGCGGGCCTCTCGCTGGAACCGGGCGATCGCCCGCGGGTTGTTCATCCGTTCGGGAGAGAGGATCTTCAGGGCCACCAGGCGATTGAGCCGCGAGTCGCGGGCGAGATAGACCCGCCCCATGCCCCCCTGGCCGATCAGGTCCACGAGGACGTAGCGGTCCACGCGGAACCCGCTGGTCCGCCCGGCGAGGAGTTGCTGCGCCTGCCAGAGGCTGAGGAAACCCCGCTGGATGGCCTGCCTGGCCAGCCGGCGGTCCAGGTGCTCCGCCGCGTCCCGCTTCTCCGGCGCGATCCCCTCCCAGCAGGCGGCCAGGCTCGCGGCGTCGAGCAGCCCGCTCTGGAGACATGCCTGCCAGAATCGCGAGGTCTGGGGCTCGGCCATGAGGCGTCCTGCGGTGGGCGATTGCGTGGCGACGGCGACGCCCCGATGCGGCAGCCGGCTCGCGGCACTCCCGTTATCATACCAGATCGGCCCCGACAAGGCGCACGCCCCCGCCGGCCGGGCGTCGGGTCCCGACCGCGGATTCGAGCCCATCGGGCGGCGTGCCGCCTCCATTCCCGGGCGACGGCGAACTCCGACGCTTGAGGCTTCCCATCCTCGCCAGGTATGCTTGTAAGAAAAGAGCAGTGATTCCGGCCTCCATTTCGGAAGGCGCCCGGGATGTCACGTCGGCACGAGCCATGCATGTTCGACGTGCCATGCCGCGATCAACTGACGGGCGGGCAGCGGGCCATCGGAGCGCGAACCATACCGGAGGTTGACGCATGATCTCGGTGGCGTGCTCCTGCGGGAGGCGATTCAAGGCGGAGGACCACCACGCCGGCAAGCGGACACGCTGTCCCGTCTGCGGCAACATGCTGGTGATCGGCCAGCCGGGAACGACGACTCCTTCGTCCCCCCCCATTCCCGACGGCATGTTCCCATCCGGCGTCGTGGACAACGGCGAGATCCCCTCGTGGTGGTTCCCCGCGGGTAATCCCGCCGGCACCCGGCCGACGGCGAGCTCGGTGGCCGCTCCCCCCGTCACCCACAGCGGCAGCCATAGCGGCAGCGGCACGGGGAGCGCCAGCTCCGGCGACCCGGATGAAGTCCAGACGGCCGTCTTCCCGCAGCAGCCGGGCGTTGCGACGGGGCCCGGACGGGCCGGCGCCGGCCCGCGACGCAAGGCGATCCTGGCGGCGGGGATCGCCGCCTTGCTGCTCGGCGGCGCCGCATTCGTCTGGCTGCCCTCCTTGCGCCCTCGACGCGAGTCGCCGCCGGGAACGCCCGATCGCCCCGTCGGCGGAGGCGTGCCGAAGGCAGCCCCGGATGCTTCGGACACGACCGGCCCCGGGGCCGCGGACGAGCCCAACGCCAGCCCAGCTCTCGCCGGAGGCGGCCCCAGGCTCCGCCTCCTGGTCCCGGCCTACTTCTACCCCGCCGGAGAGGGCCTCAACGACTGGCGTCGCCTCGCGGCCGCGGCGGCCAAGGTCAAGGTCGTCGCGGTCGCGAATCCCGACAGCGGCCCCGGCAATCAGCGGAACCCCGACTATGCCCGGGCCATCCGGGAGGCTCACGACGCCGGGATCGTCGTGATCGGCTACGTCAACACCAGGTATGGTGCCCGGCCGGTGGCCGAGATCCAGGCCGATCTCGATCGCTGGGTCGAGTTCTATCCGCCGATCGGCGGCTTCTTCCTCGACCAGCAATCGACGGACGCACGCAAGGCCCCTGCCTACATAGAGATCCGCGACGCGGCACGGCGGAAGATCAAGGACGCCCTCGTCGTGAACAACCCGGGGACGACCTGCGACGAAGCTTACATCACCCGACAGTGCTCGGACGCGACCTGTGTTTTCGCCGACTTCCAGGGCTTCACCGATTTCAAGCTCCCCTCCTCCTACGGCCACCGCGACCCCTCGCGGTTCGCGGCCCTCGCCTACCAGGTCAAGGGAGCGGACGCCATGCGTCAGGTCGTCCACGGCGCGATCCTCAAGCGGATCGGCTACCTCTACGTCTCCGACACTCCCAAGGGGGACAATCCCTGGGGCCGCCTCCCCAGCTATTGGGAAGACGAGGTCAACGAGATCCACCGCACCGAGTGAGCCCCGTCTGCCCGTGCAGGCCCGCCGGATCGCCCAGCTCCCGCGCCGATGTTGCGGCAGGAGCACGCGGGCGATGGCCGTCGGCCACAACGCCTCGGTCCGCGAGGAGAGCCGGTCACCGGCGAGCATTCCCGGCGTTTCCATTCTGTAACGGACGTCGGGCATCCCCCGCCGGGATCCTCCCGCGAGGCGTTCGGACAGGCCGGGTGGAGCCCGGCGCCGACGCGGCCGCGTCCCACTCCCATTCGATGTCCCGTCATCCCGCGAGCCCCGCGCCGATCGTGCGCCCGGCGGCCGTGGTGAGGGCCCGATTCCCATGGCACGCACAGACTGGATCCTTCCGCGCGCTGAAGCGGCCTGCCACAAGGTCTTCCACCCCGACCGCCAGGCGGCCGAGGGGCACCGTATCACCCTGGAGATCTGGATCCAGGCCACCGGCCGGTCCCGCCCCGGCTACCGCGTCGTCCCCTTCCGCTGCAAGCGATGCGGCGGCTATCACGTCGCCCACAAGAAGATCCGGAACCGCCGCGAGGCCGCCCTCTCCCGCCTGCTCCAGTCCCACGAGTTCAACTCCTGGGAGGAGCCAGGTCTCCACGAGCCCTCGCCGGAAGCCACGCTCCCGGGCGAACCCGACGGCTTCCCCGCGAGCTGGATCTGACGGGAGCCAGGGAAGTCGACTTCGACTACCAGAGGCCCGGGACCAGCCTGTAGCGGACGCGTCGGGTGTATTCCCGATATCCCGGCAGCTCGGCCTGGAGCGTCCGGTCCTCCAGCATCGTCCGCACGACAAGGAAGAACGCCAGGACCGCGACGGGGATCAGGCCCACCAGTGAGCCGAGCGCCAGGGGCATGCCGAGGAACAGCAGGAAGCCGAAGGCGTATCCCGGATGCCGGATGATGGCGTAGGGGCCGGTGTCGATGACGTGGTGGCCCCTGTCGGTCTGGATGCGGACGGACGGCTCGAAGAACCTGTTCACCGCCTCCGCCCAGGTCATCCCGGCAATCCCGATGAGCAGCAGGACATAGCCGAAGGCACAGCCCCACCCGGAGAGCCGGGACCAGTGGTAGCGCCCGTCGTCGAGCGCCGACACGATCGGGATCGCCAGCATCGACGGCAAGGCGACGAGCAGCCCCAGGAGCAGGTCCCAGGTCCTGGGCCGTCCATGAGGGTTGACCCGGCCGGCGATGACGTCGGGATTCACCCTCAACAGGTAGAGGACCACCAGGGTCGACGACGCGAGCAGCACGCCCAGGAAGAGCCACCCCCTGGGCCATGCCCAGTCCCCCGCGGGCGGGAACAGGCAGAGGACGAAGATCAACAAGGAGATGGCCGTGCTGAGGAAGAACCGCCGGCCGTCGATCCGTTCGGGGTACCCTTGCTCGGGCCGTTGAGAGCCTTCGCCCATGAGCGGTTCCATCTTGGTGTCACCGATCATCAAGAGTGCGTGAGAACCCCGTCTTGGTGTCGCAAAACACCTTTCAAAGAGGGAAGTGACGCACCTGGTCAGCGCAGTCCTCAGGTTCGAGGCATTCGATGGCCAGAAGCAGTTCCTCAACGGCCTGGCCCTTCGGCATTCGGTCATTCACGAGGAAGACCCCGGCATCGGTTCTCCACGACGTATACGGTCGTACGCGAAGGCGGGGATGGTCTCGCGATCATGTGTCAGCAGGATCCTCCGATCGTCGGCGGCCCAGGCCAGGATGAGGGGATCGAGGGTTTCCGTCAGGCCGACATCCTGGACGCGCACCAGATCCAGATCCGCCCTCCGACGCATGAGGCCACGCGCGATGTCGCCATCGAAGTTCTCGTCAGTCAGCAGCCTCATTGCGCAGTAACCCCCTGGCCCGGGCGCGGGCGAGGAGTTCCTCCTTGCCGACGCGATCGGTCATGCCCGCGGCCGTCAGCTTGAGGCGTACCGCGTCCGCTTCCCGATCGCAACGCTGCAGATACTCGTCGAACGGGGCCGGATTCGCGAGATAGTAGCTGACCACCGCGTAGACGTCGGATAGCCGCAGGGTATCGAACGATTGGACGATCGCTTCCGGCGTCTGTCCGCGCTGGAAGGCACGGATGACGAGCTCCAGCAAGACGCGGCTCTTCCCCACGCGAAGCACGCCCGGTGGTTCCTCATGCAAGGGGATGGCGAGCGTGAGGGGGCGATCCGCCAGGAGGGTCATGGTCATCCTCCGAATCGTGTTGCCTGTCTCCTCCCTCATCTTACTCGATTTCCGGGATCATGGTCCGACCATCGCCCTCATCGTCCGGGACGCCCCGGGCCTCGAACTGTGGGGGATGTTCGAGGCCCGGGGGAAAGAAGGCACGGTTCCGCAAGCTTCAGTCGATCCCCTCAACCTTCTCGCCGGGCTTCAGCTCCTTGATCCGGACATTCCGCCAGCGGACCTCATAGGGGCCTTCGCCCTGGGGGATTGCGTGGACCTGGAGGCCGATGAAGCCGGACTTGTCCATGTCGTCGGTGAAGTCCGAGCAGGGGACGCCGTTGACCCACGACCGGTAGCGGTGGCCCTGGACGAGGATCTTGTAGCGGTTCCAGCCCTGGTCGTCGAAGGTGCCCTTGGCGGCGTCGGGGATCTCGCAGAGCCACTTGCCGCGTCGGCCCTCGTCGTAGAAACGGCCCGCGGTGCCCGAGGACTTGAGGGCGACCTCGCACTGGGGGCCCTGGACGATCTTGTTCTCGCCGACGTGGCTGCGGACCTGGAAGCCCGAGTTCAGCCGCGGGTCATCCTTGACCTCGGCCTCCAGCAGGAAGTCCGCGAAGTCGCCCTTGCAGAGGAATGTGTTGGCGCCGTGGTCGTCGGTCGTGCCGACGATCGTGCCATCCTCGACCCGATACTTCGACTTGCCGCCGTTGACTTTCCAGCCGTCCAGCGTCTTGCCGTCGAACAGGGCGGTGAAGCCGTCGGCGGCCTCGCCCGGCTTCAACGACTTGACGTAGACCTCGCGGAACTCGACCGGATCATTGTGGCCGGCGAAGCCGAAGAAGCCGGAGGTCCGGTCCTTGCCCGGATGCGCGGAGCCGGCCATGAAGTCCTTCGCCGTGGCCAGGTCCGTATCCAGGATCACGGTCCCGTTCAGCTCGACCTTGATCTTCGAGCCCTGCACGGTCACCTCCTGGTAGTTCCACTGGCCGACCGGCCGCAGGTAGCCCACCTTGGCGGCGGCCATGCCGTAAGCCGAGCCGTGATACTGCCGCTTGTCGAGCGTGCGATACTGGTCGGCCGTGTTGTCCAGGACCTGGAGCTCGGTCATGCCGACGTACGCGGTGTCACCCTCGCCGGGGTAGCGGATCGCCAGGCCGTTGTTGCCGCCGGGGGGGAGGCGGAACTGGACGCGGGCGACGAAGTCCTTGAGCTCGCCCTCGTGGTAGATCGTGCCGCCGTGCTCCGGCTTGCAGACGATCGCCCCGTCCTTGACCTGGTAGTTCTCCACCGGGCCCTTCCAGCCGGTGAAGTCCTTGCCGTTGAAGAGGGACGTGAAGCCGGCGGCTCCCTTCCCGGCGAGGATGGCGTTGGCCTCGTCGCCGGGGATCTCGCGGACCTTGATGTTCCGCCAGCGGATCTCGTGGCCGTGGGTCTGGAGCTGGATCGGCCCGGTCGCCGGGATCGGCGTGGAACGGTCCCAGTAGTTCTCCATGATCGCGTTGTCCACGACGAGCTTGTCGTTCAGGTAGATCGTCGTCCGCGAGCCCACCTGGATGATGTGCAGGGTGTTCCACTCGCCGATCGGCCTATCCGCGTTCACCAGCGGGTCCTTGCCCGGCTTGCCGGGCGAGTTGTTCCAGAGCCCGCCGGAGCCCTTCTGGGCGTCGAACTTGACGTAGCTGGGCTCGGTGGAGTCCCAGACCTGGATCTGGGGCGTCCCCCGCATGTAGACGCCGCTGTCCCCCTTCGGGCCGATCTTGAAGTCGACGTAGAGCTCGACGTCGCCGTACGCCTTGTCGGTGGTCAGGTAGGCGCCATCGCCGTCGTTGACGATCTCGCCGTGGTCCACCCGCCAGTGCTTCTTCGCATCGTCGGCGCCCTTCGCCAGGAACTTCGCCTTCTCGTCGGCCGGCATCGCGGCGACTTTTCGCGGGTCGGCCGTCTCCTCGCCGTGCCAGCCGGAGAGGTCCTTGCCGTTGAAGAGGGTGACGAAACCGCCGTCGGCACCGGCCTCGGCCTTCACGGGGGCTGCGGCGCCGTAGGCCCGGGCCATCTCGAGTTCGACGTCGGGCAGTTTCACGGCGAACGCGTACGTGCCGGAGCCGACTTCAAGGAAAGTCCGGCCCCTTTCAGTCCCCTTGACCTTCACCCCTTCCGCCTGGGCGACCGGTTTGGATGACTCGGTGATCGCTGCGGCATCGGCCGCCGGCAGGATGACGGTGGCGGTGGTGTTGGCCGGGATCGTGGTGGTGAGGGACAGCACGTCCCCATTCTCGGCCCACTTCGTGGCGATCTCGCCGCGGATGCTCTTGTAGGAGGTCTCGGCCGATTCGAGCCGGCCGGGCCGGGGCTCGATGATGATCTGCTTGTAGGCCGGGGCGGCGGCCTTGATGCCGCCGATGTTCTCCACCATCCACTGGTAGACGGCGCCGAAGGAGTAGTGTGCGAACGAGTTCATCCCCGGGTCCTGGAAGCCCTTCTCCGGGGTCCAGCCGTCCCACCGCTCCCAGATGCTGGTCGCGCCGTGCTTGATGGAGAAGCCCCACGAGGGGAACGTGGTGTTATTGAGCAGCCTGTAGGCCACGTCCACGCGGCCGATCTTCGAGAGGACGAGCATCAGGTCCTTGGTGCCGACGAAGCCCGTCGAGAGGTGGCCCTTCTTCTCGATGTCCTCGACGAGGAACTCGGCGGCCCGGTGCAGGTCGTCGCCGTCCACGAGGTCGGCGGCGATGGCCAGGACGTAGACGGCCTGGGTGTCCCCCTTGATCCGGCCGTCGGCCGAGGCGTATGCCCGGTGGAAGGCGGCCTTGATCTTGCTGAAGAGGTCGCGGTACTTCTCCGCATCCTCATGCTTGCCCAGGGCCTCGGCGGCCTTCGCGGTGTCGCGGGTGCTGATGGCGAAATAGGCCGTGAAGATGACGTCCTTGGGCGTATCCGCGCCGATGCTCAACCAGTCGCCGAAGCAGTGGAACTCCTTCGGCGGCAGCATCTCCGGCGTGCACCGGGAGCGGCAGAACTCGACGAACTTGACCATCGAGGGATACTGCCGCTCGAGCACGCGGCGGTCGCCGTAGACCTGGTAGATGGTCCACGGGCAGATCACGCCGGCGTCGGCCCAGGCGGGGCCGCCGTCGTCGCCGGCGACCTTCACGGGGGCGACCATCGGGAACTGGCCGTCCTTCCGCTGGCCGTCGGCCAGGTCCACCAGCCACTTGTTGAAGAAGGCCTGGACGTCGCAGTTGAGCGTGGCCGTGCGGACGTAGACCTGGGCGTCCCCCGTCCAGCCGAGCCGCTCGTCGCGCTGGGGGCAGTCCGTGGGGATGTCGATGAAGTTCGCCCGCTGCGTCCAGTAGCCGTTGCTGTGGAGCTTGTTGAGCATCGGGTCGGAGCTGACGAACTTGCCGACGACCGGCGTGTCGCTGGAAAGCGCGACGGCCGTGACGGCCCCCGGCGCGGGGGCCGCGGACAGGCCGGTGACCTCCACGTACTGGAAGCCGTGGAAGGTGAATCGAGGGCTCCAGACCTCCTCGCCGGTCCCCGCGCAGACGTAGGTGTCCACGCAGCGGGCCGAGCGGAGGTTGGTGGTGTAGATCGTGCGGTCCGGATTCAGCCGCTCGGCGAACCGGAGGGTGACCTTGCGGCCGGCCTCGCCGCGGACCTTGAGGCGGACGATGCCGGCGAGGTTCTGGCCGAGGTCGGCGACGTACACGCCGGGCTTCGGCTCGTCCCATTTCAGGGCGGGGATCTCGGCGAAGGGCCGGACGGCCGGGCCGGGGTGGGCCTGGACGACCGGGTTCATCTCCGCGCCGGTCTTGATGGCGCCCCAGGCGGAATCATCGTAGCCCGGGGAGTCCCAGCCGCTCAGCGCCTTGCGGGCGTCATAGGTTTCGCCCTGGAGGAAGTCGGCCTCCAGGATCGGGCCGGTCGCGGACTTCCACGAAGGGCCGGTGGCGACGACCTCGGTGGTGCCGTCCTCGTAGACGAGGTTGATCTGCGTCTTGATCCGCGGCAGGTGGCCGTAATGATCGCGGTTCTTGCCGAAGCCGACGTAGCCGCTGTACCAGCCGTCGGAGAGGATGACTCCGATCGCGTTGGCACCGGCGTGGATCTGCTTCGTCACGTCGTAGGCGCGGTAATACACGCGCTTCGTGTAGTCGGTCCAGCCGGGGTTGAACCAATCGTCGGAGACGCGGGCGCCATTCAGGTGGACGTCGTGGATGCCCAGGGCCGTCGTGTAGACGGTGGCGCTTCGGACGGCTTTCTTCACGTCGAAGCCGGTGCGGAAATAGGGCGCCGGGGTGAGCTGGACGGGGGGCTCCTTGCCGGGCTCCGCCTTGGGGGCGGCGGGATGGTCCACGCCGATCCACTCGGCCTTCCAGTCCTCGGGCTTCAGCAGGCCGGCGGACCAGGTCGCCGTCCCGCTCCAGTCGGAGGGCTTGCCGTCCTTGTCCCAGACCTTGACCTTCCAGGCGGCTCGCTGGTCGGAGGCCAGGGGCTTGCCGGCGTATTCGATGGCGATCGTGTGGGCGCCGTCGACCTTGCCGCTGTCCCAGAGGTCCCCCTGGTCGCGGGCGAGCTTGGCGGAGTCGCTGGCGACGAGGATCTGGTAGGCGGTCTGCTTCTGGCCGCGGCCGGCGGACGTGACGATCCAGCTCAGGCGGGGCCTGGCGGCGTCGAGGCCCATCGGGTCGACCCGGTATTCGCACTTCAGCTCGGCCGGCTTCAGCGGCCCGTCCTCGGTGGCCATCCGGGCGGGTGCGGCGATCAGCGGCGAGAGGGCGAACGCGAGGGCGAAGCCCGCCGCCGCGAGCCCGCAGGCGAAGCCCGCCGCGCGGCCGGCCCGGCCGAGGGGCATTTCCTGGGGACGATCAATGCGGGAAGTCATGACGCGTGTTCCTGTTTCTGTGCTGCCGGGGGCTGGCCCCCGGGTCCAGTCATTTCCGGGCGGGTGGGTCTGGGCGTTACGGGGCGGGTTGCGTCGAGAGGCGGTCAGTGGGCCGACTCCACCGGCGCCAGGGAGTTCCCGTAGCCGATGATGACGGTCGATCCGATCAGGACCAGGAGCGTGAGGGCGACGAGGCCGCGGGTCCGCGAGCTGGTCCCCGCCCACTCCCTGAGGGCGATCCCCCAGAGGGTGCTGAAGATCATGATGCTGGCCATGTGCAGGGTCCAGCTCGAGAACTTGAAGCGCCCCATCTGGGTCTCGCCCATCGTGTAGAAGAAGAACTGGAAATACCAGGTGATCCCCGCCAGCGCGGAGAAGACGTAGTTCCGCAGGAGCGGCACGGGGCCGGGCCCCGCGTCGTCCCCAAGGCCCGGCGCGTGCTCGGCGACCTCCTCGCCGGGGGCGTCGATGGCCGTCTCCAGCCTCTCCACGGCGGGCGTGACCGGTGCCGGCCGGCTCGTCGGGCTGAGGTACTGGTAGGCGGTGCCGTTCTTCACGTGCAGGTAGACGCACCAGAGGAAGTTCGTCGTGAAGCCGCCCAGGAGGACGACGACCAGGACCGGGAGCCCCTCCCACAGCTTACCCGTGCCGTGCGCGATCGTCGCCGCCTTGATCGACGTGCCGGCGTCCAGGCCGTAGGCGAAGCACGCGCTCATGACGCCGGAGAAGGTGGCGACCAGGATCCCCTTCTTGAAGTCGAATTCCTTGATCGAGGCCCGCTTGGCCTCCTCGGACATCTCCTTCTCCTTGGACATCCCGGCCAGGCCCGCGATGGCGATGCCCGCCAGGCAGACGAGCACTCCGAAGAGGACCACCTGGCCGGAGGTCGTGGGGAGGATCTTGGTGAAGAGCTCGCCGCGGAAGATCGGCGGGATCAGCGTCCCGAAGGCCGCCGTGTAGCCGAGCGCCACCGCCATGCCAAGCGACATGCCGAGATACCGCATGGTCAGGCCGAAGGTCAGCCCGCCCATCCCCCAGAGCACGCCGAAGAAGTACGTCCAGAAGAGGGTGCTTCCGGGCGTCTCCGAGAGCACCGTCGCCAGGTCATTCGTCATGACCAGCGCCCCCACCCACGGGGCGAAGATCCACGAGAAGACGCCGCCCGTAAGCCACATGGTCTCCCACGACCACTTCCGGACGAACCGATAGGGGACGTAGAAGCTCCCCGAGGCGAAGCCGCCCAGCCAGTGGAAGATGACGCCGAGGAACGGATTGGGTGTCATGGACTCTCGTCGGTGCCGGGGGATGCGAGGAGGGTTGGATCGCGGCGTCTGCGGTCCCGGTCGCGTCAGGTGCGACGCGAGAGGACCTCGGCCTCGTGGGCCTTCACCTTGCCCAGCCAGGCCGGGCCCACGGGGACGTCCTTGCTTTTGCAGTAGTGATCCCAGACGGCGCCGAAGGGGAGGGTCTTCAGCTCCTCGAGCATCGCCAGGCGGGCGGTGAAATTCCCCTCGGCCTCCAGGCGGCGAAGCTCCGCGGTCGGCTCCAGCAGGGCCATCAGCAGGGCCTTGAGCATGCAGCGGGTGCCGACGACCCAGGCGGCGATCCGGTTGATGCTGGCGTCGAAGAAGTCGAGCCCGATGTGGACCCGTCCCAGGTAGTCGCCCCGGACCAGCTCCTGCGCGATCGCCTCCAGGTCGTCGGTCAGGGTGACGACATGGTCGCTGTCCCAGCGGACCCCGCGGCTGACGTGGAGGAGGATCTCGTCCAGGTACGTCAGCACGGAGGTGAGCTTGTCGGTGATGGTCTCCGTCGGGTGATAGTGCCCGGCATCCAGGCAGACGAGCTTCTTCCGGGAGATCGCGTAGCCCAGGTAGAACTCGTGCGAGCCGACGACGTAGCTCTCCGACCCCAGGCCGAAGAGCTTCCCCTCGACGGCGTCCAGGTTATGCCGGCGGTCGAGCGGCTCCGCGAACATGGCGTCGAGCGCGGCGGCCAGCCGCTGCCTGGGCGCCTTGCGGTCGATCGGCGAGTCCTTCATGCCGTCGGGGATCCAGACGTTGGTCACGCAGGGCGTCCCGAGCGCCTGGCCGATCGCCGCGCCGATCTTGCGGCAGGCGATGCCGTGGTCGATCCAGAACTTGCGGATGCCGTCGTCCGGGTGGGCCAGCGTGAAGCCGTCGGCGGCCTTGGGGTGGGCGAAGTAGGTGGGGTTGAAGTCCATCCCCATCCCCTTGCCCTTCGCCCACTCGATCCAGCCCCTGAAGTGGGCCGGCTCCAGGGCGTCACGCTCGACCTTCTTGCCGCCGGTCTCCGCGTAACTCGCATGGAGATTCAGCCGATGGGTGCCGGGGATCAGGGAGAGCGCGAGGTCGAGGTCGGCCCGGAGCTCGTCCGGCGTGCGCGCCCGCCCCGGGTAGTTCCCCGTGACGGCGAGGCCGCCGCCGATGTCCTCGCCCGAGCCCTCGAACCCGCCGACGTCATCCCCCTGCCAGCAGTGGAGAGAGATCGGGACCTTCGCCAGCCTGCCGATGGCTTGCTCGACATCCACGCCGAGGCCGGCGTATCGCTCCTTCGCCAGCGCGAAGGCCTGATCCACGTCCTTGTACGGAGAGGGAGAGAAAGCGTGCATCGTGTCGTCCTTCGGAGAGGGACCGCGGGCGATCGCCTCGGATCCACCTGCATCGTGCGAATTCTCTCACGGCGGTCACGCCCATTCCAGGGGCGAGTCCCGCCGACGACGAGGGCTTCAACGCGACGGCCAGGCCGACCTCAATTCGTACACCGTCAGCGACGGCACCTCGAACGGCTCGCCGGCCCCGGAGATCCAGAGCGGCTTGCCGGCGCCGTTGGCCCCGGTGGCGACGGAGAGCGCCACGCGGCCGTCGTTGCCGAAGACCTCCACGGAGCCGCGATCGACGAAGATCCGCAGGCGGATCCGGCCGTCCTTGGGCGAGAGCGGGGCGCGGACGCCCTTGCAGGAGATCTCTCCCTTCGCCGCCTCGTAGGTGACCAGCGTGCCGCGAAGGTTCAGCGTGATGGTCCCCGCCTTCGCCGGCCTGAGATCCGCGAGGATCTCGAGCAGGTCGCCGGTGATCTCCTGCGACGTCTCCTCGCTCCCCGGCGTGATCGTCAGGCCGGTCCACTCGTGCTTCGCCCCGCGGAGGGCCTCCATCTCCGCCACGGGCTCGGCGAAGAGGCGGATGCCGCCGTCGGCCGTCCGCAGCGTGAGCCGCGTCGGCAGGGTCATCTGCTGGTTGAAGGGCATGCCCGGGAACGTGACGCCGTTGCCCCAGCCGACCTGGATCCGCCGGCCGTCCGGCACGTCGCTGAAGCTCTGCGCGGCGTAGTAGTTCCCGTAGCGGTTCTGGAGCTTCTCCGGCCCGGAGCTGACGCGGAAGGCCTTGCCGTCGAAGTCCCCCAGGGCGTACTTGCCGTCGGCCGCGGAGAGGACCCATCGCGTCTTCGAGGCGTCGCCGTCCACCGGCAGCTCGAACAGGTCGGGGCACTCGAAGTAGCCGTCGATCCGGGATTGCTTCGTCCAGTGCTTGAGGTCGGTGGACGTGTAGAAGTCGATGCTCTGGCGGTCCTTCCCCTCGTCATAGACGGCCATCACCCAGTGCTTGCCCGGCGCGTACCAGACGAGCTTCGGGTCGCGGCCGTTGTGCTTGACGACCGGGTTCCCCTCGTACTCCGCGAAGGTCTTGCCGCCGTCGTTGCTGAAGACGATGCATTCGCCGCGGCCGGTGCTCGTGAAGGCGGCGACCAGCGGCGGATTCGCACCGGCCTGGAAGCCGCTCGTGTTCGCGTGGTCCACCACCGCGCTGCCGGAGAAGACCCAGTCGTTGTACTCGCGGGGCCGGATCGCGTCGCCGAGCTCGGTCCAGTGGACCAGGTCCGGGCTGACCGCATGCCCCCAGTGCATGTTGCCCCAGCTCCACCCATAGGGATTGTGCTGGTAGAAGAGGTGATACTTCCCGTCCTGCCAGACCAGCCCGTTGGGGTCGTTGTGCCAGCCCCGGCGCGAGGTGAAGTGGAACTGCGGCCGGCCCGCCTCGCGATACAGATTGGCCGGGTCGGGGATCTCATCGGCCTGAGTGATCGCCTCGAGGGCCTTGCTCAGCCCCTCGACGTTGCCGACCCCCCGGACCTGGATCGTCTTGCCGCGGTACTCGTCCACGTCGTCGAAGACCACCAGGTCCGGCCGCTCGCCGTCCAGCTCGATCTCGAAGTCCCGAGCGACCTTCCCGTCCACGACCAGTTGTAGCCTCCGCTTGGCCGCCCCATTGCGGACGGGGAGATGCAGATATCGATGCGCGATCGCGATCTCACGCCTCGGCGCGTCATCCGCGGCGCGTACCCGTGCCGGCGAGGGCGAGACGATCAGGGCCACGGCGAACAGGGGCAGAGCAATGGTGCGAAGTCTCATGGCTGGAACTCGTCAGTGACGGCGGGAGGTCTCATGCCGACGGCGCCCCATCTTAGCCCGCCGGAGCGGCGAGATCGCTCCCCAAGCGGGACGGTCGGCGACGAATTCCGTCAGCCGCCGAGCCCCGGCCTTCTCGCCAATCGAACGCCGGCCGCCGATCATGGTAGACTTGTGCTGATATGGCCGCCTTGACGATTCCTGAAACCCGATCCGGAGCATGCCCATGAATCCCAAGGAAAGGGCCATCCTGGAGCGCATCAACACGCTCGAAGAGGCCATCACCAGGGGGCGGGAGTACCTGGAGAGCGGAGCCCATGCGGACTGGCACGGCTTCCGTCCCGTCTTCGTTCCGAAGACGAGGGACGGCAAGCCGGTTCCGCCCCATCGCGACTGGGTGAGGAACGTGTTTCTTCCGGCCCGGGAGAAAGCCCTGCGGGACGCGGAACGGTTGCTCGAGAGGCATAGGCCGTTCGCCGGGGCCGCCGGACCGATCCGGTCGAATCGAGCCTCACTTCGCCTTCAACCCCGACAGGAACTCGACGAGGTCCCGTAGCTCCTGCTTGGAGAGCTTCGTGATCACGTCGCCCGGCATGGGGGACGGCCCGCGCTTGCGGTCCTCGACGTCGTCCTTGGCGACGGTCAGGGCCTGGCCCTCGGGGGTGATGACGCGGATGGACTTCGGATCCTCGCCGCGGAGGACGCCCGTGACGATCTTGCCGTCGGCCAGCGCCAGGACGACGGACTCGAAGCCCTCGGCGATCTTGCGGTCGGGGACGACGATCGACTCGAGGATGTAATCCCGCGGCTGGCGGCCGCCGACGTTCGAGAGATCCGGGCCGACCTCGCCGCCGAACGGGTGGCCCCCTTCGAGCGCGACCTTGTGGCAGCGGAGGCAGGTCGTCTCCGCCTTGCTCAGGAAGATCTCGCGACCACGCGCGGCGTCGCCGCCGACGAGGGCCTCGCGATACGGAGAGAGCGGGTCGTCCTTCGGCTTCTTCGCCTCATAAGCCTTCAGCTTCTCGGCGAGCTTCGGCGACTTCCGCCGGCCGGCGGCCTCGATGACGTCCAGCTTCAGCTCCGCCGGGACCTTGTCCGCGGCCAGGCGGTCGAGCCAGGCGAGGAGGACGGCCTCGCCCGCCGGGTCGTGCCCCTCGCCGAGGATCGCGAGGACCCCCTGACGTTCGACGGCCGAGCCGTCGGCGAGGATCGCCTCCACCGCGGCCTTGGCGGCGGCCGGATCGGCCTTCGACAGGATCCGTACGGCCTCGACGCGGACCCTCGGCCCGCCGGAGGCCACCAGGTCCCGCGCCAGCTCGGGCTGGCCGGAGGCGTTCAGCGAGACGATCGCCTTGATCGCCTCGGCGCGGACGTCGTCCGCGGCCTTCGCGTCGCGGGCGAGCGAGACCAGCCGCGGGGCCGCGTCCTGGATGCCGAGGTCGGCGACGGCCCGCATCGCCTGCGCGCGGACGTGGCCCGAGCCGCCGGAGAGGAGCGGCGCCAGGCCCGCGAGCAGCGCGTCGGCGGCCTCCGTCGCGGGACGCCCCGGGATCGGCCGCCAGAGGCCGACGACGCGGTCGCGCCCCGAGGGCTTCGCCCACTGGCCGAGCATCGTCAAGGCCTCGATCCGGGCCTTCTCCGGCAGGTCGCCGCGCCCGGCCATCGCGGCGAGCGTCCTCGCCCGCTCGGGGCCGCCGAGCCGGAACGCGGCGTTCGCCACCCGCCGGAGGAGCGGGAGCGGCGACTGCGACGTGACCGGCAGGGCCGCCAGCCGGGGGAACACCTCGGCGATCGGGACGTCGTTGATCGCCCGGGCGGCCTCCAGCACGAGGCTCGGATCGGCGTCGTCCAGGAAGCCCGCGACTTCCGGATCGGCATGGCGACGCATCGCCACCAGGACCGCCCGACGCACCGCCCGCGACGGATCCTTGCGGGCCGCATGGAGCGGGGAGCGATCCTTCAGGCCGGCCAGGCCCATCACGCCGGCGTGGCGGAGGTACGGATCCTTATCGTCGTTCTCGTGGAGCATCCTCAGCAGGGCCGGGGCGGCCTCGGGCGGCCCCAGCCGGCCCACGGCGATCGCGGCGAACGACCGGACGCGCGGGGACTCGTCCCCCAGGCGGGCGATCAGCGCGTGGCCGGCGGCCGGATCGCCGATCTCGCCGAGCACCCGCGCGGCCTGGGCGCGGACCTCCGCGTCGGGGTCGGCCAGCAAGGGCTCGACCTCGGCCCGGATCCCCTCGGGAGACTTGCGGGCGATCTGCCCGAGCCCCCAGGCGGCGTGGATCCGCGCCATGCGGCTGCCCCCCCTGCCGCTCGCGACGGCGACCAGTGCCTGGCGATCGCCGCGGGCCGCCAGCTCGAGCTGGGCCTCCTGTCGGACCCGCATATCGGCGTGGGAGAGGAGCGCGACGAGATACGCGACCGATCGTTTCGCCATGCCGGCGGCGAGCAGCTCGCGGACCTGCTTCACGGCCGGTTCGTCCTTTCGGGAGGGGGCGGCGACGCGGTAGACGCGGCCCTTGTTGGGCTTGTCCCAGCCCTCCACCCAGTCCGAGATGTAGAGCCCGCCGTCGGGCCCGAAGTCGACGTCCGTGGTCAGCATCCGCCAGACGAACTGCTCCGGCTCGATGACCTCGAACGACGCCCCCTTCGGCTTCAGCGCCAGGCTCCGGACGCCGCTGCTGCTGGCGCCGCCGCGGAAGTCGGAGAGGAAGAAGTGGTTCCTGTACTTCTCGGGCAGCGCGGTGACGCCGGGGTCATAGGTCAGGCCGGACGGGCCGTCGGAGATGTTCAGGAGCGGCGGGACGATGTATCCGATCTCGGCGGCGGGCCCGGGTTGCCACATCTTCTCCTCGTTCCAGGGGCCTCGTGGGTAGGCCCGCTCCATGAACTGATAGCCGATCCGCCAGCCGCTGTCGCCCCCCTCGACGACGTGGACCCAGCGAGCGCGGTCGCCGCCGTCGGAGTTGTTGTCGCAGGTGAAGAGATTGCCGTACTCGTCGAAGGCAAGCTCCTGCGGATTCCGCAAGCCGGTGGCGAAGACCTCCAGGCGGCTGCCGTCGAGCTCGCAGCGGAGCACGGCGCCGGTGTCCAGCATTGTCAGGTCACGCCCCTCTCGCGTCTTCAGGTTCAGTCCGCGGTCGCCGATGCTGAAGTAGAGCCGCCCGTCGGGACCGAGCCGCAGGCCGTGCAGGTCGTGGCCGAGGAACGCGACGTGGACGCCGTAGCCTTCGTGCAGGAGGATCCTCTCGGTGGCCTTGCCGGTGCCGCCGGGATCTCGGAGCCGCCAGAACCAGGGGATGCACGTGTACCAGACGTCCGGCCCGCGCGCCAGCAGGCCCGCGCCGATGCCGGCGGCCGGGTCGTTGAAGCCGTCGGCGAAGACCGTCGCGGCGTCGGCCCTGCCGTCGCCGTTCGAATCGACGACCCGGCGGACGCGTTCGTGCTCGACCTTGTAGCTTTCGAACGCCTTGCCCAGGTACTTCCGATACATCGCCACGCGGTCGGCCACGGTCCGGCAGGCGAGGTCGGCATCCAGCCAGTTCATGTGTCCGCGAGTGTCCGTCACCCCCGCGCTGTGGCGGAAGGTCTCGGCGACATACATGATCCCCTTCTCGTCGAAGCAGAAGGCCACCGGGTTGGCCAGCAGCGGCTCGGCGGCGTACAGCTCAACCTTCAGGCCCTCAGGCACCCTGAAGCCTCGTATAGCCTTCTCGCCCTCGTCCGAGGCGGCGGCGATCGTCGGGTTGTAAGGCTTGCCCTGATCCGGCGGCGTGTCGGCCGCCGGAGAACGGGCCGGAAGGACCGTGATCGCGAAGGTGAAGCCGAGGAAGAGCACCGCGGGCCGAATGGCCGAAGGCGTTCGCAACGGTGATCGGGTCATGGGGCGATCCGTGGTGATGGGTTCGAGTCGGGCCGGGATGCGACCCGGCCCGGGCGGGAAATTTGCATGGCAAGTTGACGGAGCATTTCCTGCGATCGATGAATAGACTCACAATAATGCCGCCGCCAACGCCTGAGAAGCCGTCCTGGCGGCCGAAGCACGACGGCCCACCTCCGCCGGAGCCCGACGATGTCCGATCTCGGCCGCCTCTCCCGTCGCGCCGCGCCCCTGATCCTCGCCGCGACGCTGATCGCCGGCATCGGCTCGCGGCGGGCATCCGCCGCGGACTTCGCCCTCCGCGACGGCGACACCGTGGTCTTCCTGGGAGACAGCATCACCGGCGCCCGGACGTTCGGCCGGATCGTGGAGAATTACACGCTCCTCCGGTTCCCGGATCGCAAGGTCCACTTCCTCAACGCCGGCTGGGGAGGCGACACCGCCGAAGGGGGCCTGAAGCGGCTGGATCGCGACGCCCTCGACAAGGGCGCGACCGTGCTCATCGTCGCCTACGGCATCAACGACATCGGCTGGGGCACGCGCGCCGACGACGCCCACCGAAAGACCTACCTGGACTCGATCCGCGGCATCGTCGAGCGCGCGAAGGCCCGCAAGGTCCGGGTCTACATCTGCTCCGCCGCCGCGACCGCCGAGAACCCGGACACCGCCGAGCGCGGCTATCTTCAGAAGATGTGCGACGACGGCATGGCCATCGCCCACGAGCTGGGCGAGCACTCCATCGACGTCCATCGCGCAATGCACGCGATCCAGAGGAAGGTCATCAAGGCGAACGAGGGGGCGAAGCCCGAGGACAAACAGTCTCTCCACGTCGCCGACGGCATCCACCTCAACGACCTGGGCCAGCTCGCCATGGCCTTCGCCATCATCAAGGGCCTGGACGCGCCCGCGGAGGTCTCCTCGGTCGACCTCGCGGTGGAGGCCGCGGGCCCTCGCCTGGCGGAGGCCCGCGGCTGCAAGGTGACGGGCCTGACCGGCGGCCTGGACCGCCTCGAGTTCGACCGCCTGGACGAGGGCTCGCCGATCAACTTCGGCCTCTTCGGGGCCCTGAACTTCCGGTTCATTCCCATCCCCGACGAATTGAACCGGTACATGCTCGCGGTGAAAGGGCTGCCCCACGGGCGATACGCGATCGAGGTCGACGGCCGCGGCCTGGGGACCTGGACCGACGAGCAGCTCGCGAAGTCCGAGAGCCTCGCCTCCGCCACATCCGACGGCTGGCAGCCCGGCGGCCCCTGGGACGCCCAGGCGTGGATCCTCCAGGACATGACCCAGGGCCGCGACAAGATGTCCGCCGGTCGCCTCTTCCTGGACCACTACCTGCCGAATCACCCGGACCGCGACCGCCTCCACGCCATGGATTCCGAGATCAACGCCCGCATCGAGGACCTCCAGCGCGCCCTGGTGAAGCCGCGGCCGTTCCATTTCGTCATACGGAAGGCGAGCTGACCGCAGGGATACCGAGGCATCCAGAAGAGGGATAAGGAGGAGGGCCAGGGGGGACAGGATCGAGGTGCGTCTATCTCACCAACTCCCCGACGACCAGGATCGCGCCGGGGTAGAAGTTCGTGCCCCGGAACCGCTCGGGCCGCTGGATCTTCCTCGCCTCCTCGCCCAGGATCTTGATCCGGTCCGGCTCGTGCGAATCGATCTCAACCTTGACCTCGTGGATCGTGTCGGTCAGGTCGGCGGCGATGGGGACCGTGGCCAGCCGATCGTAGAGGCAGAAGGCATCGAACCGCCGGACGACCTGCGACGGTCGGCCGTCCACCGTGACGATCACCTGGCCGGCGCTCGGGCCGATGATGTCGTAGATCGACGCGCTCGTCCCCTTGAACTTGAACGTGATCGAATCTCCCGGATGCGTCCCCCGGTAGAGCGATCGCAACCGCCCGCGGAAGTGTCTGTACTCGGCATCGGCCTTCAGGTCGACGGGCGTGAAGCCCGGGGAGAGCACGGCCTCCTCGATGGGGATCAGCGTCGCCTTCTCGTAATTGCCGGGAGAGAGCGGCGGGCCGAGCGCATGCGGCCTGGCGGCCCTCGAAGCCACGGCGATCGGCCCGAGGGATCGGACGATCGCCTGGAGGTAGAGCTCGTGGCCGGTCTCCGGGTAGGGATGCACGCCGTCGTTGGCGAAGACGACCCTCCCCGAGGCCCCCGGCAGCGGCCCGGCCCAGACGAGCCGGCCCTCCTTCGCGAGCTTCGCGACTTCCATCGCCATGTGGATCGTCGGGATGCCGTAATGGTCGGCGACCGCTTCCATGGCGCTGGCCGATCTCGGGAACTTCCCCTCGAGCATCGGGCCGGCGGCCGACTCGGTGAGCGTGTAGACGAAGCAGATATCGCAGCCCGGCAACGCCCTCCACGTCTGCCGGACGATCCCCTCCATGCACTTCCGGATCTGGTCCGGCGGCGCCCCGCCGTCGTTGGTGGCGAACTCCACGAACATCAGGTCGGGTCCCCGATCGAGGACGTCCTGCCCGAGCCGATACACCCCCAGGTCCGACCCGGTCCCGCCGATCGCGGCGTTGATCTCGGAGAACCTCGCATCCTTGTAGGTCCTGTTGAAATACGCGAGCGTCTTCGGCCTCCACCCGTCCTGCGCCGTGATCGAGCCGCCGAGGTACGCCACCTTCACCCCGGCCCCGGGCGTGCGGGCCTTCGCCAGGAAGTTCGGCAGCCCGTCCCGCGGCCGGCATTCGGTCGCGGTGACGAGCGGATAAGGCGGATCCTCTGCGAGGGCTGTTGAGCCGATCATTCCCAGCAGTGCGCAACCGACCAGGGTCAGGAATTGACGCGTTCGCGACATGGCAAGCGACCTCACATCGGTGAGCCAGCCCCGGCGATCCGGGATCGTCGAGCTTCCGTCCACCATCCTAGGACAGCCGGAAGCGGATAAGAATGGGGTAGCCCAGGGGAGGATGACGCGGGATCATGATCTCGTCGCGACCTGGACGTCCCGCCGCGCGCGGCGGCGTACGGCGTTGGTGGAATGGGATGGGGCTCGATGGCGTGTCGTGGCGTTCATTTCGCGCTGATTGCCGCCGAGGTCGAGCACCTGCGCTCCCTGACGAGCGAGCGGGCCCGGATTGACTACGTCGTCGAGTATCTCGAGGACACCTACTTTTCCGGGCGCGAGGAGTTCCTGGCCCGAAGCGACAAGGCCTGGGACGCGATGCATCGCTGCCTCGCCGACGGGGAACTGACCTGGGACGGCGGGGACTATCCGCTGAATCATGTGATACTCGCAGGGGAGTTGCTCTACACCGAGGACGATTACATCCTGAGCCTGAAGACCCCCGAGCAGGTCCGCGACATCGCGGCCGCGCTGCCGGGCGTCACCGAGGAGGAGTTCCGTCGGAGGTATTACACCATCGACGAGGGCCGCTACGGCATGCCGCCCGACGAGGAGGATTTCGGCTACACGTGGGAATGGTTCCAGGACGTCCGTCGGCTCTACCTCAGGGCCGCGGCCGAGGGGCGACACGTCCTGTTCGCGGTCGATCAATAGTGCTGGCCACCCAGCACGAACGTAGGCGATTCGCCCCGGCCGCGAGAGTCTTGCGGGCTTGCTCGCCGGCCGGCCTTATTTAGCCGATCGCCCGGAGGTCGGGCGGCAACCATCCGGCGCGGGCCTCGGCCGAGAAGAGGCGATCCTTCGAGTAGAATTGAAGCAGGTAATCCGACCGGCCGCATCGATCCAGCAGCCCCGCCGCGAGCACGCTGATCGGCGCCCGCCGATCCCGGCCCGCAAGGAACCGGTCGATCACCTCGACCCACGCGAGCGTGATCGTCTCGTGATACCCGGTATGGTTCCCGGCTCGCCGGTTGTACTCGCGGATCCCGTCCCGGATCCGGGCCGTCGCCTCGTCGCGATCATGCTGCCGGACATACCAGAGCGCGACGACCAGATGCGCCCCGTGCGTCCACTCCGCGCCCGGCAGCGTGCCGTCCTCGAATCGCGCGACGAGAGAGTCGATGTCGTCGTCGGTCATGTCCTCCCCACCCGATCAGGCTTCGCGCCGGCTGGCCTCGTCCGCGTCGTGTCGCGCCGACCCCCGACGCGACGCTCGACACCGCTGCCTAAGATGAGGTTCGATCGGGTGCGGGGATCGTGACGGCGGGTCTTCTTCGCGGCGATCCTCAGGCAAGGCTGTGGCAGAGATAGGAAGGGAGGCGGGGGGCGGCGTCTTCGAAGGTGCCATGGGCCATGGCCCGCAGCTTCCGGATGGCGTCGCCCTGTATCTGGCGGATCCGCTCCTTGGATACGCCGAGGCGACGGCCCGCTTCGCCCAGAGTGTGCTCGGCCTCGCCGCCGAGGCCGAATCGGAGCTTCAGGACCCGTCGCTCCCGGGGCCGGAGGGCGCCGAGCATCACATCGAGGCTCTCGCGGTCTTCCAGCTCGCGGATCGCACCGTCCGAGTCGCCGGCCAGCGACGAGGCCCGCGAGGATCCACCGGCGTCCGCCGAATCCAGCAGGGTGCAGGGCCGAGTCGCCGCGAGGAGGCTCCGGAGGGTCGGAGAGGCCGGCTCCCACGGGGTGCCGTCGACCTCCCGTTGCGAGGCCACGCGCGAGTATTCCGCGACCTTCTGGAGGCCGCGCGGGTGCAATCTCACCGGGTAGGCGCCGCTCGCCACCGCGCACTGGAGCTTCTGGCGGATCCACCAGACCGCATAGGTCGAGAGCTCGTTCTCGTTGGCGAGGTCGAACCGATCGATGGCTTCGAGGAGGCCGCAGAAGCCGTCCTGCATCAGGTCGGCGAGGGAGACGCCGCGGTCGCGATAGCGGCGGACCACGCTCCAGACGATCCAGGAGCTGCCCAGCGCGAGCCGGCCGCGAATCGTCGCGTGACGTTCGCGGAGGGAGGAGATGTCCCGGTCGGCCGGGGCGCTCTCCAGCGCCAGCCGGCATTCGGCGAGTTCCCGGAGCAGCAGCCGCTCCTCGGACGACGTCAGGCGTTGTCCCGCGTTCGTTGTGATCAAGGCGCCGCGATCCTCCTTCATGCCCCCCCCTCCAGGCGAGCCCGCAGGCGGACGAGGGCCCGGAGCAGCCGCACCTTGACCGCCCCCTCGCTGATCCCGACCGCCTCGGCGATTTCCGATATGGAGAGATGCTCGAGATGCCGCATCGCCAGCAGGTCGCGATCCTTGCCGGAGAGGGATTCGATCGCCGACCGGACCGCCTCGAGGTTCTCATCCCGGATCACCCGCTGGGTCGGGCTCGTGTCGTCCGCGAAGAGGGATCGGACCAGGGCCTTGCTCGACTCGTCGGGGAGCGCGGGGATGTTGTCCTCCCGGTTCACGCTCCGCTTCTGGGAGGCGACGTGGACCCGATGGGCGTCCACGATCCGGTCCCCGGCGATGCGGCGGAGCCACGCATGGAAGGGGATCGGCCGATCTCGCAGGTAATCGTCGAGTCGGCGATCGGCTTCCATGAGGGTCTCCTGGACGATGTCCGAGGCATCGAGGCGACTGGAGACGCGTCGATCGAGGCGGACGACGACCATCCGCCGCAGGTGGTCGCGATAGCGATCCAGCAGCAGCTCGCGGGCGGTCCGATCGCCACTTGCCGCCCGCTCGATCAGGTCCTGGGCGCGCGAATCGAGGTCCGACATCGAAGCAAGTCTCCCACGATAGGAGCCGTAACTCGTGGGGAGGGGTTACACGGGGCGCATTTTTTTCTTCCGATTTCCTCCCCCGCGGGGGTCAGGGCATATCGGCCAGCGGCCTCGGGCCGACCGTCGAGCTCGCGGCCGTTGGGATCCGATGCCTTACGGGGCGAACGGATGGGCGGGGAGGTCCGGGGCGAGGAGGATGACCGATGCGGCCTCGCGGGCCAGGGCGGCGATCTCCAGCTCGTTCCACAGCTCATCCGGCCTGGTCGAGCGAGGACGTCCCCGGAGCTGGTCGAGCCAGCGGCGAGCTTCCGACGAGCGGCCGAGGGACTGGTTGGCCAGGGCCAGGAGGGCCCAGGCCTGGGGTCTCAACCCCGGGGAGAGTCGCTCCGACTCCTCGAGGCGGCCGACCGCCTCCTCGAACCGCCGGGCGCGATGGAGGGCCGCGCCGGAGATGGCGAGGAGCTCCGCCCGCTCCCCCTTCGCCGCCTCCGCAAGGGCGCGGTCGGCCAGGCGCAGGGCGGTCGCCGGGTCGGCCCCGCCGGGCCCGAGCGAGCAGGTCCAGGCGGCCACGATGGCGAGGTAGTGGGAAGGCGACGGTCCCGCCCGTTCGAGCATGCGGTGGATCGCCGCCCGGTAGGCGGGGACGTCGCCGTCCAGGGCGCACAGGATGGCGTGGTTGGTGCGGACATCCCAGGGCTCGCCCGCGGCCGGCGCCGACCGATCCGCATCGGCGAGGAAGGCGGCGAAGTGCGCGCGGGCCTCGCGGATGCGGCCGACCGCGGCCTCGGCCTCGCCGAGACGGCGGCGGAGGGCCGGGTCGTCGCCGATCAGGTCGGCGAGGCGTCGGAGCTGGGCGGCGGCCAGTTCCCCGTCCTGTCGAGAGTTGGCGGCGGCCAATCGTTCGAGCGTCTCGAAGGCCTCCCAGGTCCGGACGGCCGCCCCCGGCCCCTTCGACCGGGCAAGCCTCCAGTCGTCATCGGCCCCGCGCAAGTCCCCGTCGAACCGGCGGTGGATGGCCCGGCGGGCATGGGCGATCCCGTCGTCGGGCCCGTTGGCGACCAGGCGGTCGAGGTGCCACGCGGCCGAGTCGTGCCGCCGCAGTCGCGCGCACTCGGCCCCCCGCCGGTCGTGCCATTCGGCCGCGTCAGGGACCTCGAAGTGCCGCGCCGCCTCGCCCATGGCGAGCCGGCGGTTCCATTCGATCGGGTCGAGCATCGCGCAATCGCCGCTCTCGCCGAGGGCCATGCCCGCCAGGCCTTCGAAGCGGTCCCGGGAGCCCTCCTCCGATCCCGGTCGGGGCGTATCCCAGAGCAGCACCGTGCTCCCCACGCTGAAGGCGGACCGGCCGTCCGGCCCGAAGCCGATGAACTTGCTGTCATCCTGGCGGCGTCCCCGGCTGAGGCGACGATGCTCGCAGCGAGGCCCCAGCGGCTTGCCCGCGGCCGCGTCCCAGAACCTCAGCCGATCCCCCGACAACGTCAGGAGCACGGAGCCGTCGGGGGAGGCGGCGACGTCCTGGACCGGATCCTCGTGCTCCAGGACGGGTCCCACGGGCCGCCCGGCCGCGACGTCCCAGATCCGGGCCGTCCGGTCGGATCCGCCGGCCAGCAATCGCCCACCGAGCAGGGGCACGATGCTCACGAGATCGCGGCCGAATGCCGGCCGAACTTCACGGAACGTCCGGAGGTCGATGACGTGGATTCGCCCCCCTTCCAGGACGAAGAGCGGCCCGTCGGGCTCCGGCCCGAAGACCTGGTCGACGATGCTCGATTCGAATCGCGCGAAGGGCGCCAGGGGCTTGCCGGTCGCCGCGTCCCAGAAGCCGAGCGTCGCCTCCCTGGCCTGGGTCAGGGTCGTCCCGGTGATCGCGACGCGCCCGTCCGGGCTGAAGGCGGTGGAGCGGACCTCGTGCCCGAACGTCATCGGATGGACGAGGACCGGCCCGATCGGGCGGTAAGTCTCCAGGTCCCAGAGGCGTCCGCTCCCCCCCGAGGTGCCCACCAGGAGCCGCCGGCCATCGGGGCTGAATCGCAGCTTCATCACCCAGGCGGGCTGGAAGAGGGCCGGCCCCGCCGGCTTCCCGGTCGCGGCGTCCCAGATCCGGACCATGCGGTCGTCGCCGCCGGTCGCCAGCAGGCGACCGTCCGGGCTGAATTGCACCGCCCGCACCCGGGCGCCGTGCAGCAGGGGCGGGAAGGCGGGACGGCCGGTCTCGGCCTCGAACACGCGGGCCGCACCGTCCTTCCCGTCACAGGCCAGCAGGCGGCCGTCGGGGCTGAAGTCGACGGCGAAGGCGTCGACGGCCTGCGGGGCGGCCCGGCATTCCGTCAGGGCCGGGGCCATGTCCCAGACCCGGGCCACGCCGTCGTGACCGATGGCGACGAGCGTTCGGGCGTCCCCCGCGAACGCCGCCCGGCCGACCGGCCCGCTCCCCTCGAGGATCGGGCCGGTCGGCCGGCCGGTGTCCGCCTCGAAGAAGCGCACGGTGCCGTCGTCCCCCCAGGTGATCAGCCACTCGGCGTCCGGGCTGAAGGCGAGACCTCGGGCCGTGCCGCCGTCGGGGATCGACACCTCGCGCGTCTTCCCGGTCTCCGCGTCGATCAGGTAGGGCGTGCCATCCCCGATCAACACCGCGACTCGCCGGCCGGCGGGACCGTACTGGATCTCAGTCACGGATCCGCCAATGGGCTCCGAACGCGCCAGGACGCGGCCGTCAACCGAGTCGCGGATGACCACAACGCTGGTGTCCTGGCCAGATTCCACCTGGGCGAGACGCCCGCCGTCGCGGGAGAAGGTCGCGAAGTAGATCTCCGAATCGCCGTTGGAGGGCGATTCGGTCGGCCGCGGCGATTCGGTCGGCCGCCCCGTGGCCGCATCCCAGATCCGCGAGGTTCCGGAGCGGCCATGGACGAATACCTGGTCGTGGGCCGGACGGACGCAGACGCCATGGAGGCCACTCAGGTTCCGAGGTCCGGCCAATCCCGGGCCGAGGACCGCGCCGGTGTCAATCCGCCGCCGTCGGATGACGCCGTCCGCGTCGATCGTCACGAGCAGGGAACCCTCACGGTCCAGTGCAGCGGGCGAAAGCGCCCCGTCGGATACCGCGACCGGCGGACCGATGGGCCGCAGCGAGTTGACCTCCCAGACCTGAACCCGTCGATCCGATCCCCCGCTGACCAGGAATCGGCCGCCGGCGTCGAAC
Source organism: Aquisphaera insulae (assembly GCF_011064615.1). Classification (GTDB taxonomy): domain Bacteria; phylum Planctomycetota; class Planctomycetia; order Isosphaerales; family Isosphaeraceae; genus Aquisphaera; species Aquisphaera insulae. The sequence goes on along the minus strand of NZ_JAALJH010000007.1, from coordinate 41,637 downwards.
TGGAGCAGCATGATATTGGGCGCGATGATGCGATCGTCATTCAGATGAACCGTCCGGGCCGAGGCGAGCCGCTGCCCGGAGACGAGATCCCAGAGGCTGAGCACGCCGTCCTCGCCGATGACCGCGAGGGTCCGATCGTCGGGGCTCAGCGCCATCGCCGCGACGGGCGTGCCGCAGGCGAAGACCGCCCTGGGCACGGGGGCTCGCCGGCCCCACGCCGCGAGGTTGCTTCGGGCGACCCGGGCAAGCTCTTCGTCCTCGAGGGCCAGATCCAGGCACCGCTGCATCCAGAGCAGGCCTCGCCCGACCCGGCGCCGATCCGCCAGGCCGATGCCCCGGTCCAGGGCCAGCGCCGCGGAGGTCCGGCGCGACTCCACCACCGAAGGCGACTCACTCCCCGCGCGTCCCCGGCGGTAAGACTGCACCGCCAGGATCATCGACGCCAGGGCCAGCACGACGATGGCCGCCGACCCCAGCCCCCGCTTCGCCCGCCTCAGGGTCCGCGACCAGGCGGGGGCCGGCTTCGCCAGCACCGGCCGGCCCTGGATGAAACGCCCCAGGTCGTCGGCGAGATCCCGCGCCGTCGCGTAGCGACCCCCCGGATCCTTCGCCATCGCCTTGGCGGCGACGGTGGCCAGCTCGCGGGGGACCTCGGGGGCCAGGGCCCGGATCGGCGGCGGCTCTTCCTCCGCGATCGCCCGGAGCATCCGGTGCGAGTCCGAGCCCTGGAAGGCCGGCCGCAGCGTCAGCATCTCGTAGAGCGTCACCCCCAGCGAATAGACGTCGGTCCGCCGGTCCACGAGCCCGGGCTCGCGTGACACCTGCTCCGGGCTCATGTAGCGGAGCGTCCCCACGAGCTCTCCCGTGTGCGTCAGGCCCTCATCCCCCTGGATCCTCGCCAGCCCGAAATCCCCGACCCAGGCGTTCCCCCGGCGATCGAGCAGGAGGTTCGCCGGCTTGATGTCGCGGTGGATGATCCCCCGCTCGTGGGCGCATTCCAGCGCCTGGGCCGCCTGGACGCCGATCCTCGCCACGGCCCGATAATAGTCCGACGTACAGGTCGCGGCCGGCTCGCCCGACGCGGCCCCCGGGCGCGCGGAAGCGGCGAGGGCCCCCTCACCCGCCTGGTCGAAGCCGTCGTGCAGGAGACGCTCCGCCAGCGGATCGGTCGGGGTGGCCTCGGCGGCATCGACCTCGGGAGCCGGGCCGATGCCCGTCAGCCGTCGCAGGTCCCTCAACAGATCGGCCAGGCTCCTGCCGTCGATCAATTGCATCGCGTAATGGGGGATCCCCTCGGCGGTCCCCACGAGGTGGATCGGCACGATGTTCGGGTGCTGGAGTTGCGCCGCCGCCTGCACCTCGAGCTGGAACCTCTGCAATGCCCGCTCGCTCGCCGAGCCCGCGTTCGCCAGCACCTTCAGCGCCACCCGGCGGCCCAGCGACTCCTGCTCCGCCTCGTAGACGATCCCCATCCCCCCCCGGCCGATCTCCCGAATGAGCCGGAACTCGCCCAGCTTCTCGCGGCCCGAGAGCCCCAGGCCGGGCCCGCCCCTCTCGCCCCCTTTCTCCTCGACGGAGCCCAGGCGAGCCAACTGCCGCAACGCCGGCAACAGGCCTCGCAGCATCCCGGCACGTGCCGGGTCGCTCGCGACGAGTTCGTCGATGTCGATCGACTCGCCGGCCTCCAGCCCCTTCGTCAGTCGCTCCACCAGATCGGCGAGCGTTGAATCGGACGAGACGCCTTCCATGGATGACGCATCGACGGGCAACTCTCCTACGGTGAGAGAGCTGTCGCGGGCCTCGGTATCCCCACGTGGTCGGGGTGGAATCCTCTCCAACCGGCGAGACTCCATCGATACCTCGCGTTCTCGAGAACCTCCCGACGCCGGGAGTCAGTCCCTTCCAGCCATTCAGCGGCACTTCCCAGGTCCGCCGTGCACTTCGGCCGAGGAGATTAGATGCACGCACGCATTACTTCGCGATCCAATCACACAGGATATCGAACGTCCGATCGCCAAGCCAAATCTTACTCGCGAGACAACCCATGCGGCGATTTTTTTCCGCAAACGTTCGACGTTCCTCGGCGACCGCGTATCGGGCCCCTCGGGCCCCGGAGCGTCCGACTTCCGGCAAGGCGCCTTGCCCGCCGCTTGCTAACATGTCCGAAGGAAAGGCCTACCGCAGCAGAGCTAAGAAGACCACATTCCGTCATGCGCGCCGGAGCTGCGGGTTGGGAAAGGGTAGCCCGTGATGGAAGACCAGGTCAAACCGGGCGAAGATGAGGATCCGTCCGGGAAGCCGGTCGAGCAGGACCGATTGGCGGAGCCGGTGGACGCCGAGCAGCCTCCGCGGCTGCCGTTCCCGGTCGTTGGGATCGGGGCATCGGCGGGGGGCCTGGAGGCCGTCAGCGAGTTGCTCGACGCCATGAAGCCGGATTCGGGGATGGCGTTCATCCTCGTGCAACATCTGGCGCCCGACCGCTCGAGCATGATGGCGGAGATCCTCGCTCGGCGTACGGCCATGCCGGTGTTCCAGGTCGAGGACGGGATGGACGTGGCGCCGAATCACGTCTACGTGATCCGGCCGGGCCGTACGCTGGCGATCCACGAGGGCCGCCTCCAACTGGGCCCGATCCTCGGTTCGCCGCGGGCCGCCAACCGGCCCATCGACGACTTCTTCCGCAGCCTGGCGGAGGAGCAGCGCGAGCGGGCGATCTGCGTGGTGATGAGCGGCATGGGTTCCAACGGCACGGCCGGGGCCCAGGCGATCAAGGCGGTGGGCGGGCTATGCATCGCCCAGGATCCGGAGTCGGCCCTCTTCCCCAGCATGCCCCGGCACTTGATCGACGCCGGCTACGCCGATTACATCCTCCGCCCGTCGGACCTGCCGGAGATCCTGCTCTCCTACGCGCGCCATCCGTACGCGCGGGGCGGGCGGGAGGCCGATGCGGATGAGTCCCTGCATCGCGAGCAGCAGCACCTGCGAGAGATCCTGGCCGTGCTCCGGACCCGCACGCGCCAGGATTTCTCCGGCTACAAGAAGCCCACGCTCCTGCGCCGGATCCAGCGGAGGATGGGGCTGACCCGCACGCTCACCATCGCCGATTACGCTCGGCTCCTGCGGCAGAACCCCGCCGAGGTCGGCGCGCTGGCGGACGACCTGCTCATCCACGTCACCGGCTTCTTCCGCGACCCCGAGGCGTGGGAGACCCTCAGGCGGCTCGTCATCGCTCCCCTGGTCGACGGCCGGGAGCATGGCAGCGCGATCCGAGGCTGGGTGACCGCCTGTTCCAGCGGCGAGGAGGCCTATTCGCTGGCGATGATCCTGGTGGAGGAGGCGGAGAAGATAGGCAAGGCGTTCGACATCAAGGTGTTCGCCACCGATCTCGCCGAGCGGTCCCTGGCCCACGCCCGCGCCGGAATCTACGCCGGGGGGATCGAGTCGGAGATACCGCCGGAGCGGCTGCAGCGGTTCTTCGCCAGGGAGGACGAGATCTACCGGATCCGGTCGGAGCTCCGCGACCGCGTCGTCTTCGCGCCGCAGAACGTCCTGCAGGACCCGCCGTTCAGCCGCCTGGACATCGCCACCTGCCGGAACATGCTCATCTACTTCGAGCCCGAGATTCAACAGCGGGTGCTCTCGCTCCTCCACTTCGGGCTCCGGGAAGGGGGGGCCCTGTTCCTCGGGAACACCGAGGCCATCGCCGGCGCCGAGGGCCTGTTCGAGCCGATCGACAAGAAGGCGCGGATCTTCCGCCGCGTCGGGCCGACCCGGCACGGGCTCATCGACTTCCCGCTCCCGCACGCAACGCCGGGCCGCGAGGATGACGGCACGGGCGCCCTGCGCGTCCGACCGCGCCGACGAGATGGGGAGAAGGCCTCGATCGCCCAGCTCACCCGCCGCACGCTGCTGGATTCGCACACGCCGGCCGCCGTGACCGTGGACCGCGACCACCGCATCCTCTATTACCACGGCGACACCCGGCCCTTCCTCCAGCAGCCCTCGGGCGAGCCGACGCGGGACATCATGCTCCTGGCCCGCGATGGCATCCGCGGCGCCGCGCGGGTAGCCCTGCACCGGGCGGCCGCCCAGGGCGCCAAGGTCGTCGCGACCGACGGCTGGGTGGAGATCGAGCCCGGCCGCCGCGTCCGGATCGCCGTCTCGGCCTCGCCGATCCTCGACGAGCCCGCCGAGGAATCGCCCGGCTCCGCCGACTACTTCGTCGTCAGCTTCGAGGAGCGTGGGGATTTCCCCTCGCCCGTCCTCGACGAGGCAGCCCGTGCCGACGGATCCCTCCAGGAGCTCCACCGACTCCGCGCCGAGCTGCAGAGCACCATCGAGGAGCTCCAGACCAGCAACGAGGAGCTGAAGGCCTCCAACGAGGAGGTCATGAGCATCAACGAGGAGCTCCAGAGCGCCAACGAGGAGCTCGAGACCAGCAAGGAGGAGATGCAGTCCCTCAACGAGGAGCTGACCACCGTCAATGCCCAGCTCCGGGCGAAGATGGAGGAGCACCAGGCCACCAGCAGCGACCTGATGAGCCTCCTGGCCAGCACGGACATCGCGGTCCTGTTCCTCGACACGGGCTTCCGGATCCGGCGGTACACGCCCGCGGTGCGCGACCTGCTCGACCTGATCCCCGCGGACATCGGCCGGCCGATGACGGCCCTGGCCCGCCGGTTCGAAGACCCCCAGCTCGACGACGACGCGCATGCGGTGCTGGAGCGGCTGGTCCCGATCGAGCGCGAGGTCGCCGGCGACCGCGAGCGGCACTACCTCCGGCGGGTCCTGCCCTACCGGACGACCGACAACCGCATCGAGGGCGTCGTCGTCACCTTCGTGGATATCACGTTCGGGAAGCGGGCCGAGGAGGCGCTGCGGGCCAGCGACGACCGGTTCCGACGGATGCTCAACATCGACGCCGTCGGCGTCCTGATGTTCGATGCAGCCGGGACGCTCCTGGAGGCGAACGGCGCCTTCCTGAAGATGACCGGCTACTCCCAGGCGGAGGTCGAATCCCGGTCGTTGAGCTGGCGGTCGATGACCCCCCCCGAGTTCGTCGCCGAGAGCGAGCGGCAGATGCAGTCCCTGGCCGAGACCGGGCGGATCGGGCCCTACGAGAAGGAGCTCAGCCGCAAGGACGGGTCGCGGCTGTGGATGGTGTTCGTCGGGGCCGCCCTCGAGGACGGTACGATCGTCGAGTATTGCATCGACGCGACCGCCCGCAAGGAGGCCGAGGCATCGTTGAGGAACCGCGAGGTCTGGCTGCGCGGCCAGCGAGAGGCGCTCGAGGCGGTCCTGAATGGGGAGCCGCTGGGGGCATCCCTCGTGGCCCTGGCGCGGGTGGCCGTCGACGCGATGGGCCAGGGCACGCGGGCGGCCTTCTATCTGGCCGGCGAGGAGGGGGCGCCGCTCCGCCACGCGGCCGGAGTGCCGGCAGCCCGCGCCGATGCGGCCGACGGCCTCGAGACCGCCCCGGAGTCCCTGGTATGGGACCTGGCGGCGCGCTTCGGCCGCCCCGTCCTCATCGGGGACGTGGCCCGGGAGAAATCCTGGGAGCCCTGGCGGGCGCTGGCCGACCGCTTCGAATTCCGCGGCTTCTGGAGCTTCCCGGTCCATAGCTCGTCGGGGAGGCTCGTGGGCACGTTGGCGATCTACTCGCGGCAGCCCCGCGACGCGACGCGGAGCTCGCGTCGCTCCTGACCCACACCGCCTCCATCATCATCGCCCACCATGCGGAGTCGGAGGCGCGGAAGCGGGCCGAGGAGGCGTTGCGGGAGAGCGAGGGGCGGCAGGCGCTCCTCCTGAGGGTGAGCGATGCGCTGCGGCCGCTGGCCGATCCGCTCGAGATCCCGGAGGCGGCCGCGCGGATCCTCGGCGAGCACCTCGGCGTCTCGCGGGCGTTCTACTGCGACATCATCGACGGGGCATGGGCCTACATCCGACGCGATTACGCGAGCGGCGTCCCCCCGCTGGCGGGGCGGATCCCGATCGAGGCCCTCGGCGCCGCGGCGGCCGAGGCGCTGCGGCGGGGCGAGCCGTTCGTCCTCGATGACGTCGAGTCCGACCCCCGATTCTCCGACGCGGAGCGGCGGGCGCTGATCGGGGCCGGCTCCCGGGCGATCCTCGGCGTGGGCCTGGTCAGGGGGGGCCGCTGGGTGGCGTCCTTCGGCGTGCACGACTCGAAGCCCCGGGCCTGGACCGAGACGGACCTCTACCTGGTCCGGGAGACGGCCGAGCGGACCTGGGAGGCGCTCGAGCGGGCGCAGGCGGCGGCGACGCTGCGGGAGAACATCGACGAGCTGACCCGGTTCAACCGCGCGATGGTGGCGCGCGAATCGCGGATGATCGAGCTCAAGCGGGAGGTCAACGAACTGCTCCGACGGGCGGGAGGGGCCGCGAAATACTCGCTCGATTTCGAGGCTGGGGGGGACAATGACGGTTGAGCCGGCTGGCGGCGAGGGCGACTGGGGGGGAGCCCTCAGGGCGGAAGTCGAGCGCCGATTCGGCGTCCCGCCGAACTCGTCCGGCTCTCCGTCCGATAACCCGGAGATCGCGGCCGCGCTCCAGGGCTTCGCCACCTTCGTGTACCTCGACAACCCCCTCCCGCCGCTCTTCAAGGAGCGGCTGTTCGTCTCCCTCTCGCGGTTCTGCGACGTCCGATACCGCATCGCCCGGCATGTCGGCTTCCTGATCGGCCTGGGGACCCCGTCCGGCGACGCGGCGTCGCCCGTCGAGTCGGCCGCGGAGGTCATCCGCCTGGTCCGCCGGCCGTTCCCGCGCGGCGCCGATCTCGGCTCGTTGCGGGGGCGGCTGCTCGACGGCGGCAAGCTCGCCGAGCTCCCGGGCCCGGGCTCGCCGGACGAGGAGGCCGTCTTCGCATGCGCCTCCCACATCTTCCTCGGCACCCCGGACCTGGAGGGCTGCCTGGACGCCCTTTGCCGCTCCCTCGGCGAGGCCAGGCTCCAGTCCGTGCTCAACTTCCTCGCCTTCGTACGCACGGCCCATTTCTGGTCCCAGGTCCAGAACGGCCGGCGGCTCGAGGACGACATCGAGTACCTCCTCGCGATCAACGAGCGCCTGGCCGAGGCCCTCGCGCTCGACCCGGATGCGTGGGACCGCCAGCTCGGCCGATCGCTGGACGAGGAGCTCGTCACGCCCCGCGGGGAGGGGGCCGGCGCCGAGCAGCGGCGCCGGGAGGAACGGCGTGCGCTCGACCTCACCCGGGCCGAGCTGGTCGAGCGCGTCACCGAGCTGCGGGCCGCCCGCCGGGCCGCCCTGAACGTGATGGAGGACGCGGTCGAGGCGAGGGATGCCCTGCGGGAGAGCGAAGGACGGCTCCAGCTCGCCCTGTCGGCGGCCAGGATGGGGATCTGGACGTGGGACGTGACCACCGACATGCATACCCGCGACGCGAACCTCAACCGCCTGCTAGGTCAAGAGCCGGTCGAATCGAGGCAACCGTTCGGCGACTTCCTGGCCCGGTCCATCCATCCGGACGACCGCGAGCGGGTCGAGGCGACGTTCCGCGACTCCGCCTCGCGCGGACGCCCATTGAACGTCGAGTTCCGCATCGTCCTGTCGGACGGCCGGGTGCGCTGGCTCCGAGATCAGGGCGACATCTTCGGCGACGCCGAGGACTCATCCGGCCACATGTCGGGCGTGTGCCTCGATGTGACGAGCCTGAAGGAGGCGGAGGGCGCCCTCCGCCTGGCACGCGACGAGCTGGAACGCCGCGTCGCCGAGCGCACCAGCGAGCTGGAGGCGACCAATGCGGCGCTCCAGGAGGCGGCGGCCGCGCGGGCCGACCTGCTCCGGCGCGCCGTGTCGATGCAGGAAGACGAGCGGCGGCGGATCTCGCGAGAGCTGCACGACAGGCTCGGCCAGGAGCTGACCGCCCTGATCCTCTCCTTGAAAGCGCTGGAGCGGGTCGTCCCCCCGGATTCGCCGGGACGCGGCCGGCTCATCCAGGCCGAGGCGATCGTCGACAGGCTCGGCCGCGAGTCGCACGACCTGGCCATCGAACTGCGTCCCACCGCCCTGGACGACATCGGCCTGGGGCCGGCCCTGGCCACCTACGTCGCCCGATGGTCGGAACGGACGGGGATCGCGGCCGATTTCCGGTCGCCCGGGCTCGACGGCGAACGGCTCCCCCCGGACGTCGAGACCGCCGTCTATCGCGTCGTCCAGGAGGCCCTCAACAACGTCGTCAAGCACGCCGCCGCCCGGCACGTCAGCGTCATCGTGGAACGCCACGGGGGCGAACTCACCGCCCTGGTGGAGGACGACGGCCGCGGATTCGACCTCTCCCCGCTCGACCGGTCCGGGCACGGATCTCGCAGCCTGGGGGTGCTCGGCATGCGGGAGCGCGTGGCCCTGCTGGGGGGCAGCTTCCTCATCGAGTCGGGCGGCGGCGAGGGGAAGTTCGGGGGGACCATCGTCCGAATCCGCGTCCCCCTGCAAGGACCTCCGGAGGGGCATCATGGGTGACAGGCTGCGCGTGCTTCTGGCCGACGATCACAACCTGGTCCGCGCGGGGCTCAGGGCCCTGATCGACGCCCAGCCCGACATGGAAGTGATCGCCGAGGCGGAGGACGGCGAGGCCGCCTGCCTCCTGGCCGCAGACCTGGAACCCGACCTCGCCGTCGTGGACGTCTCCATGCCCGGCCTGGGGGGCATCGCGGCGACCGAACGGATCCTCGGCGAACGGCCGCGGATCCGGGTGTTGGCCCTGACGGTCCACGAGGATCGCAGCTATGTCCGGCAGCTCCTCCAGGCGGGTGCCTCCGGCTACCTCCTCAAGCGCGCGGCCGCCGACGAGCTCATCCATGCCATCCGCGTGATCGCCCGGGGCGGCGCCTACGTCGACCCCGCGCTCGCCGCCGAGCTGCTCAAAGATGCCGAGGCCTCGCCGCCCGACGAGACGCCGCCCGCGGAGCCGCTCAGCGACCGCGAGGGGGAGGTCCTCCGCCTCATCTCCCGCGGCTACACCAACCGCGAGATCGCCGCCCAAATCGACGTGAGCGTCAAGACCGTCGAGACCCACAAGGCCCGCGGCATGGACAAGCTGGGCCTCAAGAGCCGCGCGGACATCGTCGGCCATGCAATCCGTCGGGGATGGCTGACGGGCGGTTGAGCGTCCCGATTGTCGGGGAAAACCACCTCCATTTTCCCGCCAATCCCGATACCGGCCACGGCCCCGAGGGCCCGATAATCGCCCTTCGCTTCGACCGGGAGTGAGATCATCCTCGCCAGGCCGTGTAGCCCAGCACGCCGGCGGCATGGAGGCCATTCGTGAGGCGGCGCGTCGCAGGGTGGAGGCACCCCGGCAACCGATCGCATCGAATCGAGCCTCCATTGCATGATATGAACACTCCCAGTTATCACCCACTCGATGGGGCCCCCAAGGGCGATATCATCCTGGTCGTTGACGACGACAGTGATAACGTCGAGAGCATGTCACTGCTGCTTCGGCTCCACGGATATCGCGTGGAGGTCGCCCTCGACGGCCGTCGGGCCATCGAGGCCGCGAATCGGTTCAGCCCGTCCGTCGTGCTCCTCGACATCGGCATGCCGGGCATGGACGGCTACGAGGTCGCCACGAGGTTGAGGAGCGAATGCCCGGGCGACATGGTCATCGTCGCGATCTCGGGCTACGGCCGGGAGCAGGACCTCCGCCGCAGCCGAAACGCCGGATTCGACCGCCACTTCATCAAGCCCCTGGACGGCGACGCCATGATGACGCTCCTTGACTTGTTGAAATCCCCGACGCACGCGCGCACGCCCGGGAGGGGGCGAGGCGACGACGCGCGGGAAGAGTCGCGGCACATCGTCGCGATCAAGAACCGATCGGGATTGCACCTCCGTGCGGCCGGGCGGCTCGCGGCGCTCGCCCGGGGGTTCCGCGCCGAGGTCCGGATCAGTCGCGACGGTCGAGCGGTCAACGCCGCGAGCGTCCTCGACCTGATGACCTTGGCCGCGGACTGCGGCTCGAACCTCGAGGTGCACGCCGAAGGACCGGAGGCCCGAGAGGCGCTCGACGCCATCATGAGCCTCATCGAGCGGGGGTTCGACGAGTAGCGCGGACACGGCGTCGCTCCGGGCCGCGAACCGCGTTGCACGCCGCCGAGCGGGCGAGCTCCGCGGCACCCAGCGATGTCGGTCCCTGATGTGGCAAGCCCGCCGGCAATATCCGGCGGGCATTGGCGAGGTGCCTCGCCCCGGTATCCGGCGGGCCCCTCCCCGCCCATGCCTCTCCGTTGCCTTCGGGGCATCCCCCCTGTCCACTCTCCACAAATCCACGACCCGGGGCACGGGCCGCGAATCGCCGAATCGACCGCAAATCCGTTTGCATCCCATGCGGCGTCGCATGGTAGAATATGCTGGGTCAATGTCCGCTGCCCCCTCCGATGGGATACGAGCTATAACGATTCCCGTCCGGGGACCCGCCCTCCGAACTTGCAGAAGGTGATCGGCTCGATCACACCGAGTCCGCCCCGCCTCGCGATCCGCGTTCCTCCACGAGCGACTGCCACCGACCTGCTCACCGAGAGTCGAGAACCCTGGCTGAGGAGCACTCCCCGATGAGCCTGCCCAGAAGTTTCACCCCGGCGAGCCTCGCCTGGACCCTGCTGATCCTGGCCGCGCCGGCCATGGCCCTCGACGAGAAGGGGAAGAAGTCGGGCGAGGCGCCGAAGTCGGCGGCGGAAGCGAAGGTCAGCTATGATAGGCAGGTACGGCCCATCTTCCAGGTCCACTGCCAGGGCTGTCACCAACCGGCCAAGGCCGGCGGGGCCTATGTGATGACGGCCTTCGACCGGCTGGTCAAGGGGGGTGAATCCGCGGAGGCGGCGATCGTCCCGGGGAAGCCCGCGAAGAGCCATCTCATCGGCCTCATCACGCCGCATGACGGCAAGGCGGAGATGCCCCGCGACAGGGCCCCGCTCGCGGCCTCGGAAATCGACCTGATCGCGCGCTGGATCGCCCAGGGGGCCATCGACGACTCGCCGCCGAGCGCCGGGCCGCGATACGACAGGGATCACCCGCCCGTCTACACCCGCCTCCCGGTGATCCCCGCGATCGCCTTCTCGCCCGACGGCTCGACCCTGGCCGTCGCCGGCTTCCACGAGGTCCTCCTCTGGAAGGCGGACGGCTCCGCGCCGGTGGCTCGGCTGGTGGGGCTCTCCGAGCGCGTCGAGTCGCTCTCGTTCTCCCCCGACGGCAAGCGGCTGGCCGTCACCGGCGGCCGCCCCGCCCGGATGGGCGAGGTCCAGGTCTGGGACGTCGAGAAGAGGGCCCTCAAGCTCTCCGTCCCGGTCACGTCCGACACGGTCTTCGGGGTGAGCTGGTCGCCGGACGGATCGAAGCTCGCCTTCGGCTGCGCGGACAACACCGTCCGCGCGATCGACGCGAAGTCCGGCGAGCAGGTCCTCTTCCTGGGCGCCCACAGCGACTGGGCCCTGGACACCGTCTTCTCGAAGGACGGGTCGCACCTGGTCTCGGTCGGCCGCGACATGGCCGCTAAGCTCACCGAGTTCGCCACCCAGCGGTTCGTGGACAACATCACGTCGATCACCCCCGGCGCGCTCAAGGGGGGCCTCTCGGCCGTGGCGCGGCATCCGTCGCGGGATGAGATCGTCGTGGGGGGCTCCGACGGCGAGCCCAAGGTGTATCGCCTCTTCCGCCTGACCTCGCGGGTCATCGGCGACGACTCGAACCTGATCCGCGAGCTGCCCGCCCTGCCCGGCCGGGTCTGCAGCGTCGCCGTCAGCCCCGATGGCAAGCGGATCGCCGCGGCGAGCAGCCTGGACGGCGCCTCCGGCGAGGTCACGGTCTACGGCTACGAGTTCGACACCGCGCTGCCGGCGAACATCAAGGCCATCAACGAGAAGGTGGTCACGTCGCGGTCGGCCGCGGAGGCCGCCGCGCTGGACGCCTACCACAAGCAGGGCGTGACGAAGATCTCCGGCTTCAAGGTGCCGAAGGCGGCGGTCTACACGGTCTCGTTCCGGCCCGACGGCAAGGTCCTCGCCGCGGCCGGCGGCGACGGCCTGATCCGGCTGATCGACGCGGAGTCCGGCAAGCTGGTCAAGGAGTTCGCGCCGGTGACGGCCACCCCCGCGAAGCCCTCGCAGGCGGCCACCGCCGGCATGGTCGCGCCGCGGACCGAGGAGGCCGTGGAGACCGAGACGCTCCCCGCCGGGGCGAAGCTCGCGGCGCTTGAGGTGGAACCGAAGCAGGTCGCGCTCTCCGGCAAGTTCGCCTACGTCCAGATGCTCGTCACCGGCCGGCTCGCCGGCGGCGAGTCGGTGGACGCGACCCGGATGGTCGAGCCCGAGATCAGCTCGGACTTCGCATCCGTCACGCGGTCGGGCCTGGTCCGTCCGCTGAAGGACGGCAAGGGGACGATCACGCTCCGCCTGGCCGGCAAGTCGGTCGCGGTGCCCGTGTCGGTCGAGGGGATGGGCCGGCCCTCGCGGGTGGACTTCGTCCACGACGTCAACCCGATCCTCTCCCGCCTGGGCTGCAACCAGGGGACCTGCCACGGCTCGGCCCAGGGGAAGAACGGCTTCAAGCTCTCGCTCCGCGGCTATGACCCGCTCTTCGACGTCCGGGCGCTGGTGGACGACAACGCCGGCCGGCACGTCAACCTCGCCTCGCCCGAGGACAGCATGATGCTGACCAAGCCGACCGGCGCCGTGCCGCACGTCGGCGGCGTCCTCATGCAGGGGGGAGAGCCGTACTACGAGACCCTCCGCGCCTGGATCGCCGACGGCGCGAAGCTCGACCTGACCACCCCGCGGGTCGCGAAGATCGAGGTCACGCCCGTCAACCCGATCCTCCCGCGGATCGGCTCGAAGCAGCAGCTCCGGGTCATGGCGACCTACGCCAACGGCGAGGTCCGTGACGTCTCCCGCGAGGCCTTCCTGGAGACCGGCAACATGGAAGTGGCCTCCGCCGGCAGGTCCGGCGTGATGACCGCCCTCCGCCGCGGCGAGGCGCCCATCCTCGCGCGGTTCGAGGGGGCCTACGCCTCGACGACGCTCACCGTCATGGGGGACCGCGGCGACTTCGCCTGGTCCCAGCCCCCCTCCTACGGCAAGATCGACGACCTGACCGCCGCCAAGTGGAAGCGGATGAAGACCCTCCCCTCCGGCCTTTGCACCGACGAGGAGTTCATCCGCCGGGCGTCCCTCGACCTCACCGGCCTGCCGCCGACCGCGGCCGACGTGAGGGCCTTCCTCGCCGACTCGCGGGACTCGAAGGCCAGGCGAGAGGCCCTCGTCGATCGCCTGATCGGCTCGCCCGAGTACGTCGACTACTGGACCAACAAGTGGGCCGACCTGCTCCAGGTGAACCGCAAGTTCCTGGACGTCGACGGCGCCGTCGGCCTGCGGGCCTGGATCCGCGGCCAGGTCGCGGCGAATACCCCGTACGACCAGTTCGCCCGGGCGATCATCACGGCCTCGGGCTCGAACCGGGAGAACCCGCCGGCCGCCTACTTCAAGGTGCTCCGCGAGCCCTCGGCCATCATGGAGAACACCACCCAGCTCTTCCTGGCCGTCCGGTTCAACTGCAACAAGTGCCACGACCACCCCTTCGAGCGCTGGACCCAGGACCAGTACTATCAGACGGCCGCCTTCTTCGCCCAGGTGGGCCTGAAGGGGGACCCCGAGAGCAAGGGCCGGATGGTCGGCGGCACCGACGTTGAGGCCCCCAAGCCCCTCTACGAGATGGTCAGCGACACCGGCTCCGGCGAGATGATCCACGACCGGACCAAGCAGGTCACCGCGCCCAAGTTCCCCTACCCGTGCGCCTACCGGAAGCCGGAGCACGCCAGCCGACGCACCGACATGGCCGCCTGGTTGACCTCCAAGGACAACCCCTACTTCGCCCGCAGCTACGTCAACCGGCTCTGGGGCTATCTCTTCGGCGTCGGCATCATCGAGCCGCTGGACGACATCCGCGCGGGCAACCCGCCGACGAATCCGGAGCTCCTGGACTACCTGACCGACGAGTTCATCAGGAGCGGCTTCAACGTCCGCCACGTCGTCCGCCTGATCTGCACGTCGCGGACGTATCAGCTCTCGGTCGGGACGAACAAATGGAACCAGGATGACAAGACCAACTATTCGCACGCGATCGCCCGGCGGCTGCCGGCGGAGGTGCTCCTGGATGCGGTCTACCGGGTGACCGGGACGAAATCGAAGATCCCCGGCGTGCCCGAAGGGACCCGCGCCGCGGCCCTGCCGGACTCCGGCGTGGAGCTCCCCAGCGGCTTCCTCACCACCTTCGGCCGGCCTCCCCGCGAGAGCGCCTGCGAGTGCGAGCGGACCAGCGGCATGCAGCTCGGCCCGGTCATGGCGCTGGTCAGCGGCCCCACGCTGGCGGACGCGCTGGCCGACCCGGCCAACGAGCTGACGGCGCTGGTCTCGACCCAGCCCGACGACGCGAAGCTGATCGACGAGATCTTCGTCCGCGTCCTCAACCGCCCGGCCACCGCCGCGGAGGTCGCCACCTGCGAGGCCGACCTCAAGGCCATCGACGACGACCACCGCAAGCTCGCGGAGAACCTGGCCAGGCACGAGCTCGAGCACGCGCTGAAGCGCCCGCAGCTCGAGCGCGACCGGCTGGCGGCGATCGCCCGGGCCGAGGCCGCCCTCGGCTCGTACGAGAAGGAGCTGGCCCCGAAGCGTGCCCGGCAGGAGAAGGACAAGGCCGCGGCCACGGCGAAGCTCGAGGCCGACCTGAAGGCGTACGAGGCGACGCTCCCGGCCAGGCTCGCGGCCTGGGAGAAGGAGCATGCCGGGTCGATCGTGAACCGCTGGGCGGTCCTGGAGCCGAAGGCCCTGTCCGCGACCGGGGGGACGAAGCTCTCGAAGGAGGCCGACGGCTCGATCGTGGCCTCGGGCAACATCGCCATGGACGAGTACACGATCGCCGCCGAGACCGACCTGGTCGGGATCACGGGCGTCCGCCTGGAGCTGCTGCCGGATCCGAGATTCCCGGTCAACGGCCCGGGCCGCGCCCCCGACGGCAACTTCGTCCTCTCCGAGATCCAGCTCTCGGCCGCGCCGAAGGCCGAGCCGGCCAAGGCGGCACCGATCCCGCTCCAGAACGCGAAGGCGGACTTCAGCCAGGGCGGCTTCGACGTCTCCAAGGCGATCGACGGCACCGACGACGGCGACAACGGCTGGGCCGTCTCGCCGAGGACCGGGATGATCCACTGGGCGACCTTCGAGACGAAGGCCCCCGCGGGGAACCCCGGCGGCACCTTGCTGACGATCAAGCTGCATCAGAAGTACGGCGGCCGGGTCTACCAGCTCGGCCGGTTCCGGATCTCGGTCACGAAGGCCCCCGCGCCGGGGCTCGACCTGGCGGAGCCGCTCCGCGCCGCCCTCGCCGTCGCGCCGGAGGTCCGCCCCCAGGCCCAGAAGGACCTGCTGATGGGCTATCTCCGCGCCATGGACACGGACCTGAGGGCGAAGACCGACGCCCTGAACGCCAGCCGGGCCCCGCTCCCCGAGGACGCCCGACTGGCCGCCCTCCGCGCCCAGGTGGACCAGGCGAAGCTCCCGGTCGCGGCCGACCCGTCGCTCCAGCAGCTCCGCCACGACGTCGAGCAGAGCATCCAGCAGGCCGCCTCCCGCCGCCTCACCGCCGCGCAGGACGTCGCCTGGGCCTTGATCAACAGCCCGGCCTTCCTGTTCAATCATTGATCGCTGTCGATTAAAAGCTCTCGACCTTATGGCAAATCCCCGTTCCAAGGAAGCAAGGAAGTTCTATCGCTGTGCGGGACAACGATTCGTCGAAGCCGAGGTGCTTCAGAAGGCCGATCATCCAACCGGTGCGGTTTACCTCGCAGGCTACAGCATCGAGTGCGCCTTGAAGTCCCTCATCCTCGCCGTCGTTGCACCGACCGACACTCAGGAAGTTCTCCATTCCTTCCGCGGGGCTCGCGCCCATGATTACAATTGGCTGAGGCAGACGTATCGCCTGAGAGGAGGGGCTTCCCTGCCGACGACGGTGATCCAGGACTTTACGCTTGTCGATACCTGGTCTACTGATCTCCGATACGAGCCAGCGACGCTGCATGAGCATGAAGCGAAGGCGTTTCTGGACGCAGCCGGGCGGCTCATCCAATGGGCGAAAGGCAGGTTGTGAAATGGGCGTCAGGCTCCTCAGAGGCGAGGCCGATGAGATCCTTGATCAGATCATCGGCATCCTTCGACAGTATGAGGCCGATCACCCCGGAGCTTCCGTCGATCTTTACCGGCAGAATTCGGTCTCCGTCCGGATCCGGATCGTCGATCCGGCGTTCCGAGGGATGAGTCGGGTTGAGCGAAACGATCAAGTCTGGCGCTATTTGGCTTTGCTCCCGGAAGAATCCCAGCAAGACATCAGCATGCTCGTCCTGCTCGATGGCTCGGAGAAGGGGAAATCGTTCTCCAACATGGAATTCGAGGATCCTGTCCCTTCCGCTCTCTAATAGCCTGTGAATGCAGAACCCTTTCCGCCCGGATTCGAATCGTAGGCCCCAACTTCCCCCAACCAGGACCCCCGCCATGATCATCGTCCCCGGACAGGCCGGCAAGGATCTGTGTGACCCGGAGCTGGGCATGACCCGACGCGACATCCTCCGCGTGGGGGGATCCGGACTGCTCGGGCTGAGCCTCGGCTCGATGCTCCAGCTCCGGGCGACGTCGGCACGCGCCGCGGAGGCGGACGCCGTCGGCGGCAAGGGGGGCGGGCCCGGGTGGGGGAAGGCCAAGAACATCATCATGGTCTACTTCCAGGGGGGGCCGAGCCACCTGGATCTGTGGGACCCGAAGGACAACGTCCCGGACAACGTCCGCAGCGTCTTCAAGCGGATCCAATCGAAGGTCCCCGGCATGGACGTCACCGAGGTCCTGCCGAAGCTCGCGCAGGTCACGGACAAGTTCACGTTCATCCGGTCGATGAGCTACACGCCCAACGGCCTGTTCAACCACACGGCCGCGATCTACCAGATGATGACCGGCTACACGACGGACAAGGTCAGCCCGTCGGGCCAGCTCGAGCCCCCGAGCCCGAAGGACTTCCCCAACTTCGGCTCGCAGATCGTCCGCCTGCGGCCCCAGACCGTGCCGATGCTGCCGTTCGTCATGCTCCCCCGCCCGCTCCAGGAGAGCGGCGTCGTCGGCAAGGGGGGCACCGCCGGGTTCCTCGGCAAGGCGTACGACCCGTACACCCTCTACCCGGAGGGTGACGACATGGACATGACCAAGATGGACCGGATCAAGGTGGACGACCTCAAGCTCCGCCCGGAGGTCTTCGCCCTCCGCCTCCAGCGCCGGGCGAAGCTGCGGGACGCCCTCAACGCGGGGATGAAATCCATCGACCAGGCCGTCTCCGACTACAAGCTCGGCGAGTACTACGACCAGGCCCTCAGCCTCGTCGTCTCCGGCAAGGCGCGCGAGGCCTTCAACCTCCAGGCCGAGAACGCGGAGACCCGCGACCTGTACGGCCGGAACACCTTCGGCCAGAGCTGCCTGCTGGCCCGCCGCCTCGTCGAGGCCGGCACCAAGGTCGTGGAGGTCGTCTGGCCCAAGGTCGCCAACTCGGACAACCACTCGTGGGACCACCACGTCGACCTCACCAACCGGATGCGCGACCGCTCCGGCCCGATGCTCGACCAGGGCCTCTCCGGGCTGCTCATCGACATGGACCGCCGCGGCCTCCTCGCCGAGACCCTGGTGGTCGCCGTCGGCGAGTTCGGCCGCAGCCCGCAGAAGGGCGTGAGCACCTCCGGCAACGGCAACAGCGCCGACGGCCGCGACCACTGGCCGTACTGCTACACGGCGGTCGTCGCCGGCGCCGGGATCAAGCGCGGCCACGTCCACGGCCAGTCCGACAAGACCGGCTCCGCCCCCCTGGCCGACCCGGTCCACCCCGGCGAGCTGCTGGCGACGATCTACCACGCCTTCGGCATCGACCCGGCCACCATCGTCCTCAACCACCTGAACCAGCCCAGGGAGCTCGTCAAGGCCGAGGCCGTGACGCGGCTCTTCGGATGATGTGCCTCGTGGGACGCCCGGGGCCGGCCGCCCGGTCCCTCGTTCCCATCGCCATCCTGCTCTGCGCGGGCCTACTCCCCGCGCAGGAGCCGGCCGGCGAGCGGAACGACGAAGCCGCGCTCAAGGCCCAGGCCGGCACCTGGATCGCCGTCTCCTTCCGCCGCGACGGCAAGCAGACTCCGGCGGGGATCGTCCGCACGATCACGCGGACCGTCGAGGCCGATCACGTCGTCTGGAAGCGCGACGGCAAGAGCTTCGCCGGCACGAAGCTCGTCCTGGGCGTGCAGCCCTCCGACGGCAAGGACGTGAAGACGATCGACGTCCTCCCCGATGGCGGACCCTCGAAGGGAAAACGCGTGCTCGGCATCTACAAGCAGGAAGGTGACGAGCTCACCCTCTGCATGGCCGACCCCGACAAGCCCCGACCGACGGAGTTCAAGGCCGAGCCGGGCTCGCCTCAGACCCTCATGGTCTTCCGCCGGCAGAAAGACCAACCTTGACGCGGCCGAAAGGCCGCGCCAAGTCTCCGTGGTCAGTTCTCCGCCGTTTCATCATCCATGTGAAATCCCGCCGCGACGAGCTCCGCCAGGGCCCCGACGGCCCGCTCGGCGTCGGGACCGTGGGCCTCGATCTCGATGGTCGCCCCGCGCTCGGCGGCGAGGCAGGTCATCTCGAGCAGGCTCTTGCCGTTGGCTCGGGCGCCGTGGAATTCCACCCAGACCTCGGACTGGAACGTGCCGGCGAGCTTCACGAACCGGGTGGACGGCCGCATGTGCAGGCCGTACGTGTTGACGATGGTGGCTTCTCGGCGGGCGACTTGCGTTCCCATGGTGCGGTTCGCCTTTCGTGGCGGTGACGCGTGCGATGCGATCACGACACGTCGATCGCCGTGTGCTGGACGGAGAACCTCCGCCCCCGGGGCGAGTTCAGCTCGAAGAGGCCCAGGCCGAGGAACCCGGCGAGCCGGATGTGCTGCGGCTGGCGGACGTCGAAGCCCTCGGCGCCCAGGGGATCGGAGGCCGTCCGCCCGGAGGCGGCCACCGGCGGCAGCCCCTTCTCCTTCCGCTTGGCGTCGATCTGCCTGAGGAGAATGTGGTCCATGGCCACCGGATCCGTGGAGAACATCAGGGCGTTGTTCTCCCAGGTCCATTCCACCTTGCCGGTGCCGGGGCCCCCCTGGAAGACCCCCGTGATGCCGTCCATGATGTTCAGGACGCACTTCCTGCGGATGATCGGGTGCGAGACCACCTGCGGGATGAAAATATTGCAGATGTTCGAATCCGGCGTGCTGTGCGAACGGCAGACGTTGTTCACCAGGCCGTGGCTCATGTTCTTGAGCGCCCCCGTCACCCCGGCCGATCCGTGGTCCTTGAGCACCGGCAGGTTCACGATCTTGTTCACCCGCTTCGTGACCAGCAGCCCCAGGTGCGACCGCCTGGTCCGGTCATCCTTCGGGTCCTCGCCGACGTTCACCGCCTCCAGGTGCACGAACTCATCGGGGTCATACCCGGTGACGTGGGAGAGGTCGTCCACGGGCAGGTCGTCCTTCCCCTTCAGGTCGAGCTGGCGGCCGTTGTATCCCGCCCCCAGGGCCAGCCACTCGACGCCGTCGGGCACGGCCTCGTGCATCTTCGCGACCAGGAACTCGGCGCGGTAGCGTTCGAAGACGACGATGTCGCGGGGCTTCACGCCGGCCGCCTTCAGGCCCTCGATGACCTCCAGCATCAGCTCGCTGGAGGTATTGGCCAGGGGGTTGCCCACCGGGTTCATCTTCACGCCGACGACGTCCCCCGGCTCGAAGAACCGCCGCCAGGCGGAGACGGCGTCGTCCGCGCCGGTCAGCGCCTTCATGCCACGGTCCACCGACTGCTTGATGGCCTCCCGGCTCTTGACGCCCTTCACGATCATCCGGGGATTGCGAACCTCGACGACCTTGCCCGGATACGGCCCGGGGATCCCCAGCGACCCATCGCCGATCACGGGCACGTGCACCGGCGCGACTCCGCTTGCCGCCGCCGCGGCCTTCGGCTCCTGGGCCGAGACGTAGCTGGCCCCGAGGGCCCCCAGGGCCGGAGCCGCGGCGACCGCGCCCAGGAAATCACGACGGCCGAGGCATGCGGGATTCTTGCGGTCGGACATGCTGGACCCCTTCCGGGATAAGTCGGTGGCGACGCTCTCCGCCCGCAACTATCTCATGCGGGCGGGGACCGGGCAAACCCTTTTGCCCCGCCGACGGCTCAACGACCGCCGACGGGGGCGAGAGTCGCGCCCAGGTTGTATCGCCCCCCCTTGACGGTATCGATCGCCACCGTCCGGTCACCGAGCCGGACCTTCGCCGTGCCCCCCAGCGATGAGGCGATCGCCGCCGAGGCGAGCGTTCCGTCCTTCCAGGCGATATCCACCGTGAAGCCGCCGCGGGCGCGCAGGCCCTGCACCGAGCCGGTCGGCCAGGCCCTCGGCAGGGCCGGCAGCAGGTGGATCTCCCCGTCGGCGGCATGGCTCTGGAGGAGCATCTCCGCGACCCCGGCCGGGAAGGCGAAGTTGCCGTCCATCTGGAACGGCGGGTGGCTGCCGAAGAGGTTCGGATGGACGCCGCCGGGGCCGATGCGGAGAGTCCGCTTGATGAGCGCGAGCGCGTGGTCGCCGTCCCCCAGCCGGGCCCAGAGGCAGACCTTCCAGCCGGTGGACCAGCCCGTCCCCTCGTCGCTCCGCCCGATCAGGGACTTGCGGGCCGCCTCGCGCAGCTCCAGCGTCCCGCGGCCGATCTGCGACCCCGGGTACATCCCCCAGAGGTGCGACAGGTGCCGGTGATGCGGCTCCGGCTCCTCGAACGGCCGGAACCACTCCTGCAACCGGCCGTCGGGCCCGACCTGGAGCGGGTAGAGCTTCGCGAGCGACGCCTCCAGCCTCGAACGGAACTCGGGATCCGTGTCCAGGACCTTGGTCGCGGCGATGACGTGGGTGAACAGGTCGTGGATCAACTCCAGGTCCATGCTGCTGGCCATCGCCACCGCGGCCGTCTTGCCGTCGGGCGTGCGGAACTGGTTCTCCGGCGAGGTCGAGGGCGACGTCACCAGCCGCCCCTTGCCGTCATCGATGAGGAAGTCCAGGCAGAACTCCGCCGCGCCCTTCATGAGCGGATAGGCGGTGTCGCGGAGGAACGCCACGTCGCGAGAGAACTCGTAGTGCTGCCAGAGGTGCTGACAGAGCCACGGCCCGGACATCGGCCAGAGGGCCCACGTGGCGTCGCCGTCGCCGTAGTCGCCGACGGGCGCCGTCTGACACCAGATGTCCGCGTTGTGGTGCGACACCCAGCCGCGGCAGCCGTAGTTGACCTCGGCCGTCTTCCGGCCGTTGAGGGCCAGGCCGCGGATCAGCCAGAAGAGAGGCTCGTGGCACTCGGCCAGGTTGGTCACCTCCGCCGGCCACATGTTCATCTCGGTATTGATGTTGATCGTCCAGTTGCTGCTCCAGGGGGCGCGGATCTCGTCGTTCCATATTCCCTGGAGGTTCGGCGGCGGGCCTCCGGGGCGGGACGAGGCGATCAGGAGATAGCGGCCGTACTGGAAGTGGAGCCGCACCAGCGCCGGATCGTCGGACCCGTACTTCTTCACACGCTCATCCGTGGGGAGCGGCGGGGCGTCCGCGGGCGAGCCGCCCAGGTCCAGCGCCACGCGGCGGAAGAGGGCCTGGTGGTCCTCGACGTGCCGGGCCAGGAGGGCCTCATGAGCCTGCCCGACGGCCGCGCCGAGCCGGCGCTTGGCCTCGCGCCCGGGGTCCATGCCCTCGCGTGCCGGCGAGCGGTCGAAGCCGTTGAAACTGGTGGCCTCGCCCAGGAACAGCAAGGCCGAGGTCGCCCCCTCGACGCGGATGAAGGAGTCATCAACCGACACGAGCCCCCCGTCGGCCGTCGCCCGCAGCCGGCACTGGAAGCGCATGCCCTCGCCGTCGTCCTGGTAGATGACCGGGTTCGGGCGATTGTAGTAATTCGGGTCGACATGCGCGGGGGCCTTGCCATCAAGGACCAACTCGTCGATGTCAGCCTTCGTCTTGAAATGGAGCCGGCTGCCGAGCCGGGCCGTGAAGTTCAGCGCCCCAGGGCGACTCGCGGACAGGCGGACGACGAGCACGTTGTCGGGGTGGGAAGCGAAGACCTCGCGACGATACGAGATCTCGCCGATCCGATACTCGACCAGGGCCACCGCGCGATCCAGGTCGAGCCAGCGCCGGTAGTCCGTGACCTCCGCCGGCTCGGGCTCCCCCTCGTGGAGCTTGAGGACAAGCTCTCCCAGCGGCAAGTAGGTCTGCGTGTAGGGGCCCATCATCTTCTTGCCGAGCTGATGAGCTTCCGCGAATTTGCCCTCGGCGATGAGCCGGCGGATCTCCGGCAAGGCCTGCCGGGCGCCGGGGTTGTTCCCGTCCTTGGGGCCGCCGGACCACAGCGTGGTGTCATTGAGCGCGATCCGCTCCGAGAGGATGCCGCCATACACCATGCCGCCGAGCCGGCCGTTGCCCACGGGCAACGCCTCGAGCCATTCCTTGGCCGGCCGCGCGTACCAGAGAGCTAGGGTTTGTTCGGGCGGCTTCCGTGAGCCCCGGACTGTCGGCTCGGCCGCTTGAAGGCCGGCCGGGGCCAGGAGTAGAATGACCAGCGCCACGCCCATCGTCGGCGCGATCCCCATTCGCGGAGCTGTGCTTCCCATCGCGGAGTCCCTGCTCATGCGTCGTGAACGGATCTGCTCGTGCTCACGCCCCCGGGCCCCCATCTCGGTAACCTTGCCCAGGCTCGGCGCGGTAGTGCTTACAAATCGAGCGGATTTCTTCGCCCCAAACCGCGGAGCATCCACGCGCGTCCCGCTCTTGATGCCTGCCCGGGGGGCTTCGTTTATCCTTAACACGGAGAACATTTTACGGCAGCCGCGCGGGGCGTCGCCATCGGCCCGCGGGCGAAATCCGAACAGATTCCGGGATCAAGGTGTCTGTGGTATCGGTGTTGCTTTAATGACCTGACGGGCCCGCTCGGGAGCACACGACGGGCCCTCACATCGTCTCAACGGTTCTTTGCCATTCCCACGGAGGCGCGACCATGAGTGCCAAGAAGCGTCGCAAGATCTACGGTGTCCGTCGGGAGACTCGCCGGCCTCGAGGCTGGACGCGATGGTTCCAGGAGGGCTTCTTCGAGGCCGACACGGCGGGGAGCATCCGCCTCCGCACGGTCCTCTGGGGCCAGAAATAGGAGCCCGGCCCGCACGGTCGACTTGCTTCGCCAATCGCGTCCTTCCACCTCCGTATCCCTTATGGAGGCCCATGACCCGCAAGGCCGCACGGCCCCGGGAGGCAGCCCCTTCCCTCACCATCGGGGCCTTGCCGCCTTGCGGGGGGTGACCCGCCCCCAATTCCAACGTCACGTCATAACTCGTTCATGCGATCATCAATCATCATCTCGCCGCGTCGATCAACTCCAGGGGAATGCCGGCGGGACGTGGTGGCCGGCGACCATCTGGCGCGCAACGCCCCAGAAGGCCCGTACGCGGGCCCTCGCGACGGCCGATTCGCTCGCCAGGAGCTTGTAGATCAGGCCCGCGTCGTTGGGGAGGCGGGAGACGCCGTCCACGCAGCCGGATGAGAAATCGGAGCCCGTCGGGAAGGCTTCGGCGATCCGGTCGGCGTGGGCCTTCGGCGTCAGCAGGATGACGTTGCCGAAGATGTCGAGATCGCCCATCACGCCGATGCCCCGGGGCGGGGTCCTCCCCGGCTCGATGACGAGCTTCTCGGCGAACAGCGACGCCCCATCGGGCCTCGCGGCGCGGACCGTGGAGGAGAAGAGGTCGTACTCGAAGCTCTCGCCCCCGCGGTAATGCTTGCGGCCGGCCCAGAGGATCTCCGAGTAGAGGAGCGTTGCCGTCGGGTGGACCTCGATCGCGGTCCGCGTCAGGAACCGCGAGTGCCGGAACGGGATCACGGCGTCCGGGAGGTATTCCAGGTACGCCCCCTCCTCGACGACGATCGACTGGTCCTGCGCGGCGAAGTTCGCGTCCATCTCGTGGATCTTGGTCGCGGCCTGGGTCGTGACGTGCCCGCAGGCGCCCGGCCCGGCCTCGATCCGGATCCGGTAGCGGTCCCCCTGGAGGATGCCGCCGGAGTTGGTGATGATGAACACCCAGGGCATCCGCGGCATCGCCTCGTCGCAGTAGAGTGCCTTCTGGACGATCAGCGGCGCCTTCCGCTCCATCGCGGCGAGGATCGACCGCTCGCCCCGCCGCTCGAACCGGAGCCGCAGCCGCGCATCCTTCATCGGCGAGCCGCTCGGGAGCTGCCTCGGCTCGTCCCGGTAGGGGTCCAGCTCGGGCTCGTCGTAAGGGGGCGAGGCCGTCGCGTCCGGGCCCGGCATCGTCGTCGTGGTCTCGCTCACGCGCCGGCGCCCTCGGGCTCGAGGTCGAAGAGGATATTGTCGCGGATCAGGCGGACGAGCTCGTCGATCCCCTCGCCGCTCTTGCAGTTGGTGAAGACGAACGGCTTCTCGCCCCGCATGGCGCGCGAGTCATCCTCCATGACCTTCAGGCTGGCGTCCACGTACGGGGCCAGGTCGGTCTTGTTGATGACGAGGATGTCCGACTGGCTGATCCCCGGCCCGTTCTTGCGGGGGATCTTGTCGCCGGCCGCCACGTCGATGACGTAGATGAAGAAGTCCACGAGCGCCGGGCTGAAGGTGAGGGTGAGGTTGTCGCCGCCGCTCTCGATCAGGACGACGTCGGTATCCGGGAAGCGGGCCTCCATGTCCTCCACCGCGGCGAGGTTCATGCTCGGATCCTCGCGGACGGCCGTGTGCGGGCAGGCGCCGGTCTCCACGCCCAGGATCCGCTCCTCGATCAGGATCCCCTTGAGCGTCCGCCGGACGTGCCGGGCGTCCTCCGTCGTCACCACGTCATTGGTGATGATGAGGACCCGGATCCCCAGGCCGATCAGCTTCGGCGTGATCGCCTCCACGATGGCCGTCTTGCCCGACCCCACCGGCCCGCCGACGCCGATCCGCGTGATCTTCTTCATGACGCTGCCATCCTCATCCCATCAGTTGCCGGTTAATTCATGAAGAGGCGGACGGTGGCGCGGACGTGGGCGGCGGCCAGGATGTCCACCTGGGGGGAGAACGAGGCCATGTCCGAGAGCGACCGGCCGCGGGCCTCCTCGTAGGCCGCCGGGGCCTCGTCGCCGATCCGCCGGAGGATGGCCTGGGCGTCCATGTGGCCGATCCGCATCAGCCGCATCGAGGCGTTCACCATCATGGCGGCCACCCCGTACTGATGGGCCGCGAAGGCCGAGGATTCGTCGAGGCCGAGGGCCTCGAAGGCGAGGGCCTGCGCGACCGGGTAGGTGCCGGGCGTCCGGCCGCGGCGGATCTCCTCGAGCCACGCCTGCACGCCCGGCGCCTCGGCGATCGTGACGGCCACCTCCGCGAGCTTGCGGCCCATCCGCACGGACATGAGCCTCATCTCCTCGTTGAGCTTGCGGTCGAAGGCCTCGCGGTCGGCCCGCGCCACGAGCGGGCGGTCCCCCGCCCGGGCGGCCCGGAAGGCGACCAGGAGCGCGACGCCGTCCGTGGTGGCCGAGGTCCTCGAGGCCGCCCGGACGAAGTCCTCCAGGCCCTTCGCGTCGCGGACGACCTTCGCCTGCACGGCGGACTCCAGCCCGTTCGAGAACGAGAAGGCGCCCACGGGGAGCGCCGAGTCCCCGAGCTGGAGCAGCCGCATCATCGAGGAGATCGTGGTCAACGCGGCCCCTCGGCGCTCGTGACATGGCGGCCGGGATCGTGCGGATGCACGTGCGAATGGGGCGTGGCGTCGGCCCCGCCGAAGAGGCGGCGGGCCTCGTGAGGGGCCAGGTACGGGATGACCTCGAGCCCCGGCCGGAACTCGTGGGTGATCCCGGCGAAGGCGTGGGTCCGCATGACGGAGTCCATCACGCGGCGGTCCACCGTCAGCGGGACGTAGACGGAGGTCCCCTTGACGACGGCCGGCCAGTGCTGGTTCCCCAGCGCGTGGCCCAGCTCGAAGCAGGTGCGGGCGAGCGTCTCCGCCGGCTCGCCCAGCAGGGCGTCGAGGTGGATGACCAGGACGTCCTGGAGTCGAATCCGGACGGCGATGGCCGTCCTGGTGCCTTCATCCCAGCCCAGGATGTCGCCGTCGTGCAGGTGGGACCCGCGGTCGAACGCGACGGCGACCTCGGCGCCCGACCTCGTCCTGAGGCGAAAGCGGTTCTTCTGGGCCTGCCACTGATCCAGCTCGAGGACATCCACCGTGGCCGTCGCCAGGCGGTCCGCCCACGAGGCATCGGCGAGGTTCCCGAGCGGCTTGTCGACGAGAAGCATGATGGGCCTCCTGGGGGCCGGTGCCCCGCCGCGATCAGCCGAAGAAGTGGAGCCGGTTCAGGCTGATCGACTTCGGCGGCTCCACGGTGGCGTGGACGCCGTCCACGGTCACGGCGAAGGTCTGGGGGTCCACGTCGATCCTGGGCAGGAAGTCGTTGCGGACGAGGTCCCGCTTGGTGATCGTGCGGGTGCCGTAGACGGGGCGGACGATCTTCTGCAGGCCGTACTTCTCCGCGACCCCCAGCTCGTGGGCCTCTCGCGAGATGAACGTGACGCAGGTCTGGTAGCGGGCCGAGCCGAAGTCGCCGAACATGGGACGGTAGATCATCGGCTGGCAGGTCGGCAGCGATGCATTCGGGTCCCCCATGTTCGCCCAGGCGATCAGGCCCCCCTTGAGGACCATCTTGGGCTTGGCCCCGAAGAAGGCGGGCTCCCAGAGGACCAGGTCGGCCATCTTGCCGGGGGCGATGGAGCCCAGGCAATCCGCGATGCCGACGGTGAGCGCCGGGCAGAGCGTGACCTTGGAGACGTAGCGGAGCACGCGCTGGTTGTCGTTGCCGGACTTCGCGTCCTCGGGCAGGGTGCCGCGGGCCTTCTTCATGATGTCGGCGGTCTGGACGGTCCGCAGCCAGGTCTCGCCGATCCGGCCCATCGCCTGGGAGTCGCTGCTGATCATGGAGATGGCCCCCATGTCGTGGAGGACGCTCTCGGCGACGATCGTCTCGCCGCGGACGCGGCTCTCCGCGAAGGCGACGTCGGAGGGGATCTTGGGGCTCAGGTTGTGGCAGACCATGATCATGTCGAAGAGCTCGGCCACCGAGTTGACCCCGCAGGGGAGCGTCGGGTTGGTGGAGCTCGGGAGGACGTTCGGCTGGCCGACGACCTTGAGCAGGTCCGGGGCGTGGCCGCCGCCGGCCCCTTCGCTGTGGTAGGTGTGGATGGTCCGGCCGTCGAAGGCCGCGATCGTGTCCTCGACGTAGCCGGCCTCGTTCAGGGTGTCGGTGTGGATCGACACCGAGACGTCGTACTCGTCGGCGACCTTCAGGCAGGCGCGGATGGCGGCCGGGGTGGTGCCGTAATCCTCGTGGATCTTGAAGCTGGCGGCCCCGGCGCGGATCTGCTCGACCAGGGGGGCGACGCCGGCGGAGTTCCCCTTGCCGTGGAAGCCCATGTTGATGGGCAGGCCGTCGGCGGCCCGGAGCATCATCTCCAGGTTCCACGGGCCGTTCGTGGTGGTCACGCCGTTGGTGCCGTCGGACGGGCCGATGCCGCCCCCCCAGAGCGTGCCGATCCCGTTGCTGAGCGCCGCCCATGCTTGCTGCGGGCAGATGTAGTGGACGTGGACGTCGATCCCCGCGGCGGTGAGGATCAGGTGCTCGCCGGAGATGGCGTCGGTGGCCGTGCCCGTGGAGAGCCCCGGCGTCACGCCGTCCATGGTGCTCGGGTTGCCCGCCTTGCCGACGCCGACGATCTTGCCGTTGCGGATCCCCACGTCGGCCTTCACCACGCCCAGGATCGGGTCCAGGACGGTCACGTTGGTGATGACCATGTCCAGGCAGCCGGAGGACTGGGTGAGCTGGTTGTCTGAGCCCATCCCGTCGCGGAGCGTCTTGCCGCCGCCGTACTGGAGCTCGTCGCCGTAGACCCGCAGGTCGCGCTCGATCTCGATGAAGAGGTCCGTGTCCCCGAGGCGGATCTTGTCCCCGACCGTCGGCCCGTAGAGGTCCGCATACTGCTTGCGCGAAATTTTGTGCATGAGAGGCTCCCCGATCCGGCCGATGGTCAGCTCTTGGAGGACTTGAATCCCAGCTCGTTCGCCCGCGCCACGGCGGTGGTGAGGTTGGGCCGGTACGTCGCGGGGGGGCCGCCGCCGGTCCAGCCGTCGACCAGGTTGTTGAAGCCGTAGCAATACTGCTTGCCCCCCATCGGGACGAGCGAGACCTCCTTCTCATCCCCGGGCTCGAAGCGGATGGCGGTGCCGGAGGGGATGTCCAGCCGGAGCCCGAACGACGCGGGGCGGTCGAACTCGAGCGCCCGGTTGACCTCGAAGAAGTGGAAGTGCGACCCGACCTGGATGGGCCGATCGCCCGTGTTCCTGACCTTCAGCGAGATCGCCTCGCGGCCCTCGTTGAGGGTGACGTCCCCGGCGGCGACGATCAGCCCGCCGACCGGCGCCGTCGACATGGTGCTGGCGTGCGGGGCCGCCCCGGGCTCCCGGAGCCAATCGCCCACGCCCGGCTCGTGCCCCTGGTCGCCGCCGCCATCGGGTTTCTTCGTCTCGGCCATCGGGGATGCTCCTGCCAACGGACAATGAGGTATGCGGATCGCGTGCCGGCGCCCTCGCCTCACCTGATGGGGTCGTGGATCGTCACCAGCCGGCTGCCGTCGTCGAAGATGGCCTCCACCTGGACGAACGGGATCATCTCCGCCACGCCCTCCATGACGTCGCCCCTGGTCAGGACCGTGGCCGCATCCTTCATCACCTCCTCGACGGTCTTGCCCTCGCGGGCCCCCTCCATCGCGGTGGCGCAGAGGACGGCCATGGTCTCGGGGTGATTCAGCTTCAGCCCCTTGGCCTTCCGCTTCTCGGCGATCTCGGCCAACTGGTAGATCATCAGCTTCTCGATCTCGCGCGGGGTCAGGTGCATCGGTTCGCCTCCGCAAGAGGAGCCGGGGACGCGGGCCGGCTGCCCTCTTCAGGTCAGGGACGCGCGGTCTCGCGCTTCTGCAAATACGGATCCAGGGCAAGGAGGATCAGGACGATCCACGACGCCGCCACGAACGGGGCCGTCAGGGCCGGCAGGCCCAGCGAGCTCGGGAAGAACTCCGTCAGCGGCACCGAGACGAGCGCCGCCAGCAGCACGGGGACCAGCGACGGCCGGGCCAGCCAGATGGCCATCGCCGCCAGCGCCGCATTGTAGCCATAGATCCCCAGCGCGATCGAGGCCTCCGGGTCGCGGTGGTAGAACGCCAGTAGCGTGCCGGCGACCGAGCCGATGACGGCCATGGCCGCATGCCGCCATTCGGATAGCGCGATGCCCACCAGGAAGAGCAGGCCCGTCAGCGGGCTCGTCCCCAGCCAGACCTCCGCCTCGCCCGCGAGCACCTCGCTCAGGAATCCGGCCGGGGACGCCGTCACGGCCGGCGCCGGGCCCGGCGGGGCGTCGATCCCACGACCCGACATGCCGTGGACCGCCAGCAGCAGTGCCCAGGTCACCGCGATGAACGGCGCCGTGTACGTCGGGAACGGCACGTACCGGCGGCAGAGCCGCGTCACGATCGCCGCGAGCATGCAGCCGATCACGATCGCCGCCCACGTCGTCGGCCGCGGCTGCAGGAGCACCAGCGGCGCCACGCCCACCAGCGCCGAGTTGAACCCGTAGAGCCCCCGCTCGATCTCCTCCCGCGGGAACTCGCCCAGGAGGGCCGTCGCCGTGCCGATCGCCGACCCGAGCAACGCGCCGAAGGCCACCAGCGGCGACCCCACCGCCAGCCCGGCGAGGAAGAAGGCGCCCGTCGCGGCGCTCGGCTGGAACATCACCTGCGCCACGCCGCGGAGGACGACGAGGACCGCCCGCCGGGGATCATCTCTCATCCATCCAAGAGCCTTCGGAGTCGTCTCGATGATGACACACTCAGGTCGCGATGGGGACCGAATGGAGCCGGGTCAGGGAACTACGACGAGTGGATGGCGACAGTTCCCGGCTCCGGGTAGCACGCCTAGGGTTCAGATTACCGGGAAGAGTTGAAGGGTCAAGGCGCCAGGAGCCGAAACAAGCAGAAGACTCGCCACGATCGCCACATCCGACACTATACGGATTACCCTCTCCCCAGGTGAGCGCGGGCTCCATTCATGGGCACGATCCCCATCATGACGGGCCGATCGCGACGGCGGCGGCGGCTGCCGGCCCTCGGCCTCCTCGGCGTCCTGTGCTGGACGCCGACGGCGGGCCCCGCCGCCGCCCAGGACCCGGCGCCCGCGATCGCCCCCGCCCTGCCCGCCGCGCCGACGAACGCGGAGCTGGCCGAGGAGCTGAGGCGGCTGCGGTCCGAGGTGGCCGAGACGCGTGCCCTGCGTGATGAGGTCCACAGCCTCCGCGGGCAGATCCAGTCCATGAACGCGGCGGCGGCCGGCTCGGCCGCAAGGGCCGGAGATCCCAACGCCTGGGGCGACGTCGGCCCCGGGGCGGGCGCGAACGCGGGAAACTTCCGTAACGGCACGCCGGCCGGTACGAGTGCCGACGCCGGCGGCCGCGCCACGCTGCCGACGCCCGGCCGCTATCAATCCGGAGCCTTCGCGGGCGAGACCGACGTGGAGGTCCAGCGATTCGGCCTCAAGAGCCGCTACAAGTACAACGACAAGGCCACCGGCCCGCTCGGCGGCGGCGGCTACTTCCATTTCGGCTCCGAGGACGACGAGTTCTCGCTCAACGTCACCAACCAGATCACCGTCGATGGCACCTTCGTGGACCGCACGGGATTGCCCACGAACGAGCAGGGGTTCAATGTCCCCTGGGCCCGCACCTTCCTCTACGGCAACATCACCAAGGACTTCAGCTACCAGGTCGGCACCCAGGGATTCCTCGGCACCTTCAACCTCCTCGACCTGTTCATGGCCTGGCATATCAACAAATATGTCACGATGCGGGCCGGCAAGGGCCTGACGCCGCCCCTCTATGAATACTACGGTTTCAGCCCCGCGCTCGAGCCGGTCATCACCAACTCGCCGCTCTACCAGCTCGCCGCCAAGCGTCCCGTCGGGGTGATGTTCACCGGCATGCTCTGGAAAGAGCGGATCCAGTGGTGGTCCGGCGTCACCAACAGCGGCACCAGCCTCTTCGGGAACCTGGACCGCAACGTGGACTACAACGGTGCGGTGGACCTCACGCCATTCCGCGGCGAGGGCTGGGACAACACCGCCTGGGAGGGCCTGGGCGCCGGCGTCGGCTTCTCCTCCGGCTACCAGCAGTATCTGCTCCATCAGGAAGGCGTCTCGATCTCGAACAACGGCGAGGCGACCACGAACCCCGCCTTCTCCACCGTCCTGGGCGTCCCCTTCCACACGTACAACGCGAACGTCTCGGCCGACGGCATGCGGAGCGTCTTCGCGCCGCACGTCTACTGGTTCGGCCGGTTCAGCGTGCTGGCGGAGTACATCGACTTCAGCCGCGAGCTCGTCGACCCGACCACCCGCGGCCGGTCCACCCAGCGGGCCTATTACGTGAACCTGTCCTACTACCTGACCGGCGAGCGCGACTTCAAGGGGAACGGCTTCCAGGGCTATTCCACGGTCATCCCCAACCGGCCGTTCAGCCCGAGCAACGACCTGTGGGGCCCGGGCGCCTGGCAGCTCGCCGCCCAGTGGTCGGAGTTCAACGCCGGCACCGGCGACTTCAATCGGGGCTTCGTGGATCCGGCCGTCAACGCCAGCCGGATGCAGAACGCCATGGCCGGCGTCAACTGGTGGCCCAACCGCTTCACCCGGTTCAGCTTCAACTACGTCTGGACCCACTTCAACAACAGCATCCCGCTCTCCGGCAGGAGCCCGGTGGACGGCTACCAGACGTTCTGGATGCGGTTCGCCATGTTCTTCTGATCGGGCCGCGGACGGCCTTCCGCGCCGCAATATTCGCGGGTATCGTGCGAACTGCCGTAGGTCGCCGTGACACCGCCGCTCCCGGCCAAGCCCGAGAGGACGCACCATGCCGCCGGAATTGCAGGACGTAGCCCCCGAGAAGGACGGACCGCCCGTCGAGCCGACGATGCTCGACACCGAACCTCGCGTGCCTCATG
The DNA here is from genome assembly GCF_011064615.1 of Aquisphaera insulae. Lineage (GTDB taxonomy): Bacteria > Planctomycetota > Planctomycetia > Isosphaerales > Isosphaeraceae > Aquisphaera > Aquisphaera insulae. Next base: position 9,423 of record NZ_JAALJH010000007.1, on the reverse strand, counting down.
ACCCGGAGGCCGACCTGGCGCCCCTCACCGCGGCCGCCGCCCCGGTCACACCCGAGGAGCGATTCGCCTCCGTGGACACGCTCCGCGGCTTCGCCCTGCTGGGCATCCTGGCGATGAACATCGTCCTCTTCGGCTGGCCGGGCGCCGCCTACGGGAACCCGCTCAAGGGGGGCGGATTCACGGGGACCGACCGTTTCATCTGGCTCTTCAACCACCTGGTCTTCGAAGACAAGATGATGACCCTCTTCTCCATGCTCTTCGGCGCCGGGCTCGTCCTGATGGGCGAGCGGGCCGAGGCGCGAGGGGCGTCGATCCGCGGCGTGTATTACCGCCGCGTCCTCTGGCTGCTGGCGATCGGCCTGGTCCACGCGTACCTCATCTGGGAGGGGGACATCCTGGTCCTCTACGCGGAGTGTGGCCTCTTCCTGTACCTCTTCCGCCGACTGTCGGCGAAGGCTCTCATCACGATCGGCCTGATCTTCAGCCTGATCCTGATCCCGATCGTCCTGGGCTTCGGCCTGGCCATCCGGTCGCTCGAGCGGATCACCGCGCGGGTGGACGCCCAGGTCGCGGCCGGAGAGACGCCCACGAAGTGGGACAGGAAGCTCCGCGACCTCTGGGCGGAGAAGCTCCAGAAGGAGCTCAACCCCAACCCCGCCCAGGAGGCGAAGGACTGGGACGAGGCGATGGCCGCGCACCGGGGCCGTTACCTCGATGTCGTCAAGCAACGCGCCCCGGAGCTGTTCATCGGGCAGACGATCGGCTTCGTGCTCGGCGGGTTCTTCTTCGCCATGTCGCGTATGCTCCTGGGCATGGGCCTGATGAAGCTGGGCGTCTTCTCGGCGGAGCGGTCGCGGCCCTTCTACGCCTGGCTGGCCGCCCTCGGCTACGGCATCGGCCTGCCCCTGATGGTCGTCGACGCCCGCGAGCTGATCCGCCATGCGTTCCGGCCCGAATACATGTGGAACGGCGGCGCCTTCTACAACCTGTTCGGCAGCCTGGTCGTCGCGCTCGGCCATGTCGGCCTGATCATGCTCCTGGTGCAGTCGGGCACCCTATCCTGGCTGACCGGCCGCCTCGCCGCGGTGGGCCGCATGGCCCTCTCGAACTACCTGACGCACTCGATCGTCTGCTCCACGCTCTTCTACGGCTACGGCCTCGGCCTCTTCGGCCAGGTCAACCGAACCGGCCTCGCCGCGATCGTCCTGGTTATCTGGGTCGTCCAGCTCCTCATCAGCCCGATCTGGCTGAAGCACTTCCGCTTCGGGCCGGCCGAATGGCTCTGGCGGTCGCTGACGTACGGGAAGATGCAGCCGATGTGAGGCGGACGATGACCCATGATCAGCATGACCGAGGATCAGTGGAGGCAGTCCGATGATGTCCCCCTGATGCTGGAATGGTCCCCGCAGCGGCGGATCCTGGAGTCCGCCGCCTTCTTCGTCGACGCGTCGTTACGATATCCCGGCCCCGGAGGAATGGGGGATTTCAAGCAATATCAACACTTCCTCCCCGCTCCCCTCCTCCGCGCGATGGTCGGCGACCCGTTCCGCGGCACGTCGTCGGGATCGGCCTGAACGGCCGGCGGTCCCGCCGGCTCGGTGACTTCATCACGTCGCAACGAGACGCACGCAGGGTCTTCCCCCGAAAATCACGCCGCCTTCACGATCCTCCGTCGTCGTCGAAGGTTTCCATTCAAGTATCGTTAAATCTTGTCAAGTGCATTGTATCCGGGCCGCCCCCAGGTCACCATCCTGACGACGCAGAAGCGGGTCGAGGGGGAGCGGGTCGAGTGCAGCATGACTTCGACGTGATCGTGGTCGGCGGCGGTGCCGGGGGGGGTACCTTTGCGTATGCGTGTGCCAGGGCGGGGAAGTCCGTCCTGATCCTCGAGCGGGGGGGACGGCAGGCGGTCGGCGGGCCGGTCCACGACGAGCGGACGATGCTCATCGACAAGGGGCCGTACGACGACCGCGAGGTCAACGTCAACGGCGCCCGTCGCCGCCTCTACATGGGGGGGCTCCTCGGGGGCGGCACGAGCCTCTACGGCGGCGCCCTGATCCGGCCGAGCCTGGGGGACTTCCAGCCCGGCCGCCACTACGGCAAGCGGATCTCGCGGGCCATCTGGGACTGGCCCATCTCCTACGACGACCTCGAGCCCCACTTCACGGAGGCCGAGCGGCTCTACGGCGTCGCCGGCTGCGCCGACGAGGATTTCGGCCCGCTCCAGAAGCCGGCCCGAGGCTATCCCGGCAAGCCCCTGCCCCTGCACCCGCTCAACGAGCGGCTCATGGCCGCGAACCGCGAGCGAGGGCTGCGCCCGTTCCGCCTGCCCCTGGCCATCGACGCCGCGCGCTGCCTCCGGTGCGCCACCTGCGCGGGCTATCTCTGCCCGACCGGCGCCCGCGGCTCCGCGGCCCAGTTGATCGAGGCGGCCGTGGATCGCGGCGACCCGATCACCGTCCGGACGCGGGTGGAGGTGGAACGGCTGGTCAAGGGGCCGAAGGCCGGGGTGACCTCCGTCCTGGTGCGCGATCGGGACACGGGCGAGCGTACCCAGTACCGGGCCAGGCGGTACGCGCTGGCGGCGGGCGCCATCGGCTCGCCCCACATCCTGCTGCGGTCCGGCTTCGATCACCCGCTGATCGGCAGGAACTACATGTTCCACATCGGCGCGATCGTCGCCGGGGTCTTCCCCTTCTCGACGGCCGCGGACGCGTCGTTCATCAAGCAGGTCGGGTTCGCCGACTTCTATTTCGGCACCAGCCGGTATCCGCACAAGATGGGCCTGGTGCAGTCGCTCCCGGTGCCCGGGCCCTTGATGTCCGCCAAGGTCATGCCGTTCCTGCCCGCGCCGGTCCGCCAGTTCCTCCGCGAGCGCGTCCTGCTGCTCGCCGGCATGGTCGAGGACCTGCCCAACCCCGCCAATCGGGTGACCCTGGCCGCCAACGGTGGGGCCAGGCTCACGCATCGCTATGCCCGCTACGACCTCGCCCGCCGCAAGCGCATGACCCCCGCGATCGCCCGGATCCTGAAGCGGGCGGGCGCGGTCTACTGCATCGCGCGAAAGTTCATCTCGCACGAGCACGTCGCCCACCAGTGCGGCACGCTCCGCTTCGGGATCGATCCGGCCCATTCCGTCCTCGATCCCGACTGCCGGATGCACTCCGATCCCTCGGTGTTCGTCGTGGACGGCAGCTTCCTGCCGACGTCGCTGGGCGTCGGCCCGGGGCTCACGATCGCGGCCAATGCCCTCCGCGTGGCGTCCGGAGTGGTGTCGGAGCTATGAGCACGAGCCCCCCATCCCTCATCGGCCCGGGACGCCGCCTCGCGATCTGGCTCGAGCAGGTCCGCCAGGCCCGCCGGATCCATGGCGGATTCCTGCGACTCTGCCTGGCGGCCGCGGTGGTGAAGCTCTCCCGCCTCCCCATCCCCTCGCGGCGGCTGCGGCTCCGGCTCTTCCGGGACCTCTACGCCCGGATGTACCCGCCGGGCCTGAACGCGGAGGAGGCGGACCGGCCGCTCGAGGATTATCGCTCCATGTACGACCTCTTCACCCGGGGGGTGAAGCCGGAGCATCGCCCCATCCCCGCCGACGGCCGGGCGTTGCTCAGCCCGTGCGACGGCGTGGTCCAGGATATCGGCCGCGTGGAGCGGGGCAGGCTGCTCACCGTCAAGGGGATCGAGTACTCGGTGGCCTCGCTCCTCGGCGACGGCGACGACGAGGACGCGAAGCCGTACGAGGGCGGGGCCTTCGCGATCGTCTTCCTGTCCCCGATCGATTGCCATCGCGTCTTCAGCCCGATGGACGGACGGCTCGGGCGGGTCGCCCACATCCCGGGGGCACGCCTCCTCGTCCATCCGCCATTCCAGAGGCCCGAGTTCCCGGTGTACACCTTGAACGAACGCGCGGTCTTTCGCCTCGAAGGGGGCGGAGGCTCGTGTGCGGTGGTCATGGTCGCCGGCTGGGGCGTGGGGAACATCACCTCGCCGCTGGCCCCGTGGCTCCGGGCCCGCCCGAGGCGCGTCGAATCTCGCACCCCGGATCCGCCCCCCGCCGTCCGGCGCGGGAGCTGGCTCGCGACCTTCGGCCTCGGCTCGACGGTCGTCCTGATCTCCTCCTCGTCGCCCGAGGCGACGCCCCTGGTCTTCCCCAACGAGAAGGTCCGATATGGACAGCCCATATTCCGCCTCGCCTGACCCCTCGACGCCCCCCGTGCCCGGGATCGACTCCGTCGGCGTCGGCATGGCGGTGCGCGACGAGCGGCCGAGCACGGGGGAGATCGTCGTGGTGGCCGACCTCGGCAATCCCATCGCGGCCGACTACGCGGAGTTCCTGGGCCGGGGGCCGCGGGCCGGCGCCGTCCTCGTCCCCGGCGGCATGACCGGCCGCCTCGCCCGCGAGGCGGATCGAATGAGCCTGATCCTGTTCCTCACGCCTCGTCCGACCGCGGAAGGCCGACGTGCCCTGGCGGATCTGCTGAAGGCCGTGCAGGGGCGGGATGTCCGGTTCGTTGGGATCGTCGGCTCCTTCCGGATCCACCTGGACGACCCCGAGTGCGAGGCGGCCGAGCGCGACGCCCTGGCCCGGGTCCGCGAGGGCGTGCCGGACGCCCGGGTCGTCGTCCTCCGCCCGGGGCACGTGCTCGGCGGGCGCTCGCCCGTGGACGCGTCCTTGAGGCGTCTGGCCCCGTTCTCACCCCTGGTCCCGGGGCGGCTGCACTCCTGCTTCATCCAGGGTCAGGAGCTCTTCGCCGCGATCGAGGCGTTGCGGACCGAGGCCGCGAGCCGCGAGGACGGGCCGTCGACTGGAGCGATGAGCCGGGCCCCTCGGCGCGACGGCCGGGCCTACACGCTACTCGGCGAGAACGCGTCCTGGCGCGAGCTGCTCCGCCGCCATGAAAGCCCGTCTCTCGGCGGGACGATCGTCGCCGCGGCCGCGACGGCCCTGTCGTGGCTGGGCGTCGGCCAGGCGGCCGGGCTCGCCCTGACGCTCCTGGCCGGGCGGATCCCGAGGCTGAGGGCATGGAATGTCCATACTCTCAAGCCGCGATCGCAGGGCGAGCTGATCTCGCTCTGCCATCCGGGGAACATCGGCCGCGTCCGGGTGGTCGGCTACAACAACGGCGTGAACCACTTCGGCCATCGGCACCCGGGGAAGACGGTCGTCTCGACGGTCCGCTGCCGCCGGACGGCCCGCATCGGCCCCGGCAGGCTGAAGGCCGACGCCGGCGCGACGATCCGCGACGCCCTCGATTGCCTGTCGGCGAGCGGCGAGGACCTCTACGTCCTCCCCAACTACTCGTACGTGTCGCTCGGAACCGCCCTGTTCGTGCCGATCCACGGATCCTCGGTCGACTTTGCCACGGTGGCCGACACGATCGACCGGGTCGTCTTCTACGACCCCGATCGCGACCGGATCGTCTCGGCCTCGAGGGACGACGCGGAGTTCGCGGCGACCGTCTACAACCTGAAGTCCCGCGCGGTCGCCCTGCGGCTCTACCTGCGGACGAAGCCGAAGGCCGGCTACTTCGTCCGCCGCGAGATCCGGACGAGGCCCACCGCGGGCGAACTGCTCGAGGCCCTCCGGGATCGCGGCGCGACCAACGTGGAGGTCCGCCAGGGGAGCGCGGCCAGCGACCGGGTGACCGTGAGCAAGTACTACAACGAGCCGGGCACGGCGGCCGGGACGGCCCTCGAGCTCCCCCGCGACGCCCTGGGCCGGCTCTGGGACCGGCTCGAGGAGAATCCGATCTCGTCCTACCTGATGCACGCCCTCAGCCGGCACGTCGCCTGGCACACGGAGCTGTTCCTCACCCCCGACGAATTCGAGGTCTTCTGGAGGACCCACGCGAAGGTCCCCCTGCGGAAGATCCAGCTCCGCTACATCCGCCGGGACGGCATGCCCCACTCCCCGTTCCGCGACGGCGATTGCGTCTCGGCGGACCTCTTCCTGTTCCGCCCCGACAAGCCCGCCTATGACGAATACGTGAGACGGACGATCCCCTCCGTCCGATTCAACCCCGGCAAGCACAGCAATTGACTGGAATCGAACACTCCTCGCATGAACCAGCCAACATCATTCGCCGAGACCATCGAGCCGACATCCGCGATGCCCGACGCGTCCCCATCGCCATTGCCATCGCCGCTGGCGACCATCGAGCCGATGATCGCGGAGCGGGAGCCGAACCTGCTGCGGCTCTACCTCAACCCGCACGTCGTCCAGGCCTGCTTCTGCCTGGACCGCTACGTCCGAGAGACGTGGACAGCGAGAGCCTCCGGGCCGAACGGCCGCCACGGCGGGGAGGAATGCCAGTCGTTCCTGGCCAACAGCCTGGGGGAGGCCCTCGGCGGCGCGATCAAGCTCGTCCGCCACAATCGGGGGGCGGTCGCCGCCCCGTCGAACGGCCTGATCCTCGACCCCACCGACCGCCTGACGGGATTCGCCCACCTGGACCTGACGGGAGGAAGCCGCGCCGAGTTCCTCCCGGGCCTCCGCGTGATCGGCGGGGACCAGCTCGACGAATTCGCCGCCAGGATCGCGTCCGAAGGGGCCGGCACACGCTACGACCTGCTCGTCCTGGTCGCCGATCCCGACTTGCAGATCGAACGGCATGCGGAGGCGATCCGCGGGCTGATGCGTCGCGACCGTCCGGCGCTCATCGTCTGCGTCGACCGCGGCGGCCTCGACGCGATCCGCGGCGGCCCGCGGGGCCTCCTGCGGGAGTCCATCCCGGACGTCGTCGTCTTCGACGAATCGTTCACGGGATACGGGGTGCCGTTCGGCGCCTTCACGGCCCGTCGGTCGCTCTTCGCCGCCTGGAACCGGCCCGGCAAGAGCACCTTCCACTCGACGACCTTCCAGCCGAACACGGTCTCGACCCGGCACTTCATGAATTGCCTGGCCGCGGAGGACCCGGACTTCCTCCATCGCCACGCGGGGGAGCTCGCCGCCTTCCGCGACGACCCGGCGCGGCGGGCCGACGGCCTGGGCCGATACTACAGCCCCTCGCTCCGCCGCCTCATCCGGGTCGCCGGCTTCGAGACGGGCGAGATCCGGACCGACGGGCCCTTCGTCGTCGTGGACGGGCGGAGGGTCTACGACGTCGTCGGCGGCGTGGCGTGCAGCGTCCGGGGCCACAATCCCCCGACCTACCCGGACGAGATGAGATCGTTCATCGGCCTGGCCGATCGCGATGAGGCCGAGCTGCGAGGCCGGCTCCGAGAGCTCACCGGCCTGGGAGAGATCCTCCCCGCGGTCAGCGGCGCCACCGCGGTGGAGAACGCCCTCAAGCTCGCCCTGGTCGCACGGTTCCCCAGGCGGCACATCATGGCCCTGAAGGCCGGCTTCGGCGGGAAGACGCTCGTCTCGCTGGCCGGCACTGCCAACCCCTTCTACAAGGAGAACGTCGGCCCCCTCCACGCCGAGGTCCACTACGTCGACCCCTTCGCCGCCGACGCGCGGGAACGGATCGACGCCCTCCTCGCGGAGCACGAGTTCGCGGTCGTCCAGGTGGAGCTGATCCAGTCCGTGGGCGGGGTGCGGCCGATCCCGGGTGAGGTGATCGCGCACCTCGACGAGCGCCGGGCGCGCGGGGGTTACCTCCTGCTGGTCGACGAGGTGCAGACCGGCATGTACCGGACCGGGCCGTTCGTCCGGTCCCGGGCCCTCGGCCTGGCCCCGGACCTCCTGCTGCTGGGCAAGGCAACCTCGGACATGATCTTCCCGTTCGCCCTGACGCTCTATTCCGATGCCGTGGCCGCCGCGGTGTCGGAACGCGGCCCGGCGCTCGTGGATTCGATCCGGCGTGGCCAGGGCTACGAGCTCGGGTACAGGACCGTCCTGAACGTCCTCCGCCTGGGAGACGAGCTGGACCTCTCGCGCCGGGTCGCCGAGTCGGGCGAGCTGTTCCGGCGCCTGCTCCAGGAAGGCCTGGGGTCGCACAAGGGGATCCGCGACGTCCGGGTGTTCGGCCTGCTCATCGCGATCGAGATCGACGCCCGGGGCGGGCTGAGGCGACGGCTCCGGAAGCGACTCTCGGCCCTCTACCTGCTCGCCATGCTCCGCCACGATCGCTTCCCGTTGCTGGCGGGCTTCTGCCAGTATGAGCCGGAGACGCTCAAGGTCACGCCGCCGCTCGACGCCGGCCCGGAGGAGATCCGGCGGGCCTGCGAGACGATCGTGGACGTCCTCCGCAGGCCGCTCCCGGGGGTCTTCCTCGCCGGCCTTCTCCGCATCCTCATGCCGTTTCGGACACGAAGGAAGGAACGATGATCACGCCGACGACCCAGCCTCAGACTCGGCCCCTGAGCATGACGCACGTCAACTTCCCTGGCCTGTACACCAGGCATCTCGGCCGGCATTCCCAGTTCGGGATCAACGTCAACCACCTGCTGGCGCTCTATCTCATCTGGTTCGGCATCTACGAGACCCTCGCGCAGGTCGCGCTCCTGCTGGGCGCACCGGCCTGGTGGGTCGTCGTGCCCCCGGCCCTGGCGTACCTCATCGCGGTCGGATTCAACGCGACGATCCGGGCCACGCTGGCGACCGCCGCCTTCCTGGTCCTCTTCGTCGCGAGCGTGCTGGCCGTGCCCCGGTTGCCCGCGTGGTCGATCCCGGCGTTCCTCGGGCTGGTCCCCATCGGCTACAAGATCCAGACGTGGGGCCACCGCATCTGGACCACGGCCGCCGACATGTCGGAGTTCAACAAGCGGTTCCCCCCCGGCCGCGAGCTGAACTTCATCCTCCTGATCTACGAGGTCCCCATCTGCCTCCAGTACCTGATCTTCCGCCGGGCCGACTGGCGCCGCTGAAGCGGCGCAGTTCGTCGTTTAAGCGCGTGGACTGGGTTGTTCTACTGTTTCTATGTGCGGCCCGCTGTGGCAGGCAACGGCGAAACCCGACTCCGGACGTTGAAGAGGGCCCAGTCCAGGTGTTTAGAAACCCAACTTGTGACCTTTCCTCGCTGGGGCGGGTGGGGAGGCGGATAACTCTCGGATAGCTTGAAAGACCACCCGGAATTGTCTCGGCTTCCGCCTCCGCGCGAAGGCCGCGCCGTGGTATACCACCCGCATGGCGAAGCAGAAAAAGACGGGGGCATCGCTGCCCGCGCCGAGTGACGTCCATGGGCCCTCTTACGACGAGATCCTTTCGGGGATCTCGGACCTCCTCGAGGTCGCGCGCCGCTTCGCGGCCAGGGCCGTCAACAACGTCATGACGGCGACCTACTGGGAGATCGGCAGGCGGATCGTCGTCTCCGAGCAAGCTGGCCAGGCCAGGGCGGATTACGGCGAGCAGCTCATCGTCCGGTTGGCCCATGATTTGACCGGGCGGTGGGGGCGTGGATTCGGGGACCGCAACCTCTATCAAATGCGACAGTTGTACACTTTTTAGGTTCATCCGGCGGAAGCGCGCGCCGGGAGATA
>NZ_JAALJH010000069.1 GCF_011064615.1 Aquisphaera insulae | reverse complement strand
CGTCCTTCTCCCCGTCTCCAGGGCCAGGGCGGGGATTTCCTCCTCGGGGACCTGGCGGGTGTCGGCGGCGGAGCGGTCGGCGCGGAGGGGGATGGCTTCACCTTCGCGGACGAGGTGGAACTCGCCGGTCTTCTGGCCGGGGAGGGTGTCGGCGATCTCGACGCGGTTGTCGGCGAACATCGGCTTCATCTTGGCCAGGGAGTTGGCCTCGCGGACCTGGCCGACGAGCCAGGTCTGAATGTTCTCGCGGCACTTGTAGTCGAAGTCGCCGGGGTTCTGGGTGGCGAGGAAGAGGCCGAGCCCCGCGGACCGGGCGCGGCGGATCAGGTTCTCCATCGGCTCCTTGCTGGCGGGCTTGCCGACGGCGGGGAGGTACAGGTCGGCCTCGTCGAACATGGCGACGGCCTGGAGCGAGCCGTCGGGGGCCGGGTGCTTGCTCGCCCAGCGGGCGAGCTCCATCAAGAGCTGGGCGACCCAGAACTGGATGTCGTGCGCGGAGCCCAGGAACTTGGTGCTGATGATGCTCAGCCGCGTCTTGCCGGGCGTGGTGTTGCCGTCCGGGCTCCGGCCGAGGAGGGCGTCGATGTCCAGGGGCTCGCCCTGGGCGGCCAGGAGGTCGCTGTAGTTGAGGCGGAGGGTCTCGAGATCCTGGACCAGCTTGTCGAACCCCTTCGGGTCGAGCCGGCCGACGGCGTCGACGAGGGCCTTGTCCTTGTCGGCGATGAGGTCGATCAGGTCGCCGATGGCGACCGGGGCGTCGGGCTCGTCGCGGCTGAGGATGGCGATGGCCTGGCCGAGGATGGCGAGGTTGGCCATGTCCGCCTTGGCGGCCCTGTACTTCATCATGCCGCCAAGGGCGGCGGCGGCGTACTTCGCCCCCTGGATGCGCTCGTCGTCCGGCAGCGAGCCGAGGCCCGACGGGGCCGCGGCGATGGAGAGCGGCCGGCCGGTACTCTTGCGAGGCGTGTAGAGGGCGACCTCGACGCGATCGCGGAGAAGTCTCGCCCGCTCGGCGATCGGCCCATCCAGGTCATCCCGCAGCCCCATGCCGGGCCTCGCATAGGCGCAAAGATCCCCCTTGCGATCGATGAGGATCGCCGGGATGCCGCGGACGAGCAGTTGCTCCACGATCCCCAGCGCGGCCGTCGTCTTGCCGCTCCCCGAGGTGCCCAGGAACGCCGCGTGCCGCGTGAGCAGGTCCGGGTCGAGCGTCACCGGCTCCGGCTTGCGGGCATTCGTCACGCCGAGGGTCAGGGGGGTGCGAGTCCCGGTGATCGTGGCTGTTCCACCCTGCTGGGTGGTGGCCGATGGAGTGGTCGATTTGCGGCCGTCGGTCTCCTTGGTCGGCTTGTCCGCCGCGGGGGGCTCAACCTTCGCGGGCCTGCCGCGTTCCAGCCCGTCGAGATCGAGGATCCGGCGGATCGAGTCGAGGCTGGAGAGGGGCCGGGACCGCTTCCGCCAGGTCGAGAAGGCGGGATCGTCCCTGAACTTCGCGGCGTAATCGGGGTAGGCCATCATGGTCCGCCAGTCGGAGTCCTCGACGACCACGGCGCGGGCGCCCTTGTCGGTGAGCTCGCCGATCCGCTTGGCGATCTGGGTCGTTGGGTTGGAAGGGAACGCGGTCGAGCGCACGAGTGCGAGCGTCTGTCCCTCGCCGAGCCTGGCGACCTCGTCGATCTGGTGCCCGAGCCCGCCCCCCTTGGCGCTCTTGTTGCAGATGCCGATATACAGCTTCTCGGCGGAGTTGTCCGGCGCGTGGATTTCCACCGGGATGAATCGGTCACTCACCTCCACATGGAAGTCATGCCCGGTCGTCAGCTCGTCCGAGCACGCGCGGATGGCGACGCCGAGGATCTCGGCGAGGGTGGCCTCGCGGGCGGGGATCTCGCGGGGGGTTCCTGAGGTCAGCTCGTTCCAGGCTTGCTCGATATGGGTCGTGTCGGGATCTGGAGGCGGCTTCACAGCCTCAACGAAAGGGAGAAGCACACCCTCCGCCATGCATCGCTCTCTGTATCTCTGGCACTTCTCCAGTACGTCCCTCGTGCTCATTCCTGCGAGTCTCGTATCGACATCCGCGGGGAGTGGATAGAACGGCTCGGTCGGGGACCAGGCCATCCCCTCCGCCTCGAAGAGGAAGCGGAGGCGATTGCCGATGAGCCTGGCGATCTCGCTGGCCTCACGAGGTGCCTTGAGATCGACCGGGCCGGAGCTTCCCTGAATCCGAGACTTCGTGGTCTTGGCGAGGCTCTTCTTGAGCTCCTCGTAGTAGTCGCGGAGGCAGGAGATCACGACGAGGCACGAAGGTAGTCGGCTCACGAGGTCGCACAGCGTGGAGAGGGCACGGCGGAATTGGACCTCGGCGTTCTCGAGGTTGTGCATGTCCTCGAGCTGATCGACGCAGAGGATCAGTGGAACTCTTTCGAGTGCCCAGATCATCTCGCCCAGCCGCTGGATCATCCAATGAGGTGCGTCGGAATATGTTCGTGGGGTGATGTCGCCGAGGAGTTTTCTGTCGTAGGGCGTGAGGTCTTCGCAGCGCAGATACTTGAGCACCCGCGCCTTGATCCGGGGATCATCACGCTGGAGATAGAGGATCGCTCGGATGGCGTCGTCGTCGATCTGACTGAACCTCTCCTCGAGGATAATCCGGTCGGTCAGCTCGTGAACGGCCTGGTCGAGCGTTGCCTGATCGAGATCATCGTCTCGGACTTGCTCCAGGATTGCCTTCGACTTCGCGTCGGACGCCACGGCATCCGCCAGTGCAGCCGAGAGGCGGATCAGGCCGGTCGGCGTTCCTGACGCATCGGTATAGGGTTTGTCGAGCGATTGAATGAGATTGTTCAGTACATAACGACCGTACTGTTCGGTATACGCTGTCATCTGCATGTATGCGCAATATCCTCGGTTCGTCGTGTGGACGGAGTTTCGGAATGCACGCATCAGATGCGTCTTGCCGCTGCCGGCATCGCCCAAGAGCAGGAGCATCCGGCCGGTCGGCAATTGACCGGTAGTCGCCGCACGGTCGACCATGCCGTGTAGTGCGGATCGAACTCCGCCATGGATCGACTCCACGTCGAAGGGATCGCTCTTCCAGATGTCGGTGGCCTGGGCAATCGCGTGGAAGAGCCCATGGTGCTTCTCCGAGCAGAACACCTTGACGCGGGGATCTTCGCTCGGAGTCGGCGTGGAGCGGTCGGCGGCGCGGGGGGTGCTCATGTTGGTTCGTCCCATGGTAGTCAGTGCCTCTCCGATGCGATCCAAAGGAAGTGGAAGACCGAACCCAGGTAGTTGACCTCAGAACGGTTGACGTCGTCCTGGTTCATGGCGTAGCTGAGATCGGCTCGCGTAAGGTCGAGGAGTCGCTTGTTGTTGGCTTCCGCGAGGCGCTGCTTGAAGGTGTCCAGGCCCATCGTGCGGATCTCGGGATCTCCTTGAAGGGCGTCCCAGACGCGGGCGATGAAGACGCGATTGTCGCCGATTCGATCGGTCTGGCTGCGGGCCGCGACATCCTTGACCTTGGCGGCGAAGGCGGACAGGTCGCCGGGCGGGTGGATGATCCTCGGCTCGGGCTCGATGGCGATGCCCTCGTGCGAGGGCTCAACGGGGATGCTCGGCTCCTGGCCGCCCCCCGCCCAGCGGCGGAGTACGGCGTCCGCGAGTTCCTTGTCGTCGGCCTTGCGGGCGCCGACCTGGCGCGCGACCAGGAGGTCGAACGCCTTCTTGGGGTCGCTCGGTCGGTGCTCGCCCAGCTCGCGGCAGGCGAGGGCCTGCTGGATCGAGGCGATGCTCAGCGAGTCTTTTGGCCCAAGGCCGAATTGTTTGCGGGTCCAGGCGTCGATGACCTCCTTGGCCGTCGCGCCCTCGGCCGCCGCGACGCCCAGCGCCCTGGCGAGGAGCCTGGCCTTCACCCCGTCCTTGGCGACGGCGGCTTTCCCGGCGAGCCCCAGGGCCTTGGCCGACAGGAGCGTCTTCTTGACCGACGCCCAGTTTGACTTCGGTGGCAACTCGCTTACGCCGAGATACCGCAGCGCCGCCTCGCGGCCGGCGGCCGTGAACTCGACGGGCATGACCTTGGGCTTGGGCGGGGTCTTGGGCTTCCTCTTCGGTGCCGGTGCCGGCGGCGACTCCGGCCGGGACAGGTAGCCGAGCGTGAGCAGCTTCAGCTCCGCCCGCTCGAGCATCGCGGTCAGGGCGGAGCCGGTCCATCGGTCCTCGACGAGGGAACCGACGTCCTTCTTGATGGCGGCCGCGGTCGGCGGCTTGGTCCCCGCGACGAGGTATCGGGTCAGGAGGAGGGCTTCGAGCGGGGAGAGGTCCTGAGTGTCGTTCATGCGTCGTCCTTCCTCTCATTCTCTTCGAGCAATCCGCGGCGGTGTGCGACGGCCTCGCGGATGGCGCCGAGGGTCTCTTCCAGGTGGCTGATCACGTCCTCGGCCAGGACGCGGAGGACCATGTGGCCGTGCGCCTGGAGGAGGGCGTCCTTGCGGCGGTCGCGGCGATAGTGGTCGCGGCTGGTGAAGTGGTAATAGCCGTCGATCTCGACCGCGAGCCTCAGCGAGCGGGCCAGCAGGTCGACCTCGATCGGCCGGGAGGAGTGGAAGCGGATCTCGAGCGTCTCGTTGAGCCGGAAGAGGCCGGCCGTCTCGGGGCGGGCCTCGAGCCGCTCGAAGAGGAATCGCTCCGCCGCGCTCCTCGCCCTGTCTGCCTTCTCCACGTCGCTCGGGTCGGCGAGCGAATCGGCGACGGCCTGGCGGGCGTGCTCCTCGGCGGTGTGCGGGATTCGTCGCGAGGCCTCGGCCGGGATGACCGACTGGCGGAGGATCGCCTTGAAGCGCGATTCCGGCACGCGGTCGAGGTAATCCTGCCACGCCGCCGGGCCCACGACCACGGCCGCCGGCAGCGGCGGGTGCGCGGAGACGAGATTGGCGAGGATCCGGGCGACCGCCTCGAGCCGATCGGGCGCGATCGGAGCAGGGGGGGCGTCGTCGGGACTCGCCTTCGACTCGGCCGCGAACACCAGGAGCGGAAGCCGTTCGACGCCGCAGAGGCGCGCCGTCGCGGCGAGCAGCTCGGCCCAGCGGCCATGGGAGCCGGGCCGCGGCACCATCGGTCCGACCTCGTCCACCAGCTCGTCGGCGGTCCTCGGCACGAATCGGCCGTCGTCGGCGAGGTGGCGGAGGATCCAGCCGCAGATGGCCTCCGCCGGCTCCAGGTCGGCCATCGGCAGCGCGGAGTCGAGGAAGAGCCCGCGTTCGAAACGGGACCTGTCCTTGAGTGACTGCCGCAGCTCGTCGGGATCGCGGCCAAGCCGGCCGGCGAGCCAGTGGGTCGCGGCGTCCTCCAGGTCCACCGCGGCGAGCAGCCGCACGAGCCAGCCGCGGACGATCCCCTCCTCGGTGAAGTCGTCACCGGGCGGGGCCACGAGCGCTCGCCCCTTGCCGGCAGCCCGTCCCCAGGCCAGCAGGCTCAAGAGGGCGTTCTCCCCCTCGAGGACGACGGAGACGGTCGGGATTCCCTCCCTCCGCCGCTCATCGTGGCGGTCGAGCCAGGATCGGAATGGGGCGGGAACCTCGTTGCCGGCCGTCGGCGGCATTGCTCGCCTCCTGCCATGACCTCGCTCGCCGCCCCGCACGAAAGAACTGCGACGTCTCCTTCGGCCGCGACGGAATCGTCGTATTATCAACCATGATTGACCCGATGTCCACGACTCGCCGCGTCCGCTGGACCGCCCGCGGCGCCCTCTCGTCCCCGGATGAAAACTCCCTCAGAAAAGGCCCGGCGGCGGGGTATTTGCCGCCGAAAGTCTCCGAGGGATCGGGAGGCTCTTGAAGGGATCATTCGCCCGCGGCTAACGTTGCTCACGTAGGTGCAGCGCGGGCGTGGGCTGTCCAGCCCGCCGATCTTGCAGGAACCAGGCAGAACGCATCAACCACGGGAGAAGCAACATGACGACGAAGGTGAGCAAGGGTGTGCTGACGCTGGCGGTCGGCTCGATGGTCTGCGTCGGCCTGTCCGGCCTGCGCGGCACGGCGCAGGCGCAGCACGAGAAGATGGCGCCGGCCAAGGCGACGATCACGAAGGCGGTGGCGATCCTGCTGCCCACCAAGGCGAGCAAGGCGGAAGGCCGGGTCACGTTCACCGAGGAAGGGGGCAAGGTCAAGGTCCATGCCGAGATCAGCGGCCTGACCCCCGGCGAGCACGGCTTCCACATCCACGAGTTCGGCGTCTGGTCCGAGGACGGCATGGCCTCCGGCGGCCACTTCAACCCGACCGCGGAGAAGCACGCCGGCACCGACACGGCCAAGCGGCACGTCGGCGACCTCGGCAACATCACCGCCAATGAGAACGGCAAGGCCACCCTGGACCTGGAGGACGCGAGCCTCAAGTTCCACGGCCCGACCTCGATCATCGGCCGCGGCGTGGTCGTCCACGAGAAGGCCGACGACTTCAAGACCCAGCCCACCGGCAACGCGGGCGGCCGCGCGGCCGTCGGCGTCATCGGCGTGGCGAAGCCCTGATAGCAGAGAGGGACTCTCGGCTTCCCTTCGCGGCCTCCCGTCCGCCTTGCGCGGGCGAGGGGCCGCGATCGCTCCGGGCGCGGGCGCCGCGAAGGAAACGGCCGAGCCTCACTCCTCCGGCCAGCGGCTGCTGCGCCGGAGCCAGCCCAGGAGGATGTCCCCGACGGCGAAGAGGCCGGTGCCGAGCATGCCCAGGGCCATGGCGCAGGCCAGGACGCTGAGGGCCAGGGAGAAGGCCATCAGGGCGCCCATGAGGAGCGGGCCGATCGCCGGGTTGAAGAGCAGGCCCATCCAGAGGGTGGCCAGGACGATCAGGAGCGACCACGTCCGGATGTCCGGCCAGGCTCGGGCCACGCGAACGCGCTTGGCCGCCAGCCGAGCGGCGTGGAACTCGGGGTCGTCCCAGGGGGCCGGGCCTTGATGGGGGAATTCGGCGGTCATGGGCGATCGGCCTCGCGTCCGGGGTTGGTGCCGAGGACTCCTGGGACTGGGGTAGAGCGGGGCCGCCTTGACCATCGACCATGCGAGGGGGGCGACTGCCGTACCGTCTCTGTCCCATTCTAGGCGCGGCCGGTCGCGCCCGTCAGCGGTTTTCTCGCGGACCAGCCCCCCGGAAGCCCGACCCGCAGGCGTCGGCGACCGGCGGCGCCGAGCCCGGGAAATGGGGACAGGCACCTCGAAGACTCGGAGCCAGCCCCCAATTCCCTCGGTCCACCGGCCTCATGGGACGGCTACTCAGTCCATCGGGAACATCCGCGGATCGGCCTCCTCGTGCCGGATCTCGTCGACCTTCTCCTTCTTGCCCCACCCCGCGTAGAGGCGATTCGGCGCGTTGAAGACAAGCCCGGGGGTCTCCCCGATATTCCGGTAGGCATGCACGACGCCCGGCGGGATCCAGACGGCGGCGGGTTTGGAGACGCCTAGCGTCACCACCTTCCGGTTCCCCTTCGTCGGGCTCCCCTCGCGCGTATCCCACAGGTAGAGACGGAAGTCCGACGGGCCGATGAACGCGAAGCCGTCCGTCTGATCGACATGCTCGTGGGGCCCGCGGGCCACGCCGGGCAACGTCGAGGAGACATAGGTCATCACGGGCCACCGATCCTCCCCCAACTCGTCATGGCGGAAGATCTCCACGAGCCACCCACGCGAGTCGTGGAACGACTTGAGCGGGCGGATCTCGACGCCCTCGATCTCTCCATCCGTGTACGTCGGGTACGGCGCGGTCAGGGTCTGAGACACCGGTTCCACTCCATTCCTAGATCTTCAAAGAGAGAGATGTCCGATCCGTCATCGCCCGGCTGTCCCCCGGGAATGGGCCGGGACCGGTTCGCTGATGTGCCGCACAGGCGGGGGGCGGCGAGAACCCGCGAACGGGCCGCCGTGTCTCCTGGGCGACGTATCATAACCATCTCGCCGGAAGTGACGAGCCCACCATCCTCCCCGACGATCCGCTCAGCTCTTTTTTTCAGAGCCGTGATTGCCGTCCGCGGTTTGACAGTCGCTTCCTGTGTGCCTAGACTGGGTCATCGATGCCGAAAGCTTGCGCAATCTCTGGAACCCGGAGCGACGGAGTCATGGCAGAGGGATCAAAGGCCTGGGGCGGTCGCTTCGCCTCCGGCACGGACCGCCGGGTCGAGCGGTTCACGGAATCTATCTCCTTTGATCAACGCCTCTTTCGGCAAGACATCAGGGGCTCTGTCGCGCACGCGCAAATGCTCGCCCAGGTGGGCATCCTGACGAACGACGAATGCCGGCAAATTGTGCTGGGCTTGTCGGAAATCCGGGCTCAGATCGAGAGCGGCGAATTTCCATTCCAGTTGGAGCGCGAAGATGTCCACATGAACATCGAAGCCGCTCTGGTTGATAGACTGGGGGATGTGGGAAGGAAGCTGCATACCGCGAGGAGTCGCAACGACCAGGTTGCCACCGACCTCAAGCTCTGGACGAGGGACGCGCTCGATCGGATCGACGAGCGCCTGGCGGATCTGCAGAGGGCCTTCGTCAAGGCCGGTGAGAGGCATCGCGGGGTGATCATCCCGGGGTACACCCATCTCCAGCGGGCCCAGCCGGTCCTGGCCGCGCACGATTTCCTGGCCCACGTGGAGAAGTTGGGCCGCGATCGGAGCCGGCTGGCGGATTGCCGGAAGCGGCTCAACGTGCTCCCGCTGGGGGCGGCGGCCCTGGCCGGGACGAGCCTGCCCATCGACCGCGAGGCGGTGGCGCGGGAGCTCGAGTTCGAGGCGGTGGCGGCCAACAGCCTGGACGTCTCCAGCGACCGCGACTTCGCGCTCGAGTCGGTCTTCGTGCTGGCGATGATCGCGGAGCACCTGGCGGGCTGGGCGGAGCAGTGGATCCTCTGGAGCACGCAGGAGTTCGGGTTCCTGTCGCTGCCCGATGCCATCTGCACCGGCAGCAGCATCATGCCGCAGAAGAAGAACCCGGACGTGCTGGAGCTGATCCGGGGCCGGGTGGCCCGGGTGATCGGGTCGCTGACCACGCTGCTGGTCCTGGTGAAGGGCCTGCCGCTGGCGTACAACCGGGACCTCCAGGAAGACAAGGAGCCGCTCTTCGACGCCTTCGACACGGTCGAGGCCTGCCTCGAGCTGGCGGCCGTGGTGGTGGACGGGGCGAGCCTGCGAGGCGACCGCATCGCCGACCGGCTGGAGGAGGGCTTCCTGGACGCGACCACGCTGATGGAGCACCTGATCGAGCGAGGGGTCCCCCAGAGGACGGCCCACGCCGTCATCGGCCGGCTGGTCGGCCTGTGCGACCGCAAGGGGATCTCGCGGCTGGCCGACCTGACCGACGCCGAGTTTGCCGAGGCCGACCCGGCGCTGGGGCCGGGGACCCGCGAGCGGCTGGGCGTCGCCAACGCGGTCAAGGCGTTCCGCTCGTATGGCTCGACCGCGCCGGCGGAAGTCGACCGGCAGCTCGATCGGTGGAAGGAATCGTTGGGGTTGTAAGCCCAGGCTGGAGGCACCCATGGCGACGGTCACGACACCGACGATCCCGACTCCGATCAAGCCCTCCGCGGTCCCCGATGCCCTCCCGGTCGCGCCGGATCCCCTGTCGATCCTGATGGCTTCGCGGCATCGGATCACGCTCGAGGAGTATCGTCGGATGGCCGAGGCCGGAGTCCTCGGCCTCGAGCCGAAGGTGGAGCTGATCGAGGGGATGCTCGTTGAAAAGATGACAAAGAACCCTCCCCACAACCTTGCCTGCGACCTGATCCAGGAGGTCCTTTCGGCCTTCATGCCGGCGGGGTACTTCGTGTCGATGGCGACGTCCATGACGATCGACGATCGCCAGGGAGAGCCGGAGCCCGACGCCTGGGTCCTCAGGGGCACTCGCCGCGACTACGCGGGTCGGGCCCGGACACCCGCCGACTCGGCACTCGTCGTCGAGGTGGCTGAGTCCAGCTATGGGCTCGATCGCGGAGTGAAGGCCGCCGTATACGCATCCTGCGCCATCCCGATCTACTGGATCGTGGACCTGAACCGACGTCGGCTCGAAGTCCTGACGAAACCGGCCCCGATCCGTGAGGGGGCGCCGGCGGCTTATGAGGACGTTCGCGTCTTCGAGGCCGACGACGAGGTCCCGCTCGTCCTGGATGGCCGCGAGGTCGGCCGGCTCGTGGTCCGAGAAATCCTGCCCTGACGACCGGAAAGTCGTTGCAGGTCGAAGAATGTTCGTGTGAGTCTCTGCTTCTCCAACCTCGAGAACCCATGGAACCGTTCCACTACCGCGATCGCCAGCTCTATTGCGAGGATGTCCCCGTGGCCGACCTGGCCGCGCGGTTCGGGACGCCGCTGTACGTCTACAGCGAGGCGTCGATCCTCGGCACGCTCAAGTCGCTGCAAACGGCGTTCGCGGAGCTCGATCCGCTGATCTGCTACTCGGTGAAGGCGAACTCGAACCTGGGCATCCTGAAGGTGATGGCCGGGCACGGCAGCGGGTTCGACGTGGTCTCCCAGGGAGAGCTCTACCGCGTCGGACTTGCCGGGGGCGCGGGGTCGAAGACGGTCTTCGCGGGGGTCGGCAAGACGGATGAGGAGATCGCGGCCGGGCTGGATGCCGGCGTCCTGATGTTCAACGTGGAGAGCGAGGCCGAGATGGAGGCCATCGCCCGCGTGGCGGCGTCGAGGGGCCAGGTCGCGCCAATCGCCCTGCGGGTCAATCCGGATGTGGACCCGAAGACGCACCGGTACATCTCGACGGGCAAGAAGCAGTCCAAGTTCGGGATGGACATCGAGCGGGCGCTGCGGGCGGGGCGTGCGGCGGTCGGGAATCCCGGCCTGAAGATGATCGGCATCCACATGCACATCGGCTCCCAGATCACCACGGTGGAGCCCTACGCCGGCGCCGTGGCCAAGGGGGTGGAGGTGATCCGCCAGTTGCGCGAGATGGGGCATCCGATCGGGTGGTACAACATGGGCGGAGGATACGGGATCGCCTACAAGGGCAAGGAGGCGCGGCCGATCCCGGAGTTCGCCTCGGTGATCGTGCCGAGCGTGAAGGCGGCGGGATGCCGGCTGGCGATCGAGCCGGGGCGGGTGATCGCCGGGAACGCGGGCATCCTGGTCAGTCGTGTGGTATATACCAAGCAGTCCGGGGACAAGCGGTTCCTGATCCAGGACGCCGCCATGAATGATCTGATCCGGCCCGCGCTCTACGAGTCGTTCCACCGGATCTGGCCGGTGGAGGTGCCCGCGGGGCTCCCCGCGCCGCCGGAGGACTACGAGTCCGAGATCGCCGGGACGGAGGCGTGGGACGTCGTGGGGCCGATCTGCGAGAGCGGCGACTTCCTGGCCAAGGACCGCTCGCTCCCCTCGCTCGGCGCCGGGGACCTGATCGCCGTCTTCTCCGCGGGGGCCTACGGGATGGTCATGGCCTCGAACTACAACACTCGCCCTCGCGCCGCGGAGATCCTCGTCGCGGGCGAGACGGCTCGGCTGGTCCGCCGCCGAGAGACCTACGAGGACCTGGTCCGACAGGAAGTCGGCATCTGAACCCGAACCCACCCGGGGACCCGAGACCTTCACGAGATCGGACCTGTTCCATGCGTGGTAACCTCCAGAACTCCCCGGGTCGACCGGGCCGAGGGCTCCCCGAAGGACGCCACTCGGCGCCAGGGCGACGCCGCCCGCGATCGGCCGCGCCGCTCCTCTTGCTCGCGATCCTGGCCCCGGCCGCGGCGGTCCTGTCCGTCGCGCCGGCGGCCCCGGCCCAGCCGCCGGGGCCGGAGCTCTTCGCCATGGATCCGAGGAATCCCCGGGAGCTCTGGGCGGCGGTCGACTACCTGGTCGAGACCGGCCAGGCGGCCAAGGCCGTCCCCTACCTGGAGCGATTCAGCAAGGCCGAGGTCAGCGACGAAGTCCTGGCGGAGATTCGCGAGAAGTACGGGATCCGGTCCATCCTCCGCCTGGCCGACGATCGGTCGACGGCGAGATTCGCCGAGCCGCTGGTGAATCGCTTCTCCGAGGCGTCCTACCGGCACGCCTTGCAGCCGGACCGGGTCGCCGCGCTGGCGGCGGAGCTGACCGGGACGCCCCTGGAGCAGAACTACGCCGTCGCCGGGCTCCGCGAGGCGGGCCCGTACGCGGTGCCGGCGATCCTGGAGGCCATGACGAAGCCCGGCGTCTCGCCGGAGGCCCACGCCCTCTACCTCAAGAACCTCAGCCGGCTCGACCGATCGACCGTCCCCGCGCTCCTGGCCGCGGTCGATGCGGCGGAGCCGTCGGTGGCCGCGGATGCCGCCGAGGCCATCGGCAAGCTCGGCGAGCCCACGGCGGTCCCGTTCCTGACCTATGCCGCGGCCGCGGCGGACACCCCGCCGCCCGTCAAGGAAGCCGCCCGGGCCGCCATCGCCCGCCTGACCGGGAAGCCGTTCGAGGCTCAGCCCGTCGCCCCGACCCGGGTCCTGACCGAGGCCGCCTGGCGATACCACCGCCACCAGGTGGAATTCCCCGGCGATCCGGTGATGGTCTGGGGGTGGGACGGGGGCCGCAAGGTCCCGGCACCGCGGGCGATGAAGGCGACCGACGCCGAGCGTACCTTCGGCCTCAAGCTCGCGGGCCAGGCGGCGCGACTGGATCCCAATGACCTGGACGCGAAGGTCGTGAACCAGAGCCTCACGCTCGAGGCCGCCGTCGCGCGGGCCGGGTTCAACGACTTCCCGGGCAAGGAGCAGCCGGTCTTCGACGCCGCCGTGAAGCAAGGCCCGGCCGTCCTGGAGGAGGTCCTCCGGAAGGCGACGGCCGATCGCAAGGACGACCTCGCCGGGGCCGCGGCGATGGCGCTGGCCCGGAACGTCCAGCCCGGCGACCTTGCCCGGAACGGCCGGCCGCATCCGCTCGTCGATGCCCTGGTGGCACCCGGTCGCCGGACCCAGCTCGCGGCCGCCCGGGCGATCGTGGGCATGGAACCGCGTGGGCCGTTCCCCGGCTCCAGCCGACTGGTCCCGGTCCTCACGCGGTTCATCTCCGCCGAGCCCCCGCCCCGGGCCGTCGTGATCGACACCAACCCGAACCGCGGCAGCCAGGTCGCCGGCGCGCTCCGCGGCCTCGGCTATGAGGTCTCCCTCGGCCTCGATGGGAGCGAGGGCTTCCTGGCCGCCGTCGAGGCGGCCGACACGGAGCTGGTCTTCGTCGCCCATGCCCTGGAGGGCAACCACACCTGGACGCTGACGGACGTGCTCACCAACCTGAAGCGCGACGCCCGCACTGCCAACCTGCCCGTTTACATCTACGGGCCGCTCCACCTGGACGTCGAGCGTCCCTCGCTGCCGCAGAACTTCCCGGGCGTGAAGTTCATCGTCCAGCCCGTGAGCTCGGCCATCTTGGAGCAGCTCCTGAAAGGTCGGCCCTCTCGACTGACGCCCGAGGATCGCTCCCGCTACACGGTCGAGGCCGCGGCGCTGCTGGCGAAGCTGGCGGGCCGGCCGGACGGCCCCTTCGCCGCCGACCTGGCGACCGCCGGGCCCCCGTTGATCTTCGCCCTGGGCGTGCCGGCCACGAGCGAGTCCGCCGCCGCGGCCCTGGCGGATGTCCCCACCACGGCCGCCCAGCGGAGCCTCGCCGATGCCGCCATCGACGTGGCCCGGCCCCCGGCGCTTCGCTCGAAGGCCGCGGGCTCGCTGGCCCACAGCATCGCCCGCTTCGGCCCGCTCGTCTCCGGCGACCAGGAGATCCAGCTCGCCGCCGACGCGACCGCCGAGCCGGACGCCGCGACCCGCGAGGCGATCGCCTCCGCCGTATCGGCCCTCCGCGCCCGGGCCGCGGGCAACACCAGGACGAAGGCCAAAGCCCCCGCGCCGGATCCCCGGCTCCCCGCACGCTGAACTGAACCAGACCATGCCCATCGACAGCCGAACCAGCTACGGTGCCTCGACGCTCGGCGCCCTGTCCGCCGCGGGCGCCTCGGCCGCCGCGCCGCACCAGCATCCCTCCATGGGGCTGCCCGGGGTGCTCGGCGAGAGCCCCGCCATGCGCGACGTCTTCCGCACCACGCGCCAGGTCGCGCCGTCGCGGGCCTGCGTCCTGATCGTCGGCGAGACGGGCACCGGCAAGGAGCTGATCGCCAGGGCGATCCACGACCTCAGCCCCAGGTCCACCGGCCCCTACATCCGCGTCAACTGCGGCGCGCTCACGGAGAGCCTGCTGGAGAGCGAGCTCTTCGGCCACGTGAAGGGATCCTTCACGGGGGCCGTGGACAACCGCACGGGCCGGTTCGAGGCCGCGCACACCGGCTCCATCTTCCTCGACGAGGTCAATTCGACCTCCCCCAAGCTCCAGGTGAAGCTGCTCCGCGTCCTCCAGGAAGGTGAGTTCGAGCGCGTCGGCGACAACAACACCAAGAAGGTGGACACCCGGATTGTCGCCGCCACCAATCGCGACCTGCTGGACGAGATCGACTCCGGACGGTTCCGCGAGGACCTCTATTACCGGCTCAACGTCGTGCCGATCTATCTCCCGCCGCTCCGCGAGCGGCGGGACGACATCGAGCCGCTGGTCCTCTTCTTCCTCAAGCGGTACGGCGAGCAGAACCGCCGCGAGATGCGGAAGGTCCACCCCGAGGCCATGCGCCGGCTCCGGGAGCACGACTGGCCCGGGAACGTCCGCGAGCTCCAGAACTACGTCGAGCGGTCCGTGATCCTGGGGAACGGCCCGGAGCTCCTCGTCGAGTTCCTGCCGCCCCAGCTCCGCGGCGAGGCCCCGCCGCGGCCGATCCGCCATCGCGGCGGGGGGGCGGATTTCGGCTCGCTGTCGGTCGAGCTCGTCCGCCAGGGCATCCGCGCCGCCGGCCCGAACGCCAACGACCTGCACGACCGGATCGTCGGCCAGGTCGAGCGCGAGCTGATCCAGCAGGTCCTCCAGACCTGCGACCGGGTCCAGATCAAGGCGGCCGCGCGGCTCGGGATCAACCGGAATACCCTCCACAAGAAGCTCTCCGAGTACCGGATCGACGAGAACGCCCCCGGGGGTTCCGCCCGCAATGGCGACGGACCCGGCGAGCCCGGCGACGGCTCGCGTGCCGACGACCCCCTCCCCGACGACGAGTGAGCGAGCCCCACACGCCATGAAAGCCGTCCTCAAGACCTCCGCCGCCCCGGCCGCGGTCCCGCCCGGGATCGAGGTCGACCGCCTCCATCAGGGCGATTGCCTGAAGCTCCTCCCCGCGGTGGCGACGGGCTCGATCGACCTGGTCTTCGCCGACCCGCCCTTCAACATCGGCTACGAGTACGACGTCTACGACGACCGCCGCGGCGACGAGGCGTACCTCGACTGGACGAAGGAATGGGGCAGGGAAGTCGTCCGCGTCCTCAAGCCCGACGGCACCTTCTGGCTGGCGATCGGCGACGAGTACGCGGCCGAGATGAAGGTCATGTTCCACCGCGAGCTCGGCCTGTCGGTCCGGAGCTGGGTCATCTGGTACTACACCTTCGGCGTCCACTGCACGCGGAAGTTCGCGCGCAGTCATGCTCATTTGTTTCACTTCGTCAAGAACCCGGATCGGTTCACGTTCAACGACACCGAGATCCGCGTCCCCTCGGCGCGGCAGCTCGTCTACCTGGACAGCCGGGCCAATCCCGCCGGCCGGCTGCCGGACGACACGTGGATCCTCCGCCCGCAGGACGTCCCCGACGGCTTCTCGCCCGAGGGAGATACCTGGTACGTCCCCCGCGTCTGCGGCACCTTCAAGGAGCGCGCCGGCTGGCACGGTTGCCAGATGCCGGAGCAGCTCCTGGGGCGGATCCTCCGCTCCTGCTCCAACCCCGGCGAGGTCGTCCTCGATCCCTTCGGCGGCAGCGGCACCACGCTGACCGTCGCCAAGAAGCTCGACCGCCGCTTCCTCGGCTTCGAGCTCTCCGAGGACTACGCCGCCGCCATCAACGCCCGGCTCGACGCCACGCGGATCGGCCAGCCCCTCGAAGGCGGAGCCGACCCGATGGTCGGCGGCAAGGGGCGGGGGAGCAAGGCGAGGGGGTAGCACTTGGCCTAGAAACCAACCGGGCGACGCAGGACCGCCTGGTCCAAGGGCGAGGAGATCATCGAGGGACTTCGCGGTCTCTCCGAGGTGTTTCGGAGCAGTGAGCCGCTCGAGGCCCATTTCCGCTACACTGGTCGGCAAAGGAGGCCACCCATGCCCGAATCCCAGCCGCCCGTCGCCACGGTCCGGCCCGTCGATCCGAGCGAGGCGACGGGGAAGGTCGCGGAGATCTTTGAGGACATCAAGCGGACCAAGAACATCGACTTCGTCCCGCGGTTCTGGCAGGTCATCGCCTCCAACCCGACGCAGCTCGAGGTGGTTTGGACCAGCCTCAAGACGATCATGCATCCCGAGGCCGTCGGCCGGACGCCCCGGCTGGACGCCGTCACGCGCGAGATCATCGCCGTGGCCGTCTCCGCCACCAACGGCTGCAACTACTGCGTGAACTCGCACACCACGGCCCTCAAGAAGCTGGGCCTCGACGCCGAGGCCATCGGCGAGATGATGGCGGTCGTCGGCCTGTTCAACATGACCAATGCCATGGCCAATGGATATCAGATCGAGCCGGATGTGCGGCCGAAATGGGATTGATCTGCCGAATCGATCAGCCGTGTCGCCGCGGTCATCGCGTGGCCCGACCGCGCCTCCTCCGCGGGGATGCACCGTTCGCGCCGCCCCGCGAGGCGAAGCCTCAGGTGACTTGTCACCGACGCGCCGGATAGACTGCTGGTGGGCGCGGGCGATCGGCGCCGCGACGGTCTTCGCCTGATAGTCATGAGGAGATGGGTGACGTGCGACGCGCGATCCTGGCATTCCTGTCCCTCGCGGCGACGCACTGGCCAGGGACCCTGGCCGGTGCGGCCGACGAGTCCCTGGCGGACCGCTTCCGCGCGATCTGCGACGCGGTGCAGGCCCATCACGTCGAGGCGCCGACGCGGCAACAGATGCTCCATGCCGGGATCGTCGCCATGTACCGCGCGGTCAGGGTGCCGACGCCGAACGGGCTCGGCCGGGAGATTTCCGAGCGCACCACGTACGATCAGTTCTCCGGGCTGCTGGAGATGGTCCGGCCGAAGCCGGGCGGGAGGGCCACGACCGAGGCGGCCCTGGACCGGGCGTTCCTGGAGGGCGTCTCCGCGAGCGTGCCCGGCGGGCTCACGATCATGGAGGCGAAGGAGAGCAAGGTCGCCGCGCAGCTCGCCGGCAATCGCTACGTCGGCATTCAGATCGCGGTGACCATGGACGAGGCGTCCAAGCGGCCCAGGGTGACGGGCCTCCTCGAGGGGGGCCCGGCCCAGCGCGCGGGGATGAAGGAAGGGGACGTGATCGAAGCCGTCGATGGCGACGCCCTCGACGGGCTGACGCTCGGCGAGTACATCGACAAGCTCCGCGGTGACGAAGGGACGCCCGTGACCGTCGCCGTCCGCCGGACGGGCGAGAAGGAGCCCCGGACCTTCCGGATGAACCGCGAGGCGATGCGCCACGCCACGATTTCCGGCCCCGCGGGTCCGAAGGGCTTCCGATCGGAGGCGGCGGAAGCCGCCCCCGGCGCCGCCCGTCCGGGCAGCTTCCGGATCGCAGGTGCGGGGCCCATCGGTTATCTCAAGATCGAGGCGATCCTCGCGAGCACCGCGCGCGAGGTGCGAGAGGCCGCCGCGAAGATGGAGGCCGAAGGGCTCCGGGCCGTGGTGATCGACCTCCGCCAGATGCCTCGGGGCCGGGGCTCGTCCGAGACCCATCCGGCCGTGCTCCTGGCCGACGAGCTCCTGGACGGCGGGACGATCGGCCGGCTCCGGCTCGCCAATCGCGAGGTGACCTATCGGGCCGAGCCGGGTTCGTTGTTCCCGGGCTGGCCCATGGCCCTCCTCGTCGATCGGGCGACCTCGGAACACGCCGAGTGGATCGCCGCCGCACTGAAGGCGAACAGGCGGGCCACGATCGTCGGCACCGTCACCGCCGGCCTGGGCGCCTCGCGATCGACCGTCCCCATCGGCCAGGGGGGCCGCACGGCGAGCCTCGTGACCGGCCTGCTGGAATCGCCGGACGGCCTCCCCATCGGCGACATCGCCCCCGCCGTCACGGCCTCCATGGCGTCCGCCGACGAGCCGCTCGATTCGCCGACTCAGGACGCTCGACCCGGCGTGACCCCCGATGTCGCCATCGCCCCGGCGCAGCACTCCGTCGCCGGATCCGGGCCCGGTGCTCGGGCCGAGGATTCGTCCCTGAAGGCGGCTCTCGAGGTGCTTGGCAGGGCGCTCCAGCGGCCCGATACCGCGGTGCGAGACGGGAAGGCGAAGGTCCCCGCGGCCGGCGGGAGGGATTCCGGATGACCATCCCCGGCCGGAGGCTCCCGTTGGCCCTGGGGCTCGTCCTGGCGGGAATCGCGGTCGCGCCGGTCGGGGCGGCCGCGGAGCCGCCCGCCACCGGCGGTAACGAGCTGGCGAGTCGGATCCGCCGGCCGATCGCCCTCGCGCTCTCGGGCGGCGGGACGACGCTCCTGGTCGCGAACGAGAGGTCGGGCACGATCAGCGTGATCGATGTCCCGGCCGGGAAGCGAATCGTGGAGCACCAGGTCGCCCGGGCCCTGAGCGACCTGATTCCGCTCCCGGACGGCGTTCATTACGCCGCGATCGACCCGGAGGCCGGCGAGATCCTGCTCCTCGAGCATCGGCCCGGGGGGCTCGACGTGAAGGCGCGACTGGGCCTCGGCCCGGATCCGGTCCGGATCGCGATCCTGCCCGGCGGGAGGGCCTGTGCGGTCGCTTCTCGCTGGGGCCGGCGGCTCATGATCGTGGACATCGAGCCGGCCGCGGGCGCACGGGCCCTGCGCCTCCGCCGCTCGATCGACATCCCCTTCTCGCCCCGCGAGGTCCTCCCGCTGCGCGAGGGGAATGCGGTCCTCGTGGCCGATGCGTTCGGTGGCAAGCTCGCGATCATCGACCCGCTCGAGGGCGCGATCACATCCGTCCGGCAGATCCCCGGCCACAACCTCCGGGGGCTGACGGTCGCGGACGGCGGGGCGACGGTGATCCTGGCCCGCCAGGTGTCCAGCCGGCTCGCGACCTCGAGCTTCGACGATGTCCACTGGGGAGACCTGATGAAGAACCAGGTCCTCTCCCTCCGGTCGGACGCGATCCTCGACTCCGCGGCGGATCCTCTGCGGGGGTCGTCGTGGAGGGACCTCGACGAGGTGGGCCATGCCGCGGCAGATCCCGAGGACCTCGCCGTCGACTCGAAGGGGCGGATCGTCGTCGCGCTCGCCGGGGTTGGGGAGGTCGCCATCCTCGGCGATCGTCCCGCGCCGGTGGTCCGCATCCCGGCCGGGACCCGCCCGTCCACGGTCGCCCTCGGCCCGAAGGGTGATCTCGCCTTCGTCGCCGACGTCGAGGAGGACGCCGTGATGGTCGTGCCCCCGGGTGGCGGCGAGGTACGCGTCATCTCCCTCGGCCCTCGCCCGGAGCCGACGGCCGTCGAACGCGGGGAGCGTTTCTTCACCTCGGCCGGGCTGTCGCACCACGGCTGGATGAGCTGCCGGAGCTGCCACGCGGATGGGCACACCGGCGGCTTCTCGGTCGATACCTTCGGCGACGGTTCCTACGGAGCCCCGAAGCTCGTCCCGTCCCTGCTCGGGGCCGGATCGACCGGACCCTGGGGCTGGCTCGGCAACTTCAGGACGCTCGAGGACCAGATCCGCGCCTCGGTCGAGACGACGATGCGCGGCAAGCCCCCGGATGCTCGGGAGGTTGCCGACCTGGCCGCCTACGTGCGGTCGCTCCGCCCTCCGCCCCCCCTGGCCGTCGCGAGCGAGGCCTCGGGCCGTGGCACCCTCGTCTTCCGCTCGAAGAAATGCGCGACCTGCCACGCCGGGCTGGCCCTGACGACAGACGGCGTGAAGGACGTCGGATTCCTCGACGATGCCGGCAACCGCGAGTTCAATCCGCCCTCACTCCGAGGCATAGGCCAGCGGACGCGGTTCCTCCACGATGGCCGCGCCAGCTCCCTCGAGGCCGTCTTCTCCGAGCACAAGCACCCGCCCGGCGTGGGCCTCACGGACCTCGAACTGTGTGACCTCCTCGCCTACCTGCGAACTCTCTGATAGGGAGACTCGCGAGGCATAAGCCGCGACGGAGATATTCTCAGGTTTCTGGCACTTCGTCGTGATCTCGTAAGAGACGTCTCTGTCCATTCTTCGTGGATAACACCGCACCAGACTTCCGGGAAGCCCTTGAAATCTGGATTGCCCCGTTCAGCCTCCAGCTCTGGGGCATGGCGGCGCCGTGGGACAGAAGGGAGCGTCTCGGAGCGGGCCGCCGGTCGAGGGTGGAGGCAAGCCGGGAGAACCACTGGCAGGGGGGGAGAGTCAGTGGAGAGGATGTCACGAGGGACGGCTTCGCTCGGAGTGTCGGGCAGGCTGGTAACCGCCATCGTCCCGGTCGGGCCGGACCACATCCACGCCCTACATGCGAGCCGAGGCTTTTATGTCCGATGACGAGTACCCGACATGCGCCCGGACCTACGCGACGCTCCGAATCTATCCGGGGGAGATCGACCCGGCCGCGATCACCGATCGCCTCGAGATCGAGCCGTCGAGCTGGCAACGCCGTGGTGAGCTCGCTCAGCGGGCCGGTCGGCCGCCGAATGTCGCGACCATCAACGGCTGGTTTCTGGAGTCGCAGGGTCAGGTCGAATCGCGAGATTCTCGTCGCCACATCGATTGGCTCCTCGACCGCTTGGTGCCCAGAGCCGAGGCGATCCGATCTCTGCAGGAGAAGGGCTGCCGGATGGATATCTCCTGCTACTGGTGTTCCCGGAGTGGGCACGGGGGGCCGACCATCCCGCCGTCCCAGATGAGGAGGCTGGCCGAACTCAACATCGAACTATGGTTCGACTTTTACGGCCCGTACGAAGAGGAGTCGTAGCGAATCAGGGTAAGGAGTCGTTCCTCGAGGTGATGCCCGCTGATAGCTTCCGACAGAAGCCAAGGACGGCTCGCTCGTAGGTGGCCGAGGCGGAGTCATAGAGGTTGTTGTGGTGGGCGTCGGGGAAGACGATCAGCTCGCCATGGCCGTCGACGGCGCGCAGGAACGCGCGGGCCTCGGCGGGGGTCGCCAGGGTGTCGAGCGCGCCCGCGAGGAGCAGGACGGGGATGCTGGCGGGGACGCCGCGGACGGCGGACAGCGGGGAGATGCGATCGAGCTCGGGGACGAAGAGAGGGCCGACCGCGCGCATCCCGGCATAGGCGAGCGGGGCGAGTATCGACGGTAGGTAGGTGTGCGTCCGATTCCAGACGGCGGTCTTCAGGTCGGAGAAGGGGCTCTCGAGGATGTAGCCGGAGACACGCCGGTCCAGCTCACCGGAGGCGAATGCCGCGGCGGCCGAGCCGAGGGAGGTGCCCAGGATGACGATCGGCCGGCCGGGGCGACGTCGTTCGAGGTACTCGACGGCGGCGATCACGTCGCGGCGGGCGCTCAGGCCGAAGTCGTTGATCTCCCCGGAGGAATCGCCGTGGGCGCGGAGCGTGATCATCAGCACGGCGAGCCCGTCGGCCGCGAGGAACGCCGCGCGCTTCAGGCTCTTGCCGCGGTTCCCCTTGTTCCCGTGGATCACGACCACCGAGGCCGAGGCCGGCTCGCGGCCGTCCACGAACCAGGCGCCGATGTCCTGGCCGTCGCTCGTCCCGAGGCGAAGGCCCTCGATCGTCCCCCAGGGCGCGGAGGGGGCCGGCTCGTCGAGGCGAGCGTGCCAGCGCCGCGTCAGGCGATAGGCCACCAGGCATGAGACGGCCATCCACAATGCCAGGACGATCAGCGCGGCGGCGGCCCCGCGAGCGAGCCGCCGCCGATGCCGCCGGCGCGGCTCGCTCGCCGGGGCCGAGACGGCGACCGTCACTGCGCGTGGCTCGCGTGGGCCTCGAGCTTGGCGGTCAGCTCCTCGACCTTGGCGGAGAGCTTCGTGAGCTCGTCCTTGCTCGCCAGCGGCATGGCGCCGACGACCTTCTGGACGGCCACGTTGATCCGGGATTCGAGGTCCTGGCGGGCGGTCTCGGACTGCTTCATCAGGTGGTCGACGAACTCGCGGCCCTCGCCCTCGGAGAGCTTCGCCTGCGAGGCGAGCTCCTCGCCGAGCTCCTGGACCTTGTCCTTGGTCATGAGGGCGAGGCCGACTCCCGTGTACAGCGTCTTCTTGATGAGATCGATCATCGTCGGTTGCTCCTTCCGAGGGAGAGGGTTGTCACCATCCGTCATTATACGCGGGCCGGGCGGGGACCTCACGGGGGAGTGCCGGCGAGACTCGCGAGGATCATCGACGACATCCGCGACGGGTCGCGGACCTGTTCGCCAGCCATCCATTCGTCCGCCCGGCGGACTTCCTCGGCGCCGGCCTCGCCGCCGAGCAGCTCGCCCAGGCGGCGGCGGGCGACGGCGGCGCAGAGCCGCATGTCCACGGCCTCGAAGGCGGGGACGGCCCGCCGCAACGACGCGATCGCCGCGTCCCGGTCGTCCCGGAGCGCGGCGACGCCCCCCGTGATCATCAGGGCGAAGGCGGTGGGGCAGGGCATCCGCTCGCGGGAGAGGCGGCGGGCGTCGCGGTGGGCCACGGCCAGGAGCTCGCGGGCCCGCGACGGGGCGGGTTGCAGGAGCCCGGCGGCGGCGGCGATCGCGGCACGGCCGCGGAGGAACCGCATCGAGGTCCGGATGAACTGCACGCGGAGCAGCATCGAGCCCTCGAGCGCCGGCCACGACGCCCGCAGCCGCTCCCACGCGGCCATGCCGTCGCCGCGGTAGAGGTCGATCTGGGCCGCCGCCCAGAGGGCATCGTTGTGCTGGACGTGGTAGCCGCGACGGGACCACCGGGCCGAGGTCTCCTCGAGTCCGGCCTGCGCGGCGGCCGGCTCGTCGTCGGTGAGCTTCACGATCGACATCAGGTACGACGACAGGTTCATCGCGGCGTACAGGTCGCCGCGGTCGCGGGCACGCTCCAGCAGGATCGGCCAGCGCCGGGACAGCTCGCCGAGGGCCCCCTGGTGGCTGAGCCCCCAGAGGGAGAATGCGTTGGCCGTGTTGATCTCCCAGGCCACGCCCGTGCAGCGGTCGCGGAGGATCGCCTCGGCCTCATCGCACCGGCGTTGGGCCTCGGTCCAGCGGCCCTCGAGATAGGCGGCCACGCCACGCGCCATGGTCGCCATGCCCAGGGCGTGGGGCGAATCGACGCGGCGGCTGAGGGCCTCGGCGGTGGCCAGGAGCCGCTCCGTCGCACGGCGATGCGAGCCACCCATCGACGCCGAGTGGGCGGCCTCCATGGAGAGCGCCCGGGCGATCCGCGAGGGCTCCCCCGAGTCGAGCGCCAGGAGCAGCCCGCGTGCCTGGAAGTCCGCCCCGCGGATCGTGTCGACGACGCTGAGGCCCACGCCGGCCGACCAGAAGACGTCGATCCGGGCGAGCTCAGCCGGGGGCACCCTGTCCGCGGGGCGTTCGTCGAAGCTCAGGCCGCGCAGCCAGAGGCGGAAGCGGCTCCGGAGGAGCGAGAGGAGCGCCCGCCGGGGGCTGTCCGGCAGCGACACGCCGATGGCGGCGAGGACCGCCCGGAGGGCCTCCGTCCCCTCGTCGATGTGCCCGCTGACGAGGAGCTGCATCGCCGCCCGGCGCTGGAGGTCCAGCGCCTCCGAGGGCATGGCGCCCGGCACGGCCTCGAGGTAGGCGCGGGCCGCCTCCTCGCCGCGGCCCGCGTTGGCCAGGGCGTCGCCCAGCGCGGCCCGCAGCCGCCAGCCGCTCGTGGACGCGTCCGGGGTCAGGTTCAGCGCCCGCCGGTAGAGGGCCGAGGCCCGCTCGAAGGCGAGGGCCGCCGCGGCCTGGTCGGCGGCCCGGGCGAAGTGACCGAGGGCCCGCTCCGGCAGCCCGGCGCCGAGGAAATGTTCGCCCAGCACCTCCGGATCGGTCCGCCCGGACGCCTCGAGGACGAACGCAAGGCTGCGGTGGAGTTCCCTCGTGGCGTCCGCGCCGATCCGGGCGACGACCGTCTCCCGGATTCGGTCGTGGTAGGTCTCCACCTCGTCCGTCTCCGCGCGGCCCGTGCTGCGGATGAATCGCCCGGCGCGAAGCAGGGCCAGCGAGACGCGCTCATCTTCCGCCTGGTCGACGCAGCGGCCGAGCTCCGCGACCCGGAGCGGCCGACCGGCCAGGGCGACCAGCTCGAGGATCCGCCGGGCCTCCGCCGGCAGCCGCCTGATCCGCGTCCAGAGGACATTGTCGAGGGCCAGGCCGCTCGAGGTCGTCGGGCTCGGGGGCAGGGAGGCCTCGGCCCGGGGCCGGCTCTCGGCCCCGGCGGGGCCCTCCGGTGCGGCGGCCTCGTCGGTTACCGCGTGTCGCGCCAGCTCCGCCACGAAGAACGGATTGCCCCGGGATTCCTCGGCGATCGCCTCGACCACGCGGTCTCGCACCTCCGCGTCCGCCGGGGCCGATTCGCCCAGGAGCGCACGCGCCAGCGAGCGGGCCTCGTCCGGCCCCAGCGGATCCACGGCCAGCTCGCGACCGTCGAGCCGGGAGGACGCATCCGGCCCCGCCGCGCCAAAGATCCCGCCGAGCAGGCCCGCCTGGGCGAGGGCCCGGAGGAGCGGGCTCCGCTCGCGATCCTCGCGCCGGTAGGTCGCCAGCAAGAGCAGCCGCGGGGCGTCGGGGGGGCGGAGGAGCTCGGCCAGCAGCGCGGCGCTGTCCGCGTCGCCCCATTGAAGGTCGTCGATCGCGAGGATGAGGGGGTGTCGGTCGCCGATCCGGGCCAGCAGCTCGCGGAGCGCCCGGAAGGCACGCCGCCGCAGCTCCTGCGGATCGGGCGTCTCGAAGCCGGCACGGGGCGCCTCCTCCACGGCCGGCACCCTCCGCAGGCCGGGGAAGACCCGGGCGAGCGAGCCGATGTCGCGCGGCAGCAGGGCCGCCACCTCCGCCGGGCCGAGGCGGCCGAGATACCGACCGAGCGCGTCGATGGCGCTGTCGAACGCCTTGTAGGGGACCGACTCCCGCTCGTAGCAACGCCCGGAGAGGACCACGGCCTCGCCGCGATCGGTCACGCCGTCGAGGAAGCTCTGGAGCAGCGCCGACTTCCCCGATCCCGATGAACCGTGCAGGAACACGGCGACCGGCAGGCCGCGGGAGCGATCCTCGAACGCCGAGGCGAGCGCGCGGAGGTGCCTCTCTCGGCCCACGAGGGAGACCGCCGACGCGCTCGGCGGGTTCGCGGAGGGATCTGCGACGTCGCGCCCCGCCTGGCTCGACGCGTCGGCCGGGTCCGGCCCTCGGAGCCGGCGGAGGATCTCCGAGACGGTCGGCCGCTCCTCCGGATTCCGCCGCAGGAGGGACGTGCAGAGTGTGTCGAGGTCGGAGGGGACGCCCGGCGCGACGGTCCCGGGGGGCTTCGGCTCGAGGCGCTGCTTGTCCATGAGGACCTGGAGCATGCTCCCCCGGAACGGGAGTTGGCCGGTCAGGGCCTCGTAGAGCATCACGCCCACGCTGTACCAGTCGCTCGCCGCCGAGACCGCCCCGCCGGCGGCCTGCTCCGGGGCCATGTACGCGGCCGTGCCGACCAGGTGCTCCTCCGTGCTCCGGTGCCGGCCGTCTTCTTCCTGCTCGGCGGCCAGGCCGAAGTCCAGGAGGACCACCCGGCCTCGCTCCGTCACCATCACGTTCGACGGCTTGATGTCCCGGTGCAGCTTGCCCGCGGCATGGAGGGCGGCGACCCCCGCGGCGAGCTGCCGCAGCGCCTCGCGGAGTCGACGCTCCCGCGCGGCCAGATCGGGCTCGGCCCGGACGTGGCGGAGGAAATCCGACCCGTCCAGGAGCTCCATCGTCAGCACCCAGCTCCGGCCGTCGCAGATCAGCTCGTACAGGTTGACGAGGTTGGGATGGACGACGTCGAGCAGGGTGCGGAACTCGCGCTTGAAGCGGAGCAGGGCGACGGCCCCCGCGCGATTCATGGTCTTGAGCGCGACAAGCCGGCGGGCCCTGCGATCGTAGGCGCGGAAGACGGTCCCCATGCCTCCGCTGCCGAGGACGCCGTGGATGTCGAAACC
Source organism: Aquisphaera insulae (assembly GCF_011064615.1). Lineage (GTDB taxonomy): Bacteria > Planctomycetota > Planctomycetia > Isosphaerales > Isosphaeraceae > Aquisphaera > Aquisphaera insulae. The sequence continues at coordinate 23,304 of NZ_JAALJH010000069.1, read as the reverse complement.
CTCGACCCGCGGCCAGCCCGGCTCCGGGGCCGGTTCCGTGGGCGCGGGCTTCGGCGGCGGGGCCGGCGACGGGACTTCGGCCGTCGCCAACAACGGCGATGCGGCGTCCCGTGCCCCGTCGATCGTGCTGATCGGATCGACCCCGGCCGCATCGTTGGGGGCGATCGACGGGGAAGTCAGATCGATCGCGAAGGAACCGCCGTCGCGGAGGGCCTCGTGGATCTCGAACTGGGCGCGGAGGGACTCGGCGTGGTCGGGGAAGCGCCTCAGGTATTCATCGAGCTGGGGAGACTCGCCGTCCTCCTCGCGGAGGACGACCTCGCCGTAGACCAGGTCGAGCAGCTCCGTGCTGCCGATGCGATCGATCCCGACGCACTCCAGGAATGCCTCCACGGGCACCCGATCCCCGTGCCGCCAGCGGTCGCGGTGCACGTCGCCGGCCGCCCGGACGAGTGCCGCCGGCACCAATCGGGTGTCGTCGGGAAGGCTCATGCTCTCAGTTTGCGGTGAAAGGGCCGCGGGATGCTAGTCGAGTCCCAGCTCCTCGGCCACGCGATCGACGGCGCGGGCGAGGCGCTTGCGGATCGCCTCCGGGCTGGCGCCGCGCTCGGCCGCGATCTCGGCCCACTCGCGGCCCTCCTGCCGCTGCTCGAAGAGGTCGAGCTCGTCGGGGAGGAGTCGCCGCCGGGCCGCGTCGAGCAGGTCGCGCGCGGCGACCTCGCGGCTGGGCGAGGGAACCCGGCCCGGGATCGCGTCGATGCCCGGTCCGGCGGACGAGTCGCCCGGATCGTCCCCCCCGACGGCCTCGATCCGGCGGAAGTCGCGGCGCTGGGCGCGCTGGCCCTTGACCGCGCCGGCCAGCTTGTTCCGGGTCATCGTCGCCAGCAGCTTGAGCAATTGCTCGGGCGATTCGAGGTGATACTGCCCCATCGCCGCACGGACGAAGAAGCTGGCGAGCACCGACTGGCAGATGTCCATCGAGTCGAGCAGCCGATTCAGCCGCGTGTCCACCAGCCGCACCCGGGCGGCGCGGCGGATGGCCGGCTCATAGCGGCGGACCAGCTCCGCCGCCGCGACCTGGTCGCCCTCGCGGACCCGGCGGATCAGGGACTCGAAACTCTCGGTCGGCGCTTCGGTTCCAGTCATGGCAGGTGCACCTCTGGTCGAGCCTCCGGGCAGCCGTGAGAGAGGCCGCCATCGCGGCCATGGCTCCGAATCTGCCCTAGCATACGTCCGGTCCATCCCGTCGTGTCACGTTTCCCAGGTGGATCGCATTCGAGCGGGCTCAGCCTCCACGCGGTGCTCGGCCGCGTCGTGGATTCTCGCGTGATGGATGGGTGTTGGGTCTTGGATGCACGCTGTCGGTCGGGATGCCTCGGCGAGCTCCCGGAGCAGGGCGAGCCGAACCGCCTCGGGACCCTGCTCCCGACAAAGTTCCAGCCACCTGGGTTCGGCCCACTCGCGGAGGATCCGGCGCCGGGCGTCCGGGTCCGAGATCCGGGCGAGGGCCAGCGGACGGAGGTCGGCAAGGACGGCGGCCAGGCCGGCCGCGGCGGGGCCGAGGGCCTGGACCGCCCGGTCGCGGAGCGCGGCGGCCAGGGCGGGGCTGGCCCCCGAGGTCGACACGGTCAGCGCGAGCGGGCCGCCGATCCACGAGGCAGGCACGACGAAATCCCCCGCGTCGGGATCGCTCGCCGAGCAGACCAGGATCCCCCGGGCCTTCGCGTCGGCCGCGACCAGGCGATTCACCTCCGGTGAGGCGGCGGCGATCGCCAGGAAGGCATCGCGCAGATGCTCGTCTCGGTAGGGCTCCGCGACCACCTCGACCCCGGCCAGTTCTTCGGCAATCGTCCGCGATGCGACCGGGTCCACCCCAACGACCCGGGCCCCCGCGGCCCGCAGGCCCGCCGCCTTGCGCCGGCCGACCGCGCCCAGGCCCACGACGACGGCGGTCCGGCCCTCCAGCTTCAGCTCGATCGTGTAGCCGGGCATGAGGGGCGTCTCCTGGCCGAGCCCGGTCGCCTCGGCCTCGCCTCGCGCGGGCCGGGTCGCGTCCGGTGTCCATACAGGCTATGATATCCGGATGATTTCGCGGAGACGAACCGCCCGGGAGTCGTGCCATGAGCGTGGCCAGCCAGACCAGGCCGCAGACGAAGATGTACACCCCCGAAGACCTGCTCGACCACCCTGATGGAGACCATTACGAGTTGGTGGACGGTCAGTTCGTGGAGAAAACCATGTCGATGCTCACAGGGGGCATTGAATCCCTCTTGATCTTCCTTCTGGTCCATTTTTGCAGAGAGCACGACCTGGGTTCAGTTCTCACCGCGAGTTGCGGATTTCAGTGCTTTCCGCGGGATCCGAATCGGGTACGTCGGCCCGACGTCTCCTTCATCCGCAAGGCCCGGATCACCGCCGACGTCTCACCGGATGGTTTCGCGAAGATCCCGCCGGACCTGGCCGTCGAGGTGGTCTCGCCGCGGGATCTCGCCTCGGATCTCGACGAGAAGCTGGACGACTACCGCAGCGCGAGCATTCCTCTGATCTGGGTCATCTATCCGGTGACGCGAAAGGGCTGGATCTACCGGGCCGATGGCTCGGTGAGCCTGATACGGGAGGATGGGGAACTCTCTGGCGAGGATGTGCTCCCCGGCTTCCGATGTCCGCTCCGCTCCATCTTGCCTGCCGTCTCGGAGAGGAAGCTGCCTGTCGAGCCTGAGTCCGACAACGGCGCGGGGAAGCCCGGCGGGTCCAGGAGTCGAAGCAAGCGCCGGAAGCCCTGAGCCCGCGAGACCGGGAATGTCCCCGTCACTCGCCGACTCGTCCCGGGCCTCGTTTCCGGCTAAAATGGCGGGATAACTTCGCGAAGAGGAAACCGGGCCGGGAGCCGTCCATGAGCGTGGCCAGCCAGACCAGGACCAAGCGATACACCCCCGAGGATCTCCTGCGCCTGCCGGACGGGAAGCGGTATGAACTCGTCGATGGAAAGCTGGTGAAGCGGGCCATGGGGTCGGAATCAAGCCTGATCGAGGGCACCTTGTACTTCCTGCTCCGCGCGTATTGCCAGGCCGGGGGGCTGGGTTTGGTCTGGCCTGGAACGAATGGCTTCCAGTGCTTCCCCCACGTCCCTGGACGCGTTCGCGTTCCCGACGTCTCTTTTGTCCGCAAGGGGCGGCTACCGGGCGATCTGGCTCCCAGTGGTTTCGTGCGAATTCCCCCGGACCTGGCCGTCGAGGTCGTCTCGCCGCGAGACCGGGCTTCGGAACTCGAGGATAAGCTCGTAGACTACCGGAAGGTGGCCATCCCGTTGATCTGGGTCATCTACCCGAATTCGCGTACGGCGATCGTCTACCGCATCGATGGGACGGCGACCTTCCTGGGCGAGGACGACGAGCTCTCCGGCGAGGACGTGATCCCGGGTTTCCGGTGCAAGCTCCGCGAGATCCTCCAGGCCCCCGCGGAGGTCGAATCGCCCGCGACCGCCGAGGCCGGCAACGGCAAGCGGAAGCCCGGCGAGGTGAAGGCGAAAACCAGCCGGCGAAAGTCGTCGTAGAGCGAGGCGTACGAAACCGGGAGAGGGATCGCATCCGGCGGCGAATGACGCCTCGCCGGCGATCCCTCCAGAGGCGCGACGGCGGCGCCGCAGGCAGAACACCGAACGATGGATTGATGGACCAGGGAGTCGACCACGTTGTCCTTACTCGTGCAGAAATTCGGCGGGACCAGCGTCGCGGATTCGAACAAGATCCTGGCGGCGGCGCGGCGGGCCATCCAGGCGCACCAGCGCGGCAATCAGGTGCTGGTCGTCGTCTCCGCCCGCGGCCACACGACCGATGAGCTGATCGCGCTGGCCAAGGAGATCACCGACAAACCACCCGCCCGTGAGATGGACATGCTCCTCTCCACCGGCGAGCAGGTCAGCGTCGCCCTGATGGCCATGGCCATCGAGAGCCTCGGGGTGCCGGCGATCAGCTTCACCGGGGCGCAGATCGGCCTGGTGACGGACAGCTACTACACCAAGGCCCGGATCAAGAACATCTCGAGCGACCGCATGGCCCAGGCGCTCGCCGACGGCAAGATCGTCATCGTCGCCGGGTTCCAGGGCGTGGACGAGAACTACAACATCACCACGCTCGGCCGCGGCGGATCCGACACCACGGCCGTGGCGCTCGCCGCCGTGCTCGGCGCCGGGGCCTGCGAGATCTACACCGACGTGGACGGCGTGTACACCACGGACCCGCGGATCGTCCCGGAGGCCGGCAAGATCGCCCGGATCAGCTACGACGAGATGCTCGAGCTCGCCAGCCTGGGCGCCGGGGTCATGCACTCGCGGTCGATCGAGTTCGCCAAGAAGTACGGCGTGCCGATCCACGTCCGCAGCAGCTTCTCGGACGCGCCCGGGACCTGGATCGTGGGCGAGGACGACGCCCGCCGGCTGGGCGTGGCCGTGACCGGCGCGGCGCTCGCCAAGGACGAGGCGCGGATCACGATCCTGGGCGTCCCCGATCGCCCCGGCGTGGTGCACTCGATCTTCCACAAGATCGCGAAGGCCAACCTGGTCGTCGACATGATCGTCCAGAACGTGGCCACCGCGGGCGAGGCCGAGGTGAGCTTCACCGTCGCCAAGGGGGACCTCGCGGAGACGCTGGTCGCCGCCGAGGCCGCCGCGAAGTCCGTCGGCGCGAGGGGCGTGACGCACGACGCGGGCGTCTCCAAGGTCTCGGTGATCGGGCTCGGGATGCGGACCCACACGGGCGTCGCCACGGCCATGTTCCGGGCGATCGCCGACGCGGGCATCAACATCCAGATGATCACCACCAGCGAGATCAAGATCAGCGTCCTGGTGGAACGGGGCGCGGCCGTCGCCGCCCTCCGCGCCGTGCACAAGGAGTTCCGCCTCGAGGAGGTCCACGCCTTCCCCCAGGCCGAGTTCAAACCCGAGACGTCCACCACCCGCGCCATGACCCTCGTCCCGCTCGTCGAGGTCGACACCAACGGGAATGGGAATGGTAACGGCAACGGAGGCAACCACGGCCCCCGCGAGCAGGGGATGGAAGACCTGGTCGTCGCGGGCGTCGAGCTCGACGAGACTCAGGGGCGGATCACCCTCTTCGACGTCCCCGACCGGCCGGGATATTCCGCCCGGATCTTCGCCGCGATCGCCGAGGCCGGCGTGTTCGTCGACATGATCGTCCAGAACGTCAGCGAGGACGGAAAGACCAACCTGTCCTTCACCGTCCCTCGCGAGGCCGTCGCCCGGGCGGAGGCCGCCGTCCGACCCATCGCCGGAGGCCAGGTCGCCATCGAGCCGTCCCTGGCCAAGCTCTCCGTGGTCGGCGTCGGCATGCGGACCCACACGGGCGTCGCCACCCGCATGTTCGGCGCCCTGGCGGAGCGGACCATCAACATCAACCTGATCAACACCAGCGAGATCCGCGTCAACGTCGGCACCGGCATCGACACGGGGCAGGCCGCCCTCGACTGCCTCCGACAGGCGTTCGACCTGAAGGGGTGAGCCACAGATGAAGATGGGGAAGGCGAATTGAGCCACAGATAAAGAGGGGAAATACGAATTTAGCCACAGATGAACACGGATGAACACGGATAAGATGTGAAGGGAAGGGAAGGGAAGGGAAGGGAAGGGAGAGGGAGAGGGAGAGGGAGGGGGAGGGGGCAAGAGGCAGGGTGCGAGTTTGGGGATGGGGAGATTCGGAGAGGAAAGGGGGTAAGGGTGTGTCTGAGAGCATGGATCGGATTCAGCTTGCGGATGAGTCGGACTGGAACAGGTTGACGGAGGCGGTGATCGGGGCGGCGTTTCGGGTCCTGAATGGGATGGGGACGGGCTTCCTGGAGAAGATCTACGAGAATGCGCTGGCGATCGAGCTGAGGGATCGGGGTGTTCCCTTCGAGCAGCAGAAGCCGATCCCCGTTCTCTACAAGGGCATCGTTGTGGGTGATTTCGTCGCCGACCTGGTCATCGCCGGCACCGTGATCGTCGAGCTGAAGTGCACCAAGGAGCATCACGAGGTCTTCGAGGCCCAGTGCCTGAACTACCTGAAAGCCACCGGCCTCCCCCTCTGCCTCCTCCTGAACTTCGGCAAACCCCAACTCACCATCCACCGCCTCCGAAGCCCCTACTTCAAGGATCAAACCACCATATAACTAATATCTCTCTCTTATCAGTGTTTATCGGTGTTTATCTGTGGCTAAATTCGTATTTCCCCTCTTTATCTGTGGCTAAATTCGCCCTTCGTCTTCCATCCGTGGCTGAATTCGCCCTTCGTCTTCCGTCTTCATCCGTGGCTATTTCCTAGAAAGAGTGATCCGTGGCAAGAGACAAGATCGTCCTGGCATACAGCGGCGGCCTCGACACGTCGGTGGCCGTCAAGTGGATCGATGAGACTTACAACATGGACGTGATCGCCTACACCTGCGATCTCGGCCAGGGGCAGGACATCCAGGCGATCCGCGACAAGGCGTTGCGCACCGGCGCGATCGACGCCGTGGCCGAGGATGCGCGGAACCTGTTCATCGACTACTTCTGCTGGCCTTCGCTGATGGCCGGCGCCCTGTACGAGGGGAAGTACCCGCTGGCGACGGCCCTGGGCCGCCCCTTGATCGCGCAGCTCATGGTGCGGGTCGCCCGCGAGCACGGGGCGGTCGCGGTGGCCCACGGCTGCACCGGCAAGGGGAACGACCAGGTCCGCTTCGACGTGACCTTCCAGACCCTCGCGCCCGACCTGAAGATCGTGGCCCCGGTGCGGGAGTGGAAGTGGACGCGGACGCAGGAGCTCGAGTTCGCCGCCAAGCACGGCATCGAGGTCGAGGCGACGAAGAAATCGATCTACAGCACCGATCAGAACCTCTGGGGTCGGTCGATCGAGGCCGGGATCCTCGAGGACCCCTGGGTCGAGCCGCCGTCGGACGCCTTCCAGTGGACCACGGACCCGAGGCTCGCCCCCGACGAGCCGGAGGAGGTGGAGATCACCTTCGACCGCGGCCGGCCGTGCGCGATCGACGGCAAGGAGATGGACGGCATCGAGCTGATCGACGCGGCCAACAAGCTCGCCGGCAGGCACGGCGTGGGCCGGATCGACCACATCGAGAACCGCCTGGTCGGGATCAAGTCGCGGGAGATCTACGAGGCCCCCGCCGCCGTCCTGCTCCACGACGCCCACCGCGAGCTCGAGTTCCTGACCCTGTCCAAGGAGTCGCTCCGGTTCAAGGCGAGCGTCAGCCAGGCGTATGCCGACCTGATCTACAACGGCCTCTGGTTCAGCCAGCTCCACCAGGACCTGATGGCGTTCACCGTCTCCAACCAGCAGTATGTCTCGGGTACGGTGCGGATGAAGCTCTACAAGGGCTCGGCGATGGTCGTCGGCCGCAAGAGCGAGAACAGCCTGTACCGGCATGAGCTGGCGACGTACGAGGAAGGCGACCAGTACGACAGCACCGCGGCGATGGGCTTCATCAAGATCCACGGCCTCGGCCAGACCACCCAGGCCAAGCACCAGCTCCTGAAGGGGGGCTCGGGCCCCCGCCTGGAGCTCCCCAGCATCATCCCGCCGGACAGCCCGAAGGGTTCCTGACGTCACGACGCAAGTCCGGACGCCGTCGCCCATCATCCATGACGGCGTCCGGCCGTTTGACGGGCCGGGAAGATTCTGATAAATTGGCCATTTCGCCCTTGCGAAGGCGTGCCGTTTCGATCCGCGCGAGGCGGTGGGGAAGGGTAGAGGAGCAACGACCGTATGACCGAGATGATGACCACCGACGTCCGCGCGATCATGGATCGGACGCCGTTCGACGTATCCGCCGTCGCGGACCTGCGCGAGCTCTTGAACCGCGATCCCTCCCGCTATCGGACCCTCCGCGAGGCCGTGGCCAACATCCGCGAGCGGGACAAGAAGGACGCGAAGCCGGAGACGCACCTGCGGATCGGCGTGGGCGAGGTCCTGCTGGGCCGCTACGCCGCCGGCTATGAGCAGTTGAAGAAGGCGGGCGACATCGGCATGGCCTACTTCTTCCAGGGGCTCGCCCTGGAGAACCTCCAGCGCCCCGAGGATGCCGCGACGGCGTTCGCGAAGGCCGCCAAGCACGGCTACGACGCCAAGGCCGCGGAGCTGCACCGCGCCGGGGCGCTCCGGCTCACCGGCCACCTGGACGAGGCCCGGAAGATCCTCCAGGGCCTCCAGAAGCAGGGGGCCAGCTCGGCCGAGTTCCACTTCCAGAACGGCGCCATCCTCGCCGCCGAGGGGGAGCTCGCCCTGGCGGCCGGCGAGTTCGAGAAGGCGCTGGCGGGGGACCGCGACCACAACGGGGCGCTCTTCCAGCTCGCCTTCATCAACGACCTCTTCGGCAACGACGACGCGGCCGTCGATCTCTACAAGCGCTGCACGGAGCGGCCGCCCGTCCCGCTGGCCGCCTGGGTCAACCTGGGCGTCCTCTACGAGGACGAGATGCGGTTCCGCGAGGCCGAGCAGTGCTATCGCCAGGTCCTCGCCCACGACCCCAACCATCCGCGGGCCCGGCTCTTCGTCAAGGACTGCCAGGCCAGCAAGGGGATGTATTACGACGAGGAGGCGGAGAAGGGCTACGTCGTCCTCAAGCAGCTCCTGGAGATCCCCGTCACCGATTTCGAGCTCTCGGTGCGGAGCCGGAACTGCCTGCGGAAGATGAACATCCGGACGCTCGGCGACCTCACGCGGACCACCGAGGCCGCGCTCCTGGCCTCCAAGAACTTCGGCGAGACCTCGCTCGCCGAGATCAAGGAGATGATGACCTCCAAGGGGGTCCGGCTGGGCATGGCCCTCGACGGCGGCGAACGCGGGGCGACCACCCACGACCACCGCGCGGAGCCCCCCCAGGAGGTCGCGCCGGAGGTCCAGGCCCTGCTGAACAAGCCGATCAGCGAGCTGAGCCTCTCGGTCCGCGCCCGCAAGTGCATGAGCAAGCTCAACCTCCAGTCGGTGGGCGACCTCGTCAAGCGGTCCGGCGACGACCTGCTGGAATGCAAGAACTTCGGCGTCACGTCGCTCAACGAGATCCGCGACAAGCTCGGTGCGCTCAACCTGAAGCTGAAGAACGACTGATCGACCGATTCGATTGAGGCAGCCCGTTGGTCTCGACGCGCCCCGTCCGCTTCACGACCCTGGCCCGGGATCCGGCCACGGCGGCCCGGCTGGGGCGGCTGGAGACGCCCCACGGCGCGCTCGAGACCCCGGCGTTCATGCCCGTGGGGACCCAGGCGACGGTCAAGGGGCTGACCCCGGACCTCGTCCGCGAGGCCGGCACGCGGATGCTCCTGGCCAACACCTATCACCTCGCCTTGCGGCCGGGCGAGGAGACGGTGCGGGCCCTCGGCGGCCTGCACGCGTTCATGGGCTGGGACGGGCCGATCCTCACGGATTCCGGCGGCTTCCAGGTCTTCAGCATGGCCGACCGGAGCAAGATCACGGACCGGGGGGTGACCTTCCGGTCGCACCTCGACGGCCGGCTCCTGGAGCTGACGCCCGAGCGCGCGGTGGCCATCCAGGAGGCCCTCGGCCCGGACGTGGCGATGTGCCTGGACCACTGCCCGGCCCTGCCGGCCTCGCGCGACGAGATCGCGGCGGCCGTCGACCGGACGATCGCCTGGGCCGCCCGGTGCAGGCAGGCGCATTCGAGGCCCGACCAGTCCCTCTTCGGCATCGTCCAGGGGGGCTCGGACGAGGAGCTCCGCGGCCGCTGCGCCGAGGCCCTGGTGGCGATGGACTTCGACGGCTACGCGGTGGGCGGGGTGAGCGTCGGGGAGAGCCGCGAGGAGGTTCGCAAGGCGCTCGAGGTGACGACCCATCGCCTGCCGGAGGACCGCCCGCGCTACCTGATGGGGGTGGGCCGCCCCCAGGACATGCTGGCGGCGGTGGCGACCGGGATCGACCTCTTCGACTGCGTCCTGCCCACGCGAAATGGCCGGAACGCGACGTGCTTCACGGCGCGGGGGCCGGTCAAGCTCCGCAACGCCGCCCACGTCCGCGACCCGGGCCCCATCGAGGAAGGCTGCCCGTGCCTGGCCTGCCGCCGGTTCAGCCGGGCCTATCTCCGCCACCTGTTCAACGCCCGGGAGATGCTGGGGCCGATCCTGGCGACGATCCACAACCTGGCGTATCTCCACCGCCTGACGGCCTCGATCCGGGAAGCGATCGCGGCCGGCCGGCTTGTCCAGTTGCATCGAGAGGTCCTTGAAGCGCTCGGCCCCTAGGCGTTACAGTGGCCGTTTCGGGCCCGCGACGAGGGGGCGAGCGAGGGTACACGACGGAGATCCGGGGCGGGAGGCGTCCCCATCATCTCCATCTCGCCCGGTCTCGCCCCGGCCGACCACACGAAGAGCCCCGGATCGCCAACATGCCAGGTTCGCTCGCCGAGATCGGAGTGCTGTTCGCCCAGGACGCGGGGAACGGCTCGGGTTTGCTCTGGTTGCTCCCGGTCCCCTTCCTCTTTTTCTACTTGGTCGTCTGGGTGCCCCAGCAACAGGAGAAGAAGCGCAAGGGCTTGCTGGACGCGATCAAGAAGAACGACAAGGTCGTGACCATCGGGGGCATGTACGGCACGGTGGTGTCGGTCGACCCCGCGGCCGATCGGCTGGTGCTCCGGATCGACGACGACAAGGGGGTCAAGGTGACGATGTCCCGCTCGAGCATCTCGCGAGTGGTCGACGCGACGACGCCGAAGGGGACCGACGCCGCCTGACCGACCGGGCCGCCGTCGCCGCTCGGGGGCGGGACGGGGTCGGGGAGGGAAGGGACGACAGACGATCGCGGTGACGATTCGCCGCGAATTCGACCATACACGCACGGGAAACTACATGTCCGGGCTGGCTCACGGGATGAGGCCGGCCGCATCATGCCGGGCTGAGGAACGACGATGAAGCAAGAACCCTGGAAATATGCGGTGATCATCGGGGCGGTGGCCCTCGGCTTCCTCTTCATGATGCCGCCGGACAAGAAGCTCAAGCTCGGCATCGACCTGTCGGGCGGCACGATCCTCGTCTACGAGGTGGCCCAGGAGAACCTCGGGCCCAACTTCAAGATGGACGAGCTGATCTCGGCGCTCAAGCAGCGGATCGACCCGCAGGGCGTGATGGAGACGCCGATCCGCAACGTCGGCGGCACGCGGGTCGAGATCATCCTCCCGCAGGCCAGCGACGAGTACGTGGAAGAAGTCAAGAAGATGCTCACGGACGTGGGCTCGCTCGAGTTCCGGATCCTGGCCAACCGCAAGCACGACGTCGCCGCGATCGACCGGGCGCTCGGGCCGCAGGGCCTGTCCAAGCCGCCGACGCGGTATCAGTGGGCCCGGCTCGGAGAGATCTCCACGGGGACCAACCCCAAGTTCACGGACGACACGATCACCGACCCATCCCAGAAGTGGAAGCGGGACATCTACGCCGACGCCGAGGTCGTGCTGACGGGCAAGACCCCGGCCGAGACCGTCTCGGTCCCGGTCAAGGTGAACACGTCGAACACGCTGACCCTGAAGAAGCCCCACGGCCTGTCGACCATCACCGCCTACCGGGTCGAGTACAACCCCAGCGGGATCCGCGCCCCCGACCCGAGCACCCCGCGGCCCACCGATCACATCGTCCGCGAGGAGAAGGTCTCTCCGGGCCACACCGTCCTCTGGATCCTCTACGCGCTGGATCGGCAGAACGTCACCGGCAGCTTCCTGTCGCGGACCTATGCCACGTCCGACGAGCGGCTCCAGCCGGCGGTCGGCTTCCAGTTCAACCGCCTGGGGGCCCGGCGGTTCGGCGAGCTCACCCGGTCTCACCTCCCGGAGGAGGGGGACGCGTTCAAGTACCAGCTCGCGATCCTGCTGGATCACCTCGTGATGTCGGCCCCGTCCATCAACTCCGAGATCCGCGACCAGGGGATCATCGAGGGGGGCGGCCAGGGGTTCAAGGCCAAGGAGGTCGAGCACATCATCAAGATCCTCCAGGCCGGCAGCCTGCCGGCGAGCCTGAATCCGACCCCGGCCCAGGAGGAGAAGGTCGGGCCGACGCTCGGCGAGGACTCGATCGCCAAGGGCTGGCGGGCGATCTGGGTCTCCATGCTGGTCGTCCCCATCTTCATGGTCATCTACTACCGGTTCGCCGGCATCGTGGCGGTCATCGCCCTGGTGGCGAACATGATCCTGCTGATCGGCACGATGGCCTTCCTCCAGGCCACCTTCTCGCTCCCCGGCCTCGCCGGGCTGGCGCTGACGATCGGCATGGCCGTGGATGCCAACGTGCTGGTGTTCGAACGCATGCGGGAGGAGAAGGAGCGGGGCGCCAGCCTCTCCCAGGAGATCCGCAACGGCTTCAGCCGGGCGTGGGTCACCATCTTCGACTCGCACGTCACCAACCTGCTGGCCGCGATCGTCCTCTATGCCGTCGGCACGGAGGAGGTCAAGGGCTTCGCCCTGACCATGATCATCGGCATGCTCTGGAACCTGTTCACCGCCGTCTTCATGTCCCGGGTCATCTTCGAGCTCGCCTACACCAGGGGGTGGATCAAGGAGCTCAAGATGCTCAAGCTCTGGGACAAGACCAATATCGACTTCATCGGCCCGCGGTACATCTGCATGGGCGTGTCGCTGGTCCTCATCCTGCTGGGCCTGGTGGCCTTCTTCGCCCGCGGCCGGACGATGTACAACATCGACTTCACCGGCGGCACGCTGGTGACGATCCGGCTCAATGAGTCGGACCCGATGGTGCAGTCCCTCTCCGAGTCGCGGCGAGCCGAGTTCGTCCGCGAGAAGGCCAGCACGCTGCCGGACGTGACCGTGGAGAGCCTCCGCGTCACCAAGGACGCCAGCCTGACCCGGTTCAACATCCGGACGACCGAGCAGGACACCAAGAGCGTCAAGGACAAGATCCTCGAGGCCTTCGGCCCCAGCCTGGCGAAGGTGGAGATGACCGTGGGCGAGCCGAAGCCCATCGCTCCCGCGGCCCCCGCGGCCCCCAAGGAGGGCACGCCCGCGGTGGTCGGCCGCTTCGCTGGCGGCCGTGAGTACCCGCTCAGCTTCAACACGGCCGCCTTCAACAGCACGCAATCGCCGGAGAAGGTCGTCAGCGCCGAGTTCGAGAGGATCCTCCAGGCGGCGGGGATTGCCACGCCGAGCACCCGCTTTCAGGTCGATTCCGCCGCCCAGGAAGGCCCCGCCCAGGCCGCCACGAGGCTCGTCCTGAAGACGGACCTGGAGCCGGACGTCGCCCAGGCCCAGCTCGCCAAGCTCAAGGATTCGCTGGCGAGCAACCGCGACCTCCTCTTCGAGCGCGTCGCCAACTTCGGCGGGACCGTGGCCAGCGAGACGAGGACCCTCGCCGTCATCGCGACCGTCGCGAGCTGGGTGATCATCATCGTCTACCTCTGGTGGCGGTTCCACTCGTTCACGTATGGCCTGGCCGCCGTCCTCGCCGTCGTCCACGACGTGCTCATCACCCTGGGGGCCATCGCCGTCAGCTACTGGCTGGCGCGAATCCCGGTCGTGAGCAGCCTCCTGATGATCGATCAGTTCAAGATCGACCTGCCCATCGTCGCCGCGTTCCTCACCCTGATCGGCTTCTCGGTCAACGACACGATCGTCATCTTCGACCGGATCCGCGAGATCAAGGGGAAGACCCCGCACCTCACGGACAAGATCGTCAACGACGCCATCAACCAGACCCTCAGCCGGACGATCCTGACGTCGCTGACGGCCTGGCTCGTGGTCGTCATCCTCTACATCCTGGGCGGCGAGGGCCTCCACGGCTTCGCCTTCGCCCTGGTCGTCGGCTTCCTCAGCGGCACCTACAGCACCGTCTACATCGCCACCCCGATCCTCATCGACTGGGTCGGCACCAAGGACGAGGTCCCCGCCCCCAAGCCCGGGGCGAAGAAGCTGGCCACCTCCAAGTGACGTGGATGAGCCCGGCCCTCTCGGCCGGCGCGGACGACACGCCCAACCGGGGGCGAGGCGAGATTGGCCCATCCGGGGTCATGCTCGCCTCGCCCCCGGTCCCTTGCGCGCTCGAACGTCTCGGTGGTCGTCGCGATTCTTGCGAATCGCCTGCGGCTGGCGTAACCTGCGCGGCGACATCCTCCTCCTTCGAGGTCTCCGTTCATGCCACGTCCCGACGGCGAGCTCTCGCGACGATCCCTCCTTCTGAGACTCCCGGCCGCGGCGCTGACGACCGCGGCCATGACGTCGGCCTCGGCCCAGCCGCCCGCCTCCTCCCTCTCCGGATCGAGCCGAGCAGGCGTGCCTCGGCTCCCGGGGGCCGTCACGAAGCCCCCCGACTGGCTCGGCGCCGGGGCCCCGTTCGACGTGGCCGCCTACTTCAAGGCCCCGCCCGACGATCAGAACGCCGCGCCGCTCTACCTCGACGCCCTCTTCGAGTTCGGGTCCAACGTGGCGGTCTGCTTCCCGGAGGGGCCGCCACGGGCTCGCCGCGAGCAATCCGTGAAGGAGCGTACGAAGCGATATGCCCAGATCTACGAAATGTATGAGCGCGATCCGAACGCGATCTCTGCCCGCGAGATGAATGCGTTCCTGGCCACTTACGACGAGGGGCTGGCGAAGCTCGAGAGGGCGCAGCAGCGGCCCCGGTGCGTCTTTCAGACCGGGATCGGCGTGAATTCGTTGCTGCCACACGTCCAGGATGCTCGCCCCGCGGGACGGGTGCTTCTCTGGAAGGCGCGACGCCTGATGGAGCAGGGGAACCTGGCGGGTGCCTTGCAGCAGACCTCCCGACTGCTCCGGCTCACCCGGGATCTTCGGCCGCGGGCGGTGATGATCACTGCCCTGATCGCCTTGGCCCTGGAGCGGATGGCGATCAAGGAAGCGTTCCTGCCGCTACTCGCGACTCGCGGGCTGAAGGTCGAGCACTGCGATGCCCTCCTGGCCATGCTCCGCGAGCACGACGCGAAGTCGATCGACGTCGACTCCGAGGTCCTCCGGGGCGAGTACCTGGTCCACCGATCGACGCTCCGCGACCTGGTACTCCACCAGGACCAGCTCCGCCGCGATCTGATCGCCATGGGCATCCAGCCCGGCCCATCGCTGGTCGTCTCGCTCCTCACGGGGCAGGGGCAAGGGAAATCGATCGCAGGCGACCGGGGGCCGGAGAAGGTGCCGGATATCGACGCGAGGATGGCGAAGCTAACTCCGGCGGAACTCGGCCGTCAGGAAGCGATGCTGGCCGACTACTATCGGAGGCTCCTCGGCCTCGCGGGCACTCCCTACGCCGATCGCCTCCGACGGGTCATGGAGCCGCCGCCGGAGAGCCGCTCCGCGGACCTCATCACCCGGGTCACCATGAGCCTCGTGCCCGCCATGGATGGCATCGCCTGGTCCGCGTTCGTCCAGGCCGGGCTCCGGAATGTGCAGGGACTGGCCGCGGTCCGCCGCTCGCAGATCCGCAACGGCGGCAAGATGCCGGCGTCGCTCGAGGCGGCCACCAGGGAGGCCGGTTTCCCCAAGCCCCCCGTCGATCCTTACACCGGCGGCCCGATCCGGTGGAATGTCATCGAGGGCAGGCCCGTCGTCTACTGCGTCGGAGCGGACGGCAAGGATGACCAGGGCCGGACCGAGGCGGAACGTCCGGGAAAGGGCGGCGACGTCCTCCTCCGCCTGCCCGAGCCGAAATGACGCCGTTCAGCCGTCCGCCAGGGCCTCGCCATAGGCGATGTACCAGTTCTGGATGGCCCGGGCTCGCGCCTCCGGATCGCTCCAACGCGACGGCAGCCCGCGGATGACTCGGTCCCGAAGCACGCCGCGATCGAGGCCCTCGCAGAGCATCCGGAAATCGTCCAGGTCCTTCGCCCGCGGGGAATAGACCTTGCCCGCGATGATGTCCGCGGGATCAACCAGACGGAGCCGGATCTTGCCGAAAGTGCCCGCGTCGGTCGTTCGAGCCGCCCAGCCTTCCGGCGGGTAGTGCCCCTGGAAATGCGTCACGCGGAGTCCATGACGCGTCGCCAGCTCTTGCAGGAGCGTGTGCTCGGAGCGGATCGCCACGGGGACCTCGTCGACGAGGTCGACGTCCTCCGTCGCACGTTGGAGGAGACCTCTCAGCACCAACGAGGCCGCGCCTCCCATGGAGACATCCGCGGGGGCTCCAATTCGCGAGCCAAGTTCTCGAAGGAACTGGCGCAGAATCGTCGGGTTCAGGGGAGGCACGAGCCGCTCCTTCAACGATGGAAATCTCACCTCGTCGTGTCCGTCCCTACCGGTGAGGAGACGAATTCTCGCAGTGATCTTGAAGCCGGGTTGCCCCAGCGCCTCCCAACCTTCCTTGATGAGCTGAATCGTTCGCCAGTCGAGTTTACCGCGTTGATCCAGGGCCCTTTCGATGGCCGTCGCAAGGGCGCCCGGGTCGATGGTCGGCGTCGCGAGCAGTGACCAAAGCGCATCGACCGGGTCATCTCGATCCGGAGGTCTGAAATCGGCCCTGGCCGGTAAGCTCGCCACGAACTCGACTCCTCCGATCGTCGGCTATTGTATCAAGACCTCAGCACCCGTCCGCCGAACAGGCGATGGACCTCGGAGCCGTCGTCCACGCAGAGGGCGCCCAGGGGGTCGATCGACGTGACGCGGCCGGTCAGGGTCCGCGGGCCGAGGTCGATCCGGACGGCCTGGTCGCGGAGGAGGTTGCGGTCGTCCCATTCGCGGGCCTGGTCCGGCGCGTCGTCCTTGAGGCGGCCGAGCTCGCGCCCGAGGTGCGTGAGGATGGCGGCGAGGAGCCCGGGCATGGACGAACCGTCGAGCGGCCCGGCGCCGAGCGTGGCGAGGGAGGCGGCCATCCGCCCCACGTCCATGGGGGCCCGATCCAGGCGGGTGAAGACATTCAGGCCGATGCCGACGAGGAGGCGATGGGACGGGGATCCTCCGGGCACTTCGATCCGCTCCGGGAGGATCCCTCCGAGCTTGCCGCCGGACGCCTCCACATCGTTCGGCCAGCGGATGCCAAGGCCCGGGATCGCCCAGCCCCGGTCCTCGATGGCATGGATCACGGCGAGCGCCGCCACCATGGAGAGCCTCGGCTCCTGGTCCACCCGAAGGCCGTGCGCGGCCGGGTCGATCGCGACGGTGAACGTCAGGGAGCCGTCGTCGGAATACCACGACCGATCGCGCTGGCCCCGGCCCAGCGTCTGCCGGTCCGCCCAGACGAGCAGCGGGAGCTCATCCACACCCTGGAGGATCAGGCTCCGAGCCAGGCCGCTGGTCGAGTCCACCTCGGGCCGATGCAGCACCGTCCGCGCGAACGGCATGCGTTCGCGTCCGGCGACGCCCGGGGGAGACCCATGCGCCGGTCGCGACGTCACGGATGGGCTGGCACCCTCTTCGGTCATGGCTTCCTGCGGCCGGCTCGCGGCTTCCTGAGGCGGGCCTGGAAAGCGTCGAGATCCTTGCACTTGACCGCGAAGATCAGGAGTTCCTTGAGCCTGGCTTCCCGGTCGATCGCCTCCAGCTCGGGCCCGAGTTCGGCGGCCCCCGCGCCGAGTCGTGCTTCCAGGACGTCCACGATATTGCGGCGAACCGCCGCGCGAGCGGCCCTCTCCGCGGCCGCATGAGCGGCCTTCTCCGCGGCCGCGCGAGCGGCCTTCTCCGCGGCCGCTCGTTCGGCCCGATCCTTCTCCAGGGCTTCGCGAACCCACTCGGCCTTGAATTCTTCAAGGAATGGCAACTCGAGCATGGCCTTTCGCCCTCCGAGAAGCTGGAAGAGAGTTTCTTCATGATACCGCAACCGGGCGAGGACTTGCGAGATCGCCATGAGACTCTCCCGCTCATCGGTCGGGGCCTCGCGGATGATCCGTTCGCGGCAGCGGCTGAAGATCGGACCGGGCGGGCCTTCGATCTTCGAGAGGGAGACCCACGGCAAGACCCCCACGTCCCCCGTGGCGAGGAGGTCCTCCGCGGGGATCTCCCAGAGCTCGACGATGTGCCACTTGACCTGGATGGTCGTCCGGCCGCTCTCGGACTGAATCTGAACCATCCTGGGCGCCGGGACTCGGCCACGCTGCCGGAGCACGACGACGATCACCCCCGGCACGATCCCCCGTTCCAGGTAGACGAGCGCCGCGTCGCGCGCGGCCTGCTCGGCGATCCGGGGCTCCGGATAGGTCGCCATCTCGACGACGAAGTAGCTGGACCCGACCTGCGCCGCCCGCCTCGCCCGGAGGAAGCCGTCCGGCAGGCCGCGGGGCTGCACGACCTCGGCCTGGAGGGGCTCCCACTCGACGATGTCGGTGACGCCGGCCAGGCGAAGGATCGAATCGCCGTAGTGCTGGATCAGCCACTTACTGCTCCTGTCATAGTCGTGCATCGGTGCG
Organism: Aquisphaera insulae; assembly: GCF_011064615.1. Taxonomy (GTDB): domain Bacteria; phylum Planctomycetota; class Planctomycetia; order Isosphaerales; family Isosphaeraceae; genus Aquisphaera; species Aquisphaera insulae. Next base: position 4,969 of record NZ_JAALJH010000069.1, on the reverse strand, counting down.
CATCCGCCCCACGCCGTCGGTCGGCTCTCGCAGCCTCGATCATCCTCGATGCGGGCCCCGTCGCCCTCTCCCGGCCGATTCTCACGCGCGTCATCTCGGTTTTCCAGGCGGGCGACGTTTCCCGTACAATGGGGCCATGAACGAGCCGACCACCCCTCCCGCGAACCGCCCGCTCGACGTCCGCTCGATGATCCGGCTGCTCGTGCCGGCGGTCGCCGTCGTGCTCGCTTACGTCGCCTGGCAGCTCGCGCCCTCGTGGATCTCGGTGGCCTGGTCGTCGATCCCGCGGGAGACGCGCCAGGCCGCGAGCGTCGGGTTCCTCCACGAGCTGCTCGGGGCGTACGTGGCGCTGCTTGTCGCGGTGCTGCTGACGCTCCCGGTGCTGGGCCTCTTCCTCGCCAGGCCGCGGCCCGGAGCGCGGCGGACGAAGGGGACGCGGGGCTGGCTCCCCCGGCTGCTCCTGCTGGATTTCTCCCTGCTCCTCAGCATCCTCGCGGTCGAGGCCGTGTCCGCGGCCTGGTTGCGATGGCTCCATCGCGCCCCCGCTTCGCCGGCCGCCGCCGCGATCCGCCGGGAAGAGGACGCACTCAACCCGCGGATCCGCGCGGACCTCGCGAATGCGGCTCCGGACGGGTCGTCGGGGGCGGACAAGGGCCCCTTGAAGATCCTCGTGATCGGCGAGTCGAGCGGGCGTGGCGAGCCCTATCATCCCTGGCTGTCGGCCGGGCAGATCGCCGGCTGGAAGCTCGAGGAAGTCCTCCATCGACGCGTCGAGCTGGACATCTGGGCCACCGGCGGCGCCATCCTCGAAGGGATGCACCAGCAGCTCTCGGAGCTGACCTATCGGCCCGACGCCCTCATCGTCTTCTCGGGCCATAACGAGTTCCAGGGCCGGTGGGCCTGGGATCGCAACTCCGCCGGCGACGCCCCCGAGGGACGCGCCGAGGCTCCGGAACGGCCGGCCTGGCAGGTCATCCTGGGCGCCTCGCCTGCGTGCCGGCTGATCATCGAGGCGATCGAGCATCAGCGGATCGACGTGATGCCGCCGAAGGTCATCACCCGCCAGCTCATCGACCGTCCCCTCTGCACGCCCGCGGAGCGGGCCCGGATCCTCGCCGATTTCGGCCGCAGGGCCGACGCGATCGCGACGATCGCCGAGCAGATCCACTCCCTGCCGATCTTCTTCATCCCCGCCTCCAATGACGGCGGCTACGAGCCCAGCCGATCGATCCTGCCGGCCACGACGCCGGAACCCGTCCGCGTGGCGTTCGACGGCGACGTCCGCCGGGCCAGGGAGCTCGAGAAGACGGACCAGGCCGGGGCCATCTCCGCCTATCGCCGCCTGATCGCCGCCCAGCCCGGCTTCGCCGAGACCCACTTCCGGCTCGCCCGATTGCTCGAGTCGGCCGGATCCTGGGACGAGGCGCGGAGGGAATATGTCCTGGCCAGGGAGTCCGACGCCTTGCCCCTGCGCTGCCCCGAGGATTTCCGCGACGCCTACCGGAAGCTGGCGAGTCGACATCCGTCGCTCATCCTGGTCGATTGCGACAAGGTCCTCACGGCCATCAGCCCGCACGGGATCCTCGACGACCACCTCTATCACGACGCGCAGCATCCCACCCTGCGGGGCTACATCGCCCTGGCCCAGGACCTGCTGAAGCAGCTCCACGATCGGCATGCTCTCGGCTGGCCCGAGGGGACGCCGATGCCGGTCGTCGATCCCGAGGCCTGCGCCCGTCACTTCGGGCTCGACCCGGAGCGTTGGGCCTCCGTCTGCGGCCGTTCGGCGTGGTTCTACGGCGTCACCGCGTTCACCCGCTACGATCCCGCGGAGCGGCAGGCGAAGGAGGCCGCCTACAGGAAGGCCGCGGAGAAGATCCTGGCGGGGGCCCGCCCCGAGGACGCGGGCATCACCGGCCTGGGCATCCGGCCGGCGGGCATACCTTGACGGAGCGAGGACCGAACGGACCATGTGGCGTACCAGGCTCCTCGAAACCGCGGTCGCGGCCTATCCCGCGGCCGTCCTCATCCTCGTGACGATGACGGCCCTGGCGGCCGGCGGCCTGCTCGCCGGCCGCCGGCTGTCGTCGCGGTGGCGACGCGTGCTCGCCCGTGTGGCCCTCGCGGGCACCACGGTGCTTTTGGGCCTGGGGCTGGCGGAGGCGGGCGCGGCGGCGTACCTCGCGTGGCAGCATCGGGCCCCACGCCTGGCGATGGCCGCGACGAGGCCCGCCGGCGTCAAAAGGCCGGACGCCGATGCGACGATCCTCGTCGTCGGCGAGTCGAGCGCCGAGGGGGTGCCGTATCGCGACTGGCTGTCGGTGGGCAAGGTCGTGACCTGGCAGCTCCGCCGCCTCTTCCCCGCGCGGATGTTCCACCTGGAAGTCCAGGCGCGTGCGGGTTGGACGCTCGAGTCGATGCACCAGAAGCTCGCCGAATCCTCGCGGCGGCCGGACCTCGTGGTCCTCTACGCCGGCCACAACGAGTTCGCCTCCCGATACGGCTGGTCGGCCGACGTCCCGTATTACGACGACGATCCGGGCCGCGGCGTCGTCGCCGGGCTGATCAACGGGCTCGCCGGCCGCTCTCCCCTCTGCCGGCTCCTGGACGAGGCCCGCGGCCGGGCCCTCGTCGGGTCGCTCCCGGCGGTCCGCCCCGCCGCCGTCGTCACCGTCCCCTCCCACACGGCCGCCCAGTACCGCGAGCGGCTGGAGGACTTCCGCCGCCGGACCGAGATCATCCTCTCGGACCTGGAGCGGGCCGGCGTCCCCACGGTCGTCATCGTGCCGCCGGGCAATGATGCGGGGTTCGAGCCCAGCCGATCCGTCCTCCCGCCCGGGATGCCCCGGGCCGATCGCGACTCGTTCGCCGCCGAGGTGATCGCCGCTCGCGAGCTCGAGCGAGCCGACGAGGCCCGCGCCCTGACCGTTTACCGCTCCCTGATCGACCGTCAGCCGGGCTTCGCCGAGACGCACTTCCGACTCGCCCGCCTGCTGGAAAGGGCCGGCCACCGCGACGAGGCGTATCGGGAATACGTCCGCGCCCGCGACCTGGACGCCCACCCGATGCGCTGCCCGTCGGCCTTCCAGGACGTCTACCGGGAGCTCGCGCCGCGACATGGCGCGATCCTCGTCGACGGCCAGGCCGTGTTGCGGGCCCGCGCCCAGGCTCTCGGATCGGGCCAGCTCGACGACGTCCTGTTCAACGACGGCATGCACCCGTCGTTCGACGGCCACGTTTCGCTCGCGGAGTCGGTCCTCGGCGCGCTCCGCGACCGCGGCACGTTCGGCTGGCCGAGTTCCCTGGCGGCTCCTGCAATCTCGCGAGCGGAGTGCGCCGACCACTTCGACGTGACCGCGGCGACCTGGAAGGAGGTCTGCCGGTTCGCCGCGGGCTTCTACCGGACGACCCTCCGGATTCGCTTCGATCCCGAGGAGCGATCCTTCCGGGCCGTGGCCTACGAGAGCGGCCTCAGGCGCCTGGAGGCGGGCGAGTCCGCCAAGGAGCTCTCGCTCCCAGGCGTGGGGATTCGTGCCGTCTCCACCTGGAGTCTCATCCCCCCGAGCTCCAACGAAGGCTTCGGGGGAGTCGAGCCCTCGACGCTCAATATCCGGGCGCCATCGGGGCCTGCTCCCTGATCGTTGCTCCCCTCGATCCGTGGCCGGCCCGGAGACTCCCCTGCGCCTCGACGTCCCCCGGACACTCATCGAGCACGGCCCGCCAGAGCGCCGCGGCCTCGGCGTGGTCCCCGCGTTCCTCGGCGAGCCGCGCGAGATTGCGCCTCGTGAGATGGCCGTAGATCCCCTGGTCGACGCTCGCGAACTCCTCCGGACGCCGCAGCCCCAGGATCCTTCGCCACGACGCCTCGGCCGCCGCCGAATCTCCGACGCCACGATGGGCCACGGCCTTGCGGAAGAGCAGCTCGGCGTCCTCGGGGAAGAAGGACAGGCCCTCGTCGCAGGCCGCGATCGCCCGCGGCAGGTTGCCGAGCATCTGCTGGCATCGCGCGATCAGGGCGAACAGCTTCCGGGTGATCGAATCCGTCGGCGCCGAGCCCGCCAGGCTCCGCTGCAAGGACTCGAGCGCCCGCGGCCAGTCCTCCCGCTCCACCGCGATCGAGCCCAGGTTGAAGAGCACGAACGGGTCACCCGGCCGCGATTCCAGCTCCTGCTCCAGGATCCGCGCGTCGCGCTCCAGCTTGCGGCCCCGCAACGCCGGGTCGGCGTAGCCCGTATGCCGCACGGTGACGTCGCTCCATCGCACCGGCACCCCGGCCCGCCGCAGCGACGGCAGGATCTGCTCGTGGACGGCATACGTCCAGCGGACGCCCTCGCGAACCGGGAACAGTCTTATATGATCCACGACCGTATTCCCGCCCCGCCCGTCCGGCTCCGGGTCGCACGCACACCGCACCACGTAAGCGGCCTGCTCCGACGCCTCCGCCGGCAACCCCGCCAGCAACGCCTGGAGCTTCACCCGTTCCCCATCTTCAACCACGTCATCCGCGTCCAGCCAGAACGCATAATCCCCTCGCGTCCGCCCCAGCGCCGCATTCCTCGCCGCCGCGAAGTCATCCACCCAGACAAAGTCAAACACTCTCGCCCCGAACTCTCGCGCCACCTCGACCGTCCGGTCCCTCGATCCGGTATCCACCACCACGATCTCGTCGAACAGCCCCGCCACCGATCCCAAACACCTCGGCAGGTTCTCCTCCTCATCCCGCACGATCATCGTCAGGCTGACGCTCGCCCGTTTGACGCCACGGGTGGAATCCAGAGAATTTGAGCCACAGATGGGGACGGGGGGAGGAATTGAGCCACAGAGGGACACCGATGAACACAGATTCGATTCAGATTCAGAATTCAGGTTTGGCGATCCCGACTCCCCGCCGGCCCGCTCCAACTCCGCCGCCAGCCCCTGCATTTCCCCAGTCCCAACCCGTACTTCCCTCCTATCCCTGTCCCTATCT